>NZ_JBSHNV010000165.1:0-179734 GCF_053601575.1 Lacinutrix sp. MEBiC02404 | reverse complement strand
ACGTTCTGCAATTGGTTGATTCCTACTATTAAATAGCGTAATTGTATTTACGCCATTAAAAAGATCGTTTTTTAAAAGCTTTAAATTATAGCTATAATATGCTTCGCTTATCGTTACCGGAATGGCAGATAATACATATCCTTTTCTGTGAATTACAGCAAAAATAGTTTCTCCTTTTTGCTGCTCTATGGTGGCTTTATTTGTTGCTATACTTAAGCCTACTACATCATTGGTTTCTACATTTTCTGTTTTATGAATGATAAAACCAGTTTCTTGTGCTTTAGGTATTTCGAATTTTAGATTATTTACAACAACATAGTAGTTGTTTTCAGAATAAGCTTTTAAAACAAAGTTTCCTAGTCCGTTTTTATCACTAGTGATTTCAGAAATAACTTCTCCATTAGCATCCGTTACGTTGGCACGTAATGCAATAGGTGTATTATTTTGGGAAACGGTAAAATATATCGTGTTTTCGGTGTTGTCTAATAGTACATTACTTTCTGGGTAAAACTGAAAGTGAATAGCTTCGTTTTTGGATACTTCGTTTTCTTGCGAGTCTATAAAACCATCTTGCAAATTATTTACTTGAATTGGTTTTATATACGCATTATTAAAACCACGATTCCAGTTGGTGTCTAGCTGTATATAATAGGTGTTTGTTTTTAAATCTTCTGGAAGTTTAATGCTTCCTGATACCTTTCCGTTTTCTACTAAAACTAATTGATGCGCTATTAGATTTTTATCTGCATCATAGATGTTTATGTGCAAATTTGTGGTTCTATAACTTGGTGTTTCCGTGATATCATAAGCTACATAGGTTTTAAACCAAATGTCTTCTCCTGAAAAATATACAGACTTATTAGTATGCAGCGAAAATTTTTCTAAATACTCTTTGTGTAAAAAGTTATTTTCTTTAACAAATGTATTTGTTGCAGCGCTTTTATCATTTTGTGCTAAACTGATATTAAAAACAAAAAATAGTACTAAAAGTAATTTGTTCGCGTATTGCATATTTGTAGGAGTTTAGTGTTAAAAGTAGTAAATTTTTTATTAAGTATTCCTAAAATAAGTATTCCTAAAACTAGTGGCGATTAATTCCTCTTTACTAATTCTATGTGTTTATAATTCTATTACTTTATAGATTAAATCACCATCAGCATTAAACCCATTGATGATTAGTTTTATCTTTTCGTATTTAGATTTTTTGATTTTTAAAATATTAGAACGATTAGGTTTTACAGTAAAATTAGGAACCCAATCTATAGCTTTAAAATAATAGGTGGATTGTAAATCTTGAAAGTACAGTTTGCTATCCGCAAACGTACTCTTTTTCATGTTAAAACCGACTTGTGTTTCATAGTCTTTAGCAAAAATCGTTTTGTTTCTTTTGCGACTAAAACCTTTTCTAGTTATTAAGTTTATAGCACCTCCAGATCCTTGCAGACCATAACCAGCTCCAGACATATTAACGGTAATTAGTTCAAAATCGGTAACGCTATATTCAGCGATATCTAAACCATCGGTTTGACTCATCGGAGCACCATCAATAAAAAATAACATGAGCGCTGTGGACGTGATACTTGTAGGTCTTGTTTTGAGTATTGTGTAGGTCCCGTTATCTAATTTTTGTATGCGAATTCCTGGCAGAGCTTCAAGATATTCTATCAGACTTTTTACGCCATCTTTCTCCAAATCAATTAAATGATCTTGAGAAAACCCTGCGCTAATTCCTAAATACGGATTTTCTTTTTTAATTTCTTTTAATCGTTGTTGTTCTTTGTTAACTATATCTTTTAAAAAGACTTCTTCCAGTTCTTCTATTTCTTTGTTTACCGGAAAGAGATTCACTATTTCACTATTGTTATTCTCTTCTTTTGCTTTTTCTTCCGTAGTATTTTTAACGGTGATTTTTTTGACGGTATTATTTTTTAAAATACTATCTGCTTTATACGCAACAAAATCTTTATAAATATAGAATTCCCCTTTTGCGATTTCTCCTTTCTTGTTTACTAAAGAAAGCTTGTAATCGGAAGGGTATTTTATTAGTAAATTTTTGAATTCAAATTTTTTATCGGAACTAATAGGGCTAGTAATTAATAAATTGTTTGCGTGGGAGGTGAGCATAACGCTATAATTCTTGGTATTCTGTATTTTAGTATTAACGGTTCCAGTAATTTGTAAACCATTTTCATTTTCAAGAATAGGAGTTATGTTTGTTCTGTTTTTATATGGAAAAGCATCGTAAGAACTACTTGTTGCTAAAACATCATCCGTATTAGCCAATAGTGTTTTAGTAATGGTAGCCTCTTTATCTATAGCTTTTGTTTGTTCATGTAAAACCGAAATACTAATATTAGTTTCTTTCAGGATGTTTAATAATTTAAGATCTAAGCTTATGGAATCGCTGGTTTCTTTTAATATACTAGAAGTGATATCTATTTCCTTTTCCGGTTTATGGTAATAATTACACTGTGCTAAAATGTTATTTTGTTGGTTAAAAACAGTAATCGTATTTGTGCCTTTAAATAAATCAATGGTATTAAAATTTAGCGTGTAGGTATTAATTCCTTGTATTAACTTTATTGGAGCAACAGATTTTGCGGATCCTTTTTTGTGTAAGACGGCATAGACGAATTTTTCTTTTTCCGCTGCTACAGTATTACTATTGGTTTTTAGTTGAAACGTAACAATCTCTTTATTTCTAGGCTCTTTTTTTTGTAATATGTATCCTATTTTATTTTCTGCAACGAATGCTTCTTTTGTATTGTTTTTCAGGTTAGCTATTTCATTGTCTTCTATTGTTTCTATAGAAGTTGTAGTATCCTCTATATTGTAAATTTGAATAGGAAAAAGAGCACCTTCCTTAAAGTTTTTATTCCATTGCGTGTTTAATTGAATGGTGTAATTCCCTGTTTTTAGGTCTTTCGGAATTGGAATAGATCCATAAGAAGTTCCGTTATCGGTATAAAACAATTCGCTTAAAACTAGTTTATTGTCAGAGTCGTATAAGTTAATATGAAGATTAGAAGTTTCTAGAGATGGTTTGTTGTTTTCTTCGTGAACCACATAGGCTTTGAAAAATATTTCCTCTTGAGAGAAATAAATGCTTTTGTTGGTGTGTAAATAAAAACTCTCTAAATTATAGGTGTTAAAATAACCATTATTAATAATATTAGAGATCGGGTCTTTGCTTGTGCTGTTTTGAGAAACAAGTGAATTGGGTGCAAAGGCACTATCGTTTTGCGCTAAACTGATATTAAAAATAAAGAATAATACCAATAGTAAAGCAGTAGAATATTTCATGTTTTTATACGTTTAGCGCTAAAGATATTTATTTCATCTATATAAAAATAATTAGTATTGATAAATAATTTTTCACCATTCTATGTGTTTATAATTCTATTACTTTATAGATTAAATCACCATCAGCATTAAACCCATTGATGATTAGTTTTATCTTTTCGTATTTAGATTTTTTTATTTTCAAAATATTAGAACTATTCGGTTTTAAAGTGTAGTTCGGGATCCAGTCTATAGCTTTAAAATAATAGTTGGATTGCAAATTTGGAAAGTATAATTTACTATCTTCTAGCGTGCTTTTTTCTATGTTAAAGCCTATCTCTGTTTCGTAGTCTTTTGCGAAAGCAGTTCGGTTTTTGTTATAATTCAAATTACCTCTGGTTATTAGGTTGATAACGCCATTGGAGCCTTGCATACCATAACCAGCTCCAGAAATATTTATCGTTATTAATTCAAAATCGGTTACATTTAGGTGTGCAATATCTAATCCATCTTCTTGACTAAAAGACATGCCGTCTACAAATACAGACATAAGGGATGCGTTAGCACCCTTATTTAAAGTAGTTTTCCTGTCTTTATATATTCTAATAACCCCAAAATCATAAACTACTCGTATTCCTGGAATTTTCATTAAATAATCCGTAAGACTTGCATTACTGTCTTTATCTAAATCAATCAAGTAGTTGTCAGAAAAACCAGAGCTAATTCCTAAATACGGATTCTCTTTCTTTATTTCTTTAATTCTTTTTGTTTCTATAGATATCACATCCTTTAGAAAAACCTCTTCCAATTCTTCTATTTCTTTATTTACAGGGAAGTAATTAACTATATCGTTTTTATCTTCTTTGACTTTTTCTTCCGTAGTATTTTTAACGGTGATTTTTTTGACCGTATTATTTTTTAAAATACGATCTGCTTTGTAGCCAATAAAATCTTTATAAATATAGAATTCTCCTTTTGCGATTTCTCCTTTCTTGTTTACTAAAGAAAGCTTGTAATCGGAAGGATGTTTTAGTAGTAAATTATGGAATTCAAATTTTTTATCAGAACTAATAGGACTCGTTACTAATAAATTGTTTGCATGAGAGGTCAGCATAACGCTATAGTCTTTGGTGTTCTTTATTTTAGTATTAACGGTTCCAGTAATTTGTAAACCATTTTCATTCGCTAGAATTGGTATTGTATTTGTTCTGTTTCTATACGGAAAAGCATCGTAAGAGCTGCTTGTTGCTAAAACATCATCCGTATTTGCTAGTAATGTTTTAGTAATGGTAGCATTACTATCTACCGCTTTCGTTTGTTCATGTAAAACAGAAATACTAATATTAGTTTCTTTCAGGATGTTTAATAGTTTAATATTTAAACGTATAGAGTCGCTGGTTTCCGTTAATACACTAGAGGTAATATCTATTTCCTTTTGTGGTTTATTGTAATAATTTCTTTGTGCTAAAATTTTATTTTGTTTATTAAAAACAGTAATCGTATTTGTGCCTTTAAATAAATCGGAGGTATTAAAATTTAGGGTGTACGTATTAATCCCTTGTATTAGTTTTATTGGTGCTACAGATTTTGCAGATCCTTTTTTATGCAAAACAGCATAGATAAATTTGTCTTTTTCTGCTACGACAGTAGTGCTGTTGGTTTTTAGCTGAAACGTAACCATATCCTTGTTTTTAGGTTCGGTTTTTTGTAGTACGTACCCTATCTTATTTTCAATAAGTAATACTTCTTTTAGATTGTTTTTAGTGGTAACTATTTCATTGTTTTCTATTGTTTCTATAGAAGTTGTGGTATCCTCTATATTATAAATTTGAATAGGAAAAAGAGCGCCTTCCTTAAAGTTTGTATTCCATTGCGTGTTTAGTTGAATGGTGTAATTTCCTGTTTTTATGTCTGTCGGAATTGGAATAGATCCATAAGATGTGCCGTTATCGGTATAAAACAATTCGCTTAAAACCAGTTTATTATCAGAGTCGTATAAGTTAATATGAAGATTAGAGGTTTCTAGAGATGGTTTGTTGTCTTCTTCATGTACCACATAGGCTTTAAAAAATATTTCCTCTTGAGAGAAATATATGCTTTTGTTGGTGTGTAAATAAAAACTCTCTAGGTTATAGGTGTTAAAATAACCATTATTAATAACATCGTAAAGCGGTTCTTTAGGTGTGTTATTTTGAGAAAAGGAAAAAGTAGTAATTAATAAACCAGTAAAAAAAAGTAGTAGTTGTCTCATAGTTTAGGTTTTAGTAGTCGAAGCCTAACAAATATTGTGCCTTAAATTAACATTTTGTTAAGAAATCATTTTTTCTATTATAAAACTATATTTATTAAAATAGTAAGTTAAATTTGTGATGCTTTATTATTTCTCTTAAATTATTAGGATGTAAAGAAGATTGCGATTACATATACTTACCATAGATTTACAGGAGATATAGATATAGGTCAAATGGTTTAAAAATTATTAAATATGAAAAATGTATTACTAGTAACTTTGGTTGTTTTATCGGTATTTGGATGTGATGAGAAAGCAAAATATGATGCTTTACCATCTACGAATTGGCAATCTATAAAATGGGAAAAAAAATTAAACGATTCCCTAAAAGCAGGATCTACCTATTTATCTGTTTACTCGCAAGTATATAGTACTACAGAACATAAAACACATGATTTAACAGCAACAGTAAGTATTAGAAATATTAATAAAAGGGATACTATTTTTGTGAAAAACGCCAATTATTTTGATACTAAAGGGGACTTAACAAAAACGTATTTTGAAAAACCAATTTTTATAAAACCCATGCAAACTATAGAGATTGTTATAGCGGAAAAAGATAAATCTGGCGGGACTGGAGCCAATTTTGTTTTTGATTGGTTAACACCAAAAAACGCTCAGGCTCCTTTTTTTGAAGCCGTAATGATTACAACCTATGGGCAACAAGGTTTATCTTTTACTACACAAGGGATATCTATAAATGAATAATTAGTTTCCTCTAAAACTTCTATTAAAGCATTACAACATAGCCAAAA
The DNA here is from genome assembly GCF_053601575.1 of Lacinutrix sp. MEBiC02404. Classification (NCBI taxonomy): domain Bacteria; kingdom Pseudomonadati; phylum Bacteroidota; class Flavobacteriia; order Flavobacteriales; family Flavobacteriaceae; genus Lacinutrix; species Lacinutrix sp. MEBiC02404. The sequence goes on along the minus strand of NZ_JBSHNV010000165.1, from coordinate 173,407 downwards.
CTGCATAAAGCAACGGCAATTAGAGATAAAGCTAATCTGCTATTATTTCTTAAATCTTTAAACGAAATAAGCAAAGCGATAGCCATCACTAGCATACAACCGACAAAGTTTAACCATAAAAACGGAAGGTTTATAAATTCGTATTCATTTAAAAGAAATAAGCTAATTACAAGTACTTGTGTAATTAATGCAGCCACAAAAACAGCATTTGCTTTTACCGTTTTAAAGAAAAATGCCAGAAGGAAAATCCCCAAAACATTGCCATAGAAAATAGAACCTATGATATTCACTAATTGAATTAAATTTTCGGCAAGATTGGCTACGCAAGCCACGCCAATGGCTATAATTCCCCAAGCTAATGTAAATAATCTGGAGGTTTTAACCATTTCTTCGTCTGTCTTCTCACTCGTATTACGCTTGTACAAATCGATAGTAGTAGTACTTGCTAAAGCATTCAATTCACTAGAAGTACTAGACATTGCAGCACTTAAAATAACCGCCAATAATAAACCAATCAATCCTCTTGGTAAGTTGTTTAAAATAAAGTGAATAAACACATAATCTTTATCGTTGCTTTCCACTTTTACTTGTTGTGCTTCACCAGCTTTATCAATTAAAAGTTTTGCTTCGTTTCTAATATCATCACTTGCTTGATTTGCAAGATGGATGTAGTTTTTTAACTGTTCACTTTCTTCCGCAGTATATTTATTTATTAAGATTTGCTTGTCGTTAAATATTTTTTCTTGTTCTAGCTGAAGTCCTTTGTATGCTTCTGCATATTCCGAATTTAAAACGACCTCCGTTGCTGTCGGATTAAAATTCATTGGCGCAGGATTGAATTGATAAAACACAAATACCATCACACCAACTAGTAAAATAAAGAATTGCATAGGTACTTTTAATAGACCGTTAAAAATCAATCCTAATTGCATTTCTCTTAGCGATTTACCAGAAAGATAACGTTGCACCTGACTTTGGTCGGTACCAAAATAGGAAAGCATTAAAAAGGTTCCACCAATAATTCCAGACCAAAATGTATAGCGATTATTTAAATTGAAAGAGAAGTCTAAAACCTCCATTTTTCCGCTAGCTCCAGCAATATCTAAAGCTTTAGAAAAAGTAATATCTGCAGGTAGTTTATTAATGATTAAAACAAAAGCGATCACCATTCCTGTGAAAATCACAACCATTTGATGTTTTTGTGTTACGTTTACAGCACGTGTACCACCAGAAACAGTATAAATAATTACTAGAACTCCAATAATGATGTTTAGTAATAATAAATTCCAACCAAGTACCGCAGATAATATAATTGCCGGTGCAAAAATGGTGATTCCTGCTGCCAAACCTCGTTGTATTAAAAATAAAATTGCCGTTAGCGTTCTTGTTTTTAAATCGAATCTAGTTTCTAAAAATTCATAAGCAGTATAGACTTTGAGTTTGTGATACAACGGAATAAAAACCATGCAAATCACAACCATGGCTATTGGTAATCCAAAATAGAATTGCACAAAACCCATTCCGTCATTAAATGCTTGTCCGGGAGTAGAAAGAAAAGTAATAGCACTTGCTTGCGTTGCCATTACCGATAAACCAATGGTCCACCATTTAGAGGAATTTCCACCTTTTAAAAAATCTTGAACGTTTTTACTGCCACGCGTTTGCCATGTTCCATAACCAACAATAAGTAATAAAGTACTAATAAGTACAATCCAATCTAATGTTTGCATAATTTATAGTGCTTTGGTTATAAAGTAAAAAACAAGGATATAGATTGCGTTGGCTACAAGTACTAGTGTGTACATGTTACTCCATTTGTATTTTGGTTGGTTCATTACAGTTAGTTTTAAAGATGATTTGAAACGAAGTTATTCTAGGTCGCACTTGTTCAAAGTTTACGACAAGCTCATATGGAAATTTAGTGCTTTATTGCGTTTTCGGTATTCATATTCTCTTTACCAATACTCAACATATTTGCAAATAAGCGATACGCTCCAGAAACGCCAGCAGGAAATTCTCTAAAGAAACTCAATCCGGTGTATATATAATATCCTTTTCCGTGCTTGGCAACTAGTAAACTTCCTTTTTTTGCAGATTCTCCTTTATCATGCATCGATAAAATAGGGGTGAACTCCTTAGACCATTTGTCTGGGAAATATAAACCACGTTCTTGTGTCCAACCTTCAAAATCTTGTTCTGTTATTTTATTCGGAAAATTAAGTAACTCATGATCGGGTTTTAACAAAGTTACTTTCGCATTTTCGTCGGTTACACGATCTCTAGAAAGTTCTAAAGAATACGGAGCAAGTGCTTCGGTTTTTAATCTATGGTTCGTGTTGTATTGCACAATCATGTTTCCACCATTAGCTACAAAATCAAATAAAGCTTGTTGTTTAAATTTTAAGGTTTCTACCGTATTGTATGCTCTAATACCCACAACAACAGCATCAAATTTGCTTAAAGTTTCTGCGTTTATATCGTCTGGTTTTATAGTAATAACGTTATAACCAATTTGTTGTAAACTTTCTGGAACCACATCTCCAGCACCTTCAATATATGCAATGTTTTCACCTCTTTTTTGAATGTCTAAACGAACGATTTTACTTTCACTTGGTAATAGAACCGTTTGAAACGGAATGTGGTCATAGTCCATTTCAATAAGCTCTTTGGTGTATGTCTTTTCACCAACGTGAACCATCGGCGTTATTAATCCTTCACTTTGATTTTTTGGAGGAATAATAGTAAAAATTAAAGTCTGCTCTTGTCCTTTATACGTTATTGAGAATTTTTGTTTCTCCGGAAAAACGCTCCAATCTTTAGGATGTGCAATTTCTACAAATCCTTCTAAATTATCTCTTCCTGCGCGAACAACTACCGGGATTTCTTTTTGTGAATCATTTTCAAAAATGATTACTTTTTCTGTGATTTTAGCGGAAGCTTCGGGAGTGATTTCAAAAGGCTTATACACTTCGCCTTTTACAGGATCGTTGGTTTTGTAGATTATTGGCTTTGTGAAACTAATAGGAACATTATTAATATTTAAATTAAAAGTCACATTAAAATAACGTGGTGTTTCGGGCTTTCCAATGAGGCTTTTATCATCCACTTGATACATGCCAAGCGTTCCTTTTTTTGTTAACCAATATGGCGTGGTTACTTCTTGATTTGCTTTTACTGTAAAGGATTTTTTAAGTGCTAAATTTTCGTTTTTTGCTAATATTTTTTCTTCGGAAACAACAGCGTCCTCATTAATTTGTATCCCTTTTAATTGTACGTTTTCAGAAGCTCTATTAATAAGCTCCAAGTTTAAATTTACCGTTTCATTTGCTGTTGCGTGATTGTTTTCAGCTACTGCTTCTAAGTATAATCCTGCACAATTGTAGATGAGGTTTTTAATTTCTTCGGATTTAATTCGTTTCCAATGATTATCCTCTAATTTTTCAATTAATGTATATGCTTTTAGTAATTCTGGAATGGAAGCGGAAGGGTTTGTAAAATCGAAATCTTTTTCTACTTGGTATAAAATGTTTCCTATAGCATTTCCGCCAGTAATACGATTCCATGTGGTATCAATTCCTTCAAAAATATTGGATTTATCCGAAGGCATTTCCCCTTTAATCAATTCGATATATTCCATTTGGCTACCACGAGTTCCTGTGTTACCAAATCCTTGTGATTTATGCTGACTTCTACTTAAGGAAGCAATTTCAGTATTACTCAATCCGCTAGACGCATAATATGCACCAATATCAAAGTTTAAAAGTTTGCTTTTATCGGCTTTATCAAATTTTTCTTGACTTCCATAAAACCACCAAGAGGTATTAAAAAATACACGTTGTGCCTGCCAAACGCTAGTGTTATTTAGTTGGCTTGGGTACTTTGATTTGTCGTTTGTAATATCGAATGCCTCCAAGCTCAACATTGCAGAACTGGTATGATGACCATGTGTAGACCCTGGACTTCTGTGGTCAAATCGATTAATAATAATGTCTGGTTTAAATTGTCTAATAGCCAAAACAACATCACTTAAAACTTCTTCTTTGTTCCAAATAGCCAATGTTTCGTCTGGATGTTTGGAATACCCAAAATCGTTAGCTCTTGTAAACCGTTGTTCGCCTCCATCTATATTTCGTGCCGTAAGTAATTCTTGGGTTCTTATTACACCAAGAAGTTCTCTAATTTCTGGACCAATTAAGTTTTGTCCGCCATCACCTCGAGTCAGCGATAAGTAAGCAGTGCGTGCTTTTACATGATTTGCCATGTACGAGATTAAACGTGTATTTTCGTCATCTGGATGTGCAGCAACGTATAAAACAGATCCTAAAAAATTAAGTTTTTTTATAGATTCGAAAATCTGGGAAGCGTTTGGTTTTTTAGGTTGTTGTGCTTGTGAGCTTGTAACGGTAAATAGAGAAATAAAAAAATAGAGTAGTAGCTTGCGCATCATTTTAGTTAGTTTAGTAACCAAATATAAAAAAGATACTAGCGTGTAGAATGGTTTTAGTCTTTATTTAACTTAATATTTAGATTAGGTCAGAGCCATGTTCAAAATCTTCAATAGCATCTTTTTGAATTAGTGTTACCGCTTTTTGTAAGATGAGGTTATTGGGATAGGTTACTAAATCACCATTATCTTGTCTTAGATGTAATTGAAAAGCTCTAATGTCTTCTATAATAGCTTCTATTGGGAAATCTTTATCGTGAATTTGAATTTTATCTCCAACTTTATACGGAAAAGAGAAAAACATAATTACTCCAGAAGTAATATTACTTAATATAGACCAAATTGCAAAAAGGGCGATTCCTATTACAGCAAAAACAGAAGAGAATACTAAAGCGAGATCTTCTACTTGTGCACCAAAAATAAAAGATTCTATAAGTAATCCAATAAAAAATAAGGTTACCGAAGTATATCTATTTATTAATTGAATTCTAGCTTTGTTTATTTCTGATTTTCTTCCGATTTTACGAATAGAAATTTTTAAAATAAACGATAAGACTAGTAATAAGCCTATAACAATTAAAGAATTTATTAGTTGGTCGTTATAAGTAGCAAAAAAATCTTTCATTAAAATTTATATTTTATTTCCACGAAAGTGGTAATCCTTATTGAAAGGCAAAGATAATTCAGATTTTGTTCTAAAAGAAACAACTTGTGATTAGTTTACCATTTCAAGAAGTGTTTGATAAACCAAATGAAGTGGTAGTCCCATTACATTATAATGAGAACCTTCAATTTTTGTAATTCCGATGTAGCCAATCCAGTCTTGAATGCCGTAAGCGCCTGCTTTATCGTACGGTTTAAAGTTATCTAGGTAGTAATTAATTTCTTCATCAGACAACTTTTTAAAAGTTACTTTGGTGACATTACTTACTGTTTTTTCAGAAGTTTTAGTCGTAAAGCAAACCGATGTAATTACTTCGTGGGTTGCATTGCTTAAAGATTTTAATATTTGAAATGCTTCGTCTTTATCTCTTGGTTTTCCTAATGCTTTTTTGTTGTGCCAAACAATGGTATCACTAGTTACTAAAATATCTTTTTCTTGTAAACCTTCTTTAAAAGGAAGGGATTTTAATTGCGCTAAATAATCTGTGATTTCAAAATGGCGAAGTTTTTCGGGGTATTCTTCAATAACAGGTTTTAATTGTATTTGGAAGTCTAGATCTAAATCTTTAAAAAATTGTTGTCGTCTAGGCGAAGCAGATGCAAGAATTAGGTTGTATTTTTTTAGTTTTTCTTTCAGCATTATTTTAGAATTAAAGGATAAAGTAGCATAGAAAGCATTCCGAAAAGCATAACAAACTTTAAAATAATACTTATATGGGTGTAGTCTTTCTTTGCTTTAGCAGAAAATATTTTGATACTACTATAAATAAGAGGTGCTATAATTAGTAATAAAAAATAGGCTACCGCGAGTTCTTGTTTATATAAAAAGGTAGTGACGTAATAAACAACGGCAAGTATTGGAATTAACGAAAGAACAAAAATGATTTTATTTGTACGATCTCTTCCAATGGCAATTGGTAAAGTATTCATCTGTGCTTTATAGTCACCATCAATATCTTCCATGTCTTTTACCATTTCACGAATGAGGTTTATAATAAAAGCGAAAAAAGCGTAGTCTAAAATAATCTTGAAAAACGTGAATTGTGCATCTTTATTAGAAGCTGTTATGGCAGGAAGTAAATCGAATATACCAACAATAATTAGGCTTAAAGCGACTAAAATAGAAATCACAATATTACCAATAAAAGGGAGTCGTTTTAAATAAGAAGCATACATATAAAGCAGTGCTGAGATAATCACGAACAACGTAAAAAACGGACTTTTACCAACCATATGTGATAAGTAAAAGCCAAGACCAACACCTATAATATTAAGTGCAAAGAATAGATTGTATGCTGTTTTTTCTGAAATAGATGTACCAACAATTACGCGATTCGGTTTGTTTACTAAATCGGTTTCCACATCATAAATATCATTGATTATATTTCCGGCTGCAGCCAAACAAAGCGTTGCTAAAATTAATATAGAAATACCTAAACCGTGTAATGTAATGGTAACTCCGAAAGGCTCGAAAAGCGCATATTTAATGAGTAACTGTACTAAAAGGATCAGTAAAAGGTTTTTCCAGCGAATAAGGTTTAGAATGCTAAGCATTTAATGAAAAGTTAATAAGGAATAATTAATAATGTTGTCACTAATACACGAATGTTTTTTTTACTAAACACTAATCATACTTGGCATCAAAACTTCCATTCCATTTTCCTTGTACTTTAAGTACTTGCTCAATAACATCACGAACAGCACCTTTTCCACCATTTTTATGTGAAATATATTTAGAAATACTTTTAATCTCTGGAACAGCATCCTGCGGACAACAAGGTAATCCAACCAATTTCATAACTGGAAAATCTGGTATATCGTCACCCATATATAAAGCGTTTTCTAATTTTAAATCGTGCTTTTCTAGGTAATCGTTAAGTTGCTCCGTTTTATTATGCGCGCCAAGGTAAATATCTGTCAGGCCTAAATTCTCTAGACGTTTTCTAACACCTTCATTACTTCCGCCAGAAATAATGCATACATGATATCCTTTATCTACCGCAGTTTTTAAAGCGTAACCATCTTTAATATTCATGCGTCTTAGCATCTCACCAGAAGTAGTAATAGTTACTGTTCCATCTGTTAAAACACCATCTACATCAAAAATAAATGTAGTAATTTGATTGAGGTATTCTTTATAGCTTTTGTCTTCCATCGTATTTAATTTTTAATAGATTTTTCTGTTGATTTTACAGCAGGATTATGTGTTTTTTGTATCGATTTAGTAAGTAGTTGGTAAACTTCTTTGTGGTGTTTATCGGTTAGCGCTTTTAAATGTTTTTTTATCGTCTTTTTGTCATTGCGTTTTGCAGGACCAGTTTGCGCTAGAAAAGGAGAAACTTCATCTAGTTTCCTAGCAGTTTCTTTAATTAATGGTTTTAGAATTTCAAACTCTGCACCTTGAGATTCTGTGATTTCATGCGCTAATCTATAAATCTGATTGGTGAAATTATTCACAAAAACAGCAGCCAAATGCAAAGCAGCACGTTGATCACTATTTACTTTATGCGGCTGACTACCAATAGCTTTTGCCAATTTTTTTAATATTGGAAGGTCTTCTTTGTTTTTAAGCGCTTCTAGACATAAAGGAACATCCGAAAAATCTACATTTGCCGCTTTGCTAAACGTTTGCAACGGATAGAAAACACCTCGTTTGTTTTTTTTGTCAATAGCATACAAGCTTACACTACCAGAAGTATGCACCACTAATCTGTTTTCAAATGGAAGTTGTGAAGATAAATCGGCAACGGCATCATCGCTTACCGCTAAAATATAAATATCTGCTTCTACTAAATCCTCTAAATTATCTGTAATTGCAACTTTGGTTTTATACTTTTCAATAGTTCTTAAATTTCTATTGTACCATTGCTTTACAGTTACTTTCTCCGCGTTTGTAAAAGCCTTATATAAATGTGTTGCTACATTTCCTGCGCCAAGTAATACTATGTTAATCATTTTGCTAAAATAATAAGAATAATCAATTACTAATTAAGAATATTTAATTCCTTTGTTTAAAAATAAAGACTTAATTTCGAATACATGAATAAATCCGATATAAATACTCGAGAAGATATCTTTTTATTAGTTTCCAATTTTTATGAAAAAGTAAAAGTAGACGAAAAGCTTGGGCCATTTTTTAATGATACTATTAAAGATTGGGAAGCACATCTAGACCATTTAACTAGTTTTTGGGAAACCAGTCTTTTTATGACCAAAAAACTAGAAAAAAAATACCATGGCAATCCTTTAGCGGCACATGTTAAAGTGGATAAAAAATTTAATCATACTATTGATAATTTACACTTTGGCATATGGCTAAATTTATGGTATCAAACTCTAGATGAGTTGTTTGAAGGTGAAATTGCAGATAATGCAAAAAGAAGAGCGCGAAAAATGGGCACTTTTATGTATATGAATATTTTTGCTGCGAGAGGGAAGGAGTAGGCATTGTTGCTTAAATAGTATGCCGTATGTTATGATAAAATTCTTATTACAGATTTAGCGCCGCAATAACTACTTTGTGAATTTACATCTTTGGAAGTGCTTTAACTTCTATTTCATGTTTCAAATGATGTTACAGTTTTAACTTCAATTTTAACTTCATTATTGGTTTTAAACAAACAAAAATCTGTAAATTTGCACGAGCAAAAAAAAGCTTGTTATTATGTTAAAAAAACTCTCCAATATTCTGTTTTCAACTAGACTAACTGCTATACTTTTTATTCTATTTGCAACCGCAATGGCTGTTGGTACTTTTATGGACGCAGGAATGGATACCTCGCCAACGCCATACAGTAGAAATTTAGTATATAACACCTGGTGGTTTGAGGGAATTATGCTATTTTTTGTTATTAATTTTGTTGGAAATATTTTTAGATTCCGATTATATAAAAAAGAAAAATGGGCAACATTAATATTGCATTTATCTTTCATCTTTATATTATTAGGTGCATTTATTACACGTTATGCTAGTTTTGAAGGTATGATGCCAATTCGTGAAGGAGCTACTGAAAATAAATTCTTATCCCAAAAAACATACATTACAACTTATATTGATGGAGACTATGAAATTGATGGTATTCCACAACGATTACCAGTAGAACGTGCGGTAGATTTTTCGCCTCGTTTAGAAAATAGTTTTGAAGTAGATGTTCGTTATAATAACCAACCAGTTAGTATTTCTTTAGAGAAATTTGTTGGAGGAGCAGAAGAAGATATAATTCCAAATGAAACTGGAGAAGAATATCTTAAAATAGTGGAAGCAGGAGGAGAAGGACCTCATAATCACTTTTTAAAATCTGGAGAAGTACAAAGTATTCATAGTGTTTTAATAGCATTAAATAAGCCAACCAAAGGAGCCATAAACATTACGCAAGAAGGAGATCAGCTAAACATTAATTCGCCTTTTGAAGGAGAATATATGACTATGGCAACCATGGCAACAGGAACCTTAGTAAAAGACAGCTTGCAACCATTAATTTTACGTTCTCGTTATGTAATTGGTAGTATGCAAATGGTTTTTCCTAAACCTGTGGTAAAAGGAGATTTTGGTATTGTGCAAAAATCACAAATGCTAAAAGGTGATGAAGATGGTATTGTTTTAAAAGTAACTGCAAATGGGGAAACCAAAAATGTTGGATTACTTGGTGGACCATATAAAAATAATGCTTTTAAACAGGTTAAAATAGGAGGTTTAGACTTTGCATTCCGTTACGGAGCAAAGGTTTTAGAGCTTCCTTTTAATATTAAATTAAACGATTTTATAGCAGAACGCTATCCTGGAACAGAAAGAAGTTATTCTTCTTACGCTAGTGAAGTAACGGTTTTGGATGAAAATGGAGGGGACTTCGATTATAGAATTTTTATGAATAATATTCTAAACCATGGCGGTTATAAGTTTTTTCAATCAAACTTCGATCCAGATGAAAAAGGAACCATTCTTTCTGTAAACCATGATTTTTGGGGAACTTGGATTACCTATTTAGGATATTTCTTATTGTACTTTGGTATGATAGCTATATTCTTTTCTAAAGGATCTAGATTTGGAGACCTAAGAAGACATTTAGATAAGATTAAAGCGAAAAAAGCAAAATTACTTTCCGTAGTGTTTCTTTGTTTTGCAATGCAGACTTTTGCACAAGAAGAGCAACACCAAGCGCCTACAGGAGCACAAATTGATTCTATTTTAATCGCTAATGCGACACCAAAAGAACATGCCGATAAATTTGGACGATTAGTTATTCAGGATTTAAGTGGTCGTATGATGCCAATGAATACATATGCATCCGAGTTAGTTAGAAAAATACATCATAGCGAAACGTATGCAGGATTAACACCTAATCAAATATTACTTTCTATAAGCGAGAGTCCGTTGCTTTGGTATAACGTGCCAATTATATACCTAAAGCCAATGCAAACAGATTCGCTTAAAACTATTTTAGGTATTCCAAAAGATAAAAAATATGCAACTATTGTAGATTTCTTTGATGAAAACTTAAGCTATAAGTTGAATCCGTATTTAGAAGATGCGTATAAAACGAAATCACCTAACGGGTACCAAAAGGAATTAAAGTTAGCAGATCAACGCGCAACTATTTTGTCTAATGCGATTGAAGGATTAACACTAAAAATATTTCCAATTCCGGAAGACGATAATAATAAGTGGATCTCTCCTTTAGAATATAGAAAAGAAGGTTACAAAGAAAAAATTACAGATTCACTTTACGGAAACTTTGTGAATTCTGGATTTTCAGCATATTTATTTACTTTAAATAAAGCGAAACAATCTGGAGATTACTCGGAAGCTGAGAAATTATTAGAATCCTTTAATAAAACACAGCATAAATACGGAAGTACGGTAATGCTTAACGACAATAAGATAAGCGCAGAGATTAGCTATAACAAATATAATATCTTTAAAAAACTGTATCGTTATTACTTGTTAGCAGGATTTTTAATGTTTGTGTTTTTAATCACGCAAATATTAAGTAGTAAAAGAAAAGGTATCGATGTTGCTGTAAAAATTAGTAAGTGGCTAATTATAGCTTTATTTATTATTCATACTGTTGGTTTAATAGCACGTTGGTATATTTCTGGTCATGCACCTTGGAGTGATACCTATGAAACCATGTTATATGTAGCTTGGTCTGCAATGTTATTTGGTTTATTCTTTGGAAGAAAAAGTGACTTAACCATTGCTTCTACCGCATTTGTAGCTTCTATTATTTTGTTCTTTGCGCATCAAAACTGGTTAGATCCAGCGATTGCAAACCTGCAACCCGTTTTAAATAGTTACTGGTTAATGATACATGTATCTATTATTGTAGCTAGTTATGGACCGTTTGTTCTAGGAATGATTTTAGGAATCGTTTCTCTTATCTTAATGATTGCAACTACAGATAAGAATAAAGAAAAAATGTTAGTCAATATCAAAGAGTTGACCATTATAAATGAAATGGCTTTAACGGTTGGTTTAGTGATGCTTACTATTGGGAACTTTCTTGGTGGTATGTGGGCAAACGAAAGTTGGGGAAGATATTGGGGTTGGGACCCTAAAGAAACTTGGGCTTTAATTAGTATTATGGTATACGCGTTTGTAATTCACATGCGTTTGGTTCCTGGACTTCGTGGTCGTTTCGGTTTTAATCTGATGTCTATAATTGCTTTTGCAAGTATCATGATGACCTACTTCGGCGTGAACTTTTATCTAGCAGGATTACACTCTTATGCAAGTGGAGATCAAGTAATGAGCGTCAAAATTATAGGGATTTCTTGTGCAATGGTAACCCTATTAGGTTTCTTTGCGTATAGAAAGTATGCTAAGTTTTATAAGAAATAAACTATAAAATATTCCAGATGAAATTTTTAAAAGAGTTTAAAGAGTTTGCCGTAAAAGGCAATATGATGGATATGGCAATCGGTATTATTATTGGAGCATCTTTTAATAAAGTAATAGATGTGCTAGTAAAGAAGGTGATGATGCCGCCTTTGTCTTTAATGACAGATGGTTTAAACTTTCAAGATAAAAAGTATATCCTTCGGGATGCAGTAGTCAATAGTGAAGGCGTGATTACAACCAATGAGGTTGCCATGGAATATGGGACTTTCTTTGAAGTCTCTCTAGATTTTATAATCGTTGGAGTAACCGTGTTTTTAGTGGTAAAGGCGATGAATCGATTGCGCACAAAAGCGCACGACGAAAAAGACACAACAGTGGCTACTCCCAAAGATATTGAGCTTTTAGCAAAGCTCACCGATTTAATGGAGGAACAAAATAAATTACTAAAAGCTACTAAAAATTAAGGTAATTTAATAGGCTCTTTGTCTAGATTAAGATCGTCAAGCATATCTTGTGTAAACTTGTAATGACCACGACGTGTGATTACTTTAAATCTATCGTCTTTCATTCTCGTTAAAACATCTAAAAAGCGCCATTTAGATTTTAAAAGAGTAGGTTCTTCACTTTTTAAACCAATTTCAAAATAGTGTTTTCTTCCTGCTTTTTCGGCTACAATATCTGGCGTTATTATAGTATCCGTACCTTGACTTTTTTTGGTGTAAGACTTTGGAGTTTCATAACCTTCTACATCTGCTTGAATGTTATCAAAGCCTTTGTTTTCTAGGTATAAGATGCTTTCTTTTAAAAAATCTAAATTTACGTGTTTGTCTGCTGTTGTCATAACGTGCAAGATACAAAAAAATAATAAAAGAAACCCAATCTGTAAAATAATTAACAAAATATAATTCGCTGATATGCAGATGGTTAAAATTTTATTTTTAACCAAAAAAGGTAGTGATTTAATTGGGGATAGGGCTTAAAACTTTAATATTTAGAGGTCTATGTGCTAATTTTAAAATATTATTATTTTTAGTTAAATGGAAGAAAAGCAGCTTTAAAAGTTGTTTACTTCTTCTATTTCTCCAGCTTTTACTTTTAATAATACATCTCCAATTCGTATTCTTACCAAACGTAAAGTTGGGTAGCCAACTGCGGCGGTCATTTTACGTACTTGTCTAAATTTACCTTCCGTTAGTGTTATAGAAACCCAAGACATTGGTCCGTGTCTTGCATCTCGAACTTTTCTATCTGCTAAAGGAAAAGCATCTACTGTAGATATGCTTTTCACTTTACAAGGTTTCGTGGTATATTTTGCACCATGTATTCCAATTTCAACACCTTCTTGTAATTGTTTTATAGCTTCCCTAGTAATTATTCCATCCACTTGTGCGTAATATTCTTTTTCTACTTTAGCGCTTCGTATGGTTTCACTAACTTTTCCGTTAGTAGTTAAAAGTAGTAAGCCTTCCGAGTTTTCATCCAATCTGCCAATGGCCATTGTTCCTTCAGGGAAATCATATAATTCGCCTAACAAACGTTTGTTCTTCCGCTTATTTTGATTGTTTATTAACTGACTTAAATAACCATAAGGTTTGTGAAGTATAAAATGCTGATGTTTGGTGATTGCACTCAAATTAATGTAGTTTTCTTGTAGTAGCAATGTACTTACTTTATTTATAATGCTTAGATGTTTATTGCATAAAATAAAAGTTTATTGAAATGTGGGGAGCAAAAGGGTTTATTAAAAGCAAAAAATATTTTACATTTACATATGCCAAAACCTAAAGGATAAGGCAGAGCGTTAAGAAAGCCTCTAGTAGAGGCTTTTAGCGAATGAGCCAGCTGGCGCGAAGGAGAATTGCGTTAAAAAATATAAATATGCCTAAACCAAAAGGACAAAAAAACACAAAGAACAAGAAAAAGCACTCCAAGCTTATCGCTAGAAAAGTGAATAAGCAAAAAGCAGAAAAAGTGTTACGTAAAGAGCGTCTTAAAGAAATAGTGAAACGTGCTAAAGGAGAAGCGGAAGATTAAGCCGATTTGTACATTACACGATTCTTACTAAGGACTTTCTTTTAACCAACGGTTTGCCACAATTTTTCCATAACTTTATAGCATAAAAAGCACTGCAATTATGGAAAATAATAAACTAGGTATCAATACCGTTTGTACACATGTTGGCGAAACACCAGATACGCAATTTAAAGGAGCGGTTTCTCCAATGTTTTTATCTTCATCCTATGAGTTTATGGATGTGGATGTTAAGCGATATCCGAGATATTTCAATACCCCAAATCAAGAATATCTAACTAAAAAAATTGCAACTTTAGAGCATGCAGAAGCTGCAATGATTTTTGGTTCTGGAATGGCAGCTATTAGCACTGTTTTGTTAGCTTTCTTAAAAGCGGGAGATCATGTGGTGGTGCAAAATGATATTTATGGAGGAACACGAAATTTGATCGAAAAGCATTTTGAGGATTATAACATAGCATTCACTTTTACGAAAGATTTGAAAATTCCTTCCTTTAAAGATTGTATACAGTCAAACACCAAACTTATTTATATTGAAACACCTTCTAATCCGCTTTTAAAATTAGTAGATATGGAAGCTGTAGCGACTTTGGCAAAATCGGAAAATATTTTGTCTGTAATAGATAATACGTTTGCTAGTCCTATTTTACAAAACCCAGTAGATTTTGGAATAGACATTGTTTTGCATAGCGCAACCAAATATTTTGGAGGCCATAGTGATATTTGTGCCGGAGCTGTTGCAGCAACGCAAGTACATATAGATAGTATCTGGAGAACAGGAATTGCCCTTGGTGGAAGTCTGAGTGATTTTACTGTTTGGATGCTAGAACGAAGTATGAAAACCTTAGCCATTCGTGTAAAAGCACAACAACGCAATGCAAGAAAATTAGCCAAGTTTTTAGAGGCACATAAAGCGATTGAAAAAGTATATTATCCTGGTTTGAAAAGTCATGAAAATCATGAGATAGCAAAAAAACAAATGAAAGGTTTTGGAGCAATGCTTTCTTTCGAATTAAAAAAAGAAATAGATGCAGAAGCATTTTTAAAAGCACTTAAACTTATAAAGCCTTCTATGAGTTTAGCAGGAGTAGAAAGTACGATGTTACTTCCCGCAAAAACGTCACATTCCTTATTAACTGCCGAAGCTAGAAAAGAACAAGGAATAAAAGATGGATTGATTCGTTTTTCGGTAGGAATAGAGTCGAAAAAAGATTTGATTAATGATATGGAACAAGCTATAAAACAAATTACGAATGCATAAAAAGAACAAACATATAAAAGGGTACGATTTTGAAACACTTTTGAAGGAGTTTCCTAACTTAGAACCTTTTGTTTTCACAAATACCCACGGAACGCAAACGATAGATTTTGCAAATCCGGAAGCAGTAAAAACACTTAATAAAGCATTACTAAAAACGTATTACAATATTGATTATTGGCAATTTGCAGATGCGCATTTATGTCCGCCAATTCCTGGTCGTGTGGATTATATTCATCATTTAGCAGCGTTGTTAAAACCTTATAATTTTAAAAATGAAATACAAGCTTTAGATATTGGTACAGGCGCGACTTGTATTTATCCTTTACTTGGTTTTTCGGAATACCAATGGCATTTTGTAGGAACAGATGTAGAAAACGCTTCCTTGAAAAATGCACAAACTATAGTCGATAAAAATAAATTGAATGCTAATATTACTTTGCGTTTGCAAAAGGAAAAGGCACATGTATTAAATGGAATATTAAATCCTAAAGATGCTTTTATGGTTAGTATGTGTAATCCTCCTTTTTATAAAGACGAAGAAGAGGCGCTTGAAGCGACACAACGTAAGTTAAAAGGTTTAGGGAATGAAGGGAAACAAGCCGTTAGAAATTTTAGCGGAACCGCAAGCGAGCTTTGGTTTACTGGTGGCGAAAAAGCCTTTTTACACACCTATTTATATGAAAGCTCTTTACATAAAAATAATTGCTTTTGGTTTACAAGTTTGGTTTCCAATAAAGCTTTAGTGAAGTCTATGCAGAAATCACTGAAGAAGTTAGGAGCAACGGAAGTAAAGGTAATTAATATGCAGCTTGGTAATAAAATAAGTAGAGTAGTAGCTTGGACCTTTTTAACTAAAGAGGAACAAAGTAAGTGGTTGGTATAGATTTGTCATTCTGACTAAAATGGAGGAATCTTTAAGTAGATTTCTCGATAAGCTTGAAAGACGATGCAGTTATTCGTAAACAAATTTTTGAATTGCGACTAATACCCAAATAATATAATTAATTGTAATTTTGTAATAGTTTAAAATAAGGCGATTTCCGATTTCTCGCAAATAAAAAATAAATTTTCAATGAAACTAGATATATTAGCTTTTGGTGCACATCCAGATGATGTAGAATTAGGTTGTGGTGGTACTATAGCAAAAGAAATAAAAAACGGAAAAACGGTTGGTATCATAGATTTAACGCGAGGCGAATTAGGTACTCGTGGTACAGCAGTAACTAGAAAAGAAGAAGCTGCAAATGCTGCTAAAATTTTAGGCGTAACGGTACGTGAAAATCTAGGTTTTGCGGATGGTTTTTTTGTAAACGACAAGCAACACCAATTAGAAATAATTAAGATGATTCGTAAATATCAACCAGAAATTATTCTCTGTAATGCTATTGACGATAGGCATATTGATCACGGAAAAGGAAGTCAATTAGTTAGTGATGCTTGCTTTTTAAGCGGATTGATAAAGATTGAAACCAAAGTAGAAGGAAGCCTGCAAGCACAGTGGAGGCCAAAGCAAGTATACCATTATATACAATGGAAAAATATCGAGCCAGATTTGGTAGTAGATGTTTCCGGATTTGTAGATATTAAAATGGAATCTGTTCTGGCATATAGAACACAGTTTTTTGATGCCAATAGTAAAGAGCCTGAAACGCCTATTTCGAGTAGGAATTTTACAGATAGTGTAGATTATAGAGCTAGAGACCTAGGAAGATTGATTGGAGTAACACATGCAGAAGGCTTTACCACAGAGCGTTATGCCGCTGTAGATAGTTTGTTTGATTTAAAGTAATAGTAATCTTGCGTTTAGTTTTGAAATCCTATTCGTAAACAAGTAATGAATTGCGCTACTTAGTTTTAAATTAAGAATACATTTAAATACTTTTTTTCTTTTAAGAAAAGGAGTTGGAAAGGATATAAAAAAGGATGTGTTTTGTGAAAATGACTTCCCATTTTATGAGAAGGCTCGAATTTCTTTAAAACGGCATCCATTATCTGTAACTAAAGATAGGAGCAAGTTGTAACGCTATTGTGCTAACAACGAAGCTATAAACTAAAGTTTACTGTGGGTATGAATTCTGTTTTTTAAGGAAAGAAAAATAAGTTTATTTTTTTGTAATAATTTTGCAAAAAAATCTTTGCAGTAATTACTAAATGATTTACATTTGCACTCGCATTCTTAAAGAATGTTTATGGTGGTTCTACACTTGTTAGTTGGAACGTCCTTTTGGAAAACTTTTAAAGTTTGAAAATAAAATGGTTGCTTATTAACCCTTGTTGGTTAGAGCGTTCCTTTAGAGAAACTTTTTTAAAGTTTTAAAATAAAACAACATGGTGATTGTAGCTCAGTTGGTTAGAGCATCGGTTTGTGGTACCGAGGGTCGCGGGTTCGAATCCCGTCTTTCACCCAAAAGCAAAAGCTTCTCTTTTTTAAGAGAAGCTTTTTTTGTATATATAGATTGCTATTTTATAAACTATTAAAATTCTTATACCATGAAGAAAACAACGATACTCTTAGTGCTAACGCTCATGATCGCTTCCTTTTGTAATGCGCAAGAAATGGCATTTAAAAGACATTCCTTTACGGGATATACATTTTATGAGGATGGAAATAAATTAGCACTTAATGCCTTAATTGAAAAGGTAGAATCGAATGCCGAAGTTTTGCATTTAGTAAGAAGTGCGAAGTCTAAAAGTATTTTTGCTTCGGTAATTAGTTTTTCTGGAGGTGCTTTAATTGGATGGCCAATTGGTGATGCTATTAGTGGTGGTGATCCTAATTGGGTACTTGCAGGAATAGGAGCAGGATTGGTTATTGTTGCCATTCCTCTTGGATCTAGTGCTAATAAAGATGCTAAGAAAGCGGTGGCGTTATATAATGCGACTTTAAATGCGACGTCTTTTAAAACGTTTAAACCAGAATATGAAATTATAGCGAATGGCACCGGAATTGGTTTGGCTATGCGTTTTTAGTTTCTATAAAATAGCGTAAAAAAAAAGGAGATATAAAATAAAATTTTATATCTCCTTTTTTGCGTTAGCGATGGAACGGTTTGTTTGAGCTCCTCGTAGAGAGCGAGTAGTGAGAGCGCGACCCTTGGGTAACGCCCAAATACTAATTCGCTTTATCTACTGTTATTCTGTTTTCGCGATTTGCTAGTTCCCAAGCGGTATAGAAAATTAAACGCGTTCTGTTTTCTAATAAATCGTATTCTATTTTATCTGGTGTATCCGTTGGTTTGTGATAATCGGCATGTGTACCATTGAAATAAAAGATTACAGGTATGTTGTTTTTTGCAAAATTGTAATGGTCACTTCTGTAATAAAAACGGTTAGGATCATTGTCGTCATTAAAGGTGTAATCCAAATCTATGTTACAATATTTAGTGTTCATTGCTTCGGAAATGTCATGCAATTCGGTACTTAATTTATCGCTTCCAATTAGGTAAAGATAGTTTCTATTGGTTTTTTCACGTTTAGGATCTGTACGACCAATCATGTCTATATTTAAATCGGCAACGGTATTTGCTAATGGAAAAATTGGGTCTTGATCTGCGTAATATCTAGAACCTAATAATCCTTTTTCTTCTCCTGTAACGTGTAAAAATACGATAGAACGTTTTGGACCTTGCCCATTTTTCACGGCATTTTGAAATGCTTCTGCAATTTCTAACATAGCCACAGTACCAGAACCATCGTCATCTGCGCCATTGTATATTTCACCGTCTTTGATCCCTTCGTGATCTAAATGTGCGGATACTATTATATATTCTTCTGGTTTTTCACTTCCTTTAATGATTGCTACTACATTTTCGGATTGAAATTGGGAAACATCATTTTTAAAGTTTATATCCACTGATTTTGCTAATGTTTGTGTCTTTTCTGCCGTTTCTATATCGCTATATATTGCTTTAGCTAAATTGGTGTTTATTATAAAATAGTAAAAATCATCTTTTTTATCTACTAAGTCCATTCTTCCTCGAGAACTACCATAACGTCTGACTGCAAAATCAAAATTATCTGG
The DNA here is from genome assembly GCF_053601575.1 of Lacinutrix sp. MEBiC02404. Taxonomy (NCBI): domain Bacteria; kingdom Pseudomonadati; phylum Bacteroidota; class Flavobacteriia; order Flavobacteriales; family Flavobacteriaceae; genus Lacinutrix; species Lacinutrix sp. MEBiC02404. The sequence goes on along the minus strand of NZ_JBSHNV010000165.1, from coordinate 154,149 downwards.
GTTGTAAAACAGAACTGCTTTTGCTCCTTTGTTTTTTGCTACATCTCTTTTTGCTGCAAATTCTTGTCTGGTGTTAGACCATTTTGAAGAAGCGTCTGTACCAGAAATAGTATAGTTACCATCTGCGTTTTTAGGTTCGCCAGCTTTTATAAGTACTACTTTACCTTTAACGTCTAAGTCTTTGTAATTCGTGTAGTTTTCGTCATCGATACCATAACTTACAAATACAATGTGGTCTGCTTGAATGGTACCATCTGGACTAGAAGTTACAGAAACAAAATCCTCTAAAGCTGTGTAGGATGTGCCGTTTATTGCTAGTGCTACATTTGGTGTTTTCATTGTTTGTAATGGTACTTCTTGAAAGTAATCATTGTTTGGTAATGCCGAAGGAATACCTAAGCTTACATAATGATTTTTTAAATATTCGACTGCTTTCTTTTGTCCTGGTGCTCCTGTGTTTCTACCTTCAAATTCATCGGAAGCATAGGTGTAAAGCGCTTCTTTTAGCTCTGCGGAAGTGATACTATTTGCATAGGTTGTAACATCTACCGCTTTCGTGCTATTGGTAGCTGTTTTGTTTTGTGAGGTTCCACAGGAAATAAGTATCGTGGATATACCAAAAATGAAGAACATTTTTTTCATAAGATTTTGTTTTAGTAAAATGAGTTGGTTTTGATGTCTACTATTATAGATAGTAATCTACTATATTACGAAAAAGCGAAATAATAGCGGAAATAATCAAAAAGGTTTATTAAAATTTTAACAAGTAGAATTTAAAAATCGGTATTCATCAATAGTCTATTTTCTTGATTGGCAAGTTGCCAAGCAGTAGCGAAAATAAGTTTGGTTCTTTTTTCAAGAAGGGAGTAATTTATTTTATCTGGTGTATCTGTTGGTTTGTGATAGTCATCGTGCTCGCCGTTAAAATAAAAAATCACAGGAATATTATGTTTTGCAAAGTTATAATGATCGCTTCTGTAGTAGTATCTATTACTATCCTCTTCTTCATTATATTTATATTCTAAATGTAAGTTAGTGAGGTTCTTGTTTGCTTTTTGGTTTACATAATGTAGTTCCTTGCTTAGTCTGTCTGCACCAATAATATATATGTAATTCGGATTTTCTTTGTGGAATTTATCTACTCTTCCTATCATATCAATGTTAAGATTCGCAATGGTGTTTTCTAACTTAAATACTGGGTTTTTTGTGTAGAAAAGGGATCCTTGCAGTCCGATTTCTTCGGCTGTAAGATGTAAAAAGAGGATACTTCTTTTTGGCTTAAAGCCATGTTGTTCTGCTTTTTTAAATGCTTGCGCAATTTCTAACATCGCTACAGAACCAGAGCCATTATCGTCTGCTCCAAAATATATTTCTTCGTTTTCTGTTCCTAAATGGTCTAGATGCCCGGAGATAATAAGTACTTCTTCTGGTTTTTCACTTCCTTTAATATATGCTAATACGTTTTCGGATGCGTTTATACCTTCTGGTAAAAAATCTTTAGGTATAATTTGAAAATAAGTGCTATCCGAAATTGGAGATGCTATGCCTTGCTTTTTATAAAAAGTTACTAGAAAATTTGCTGCTTTTTTTTGACCTTCTTCTCCTATTGCCCGACCTTGAAAGTCGTTAGAAGCAAATTGGTGAAGATTTTCTTTTAATTCTTCAGCAGTAATTGTAGCAGCATATTTCTTTACTAAATCACCATCTACGATGTCTATACTTTCTTTTAAACTTTCAATTTTTGTAGCATATTTTTTTTCCGCACAAGATCCAATAAGTATAAAAGCAGAAAGTAGAAAGTACATCTTCATAAATCATCCATTTTTTTGAGCATCAAATATATACAAAATTAGATAATGATTATTCCGATATGTCGATACCTTCTAATTCTTCTATTGCATTGTCTTCTGCTTCTTGCACACGTACATCTAATGCTTCAGTATTACCAACTTCGGTTTCATTAAAAATTGCTTTGTAGGTAGAAAGTGATAAAGATACTAAAGTTAGTAAAAATATTAACTGCACGGGTTTTCTAGACTCGTTTTCCTTTTTAGATAAATAAAAGGCTATGATACCAAATAGTAAAGCTGCTATTGCTGGAATAAAAGCCATATTGAATAAAGGTAAAGAAGATAGAATAATTGCAATTATAGCTGCAATAATACCTAGAATTATAAATAATTTTCTCATAATATGTTTAGTTTTTTAAACCTGTTGCAGATTTTATTTTAAGTTCTCCGTTACCAACAGCAACTTTAAATTTTGCGTATACCGGGATTTTGTTTTCGTCTGCAGTTAGCCAAAGAATGTTAGCGTTGTTTCCTTTTAAAACATCACTACCATTAATGCTAATCGCTAGTTTGTAACATTCTTTTTTACCAATATTAGTGTTAATCGTTTCTTTTCCTAAAAGGGTAAAAGAAATTATTGTTTCTTCATTATCAAATAAGACCTTAAAAGAATCGGACGCTCCAACAGTTGCTTTGTGAATATCTAAATTTCTAATGTGGTAAATGGTGGTTACTAAATCTTTGGTTCCAGATTTAATTTTTACCACTTCATTTCTATCCCAAAACCCAGAATCGAAATTCTTGCTTTTTTGTCTTCTTAAACTTTTAACGGTATTTGTTTTGTGGTTAAAGTTGTACTTCACAAATTTATAATGTCCGCCTTCATCAATATCTCTTTGGTATAAATAAGGCGTAAGTGTTTTTGGGTTTACATAACTTTCGTAAATATCACGAATTTTAAAAAAATTATCCCATTTGCTATATGTTGTTGCTGTGCATTTAAGACGTAACAAAGTAGCGGTAGACGTTTTAACCTCGCTAGTTTCCATTCTAATCTCTGCAAGGTCTGTTAGCAACCCAGACATATTATAGGATGCTGTGAAGCTTAATTTTTCACCAGCTTGAAACGCATTGTTTTGTGCAAATGCAGATGCGCTTATGGTTAGCAAAAGGAGTACGATTATTCTTTTCATAAATTCTAAAAATTTTTCAAATATACAAGTTTGTAGCATTAATTATGCCGAAGCTAATATGTTAACAACATTTTGTTGCTTTTATTTTAAAACAATTATTTAAAGTTTTTACGAAGCGCTTATCTATTCCTTTTCTTTAAACTAATTCGGTATCTATTAAAACGTTACTTTGTAATGTTCTATGCACCGGACATTTTGAAGCTATTTCCTTTAATCGTTGTTTTTGTTTATCGTCTAAATCTCCAATAAACTTCAGCTTCTTTTGTAAATGGTCAAAGCGTGTTGGTTTATCCACTTCTATCCTTAAATCATCACTATGTTTTTTAGAATAGGTAATATAAACAAAAACCTCTTGCAAATCCCATTGTTTCCTTTCGGCATATAATTTTAATGTCATTACAGTACATGCAGCCAAACCAGCACTTAAAAAATCATAAGGCGATGGTCCAAAATCATCACCACCAGCAGCTATTGGTTCATCTGCTATCATGCTATGATTTTTTGTTTGAATGGTGGTTGTAAAGTTATCTTCTAAAAGATTTAAATGCCCAACCAATTGTTCTCCTTTGGTTTCTAGCATTTCATTTTCTACAGGTTCAAAATAACGTTGTGACCAAGTACCAATCATATTTCCGGCATAGACACTATCTTTTGAATTGCTTAATAAATGATCGGCGCCATCTAATGTTATAAAACTTTTAGGATGATGTGCATTATGATAAATTTCTTCCGCATTTTTAATTCCTACAATAGTATCTGTTGGAGAATGCATAACGAGTATTGGTTTGCGTAAGTTTTTTACAATCGTAGGCAAATCTGTTTTGTTAAAATCTTCAATAAAGTCCTGATTAATTTTAAAAGGTCTACCACCAATATTTACTTGGGCTTCTCCTTTTTCTTTTACTTCACTAATGCCGTGAGAAAATAAATGCGTCACATGATCTACCGAAGAAGGAGCGCCAATAGTTGCAATTGCTTTTACCGTTTCTAGTTTTGCTGCAGCAGTGATTACAGCAGCACCACCAAGAGAATGGCCGACTAATAGGGAAGGAGCTTGGTAATGCAATTTCATATAATCACTTACCGCAATTAAATCGTCAACATTGGCAGAAAAATGACTGTCAGCAAATTCCCCTTCACTTTTTCCTAATCCGGTAAAATCAAAACGTAGTACGCCAAAACCATGCGTAGTTAAGGCACGACTAATATTTTTTACAGCGCTTAAGGTACTACTGCAGGTAAAGCAATGTGCGAAAATTGCGTAATAATGTGGTTTCTGATTTGCCGGTAATTCCAGATGTGCTTGTAAAGCTTGTCCGTTTTTATTTTCTATTTTTAGTTTTGTGCTTTTCATATAAATTAGATTTATGGAGTAACAGGATATGCTTGTTTTTTAATAAGTTCCGAATACTTTTTAGAAAGGATTTCTAATTTCGGATGTATAAATTGTTTGCAAAACGGCTTTTCAGGATTTTTAATATAGTAATTCTGAATCGCTTCACGCGAAGCTTTAAATGCCGAAAAAGGCAATACTTGTGTGATTAATGGATTATCGAATGCCGATTGAAAACCTTCTAGTAATTGTAATGCTTCCTCTTTTTGTGCTTCGGAAAACGTATAGATTGCCGAACGGTATTTCTCTCGCATCGAATGATTGCTCGTGCTTTTATGCGTTATTAAATGTACTTCTGTTAAAATTTTTAAAGGGATTTCTTCCGGATTAAAATGCACAATAACCGCTTCCGAAAAACTCGTATTGGCTTCTGTGGAAGCTACAAAACCTTGTTCCACTTTTTCTACACCTTTTAAAGACTGAAAAACAGCTTCGGTACACCAATGACAACCTCCTCCAAATGCTATTTTAATCATAAAAAGTTACTTGTTTTTATTTAGTTCCAAGCTAATTGTTTTCTTTCTTGCCAATATGCCGTTGGGTCGACTTTAAAGCTTTTTAGCAGATTTATTTCTTCTTCCGATAAGGTTATTTTATCCACTTGAAGATTCGATTTTAATTGCTCGGTATTGCTTGCACCACTTAAAATAATACTTTTTTTAATGTTTTGGGCACAAAATTTTAAAGCGATTACATCTAATCCTACTTGGTGTTTTGTTGCTAATGCTTCTAAAGTATCGTATAATTTAGCGTACTGACCATAATTACTATTTCTAAAGATGCGACCATTTGCAACAGCTTCTTTAATAATGATTTTCTTATCTTGTTGTACTAGTTCATTCGCTATTGCTTCTAAACTCTGGTCTAAAATATTATAGGTAATCTGAAAGCCATCAAACAATTGTTTTCCTTCTACAGTAACATCTAGTGCTTTTTTTATTACTTCCAATTGGTTGCTTCCAGTGGTTGTAATTCCAATCTGCATGTTATGCTCGTTTTTTAAAAAGGCTAATTGCTTTAAAACATCCGTGTTATTTAGAATACCAGTTTCTAAGGTTGCAGAATGTATTTGATATATTTTTATATGCGGAAGAAATGCCCTAGATACTTCCCATTGTTCCTTTAGTTTTTCTAAACTGTGTTCTTTTACTTCATGCACTTTTGCATTTGCGTCAAAATTTGCGACATAGGTATAGCCCCATTTTGTTGCTATTTGAATTGTTGGGTCGTTTTTGGTTTGTAACCATTCCAATAATAAATCTTCTGCCAATCCGTAACCAGGAGCAGTATCAAAATACCGAATTCCTAATTGGTACGCATGCTCTAGCACATTAAAACTATTTTGTTTAAATACTTCTAGATGTGGATTTGCATTTTTATCCTTTCGTATATTGATGTATTGTGGTCTTCCTAATGCTGCAGTACCAAGTCCTAACATTGTATTGTTTTTATGGTTATAAATGCCTTCCGGATACCCTTTAGACAATTTGTGTATCTATTTAACTAAAAGTATTATGAACTACAAGATAACATAGAACAGCCGACTTTATTTCTTGCCCAATCCGGACGCTTAGCAAACCATTTTTCGTTTTCTGGCTGTTCGTTATACGGATTTTTTAATAGCTGAAATAATTCGTCAATTAATTTATAATCGCCTTTGTTTGCGTCATCAATTGCTAATTGCGACATATAATTACGAAGGACATATTTAGGATTCACCTCATTCATTTTTTGCTTTCGCTCTTCTGCGGAAAGACTTTCCTTTTGTAAACGATTTGCATACGCTATAAACCAAGTATTCCATTTTTCTTTTATAACCTCGGAAAGGTCCTCTGGTGTATAAAAAGCATCTTTTATGATTGCTAATCCTTCCGAAGGGTTTTCCGAAGAAAAATCGCTTAAGTTTCTAAAAAATATAGTCATATCGGTTTCCGTTAACTGAAGGATTTCGTCTAAACTAAAAATCAAGGACACATCATTTTCGCTTTCTAAAAACAATCCTAATTTACTTTGCATCATGGCTACGTATTGTTCTGCAGCCTTTTCGTTATAAAGATTTAAAATATTCTCTAAACCTTCTGCTTCACCAATTAAAGGATATAGTGCATTTGCTAGTTGAAATAAATTCCATAGACCAATTTCTAACTGCGCACCAAAACGATAGCGTTTATGTTGGTTATCTGTAGTGTTTGGTGTCCAATTGGCATCATAACCTTCCAACCAACCATAGGGTCCGTAGTCGATGGTTAGTCCGAGAATAGATAGGTTATCGGTGTTCATTACGCCGTGAACAAAACCAACGCGTTGCCAATGGATAATCATTTTTAAAGTATCGTTTAAAACCGTTTCAAAAAACTGTAAATAGGTTTCTTTACTTGGTTTTCCTAAATGCGAAAAATGATGTTTTATGGTATAATCTACAAGCGTTTTTAGAGTTTCATTGTCTTGTCTAGCAGCTAATATTTGATAGCTTCCAAAGCGTAAAAAACTAGGAGCGATACGTGAGACAATAGCACCTTTTTCGTAAGCAGCATTGCCGTCATATAGCATATCTCGCAATACCTGATCGCCAGATAAACTTAAAGATAAAGCTCTGGTGGTTGGCACGCCTAAATGGTACATGGCTTCGCTACATAAATACTCCCGAACTGAAGAACGCAAAACCGCCAAGCCATCTGCCGTACGCGAATATGGCGTTGCACCGGCTCCTTTTAATTGTATTGCCCAGTGTTTGTTGTTGTGTTCCACTTCGGTTAAATTAATAGCACGACCATCGCCTAATTGTCCAGCCCAATTGCCAAATTGATGTCCGCCATAACACATCGCATACGGTTTTGTATTTGGTAATACTTCATTTCCAGAAAAGACATTTAAAAAGTCCGTACTTTTTGCTTCTTCCAGAGTGATGCCTAATTCGGTAAGCATTTCTGGAGAAACATGTACGAGTTCCGGATTTGCCGTTTTTGTTGGTGTAACAAAAGAAAAACAAGCTTTTTCCACTTGTCTTCTGGTGTTTTCCAGAATGGCATCTGCTGGTAATTCGGTATTAAATCTATCTTGTATATTCAATTTCATTATTTCCCTTTCCTTAAACTTCTTATTTTAGTTTATCGCTGTGCAACTTTCTAAGCTTTGCTAATTTGGGGTCAATTACAAAAGAGCAATAGCCAAAACCAGGATTACTTCGGTAGAAATCTTGATGCTCTTTTCCTGCTTCGTAAAAAATAGGGAAGGCACTTATTTCTGTTACAATGGTATTTTCGTAATACGGAGCAATTTCAGAAAGCACCACTTCGGCAATTTCCTTTTGTTTTTCATTATGGTAAAAAATAACCGAACGATATTGCGTTCCGCGATCGGCACCTTGTTGATTTAAAGTGGTAGGGTCGTGTGTGGTCATAAAAATAACTAAAATATCTTCATAAGAAATCACATCGGCATCAAAGGTAATTTGAATCACTTCTGCATGTCCCGTTAATCCGGAAGAAATCTCGCGATAGGTTGGATGTCCAGGGACGGTTCCTCCAGCATAACCAGAGATTACTTTTTCTACGCCTTTTACTTCTAGAAATACAGCTTCTGTACACCAAAAACAACCACCACCAATAGTGGCTAATTGTAGGTTTTTAGTTTTCATTTGTTGTCCCTTTCTCTAATTGCATAGATTCTGAATTAACACAATAGCGCAATCCGCTAGGTTCTGGTCCGTCCGGAAAAATATGTCCTAAATGCGCATCGCAAGTATTACACATCACTTCTACGCGAACCATACCAAATGCGGTATCTTTTTCATACTTAATGGCGTTTTCATGTATTGGCTGTGTAAAACTTGGCCAACCAGATCCTGAGGTGAACTTAATTGTAGAATCGAACAAAGGCGTGTTGCAACAAATGCAATTATATTGTCCTTCGTCATAAATACTACAAAGCGCTCCACTATGCGGTGCTTCGGTTCCTTTTTGTCTGGTAACTCTAAATTGTTCTGGAGTTAGTAGTGCTCTCCATTCGTTTTCCGTTTTTTCGACTCTTTGGTCTGGCGTTGGATTTCCATTTACGGTATAGTTAATTACATTTTTCCAAGTAAGCATAATGTAGTTCCTTTCTTTGTTAAATTAATATATGCTTTTAAATATACATATTTGGACGCATTTTTATTAAAAAACTTACATCTATCTACTTTAAGCACTCAGTCTTCCTAAATACTTGGAAATATAAGTCTAGAGGAACAATAATTTTCTACCTAATACAGTTGGTATAGGAGCAAAATAAAAAGGAGTTACTTTTTCTTTTTAATCTAAATGATTCTTGGATCTATTACCCTAATTAATTTAGAATTTAATAGGATCAATAATTATATTTAAAGATCTATCAAAAAATCGGGACAGTAAATTGGAAGAATAAAAAACACAAAGACTAAAAACAAAATAGCCCAAAGAACCCACATTAAAAGCGGAAAAGTAATTAGGTTTCCTTTTGATTTCGGACGTAATGAATGTGCAATTAATCCATGGATACCAAGGCTCAATAGTAAAAAATCAAGACTAGAAATGATAATTAAAAAACTTTTGGAATGCGATTCTTTTGCTATAAAAAGGTAAACTCCTAATGCAACTGCTATCACAATAATGATTCTAAATATTCTTCTGGACATCTTATTAAATATTTAAGTGGTTAATTTTTATAAATGAAATATGCTATAATTTTTTGCGTTAAAACTCACCAAAGGAATCTTACCATAAGACGCCATTTTTTTAACTAAATCTCTATGAAATACATGTGATGATAGAATTTGATTTTCCCGTTCTAGCATGCCAATTAGATCTGCATTGCAAGTGCTAAAATATATTTTAAGGGTATTAAAAATATCGTCTGAATATAAAACATCTAGTACTAAGTTGGCATATTTAATACTTTTATGAATTTCATCCTGTAGTGCTTTTTCTTCCTCTATTTTTAATTTCTTATTTATAGGAAAAACATGAACAATTTTAATTGTAGCATGAAGAGGTTCTGCAATCTCTACTAGTTTATGGATGGCTCCTAAGTCTTCTTCTTCAAAATCTGTAGCATATACAATTGTTTTAATTTTGGTATGACTTGCATCTTCTGGAATAGTGATTACTGGACAAGATGCGCTTTTAAGAAGTTGTTTAGTAGTACTTCCCATAATAATTTCCTTTATAGCACTAACACCTTTCATTCCTGTAATAATAAGAAAAGCATCTAACGCATGTGCTTTTTTTGTAATCCCGTGAACTACAGATTTATCTTCTATAGCTTCCACTTTTACATGCGTCTTATCTAAATTGGCACCCAAATGTTCTTTGCAAAAAGCATTAAGTTTTAAGCTATGCTTTTTAATAGCATCACCTTCTATATCTGGAAATGGATCTTCGGCTTTTAAACTAAAATGATCTAACATGGTTGGATAATCAAAAACATGAATCACTTTTAATGTCGCTTGCATAACTTTACTCAGCGAATAGGCATATTTTAAAGCAGCAATAGAATTTTTAGAATAATCGGTAGCATATAGTATCGTTTTCATTTTTGCTTGTTTTTTATATATGAGGCTAAATTATAACCGATTAAAGTGTAAACAAATGACGTATATCAGTATGATGTTTTAAAAGACTGATGCAAGTCATTCTTTTTTAATTCTTTCATTTTTACTTTTACCTTTTTAATGTCTTTATTGAATTTTTTTTAAATAATACTAATATGAATGATTTCAGAATCAGACCCAAAGACAACTTTATTCACGAAGCAAATTGGGAACAGTTATATGCGCTTACCGAACATTGGAAATCGGATATGCTATTTTATAATGGCGACTTGAAATTTCTACATCATCTTATTGATAAATACTTTTTGTATCTATCCAAAAAGGAGAATATAGATTTGGTACTTGAAATTGAAGTGAATCTACTTCAAGTGGAGAAACAATGTAATACATTGTTAATTAGGATAAATAAACATTTCCATCATTTAGCGGAGTTGATAGCGGATCCTTTTATATATACATCGGATAAATTTAGAGAAGAACACGAACAATTGGAAGACGCTCTCTCGCAATTTGTAAAAGACTTCCGAAAAAACAGAAAAGAAGTTTTTGCAATTACCGAACATATGATTGCAGGAGAAGAATTGCTAAAGCAACTTAACATTTTACAGAAATAGATTTTAAGTTTTAACCATTAAAATTATTCTTAATGAAAGACCTACAAAAAGTATTATCAGAAATAACACAGTTAACTAATAAAATTGAAACCAATTATCCGGAGCTCTATCGATCTCTTGATGAAAACCCTTTAACGTTACCTGTTAGCAAACAGCCACATATGGATAAAAAAATAATGGCAGAATATCTAGAAAGTTTAAAGCAACTTTTAGGTCATTATATAGAGGAAGAAAAAATTAAAAACCAATAGATTTTATATTCAAATTATGGGAGAGATAGCTACGTCAAACAGACAAATAACAGTATACTATAGCTCAAAATCTGAGAGAGCGAAACAAACGTTAGCGTATGCTAAATCGGAAGGGTTTAAGGTGCAAGAAATAGACATATTAAAAACGAAGATTACGGGAACGCAACTTGTAGAGCTTGCCGAAAAATTGCACTTAGAAGTCGCAGATCTTGTGAATCAAGATAGTCCAGCGTATGCGTCTAGTTTTGAACATCACAATCTATCTACAGACGATTGGATAAAAATGATACAACACAATCCACAAATCCTTAAACAGCCTATTGCCTTAAGAGGTAATAAGACTATTCTAGTCGAGACGCCTACAGATATTCTTAAAATATAATAAAACTGGAATTTTAATTTTTGTTTCAAGACTGACATAAGTCATTTTAAACAAGTTTATAAAACGTAACCTTTGTGATATAATCTAAATAAATAAATAAATAAATAAATATCATGGAAAAGGAAATTTTATATAATTCGAATATGCATTTTGAACACCAGCAATGGGAAGGGGAACTTGATTTTTGGAAAGGGGAATTGAAGTTCTTTAATAAAAAATTAAGTGAACTAGTAATACGTTGGACAAACAAAGATGTACTTGCGCAATTAGAGCATTATCAAAATGAGTTTATTCTTCATGATGGCGTTATTGAAGACTTACAAGAAATCATAGAAAAGCATGAAGAACGCATAGCAGGACAAAGTGCAGAAGGAAAAGAAGCAATGGATGTGCAATTAGCAAAAGAGCATGTAGCATTTAGGGATAAAATGGAAACGCAACGCGAGGTATACGCAGACCTTAAAAAAGAATTTTTCAGGTTTCTAGAAAAGTATATGTAATAATTAATGCAATGGCATCAAGAAATAAATGAACTTGTAGGATCTTATATTCTAGGAGTTCTAATAAGTTTAGGGATAGGTCTTATACTTGGTCTAGAAAGAGAGTACGACAAACTCAAGGAAGATAAAGGTATAGCTGGTATAAGAACTTTTCCTATTGTAACTATTCTTGGATTTACATTAGGAAATCTTACAGAAGTTTTTACTCCTTGGCTACTAATTATTAGCCTGGGAGCTTTTATTTTATTTTTAGCATTTAGTTCCTATTCTCAAAAACAAGAAACACCAAATCAAAATTTAACCACCAATTTAGCCTTAATAGCAACCTTTGTTTTAGGCGTAATGGTTTCGGTAGCATATTACCGAGATGCAGTAGCAACAGCAGTTATTATAGTTACATTACTATCTCTAAAAACTAGATTTCGTTCCGTAATTCAAAATATTACTTCCGAAGAGCTTTTTGCATTCATCAAATTCGTAATCATAGCCTTATTAATTCTTCCTTTTCTACCCAACAAAACCTATGGTCCAGATAATCTATTAAATCCATTCGAAATTGGATCCATAATAGTAATCGTTTCCTTTTTGAATTTTATCGGTTATTTTCTTGTCAAATTTATAGGTTCAAAAAAAGGAATTATACTAACAGCAATACTTGGCGGACTCATTTCGAGTACAGCAGTCGCATGGAACTACGCATCCAGTAGTAGAGAATCACCAGAACTCTCCAAAAAGTATAGCGCAGGAATCATAGTTGCATCTGCCATTATGTTTCCAAGATTAGCTTTATTAGCATACATTTTTAACAGTAATATACTAATCCATTTAGCAATACCATTTGGTTTATTAACGTCCATTTGTGTTATAGCAACCTTGCTATTAATGCGAAAAGATGATCCAAAACCAGACACCAATATTAAATTAGGTAACCCATTGAACATGATGAATGCAATAGGTTTTGGAGTCGTATATGTTATCATTCTTTTTGCTGTTTTTTATAGTAATCAGTTTTTTGGAGAGAGTGGTTTGTACTATTCCGCCTTAATTGCAGGTCTGGCAGATACAGATGCCATTACAATAAGCATGTCCAAATTCTCTCTAGATGGCGACAAATTAACACTTGCATCTTCGGTAATTATTGCAGCGACCATCAGTAATATGTTAGTGAAATTAGGTATCACCGTTTTCAAAGGTTCTAAAGCAGCAGGGAAACTTGTTGGCTATGCTTTTGGAAGCGTTATTCTAATTGGTATTCTTTATATTTTGGTGATTAGAAGCTAACTTCATTTCTGTTTTTAAAAGTTGGGCGTGACCACAAGGGTCAGGCTTTTCATTACAATGCCTCGCATCTCCTGCGTCGAGCTGCGGGATTTTCATTGCAATCCTTCACGCAAATACGCAAAACCAAAACTTCATAAATAAATTTTATTTTTTCGTCCCGCTGACCTAGATCAGTGTTCGTATTCTTTCAGAAAAGTACTTTTATACTAGAAATTTTGACAGTGGTTTTATCCATTTTCTGTCCAATAAATTACAATACAATGAAAAAATTAAATGCACAAGAAGTAAAAGAAATTGGCGATAATCTTGGTGTCCCATGGACGGATATACCATTAGATGAATTCACAAAAGGAGTAAATGTTGAATTTGAACATGGTACAAGATATCCAGAAACCAATGTTACCAATAATGATAAAGCCTTAACAGGAAAAATAGCTTGGGCGCATTTAAAAGAGTTTCCAGATTACTATACACGCTTAGAAAAAATGGAAAATGAAGCAGAAGCTTATTGGAACAAAAAAAAGTAAACGGATTTAAATCAGTGTACTCACGCTGACCTAGATCAGTGTGTCTCTCGCCATAACATTCTAATTTTGAAGTCTAAACAGAAAACAAAAGGTAGCTGTTTAATAGCAAAAAATAAATTTTTTAAAGAGAAATAATATGAAAACGAAATCAGAATTTTTAAGCGAAGCAATGGTTAAGTTGCTAAATTATAGAGTAGAACAAGAAGAATTTTCTTCAAGAATATATCTAGCGATGTCTACTTGGTTAGATGATAAAGGATTTGTAGGAGCAGCAAAGCTCTTTAAGCAATATAGTAAGGAAGAGCTTGTGCATGCCGATAAAGCAAAAAAGATGCTTTTAGCAAATGGTATCCGACCAATCACTCCAGCTTTAAAACAACCAAAACAAGATTTTATTAGCCTTCCAGATGTTATTCTTTCGGCATTAGCACATGAAAAAGAAATCACCACACAATGCTATGCTCTTACCAAAGCAGCTCATACCGAAGAGAATTTTATGGTAGTAGAACTAGGTCTATGGTATTGTAAAGAGCAAGCTGAAGAGCTAAGTAAAGTACAGTATTTCGTAGATCGATTGGAAGCATTTGGTGAAGCGTCTATCATGTTAAGAGAACTAGATGAAGAGATGGGAGAATTAGCGGATTAATCCATTTCAAAAAACAAAAAACAACAATAAAATTATGTATTATGTACAATAGCAATAAAGATAGAAAAGCATATTTCATAGGTGGCGGAATAGGATCCTTAGCTGGAGCAGCCTTTTTAATACGGGATGGAGGAGTAGCAGGAAATAATATTACAATCTTCGAAAGTCTACCAGTATTAGGTGGTAGTTTAGATGCAGGTGGAAATCCAGAAGACGGCTATACATTGCGTGGTTCTCGTATGTTAACATTAAATATTTACGAATGCACTTGGGCTTTGTTCAAATCCATTCCGTCACTTACAGATCCTAACATATCTGTAACTCAAGAAACCATTGCGTTTAACGATAAAGTAAAATCATATGCAAAAGCAAGACTTATAGATAAAAATCGAGCAATTGTAGATGCGTCTAAGCTTGGTTTTTCTATGTCAGATCGTACAGAGCTTCTTAAACTAAGCGAAGCTAGTGAAGAAAAACTAGGTAATAGTTCGATTTACGATTGGTTTTCTCCTTCCTTTTTCGAAACTAATTTCTGGTTTATGTGGCGTACAAGTTTTGCGTTTTCACCTTGGCATAGTGCCGTAGAATTTAAACGTTACCTACACCGTTTTATGCAAGAGTTTCCTAATGTAGAAACCATGACAGGAGTGAAACGTACTGTTTATAACCAGTATGATTCTATGATTCTTCCATTAGAAGTTTGGTTGCAATCACATGGGGTTCATTTTCAAAAAGGGACTATCGTAACAGATATAGATTCAGCATATGCGCTAGATGCAAAAACAGAAACAGAAAAAGTAGTAGTAAAACATATTACCTATAAAAACGCTGGAAATATCGAAACTATTGAAATCAAAGATAGTGATTTAGTTTTCTGTCAAAATGGTTCTATGACAGATGCTTCTAGTTATGGTTCTATGACCAGTGCGCCAAAATTCTTTACAAAAGAAGATAGTCAAGGTTGGAGATTATGGGAGGAACTAGCGAATAAATATCCAGAGTTTGGTAGACCAGAAGTGTTTAATTCTAACATTGCAGAATCTTTCTGGGAATCTTTTACAGTAACATTAAAAGACACCGCTTTCTTTGATCAAATGGAAAAGTTTTCTGGTAATAAAGCAGGAACAGGTAGTCAAGTAACGCTTAAAGATTCTAATTGGTTTATGAGTTTCTCATTAAATCAACAACCACATTATAAAGACCAACCGTCTAATGTGCAAGTGTTTTTTACATACGGATTACATCCAGATCGCGTGGGTAATTTTGTAGGTAAACCAATGACAGCATGTTCCGGAGAAGAAATTCTTAGAGAACTTTGCGGGCATTTAAAATTCGATTATGATGTTGTGTTTGCAAACGCCATTTGTATTCCTTGTAGAATGCCATATATCACTAGTATGTTTATGCCTCGTTTAAAAACCGATAGACCACTTCCAGTGCCTAAAAATTCAAAAAATCTAGCATTTATTAGTCAGTTTGTAGAGATTCCAGACGATGTTGTTTTTACCGTAGAATATTCTATTAGAGCAGCACAAATGGCAGTGTATGAATTACTAGATCTGGATCTTGAAATCCCACCTATTACAAAATTCGATAAAACGCTAAAAGTGGAACTGGAAACAGTAGCGAAAGCATTTCACTAAATATAAATAAGTAGTAACCTTTAAAATCATAAAAAATGGCAAATATTATAGTTGTTCCTTTTAAGGAAGAGAAAAAAGCAATAGCAGCTTTACACAAAATCAAAGAATTGGATGTGTATGGAGATATTACACTCTATGAGCATATGATGATTCGTAAAATAGATAACAATGAATACGAAGTTTTAAATAATCAAACGGAAGGGGAAGGTTGGAGAACCTTTACAGGAATGGCTCTTGGTGGACTTGTAGGAGCGTTTGCCGGTCCTTTGGGGTTTGTTATTGGTCTATATACAGGCGTTGTTGCGGGCGCAGTTTGGGATATTAGCCGCTTTGACTTTGAAGATCAGTTTATTAAAAGAGTTAGTAATACAATGGCTGTAGGAACCATTGTAATTATTGCAGAAGTTGCAGAAGATAGTTCTATTTTTATTGATGATGCTCTAAAACCTTATAGTTCTGAGATTATTAGAAGTGAAGCAGGAATAGAATTCAATGACTTTATGGATGAACAAGTTGAAAATCTAGAAGTAGATATTGAAGACGAACGTCAAAAGCTTAGAAAAGCTACTGCAGAAGAAAAAACTAAAATTAAAGCGAAGATTGCCGATTTAAAAGCGAAGAGAAAAGCAGAAATGGCAGTATTAGAAACAAAGAGAAAAGCAGCTTTGAAAGACATTAAAAGCCAAACAAAATCCAGAATTAATAAGTTAGAATCTCGCTTGGATGGTGTTGAACATGCTATTACAGACTCTTTTGTTAAAGCAAGAAAAAACAGACTGAAAAAGAGAATTAAAAAAGAGGAAGAAAAATTATTCCAATTGCATAATGCTCTAGGTGAAGATATCGTGGATTAACAAGCAATTATATAGAATATTTCAAAATAAAAAAGAAGTGGGAAAGCTCATACTTGTAAGACACGGAAAAAGTATCTGGAATATAGAAAATATTTTTACGGGATGGACAGATATTGATCTGGCAACTCAAGGAATTGAGGAGGCCGAAATAGCAGGTCAAATTATAATGGATAATAATTTAGCTATAGATATCTGTTTTTCCTCTTATTTAAAAAGAGCGATTAGAACGGCTTGGATAATTATGGATACTGCAAATATGATGCATATAGACTTTTTGAAAAGTTGGAAGCTTAATGAACGGAATTATGGTGCTTGGCAAGGAAGAAATAAAGAAGAGGTGAGAAAGGAAGTTGGAGAAGAACTTTTCTTAAAAGTTAGAAGAGGCTTTAGTACTGCGCCTCCAAGTTTATCTAAAGAGGATGAAAGGAATCCGAAATTAGATCCCAAATATGCTAAACTTAATGTGTCAGAATTGCCATTAGGAGAATCCTTAGAGGAAACTAGACATAGAGCGGTGCAATACTTTTTTGAAGCTATTGTTCCAGAATTAGTAGAAGGTAAGACGGTTTTAGTTTCTGCGCACGGGAATTCCATTCGTGCATTAATGGGGCATATTGAAAATATTTCTTCTAAAGAAATTCCTAATGTGGACGTAAAAACCGGAGTGTTAAATATTTATGAGTTTGATACCGAAATGCATTTAAAAGCCAAATATGTATTGGCCTAATAAAGTTAATTGGAAATATAAATAATTTGATATGAAAGCTAAATTGTTATCATCGGCTGTACTAGTGTTTCTAATAGGAATTGGATCCATAGGTTGTAGTTCTACCACCAAGAAAAATTTGAAAGTAGCTAATGAAAACAGAAAGGATACTAAGCTAACTGTAAATCGGGTAAGAAAAGATTCTTCTAAGGTAATAAAGACGATAGCAAAAGTAGATTGGGAGAAATTTAAAAAAGATGCACAAATAGCTGTCAAACAAAGAGAGATTCAAATTGAAGATTTAAAAACAGAAATCTCCGTGATAAGTGAAGAGGATCAAAAATGCCGAATAGCACTAGATACATTAGAACAAAAAAAGAATAGTCTCAAAGATAGATTGCTTCAAATTAATAAAAAATTTAAGGCAGATATGGAACATCTTAATGAAAATGATGAAGCCATAAAAATAACTTTTGAAAAATCGTTTGTTCATGATATGAATGAACTTATAATGAGTATTAGAGATTTTTGTAAAAAAGAATAATATTAATAAATAGTAAATAAAATAATCAATTATGAAAAAAAATATTTTATCCTTAACCGTAATCGTATTTATGGCAGGAGTAGTTTTAACTAGTTGTGGACAGGCATCTAAACAAGATGCGAAAACCGTTAAAGAAGACGTAAAAGAACTTAATAAAGATTTAAAACAAGGTGCAAAAGACTCTAGTGAAGAGATTAAATCTTCTGTAACTTCAGAATGGAATAAGTTTGAAAATGCATCAAATACTGCCATTGAAAAAACAGAGAATAAGATACAGGAGCTTAGAGCAAAAATTGCAAAAGTGAATGAAAATGAAAAAGAAAAATGGACAAAAGAACTGGATAAACTCGAACAAAAAAATAAAGAGTTGAAAGAGAAATTAGCAAAAAGAGGTCAAGCGTTTAAAGATGATGTTATTTCTTTTAATGCGTCTACTGTAGCAAACGAACAGAAATTCGAGCGCGAGTTTAATCATGATATTACAGAACTAGGATCTGCTTTAAAAGACCTTTTTAAAAATAACGTCAATTAATAATTTAAAACTATAACGTTATGGCAACTACAATTTTAAGTTCCGCACAAGCTGCAGTAAAAAATTGGTGGATTTCACTTTTACTTGGTATTCTATATATTATTGCAGGAGTTTGGGTATTTCAAACACCATTAGCAAGTTACGTCTCATTAAGCATTGTATTTAGTATATTCATTTTTGCTTCGGGTATTTCTCAAATTGTATTTTCAATTTCCAATAAAAATGATATACAAGGTTGGGGTTGGTATCTAGCAGGAGGTATTCTAGATCTTATAATAGGAATATTATTAATATCACATCCATTAATGACCATGGCAATTCTGCCTTTTTATATAGGTTTTTGGTTATTGTTTCAAGGGTTTATGGCAATTGGATTATCGTTTCAGTTTAAATCTGCTGGAATACCCTCTTGGGGATGGTTATTGTTTTTAGGAATTCTGACATTACTATTTTCATTTCTACTATTAGCGAATCCAGTTTTTGCAGGTTTAAGTATTGTTTATATGACAGGAATGGCATTTGTAACTGCGGGTCTTTTTAGAATTGCTTTAGCTTTTCATTTAAAAAATAAAAATTCTAATTAAAACAGTATAAAGCATTGCTGTAATGGTAAAATAGTATTGTTCTATTTGTAGTTAACTCTATATCATTTTATGAACTAGAATGTTACATATTACTGCTGCTTTGCTTTTAAGTATTAAAAATTAAATCATGAGTAAAATAAAAAATAAAAATCCAGAAGAAGCTAAAGTATATCTTGTTGGTAGCGGAATAGCTTCTCTTGCAAGTGCCGTTTATCTAGTAAAAGATGCTGGTGTGCAAGGTAAGAATATTCATATTTTAGAAAAAGATAATATCCTTGGTGGAGCATTAGATGGTGCAGGAGATAAAGAGGAAGGTTATGTGGTTAGAGGCGGAAGGATGCACGAAAAACATTACGAGTGCTATTGGGATTTACTTTCCTATATTCCGTCTTTAGAAGATCCTAAAGTTTCGATAAGAGATGAATCGTTTGAATTTAATGAGAGATTTGTATCCAACGGACAAGCGAGACTTTTAAAAGAAGGGAAAATAATGGATGTATCTTCTTATGGACTATCACTAAAACAGCAAGCAGATTTCTTAAAATTAATAATGACATCTGAAACAGTATTAGAAAACAAAAGAATTGAAGATTGGTATGATCACGATTTTTTCGAAACTAATTTCTGGTATATATGGTCAACGATGTTTGCTTTTCAAAAATGGAGTAGTGTAGCCGAAATGAGAAGATACATGAGACGTTTAATTCATTTAGTGGATGGACTTTACCGATTAGGAGGTGTAATGCGTACAAAATACAATCAGTACGATTCCGTAGTTCGACCAATGAAAAAATATCTAGAAGATCGAGGTGTGAATTTTGATATGAAATGTGAAGTTGTTGATATTGATTTCGATCTTTCTTCCGATAAAAAAACAGCGTCCGTATTGCATCTTAAAGATAAGAATGAAATTGTACTTGGTTCAAATGATTACGTCTTTATTACCAACGGCTCTATTACCGATAGTACCAATAATGGCGCTTGGAATAGACCTGCAAAACTTAAAGGATTAGCAGAATCAGGATCTTGGAAATTATGGAAAAAAATCGCAAAAAAAGATAAGGCTTTTGGTAATCCTAGCGTTTTTTGTGATAATATCGATTTACAAAAATGGTATTCATTTACAGCAACCTTAAAAGATAGCACGTTCCATGATTATATGGAGAATTTTTCAGGAAATGTAGATGGTACAGGTGGTTTAGTAACCATGACCGATTCTAATTGGCTCATGTCTATTGTGATTGCGCGTCAACCACATTTTCCAAATCAACCCAAAGATGTAAAGGTTTTTTGGGGGTATGGCTTATATCCAGATAGAAAAGGTAATTATGTAAATAAAACCATGGCGGAATGTACTGGTGAGGAAATCCTAGAAGAACTATGGTATCATTTAAAAGTTCAGGATTTAATGCAGCCTATCGTTGCTGCAAAAAAAGTAAACTGTATTCCAACAGCCATGCCTTTTATTGATAGTTTATTTATGCCGAGAGCGTATGGGGACAGACCAGAAGTATTACCAGAAGGAACAACTAATTTTGCCTTTTTAGGTCAATTTGCTGAGGTGCCAAAAGATATTGTATTTACAGTAGAATACTCTGTTCGAACCGCACAAACAGCTGTGTATGGATTGTTTGAAACAGGTAAAAAAGTTATTCCTGTTTATCCTTCTATTCATGAGGCAAAATCACTTATTAAAGCAGCTAAATCTATAAGTGGCTAGTGGGTTTTTGAAATGCAACTTAATAATTTCATTTCCTATTTGTAATTAAGAATTATTTTAAAATGAAAATATATAGCAGTGTTATAACTGTAATCGGACATACGCTTTTTTGGTTAAGTTTGTTATTTGGTATCGTTTGGGTAAATTCCCTAATTGGTACAACAGACATTAAAAATTGGGGTATAGAAAATACGTTAACCGTTATTGCACTGCTTTTTTTAATTTTCACCTATTCGAAGTATCGTTTTAGCAATTATAGCTATTTTTTAATCTGTATTTTCCTTTGTCTACACGTGTATGGTTCGAAATATACCTATGCCGAAAACCTCTTTGGATATTGGCTGCAAGAGGTATTTCATTCTTCAAGAAATCATTATGACAGATTAGTACATTTTAGTTTTGGCTTGCTATTGTATTATCCTTTACAGGAATGCCTTTCCAAATGGCTTAAAATCTCAAGGTATTTAGCATTAAGAATTCCAATTTTAATTATTCTTTCGGCAAGTGCTTTATATGAAATTATAGAATGGTTAGTGGCTACCGTATTTTTTGTAGAAGAAGGCATTTCTTATCTAGGCACACAAGGAGATGTATGGGATTCGCAAAAGGATATGTCCGTAGCATTTTTAGGTGTTGTATTTGCTGCTATCGTATATCCTATCTATTCCGTATTAAAAAAATCTTAAAAATAGTCTATACTGACCTAGGTCATAATAATTATTTCATGCATCCAATACCTTTACCCAATAATTAATTAAAAATCACAAAGATGAAAACACCAAACATAGGAATTTCAGCAGAAAACAGACAAGCCATAGCAGATCAATTATCAAAAATATTAGCAGACGAATTTATATTATATTCAAAGACTTTAAACTTTCATTGGAATATTGAAGGTCCAGATTTTCATGCTGTACATCTTTATCTGGAAACATTATACGAAGAGCAACAAGAGGTTGTAGATACCGTAGCAGAAAAAATACGTATGATAGGTCATTATGTACCTGCAACTTTAGCAAAGTATTTAGAATTAACTCATCTCACCGAAAAAACAAAAGGTAAAAACGATAGCCAAAGTATCTTTGCAGAACTGCTAGAAGATCATGAAAGCATTATCGTTTTTATTCGAGAAGAAATAAAACCTATTGCAGAAAAATGGGGGGCAGACGGTATTAGTGATTACATCACAGGACTTATGGAACAACACGAAAAAACGGCCTGGATGTTACGATCACATTTAAAATAAGTAGTATAAATTTATACCTGTAATTCTATTAAAAACCCGAATGGTTTATGCTGTTCGGGTTTTTAATATTTAGATCTTTAATTCCGAAATAAAATCCCTTTGTTAAAGTTTTCAGAAAAAAAAAGCAGACTGATATAGGTCAGCGTCAGTGTTTTATATGGGATATATCTTTGTTGTATAATAATTGTTTAATTTAAATCATAGAAATTATGAGAACAGATTTAAGTATTAAAGAAGACATCTTAGACGAATTAGAATGGCAACCAAGTATTGATGAAACCCAAATTGGAGTCGTTGTAAAAGATGGTATTGTAACACTAACAGGAACTGTAAATAGTTATGTTAAAAAACGTGAGGCAGAAAAAGCTGCTAAAAGTGTAGTGGGTGTTAAGGCTGTAGCCGAAGAGATTGAGGTGCAATACAGTACTTCATCACACAAATCGGATACAGAAATAGCTACAGCTGCAGTCAACGCTTTAAAATGGAATATTTCGGTGCCTTCTAACAAAATTGAAGTTAAAGTAGAAGATGGTTGGGTCTATCTAGCGGGTGAAGTGATGTGGGATTTTGAGAAAAATGCGGCTAAAAAAGCGGTTGAAAATCTATCCAGCGTAAAATATGTAGTAAATAATATTACATTAAAAAACACCGTGGAAGCCGAAAATATTAAAGAAAAAATTAAAAAAGCATTCGAACGTTCTGCAGATATTGATTCTAAAGGTATTACGGTGAAAACCGAAGGTCATAATGTTAAATTGACTGGTAAAGTACATTCCTTAAAAGAAAAAGATGATGCAAGAAGAACCGCTTTTTATGCACCAGGAGTATGGAGTGTGGAAAATGAGTTGGAAGTGGAGTATTAGTATTTTAAAGTATAAAAAATAATTATAGTATTTTTTATAAGGAATCACCCTAACACCATTCGATGTGCTAGGGTGATTTTTTTTTAGCACTGACTTGCATCATTACAGGATATCTTGAACTGTAGTAATTTTAGACTAAATTAAGAATCAAACCATTTAAAGTATATGGATTATGAAAACAGATTTAGAAATTAAAAACGACGTTTTATCCGAATTATCGTGGTTACCAAATATAGATGAAACCGAAATTGGCGTAACCGTAAACAAAGGTATTGTAACACTTGTCGGAATTGTAAGTGACTTACCCAAAAAGACAACAATTGAAGATGCAATTAAACGCATATCTGGAGTGAAAGCTGTCGCAGAAGAGATTACAGTAAAATATACGGATAGCGATAAAAAGTCGGATGTAGAAATAGCAAAAGCCGCAATAAATGCTTTAGAGTGGAATGCATCTGTACCTTCAGAAGAAATTATTGTAACAGTAGAAGATGGGAAAATTTCTCTAACAGGTGAATTAGAATGGCCTTATCAAAAAAGTTTTGCGAAAAGAACTATTGAGCATTTGTGCGGTGTAAGGGAAGTGGTAAATCATATTCATTTAAAACCTAAAGTAACTCCGAAGGATATAGAAAATCAAATAAAAAAAGCATTTGCTCGTTCGGCAAATATAGATGCCAAAAATATTAGTGTAGCTATTGATAATCAAAAAGTAACATTATTGGGTGTCGTGCATTCTATTAAGGAAAAAGAGGATGCAGAAATGATAGCTTATAATGCCTCAGGAATTAATAAGGTGCGCAATGAATTGGAAGTAGATTATTAGCCAATGTATAAATAATATAGCAGTCGAGAAAACAAATAATCCATTAACCATAAAACCGTAAAATACTTAAAAGAGAATTTTATAGATAAAAATAAACTAGGAATCTTTACAGGGAAAGGGTTTTGTAAATATCTGAATCCTGCGTTTATGGATTCCTGTTTTTTAAAATAAAGCGGCATTATTTTTCATTATACGTAGACAAAGGTAGAGTAGTTTTAAGTACAAGTGCTTATGAAAAAACATAAAAAATTAAGTGAATTAGCAGCAACCGCTATATGCGGTAATGATATTAGCTCCTCCGTATTATATGTGTCTGCATTAGCGATCGCTTTTGCTGGACAATATGCTTGGATTACATTACTTATTGTGTCTTTGGTTCTCTTTTTATTTCGAAAAATTTATGGAGAAGTGGTTGGCGCATTACCTTTAAATGGAGGAGCTTACAACGCTTTATTAAATACAACAAGTAAGTTTATGGCCTCTTTTGCGGCCACATTAACCTTGTTGTCTTATATGGCGACAGCTGTTATTTCGGCTAATGAAGCGATTCATTATTTGCACCATTTAGTGCCAGCGATTTCTATTATAATTGCGACTATTGTTCTTCTTAGTTTTTTTGGAGCTCTAACCATTGTAGGTGTTTCGGAATCTTCTAAAGTAGCTATTGTGATTTTTCTTTTTCACTTGCTATCTTTTGTGGTATTAAGTGGTTTTATTATTTTCTTTTTGATTAATAATGGCGTTGGTTTATTTATAGAAAATTGGCATTTGCCTACGACTTCAGGAAGTATAACGAAAGCTATTTTTCTAGGTTTTGCAGCTTCTATGTTAGGCGTTTCTGGATTTGAAAGCTCAGCGAATTTTGTAGAAGAACAACAAAAAGGCGTGTTTCCAAAAACACTTAAAAATATGTGGATTGTAGTAAGTGTACTAAATCCGTTAACGGCATTATTTGCATTATCATTATTTGCAATACCTTTATTACAAAGTGATGCGTATCAAAACACGCTTTTAATAGAAATGGCTTCTCATGTTGGCGGTAATTGGTTAGCAATCTTAATTAGTGTAGATGCATTTTTGGTGCTTAGTGGAGCAGTACTAACTAGTTTTGTTGGTGTTTCTGGATTGTTGGAAAGAATGGCTTTGGATAGAATTTTACCTCAATTTTTTCTAAAGAAAAATAAAAGAGGAAGTTCTTACCGTATTATACTTGTTTTCTTAATCTTAACCATTTCCGTTTTACTTATAACCAAAGGGGATGTCAAACTATTAGCAGGGGTTTACACCATTTCTTTTTTATCGGTAATGACATTATTCGGAATTGGTAATGTACTTCTTAAAGTGAAAAGAAATAGCTTGCCACGTCCTGAAAAAGCAAGTTGGATTGCCATACTTATTGCTATTAGTGCTGTTGTTGTAGCGTTGATTGGTAATATTGTCATGCCAGCAATAGAAGGTGCTCCTAGTAATATAGCCGTCTTTTTAGATTATTTTATTCCTGCCATTATTTTTACAACCATAATGCTAAATAGAACCCTTTTATTAAAAGTGCTGTTAAAAATAATCCATACGGTTTTTGATCCGGTTCGTAGTTTTGTAATGAAAACAGATAGTAAAATATTGCAGGTAATCGATACCATTAACTCTCAGGAGTTTGTCTATTTTACAAAGGATGACGATGTAGAGACATTAAATAAAGTGTTGCTATATATTCAGCGAAATGAACATACAAAAAAATTGAAAGTAGTTACTGCAACTAAAAATGGTAATCTAATTACTGAGCAATTTAGGAACGATATTGATGTAGTGGATAGAGAATATCCTTTAATTAAAATCGAGTTTATAGAACTAGATGTTAATTTCGGACCAGAACTAATTACTAAATTATCTAAAGAGTGGAATATTCCAATTAACTTTATGTTTATCGGTTCACCAGGAGATCATTTTCCTTATAAAATTGAAGAATTGGGTGGTGTACGATTAATCATTTGATGTAAGGTTCAGTGTAAAAATATTCAAATCTTAAAAACGAATGTTTTACATTTATAAAATACTATTTTCTCGAAAATTTAAATGCAAACAAATAACTTTAACATAAAAGGATTAACGGATAAAGAAGTGCTAGCAGCACGATCTAAGTATGGCTATAATAAACTGGAAGCTAAAAAAGAGTATCCATTTTTTGAAGCTATTAAAAGTTTGGTAAAAGAACCTATGGTTATTTTATTATTGGTCGCTTCTTCCATTTACTTTATTAGTGGAAATATAGGAGACGGTATATTTCTAACGGCAGCTACAGTAATTGTAGCAGCTATTTCTTTATACCAAGATTCTAGAAGTCGCAATGCTTTAGAAAAACTAAAAACTTTTTCAGAACCAAAATGTAAAGTCATTCGTAATGGCAAAACCGAAGATATAAAAAGTGAATTATTAGTTGTTGGTGATCGTCTTATTGTAGAAGAAGGAGGAACTGTTGCCGCAGATGGATTTATTGTGCATTCCAATGATTTTTCGGTAAATGAATCTATTCTAACCGGAGAATCTTTATCCGTTTATAAAGACAAAACAAAAGTAGACCATCAGGTATATCAAGGAACATTAGTTTCTGGCGGATTAGCTATTGTTACGGTTACTGCGATAGGTAGTGAAACGCAATTAGGGAAAATAGGAAAAAGCTTAGAGGGAATACAAAAAGAAAAAACGCCATTAGAAGTACAGATTAACAATTTTGTAAAAAAAATGGCTATCATTGGAGCTGTTGTTTTTATAATTGTTTGGGCCATTAACTATTATCATTCTCACAATATATTAGATAGTCTACTGAAAGCTTTGACGTTAGCTATGAGTATTTTACCGGAAGAGATTCCAGTGGCTTTTGCTACGTTTATGGCTATGGGAGCATGGCGATTAATGAAATTGGGGGTTATCGTAAAACAAATAAAAACAGTGGAAACTTTAGGTAGTGCTACTGTTATTTGTACCGATAAAACGGGGACTATAACTGAAAACAGAATGAGTCTCGCGAGACTTTATACGTTGTCTTCTAACAAAATATTCAAATTAGAAGATCATTTAGGTACTGCTGAAAAAGAACTGATTAAAATATCCATGTGGGCAAGTGAACCCATTCCTTTCGATGCTATGGAAATAGCATTGCATACTGCTTATAAAAACACGAGTAAGATAGATGAACGTTCGCAATTTGCGCTTGTACACGAATATCCTTTAGGCGGAAAACCACCTATGATGACGCATGTATTTGAAAATAATCAAGGAAATCGAATTATTGCAGCAAAAGGAGCACCGGAAGCACTAATGGATATTTCAAATCTTTCCACTATAGAAAAGGAATATATAAATAATGCAATTAAAACCATAACAGCAGAAGGATATCGTGTATTGGGAGTTGCCGAAACTCATTTTAAAGGAGACAATTATCCTGAAAAACAGCAAGATTTTCAATTTGAATTTAAAGGAATCGTCGCTTTTTACGATCCACCAAAGAAAAATATAGCATCGGTATTTGAAAATTTTCGTTTGGCAGGAATAAAGGTAAAAATTATTACTGGTGACAATGCATTAACCACTAAAGCTATTGCCAAAGAAATTGGATTCAAAGGTTTTGAAAAAAGTATATCTGGCGACGAATTAATGCAACTTAATGCAGCGGAATTACAACAAAAAGTAGAAGATACTACCATATTTACAAGAATGTTTCCGCAAGCGAAACTAAAAATCATCAATGCTTTAAAAGCTAATAATGAAATTGTTGCCATGACTGGTGATGGTGTTAATGACGGACCTGCTTTAAAAGCGGCACATATTGGTATTGCTATGGGGAAAAAAGGAACTGAAATAGCTAAACAAGCAGCGTCGTTAATTCTATTGGAAGATGATTTATCCAAAATGGTAGATGCCATTGCTATGGGCAGAAGAATTTATGCCAATCTAAAAAAGGCAATTCAGTATATTATTTCTATCCATATACCAATTATTTTAACCGTTTTTATTCCCTTAGCATTGGGTTGGGAATTTCCAAATATATTTTATCCGGTACATATTATTTTTTTAGAATTAATTATGGGGCCAACATGCTCTATTATTTATGAAAATGAACCGATAGAAAAAAATAGTATGCTTCAAAAACCGCGTCCGTTTACGGTTACTTTTTTTAACGGAAAAGAATTAACCACCAGCATTATGCAAGGTGTAATGATTACATTGGGAGTGCTCATGGTATATCAATATGGCATACAGCATGAGTATAGCGAAGCGCTTACGCGTAGCATGGTATTTACCACATTAATCGCTGCTAATATATTTCTAACCTTGGTTAATAGGTCTTTTTATTATTCCGTTTTAACGACCTTAAAATATAAAAACAACCTAGTGCCTTTAATTATTGGTATTACCATTGTTATTACGGCTGCATTACTTTTTATAACACCATTCACAAACTTCTTTAGCTTTGAAACCTTAAACCTTCCGCAATTATTAATTAGCGCAGCAACAGGTTTTTTCGCTGTAATTTGGTACGAAGCTGTAAAGTGGTATAAACGTAAACAAGATCAAAAATAAAATAGACTTACATTACTTTTGGGCATTAGGACTAAAAGTGTCTTTAGGTCTAATAATTAGAAGTGTTGTAGTATAAAATAAATTGGAAGTAGTCTGTTAAACTAAAAAAAAATAATACGCTATATGAAAATTATTTCCTGGAATGTAAATGGTATAAGAGCGATAGTCAAGAAAGATTTTTTGGAATCTATAGCAATTTTAAACCCAGATATTTTGTGCTTACAAGAAACAAAAGCGCAGGATAATGAGGTGGAAAAAGCGCTGTTATCTTTGAGTGGCTATAAACAGTATTATAATTCGGCAGAAAAAAAAGGATATTCTGGTACAGCTATTTTGAGTAAAACGAAACCGTTATCTGTTCTTAATGATATCAATATTTCAGAACATGATACCGAAGGAAGAGTGCAATGTGCAGCATATGAAGATTTTTATTTGGTAAACGTTTATGTACCAAATTCGGGGCAGCAATTAGCACGATTAGAATATAGGCAGCAATGGGATGCTGATTTTTTTAAGTATTTAAAAGATTTGGAGAAAAGAAAACCAGTTATTGTTTGTGGTGATTTTAATGTTGCACATAAAGCTATCGATTTAAAAAACGATGCATCTAATTACAATAAAACAGCAGGTTATACACAAATTGAAATAGAAGGAATGGATCGTTTTATTAATTCTGGATTT
Source organism: Lacinutrix sp. MEBiC02404 (assembly GCF_053601575.1). Lineage (NCBI taxonomy): Bacteria > Pseudomonadati > Bacteroidota > Flavobacteriia > Flavobacteriales > Flavobacteriaceae > Lacinutrix > Lacinutrix sp. MEBiC02404. The sequence goes on along the minus strand of NZ_JBSHNV010000165.1, from coordinate 125,229 downwards.
GTAGATAGCTATAGATATTTACATCCCAACACTGTTGCGTATACCTTTTGGAGTTATCGCTTTAAGTCTAGAGAACGTAATACAGGATGGCGAATTGATTATTTTTTGATAAGTAATTCCTTTGTAGATAAAATAAAATCGTCCAAAATATTAACCGAATACTATGGTTCAGATCATTGCCCAATTAGCCTAGAAATCGCTTTTTGAAACACTTTCGTTTTCTAGTTTGCTTCATTAAGGAATTCTTTTAAAACATCTACTTGAAAGCGTCCTACAAGAGGTAAACTTTTATTTGCATTTAATATTACCAAGCCATATCCCAAATGAGAAAGTTTACAATCTTGAATGATTTCTTCATTTATTCCGCTATAGACCGGCATAAAATGTTTATTTGTTTCCATACCAGAAGTTTTTGCGATAGTAATTGCTGTTGCTACTGCATCTGTAATTTGGTCTGGAGATAAACCTTTTTTTAAAAGATCACTCGCTAAATGTGTCATGTGCAAACTGTGATATAAATCCATGAAATTATGAATTGCATCTGCCTCTCTATAATTTTTTGTATAAATTAACACTTCCATACTGGTTGTTTTTGTTGGTTTTTTTAAGAAAAAGAACTACTGAAGAATGCTCTTTATTTGGAATGCATTCTTCAGTAGTAGTATTTATTATAAGACTTTAGCGTAATCAAAAACAATTCTTTTGAATGTTTTAAAATCTTGTGCAAAAGTGTTTATTCTAGATAAAAGCTGTTGATGTTTTTCTCTGTAATCATTATCCGATAGTCCTTTTTCTGCCAGCTCAATTTTAGATAATAACTGTTCGTGTTCTACAACGCTTTCTCTTAAATCGTCGCATAAATCAGCGTGTACTTTATCCAGGTTTTTTAACATACTTTCGTATTCTGAATTATTTTTTGCTGCGGTTTCTTTTTTCTTTAATAAATCATTAAAAAATTTAATTTCATCTTTCCAAAAATCAATGGTATCTAACCATTCTCTACTTTCAAAGTGTAAAACATCTAGTCCTGCACCAAGTAAATATTGTGTTTTCGGATTTGTAGCTACGGTATTCATAATGGTATATTTAATTTTTGTTATTTATAAAAAGGATTTATTCCTGAAGGGAGTATCTATTGAAAAAACTGACTTGGATCGCTTTTTTAGCATCTTTTAAAAGTTGTTTTACTTCTTCTACTGTATTTTTTCGTATTTGTGCAATTTCTTCCAACTCTAGCTGTTGCATTGTAGATAGTTCAAAGACATTACGCATAGCATATGGTAAATTGTGTAACACCATTTGGATATGGTTTTTAATTTCTTCAGCACTTAAATCTGCATCTATTTTTTCAATCCAACCTTTTTCCTTATTCTCAATAAATACATGGTTTAACGTATAATCATTATGATTGTAAGACCTATCATCAAATTCTTCAATCAGTCGTAAATGGCCATCACCTTCTGCATCCGAGCTATACTTCTCTTGCATTGCATCCCATTCTGGTCTAGAATAGTCATCAATATTTTTAAAGAAAAAATCGTCAAACGCTTCTTCTACAACAATATCATCTAACAAAGCATTGGTTTTTTTATATAACCATAGATAGAAGTATTCCTCTTTTTCAACCTCTTCTATATGGTCGTAAATTTCAATAAATAACTGATCTATTATATCGTCAGCTTTATACTTGTTTTTTGAGAAATCACCTTTTCGAATAGCAGTATTTAATTGTGTATTAACATACTGTCTTATTTGAGGCATTATTTTTAGTACTAATGCATTAAATGATGTTTGATCTCCTTCTTTTTTTAATTCAATTAAATTTGTATAGGATTTTGTTACGAATAGTCGGAACTCCTTTTTATTTTCGAAATATGAAACATTTGTTTTCATGATATAGGTCTTAATAAGTTATATGTAAAGGTGGAAACTTAACAGGTATTATAAAATGACTTAGGTCAGCTCTGTGAAAAATATAAAACATTAATTGTTACGGTTTGATTCATAATCACTTAAAAACATAAGTTTTAAGTGCCCTTGAAGTGTCTTTTTAATAGGTCTTCTGTTCCTTTTTCGAAGCCTCTTAGTATAATTAAATAGTTTCCAAGTTGCAATGCTTTTAAAGACATTGTAGCACTTTCTTGATCAATTCCCACACCTCTTAAAATACCATAAGGACCAGTTAGCATGGCTCCAATTTCTTTGCGCTCTATTTCTTGTAAAAACATAGATACAAGAAATCCTGTAATAAAAATAGTGCCAATTTCAGGATTAGAAAGAATGCCAAAATCTATTGGATATGCAAATAGTGCCTTGCATTTTTTTTCCATTTCATTTTCTAAAGCGATTTGTTTTTTTCTATCCTCCAAATAATCGGGATTAAACTTCCCAATAATAGATACTTGCACGTCTTTATTTTGTGAAAGTTTCAATGCTTTTATTGTCTTTTCTATTTGCTGAAAATTTGGATATGATTTTAAAAAAACGCGCTTTTGGTTTGTTTCTTTAGTTTTCATTAATAACTACTTATTGTTCGTCTAAATTAATAATAACGGGATATAAAAGTGCTGATTTAAATCATACCGAAAATTTTTATCTGCGGATTAATTTTTGAATACATTGACCTAGGTCATTATTCCTATGCATTTGTTGGATTAATTTTGAGGTATAGAAATTAATTTATTAATCTTTAAATATAAAATTATGTCAAGTACTAAAGAAAATACATTTTTAGCATTATTAGCAGGAGCTGCTATAGGAGCAGGAATTGGTGTTTTATACGCGCCAGATAAAGGTACCAAAACAAGAAAAAAAATTAAACAAAAAGCGGAAGACACACAACATGATATTTCCGAACGTGTATCTCATGCCAAAGCAGACCTTACTAGATCTATAAATGAAAAAAAAATAGAAATGAAAGAAAAGTTAGATGAAACTATTTCTCATATGAACGGAAGGGCTGAAGACATCATTTCTAGTTTAGAACAAAAGTTGGAAGAACTAAAAAAAATGGAGCCTCAAAATAAATAATTATGGCTTTTGAAAAATGGATAGAAAACGTATTAGAAACCGATGTTCATATACACTCGTATTTAAAAAGTAGTGAAGATTATGTGAAGCTTAAGAGTTTTAAAGTACTTATGTTAGGGATTTCTTACCTCACTAAGGTTTTGGTTATTGGAGCCTTAGTATGTATCACTTTGCTAATATTGTCTTTTGCTCTAGCCTTTAAGCTGTCACAAGTTTTAGATAATACGTTCTATGGGTTTTTAATTGTTGGTTTATTATACATAATAGTGGTACTAGTTGTTTATTTTTTAAGAGATTGTTTTAATGGTCCACTATTGAGAAAGTTTTCAAAAAAATATTTTATAACAGAGGATGAAAAATAGTTACAATTCATTTGCGGAAATAGATCAGCAGCTAAAAATTATAAGCTTGCAAAAACAGATTTATAAACAGTATATAAAACGCGATTTAAAAAGCGTTAAAGGAAGTTTTAACGCTGTTAATATTAAAGAAGAATTGAAAAGTTCTTTACAAGAGCAGTTACTTCGTTTTATACTTAATAATTGGATTAAAAAGTTTAGATAAAAAAAAGAGTTTTACTAATTATAGTCAAACTCTTTTTTTCTATTACCCGAATTCTGCAACTTGTTTTAAACTTTCTTTATCTAATAAAACAAGCCTTCTATTTGTTTCTACATCAATTAATCCTTCGTGTTTAAATGCGGTTAGCATTCGTATTGCTGTTTCGGTTGCTGTACCAATTAGTCCCGCAAAATCTTCTCTAGGAATGCTAATACCTATATGCTCATTGTCTTTTATTAGTCCTTTATTATCTAACTCTAATAGTGCTTTAGCAGTTCTTTTACGCACAGTAGAGTAGGCCATGTCTACTAAATGCTCTTGCATATCTATAAAGTTGTTAGAGATGATACCTATAAATTTATTAGATACTTCTTTATTATCATATAAGAGTTTTGTAAAGTCTGCTTTTGGGATGCCGCAAATCTCAGCATCTTCTATTACACTTGCTGTTTCTATGTATAAACCTGTATCTCCAAGTAGCGATAATTGCCCTATAAATTCTCCTGCACCATATAAACCTGTAACAAATTCTTTTCCAGATTCTGTGGTTCTATACGTTTTTACGTTTCCACTTTGTATAAAATATAAATGATGTGCGGCAGATCCTTCCGTGAAGATACAGGTTTTGTTTTTATACTTTTCGAGATAACGATCTTTAGATAATTCTTCTAATTTTAAATAATCGGAAGCTTCATTGATAAAATCACTAATCCCTGCAATGTTTTTAGAGAACTCTTTCTTTAAGAAGTTGCTTTTTTTAATGCGACAAGTGATAACATCTAATAATTCGTCTTCTTCAAAAGGTTTGGTTAAATAATCATCTACACCAATATTCATTCCTTTTCGGATATCTGTTTTTTCAGATTTAGCAGAGAGAAAGATAAAAGGAATACTTGCTGTTTTAGGATTTTTAGATAAGGTTTCAAAAACACCATATCCATCCAATTCTGGCATCATAATATCACAAATAATAATATCTGGAAGATGCGCTATTGCTTTTTTAACACCTGTTTTACCATTTTCTGCAGTAATTACCGTGTAGTTCTCTAATTCTAGAATATCTGCTGTATTTTCCCGTACGTCTTGGTTGTCTTCAATTAATAATATTTTATGCATCTTGTTTTTGGTTTAGAGGAAATTCAATGTAGAATGTTGAGCCTTTATTTATTTTACTTTTAAAGTTAATTGTTCCACCCATTAATTCTGTATACTGCTTTACTATATTGAGGCCTAATCCGGTTCCTTCAATATTAGAAGCATTATTTGCACGGTAAAAACGTTGAAACATATTGTTTTGATCTTCTATTGGTATGCCAATACCATGGTCTGAAATTTCTATGCTTATTAACTCTTTTTTAATGGCTATTTTTATATTTATTTCTTGATCTCTTTCAGAGTATTTTATCGCATTAGAAATCAAATTGTACAGAATATGTTTAAACAGTTTGCTATCTAAAAATACAACAATGGAAGTTGGATCGCATTGTAAATTAATTATCTGACCCTCTTTTTTGACGCCTTCAATCTCTTCAATTAACGATTTAGAAAAATCAATTAAATTAAAATACTCTAGACGCGGAATTACTTTCCCTTCTTGTAATTTACTTAAAGATAGAAAGTCATTTAGGATAACGACAAGATTTTTGACATTAGATCTAATTTTACTGACGTATTTAATTCTTTTTTCTTCTTTGCCAGATTCATTTTGTTTTTCAATAAGTATTGCTGAAGATAAAATAGCACTTAAAGGGGTTCTAAACTCATGAGAAGCCATTGAGATAAAACGCGATTTTAGTTCGCTTAACTCTCGTTCTTTTTTAAGCGTATTTAAAATTTCAAGTTCGTTCTCTTTTTGATGTGTGATATTGTGATGAACCATCAGCACTTGATTAATTTTGTTTTCGGAATTGTATAAAGGTGTAGAATTTATTAAATAGGTTCTGTTTTGATATTCTACTTCGAAAGAGCAATGTTGGCCTTGAAACGTGTTTAGAATATTTCGTTTTACTTTTTCCTTTACATCATTAGGAACACCTTCTACATCATCAATTAAGGTTTTTGTACTTGCTAGACCATTAAAACCTAATTCGGCTACTTCTTCTCCTTCCACTAATAAAAGATTAAAATTAGAGTCACAAATGACAACAAATCCCTTTGGGAAGTTTTTAGAAACATTATCCAATAAAAAATTACTTTGTATCACTTTGTTTTCTGTTGCTTTGGTAACTAAAATTTGATCTTCCAAACTTAAATTAGATTCTACTAATTTTTGAACTGTAGTAGTGAGTTCTTTGGTTCGCTCTGCTACTTTTTCTTCTAATTCTATAGTGTATTTACGTAGTTTTTCTTCACTATCTATTAATTTCTCTTCAGCTTTTTTATGCTTGGTAATACTATTGGTAACTCCAATAACACGTTCTGGTTGTCCTTTTTTATTTTTAAAAACTTTTCCTTTTTCATGAAGCCAATGTACAGATTGATCGGGATGTATTATTCTATATTGTATGGTATAACTACTCGTTTTTTTTATGGCTTCAGCGATCGCTAACTCTACTTGGTTTCTATCTTCCAAATGTATTTTACTTAGAAAGTCTTTATAATTAGTAGTGTATTCTTCCTTATTCATGCCAAATAACGAATTCTGGAAGGCGTCTCTTACTATTTTATCGGAAAGCAAGTCCCAATGCCAAGAACCAAATTCACCTGCTTCTAATGTTAGCCGAAGTCTTTGTTCATTTTCTAAGATGCTTTTTTCTGCATTTTCACTTTCTGTAATATCTCGTATAATACATAGAAAGTTATTGGTGTCTGTTTTTACTATTCGAGATTCAAAATGAGTCTGCTTACCATTAATATCCAGAGTGTATTCTACAATCTGATTTATTTTTGTTTTATTACAATCAGAAAACCCTTTTCTTATTTTTTCGCAAACTTTTTTTGGAAGTATTTTATCAATATTATGACCTATATGGTCTTGATAAGGAGCTACAAGTGGATAGCCTTCTGGAGAATGCACCTCCAAATGGTTTCCATGTTTATCATATAAAATCACGACATCGGGTAAGGCTTTCAGTATGGCTTGTGTTTTTTCCTTGCTATTTTTTAATTTTATTTCAATTTCCTTGTGTCTTGTAATGTCTTGAATGGTGCCATACATTTCTTTTGGGGTACCTTTGGCATCATATATAGTATAACCTTTTGCTAGAATGTGTCTTATAGTACCATCTGGTCTAATAATTCTTTGTTTGTGTTTGTATTTTGTTTGGTTTTTTATTGCTTTAACTATTGCTTGTACTGTGTTTTTTCTGTCTTCTGGATGAATAAATTCTCTTATAGATTTAGTATTTAATACTTTATCTCCAGGCGATAGTCCAAGGATTCTATAAAATTCATCAGACCAACTTCTCTCATTCGTTTGAAAATTCCAATACCAATTTCCTAAATGAGCGATTCGTTGCGCTTCTACTAAACGACTTTCGCTTTGTACTAATGCTTGCCTCACGGCTATACGTTTTGTAATATCTATCACAAAAGCAATCACCATTTGCTTATTGTTAATTTTTGTTGGACTTAAGCTTATTTCTAATGGGAACTGAGAGCCGTCTTTTTTTAATCCCCACAAATCTAAATCCTGTCCCATACGCCTTGCGTTTAGACTTTTTCCATATTGGCTTCTATACGATTTGTGCTTTTTTTTAAATTTATCAGGAATAAGATCTTCTACTTTTTTTGTTATCAGCTCATCTGTTTTATAGCCAAACATTTTCTCGATAGCAGGGTTCGCTTTAATAATAACACCAAATTCGTTGCTAATCAAAATCCCTTCCACCGAAGATTGAAAGATGTTTTTAAAAAGGTTGGTGTCTTTTAATGCTTCCATCAGTTTTTATGGTTGTAAATGGTTATTAAATTTGCGCTTTTTATCACTTTTAATTTACTTTAAAGAAATATTTCTTAGGGTTTCTATTTGTCGGATTTTAGGCAGAGATGTAGGATATTTTTCTTGTATAAAAGCAATAAGTTGTTCTCTAATATCACAACGCATACTCCATGTTTCTGATGCATTTTTGGCACTAAAGCTAGCTCTTAATTCCATGGATTTATCATCGCTATTGGTAACTAAAAGGTTGCCTATTTTTTTATCCCAAAAGGGATGGTTTTTTAAAATAGTCATTAATTTTGTTCTTAAAACAGGTACAGGAAACGTGTAGTCTACATACAGAAAAACACTCCCAATTAATTCCGTAGCGTTAAAAGTCCTGTTTACAAATGCATTATCATTAAAATAATTAAGAGGTAAGACCAATCTTCTCCAATCCCAAGTTTTAATAACCACATACGTTAGTGTTATATCTTCTACAGTACCATATTCTCCTTCTATAACAACTTCGTCGTCAATTTTTATGGGTTGTGTAAATGCAATTTGAAAACCAGTGATTAAGTTAGCTATGGATTTTTGAGCGGCAACACCAGCTATAATCCCTATAACTCCGGCAGAAGTTAGTATGGTTGTACCTACTTTGCGTACTCCGGGAATATTCCATAAAATAGCGGCAATAGCAAGCGTAAAAATAATAACAATAGAAAGACTTTTTAAGAAACGGAGTTGTGTCAATACTTTTTTGTCTTTTGTCTTATGGCTTCCGTTAACGGTGAATTTTTCCTTAACTACTTCTTCGAGAGCATTTAGTAAAGCAATTAGTATCCAAGAAATATTAATGATAATTAAGCTTTCCGTAATTTTTTGCCATAAAGAGTTTAATTCTAAAAAAGTAAAAGAACTGTAAATAAATAATAGAGGCAGAAGAAATTTTGCAGGTGCTTTTAAGTGTTTTAGTAACTGTACTTTTAAAACGGTAGGTTTTCTTCGATTAGAAAGTTTAATAAACGAAAATATAATCCATCGAAAAAGAAGTCCTATTAGTACGCAGCATAGAAGGACTAGTAAATACTGGAGCCAAGATTCTAATTGTAGAGATACTATTGTTTTGTTACTATTCATATGAGCTAGCAAAGCTAAAGGAACCTATATGTGTTTAAAATGATTTAGATCATACTTTTAAACAGAAAATAATTTACGTATTAAATATGTTTTTGTTGGCCTCGAGAGCTTTCCTTGTGTTTGTATACCCTAAATTAAAAATGGCGTCTATACTATTCATATCAAAAGTGCCATAGTTAATTAGTTCTTCGGGATATATAATTAAATTGCAATCGGAGAATTTGGACATAGATTCAGAGGCAACCTTAATTTTATAGGCTCTTTCCACGACGCTATACGAGTGTTTTAAATCTTTAATGCTAATTTTTTTTAAAGGATTTACGTATACACCTATGATTTTTTCACAATCTTTTTTTAAAGGTTCTACTGGGAAATTGTTTAAAGTACCACCATCAATGTAGAATTTGCCATTAATCTCTGTTGGTGTGAAAACACCCGGAAAAGAGGCAGAGGCTATAATGGGTTTTATGAGTTGCCCTTTACTAAATATTTTTAATGAACCATCAATGACATTAGCAGCTGTAATAAATAGAGGTTTTTTTAAAGCATCAAAATTGTCGGTAGGAAAATAGGATTTAAGGTCGTCATAAAATTTTGCGGAGTTAATAAACCCTGGCTTATTACGTGCATATCGAGTGGTTTGAAAGATCGATATGTTTTTGAAGAAGTCTAACATTTCAGCCCAACCCACATTAGCGGCATATAAAGCGCCAATAATGGCTCCAGCACTTGTTCCTGATATGTGCGTTGGGGAAATACTGAATTCTTCTAAAGCTTTTATGGCTCCTATATGAGCAGCGCCTCGAGCTCCTCCTCCTGAAAGGACTAAACCTATATTCATTTGTAAGTTCTATTATTTAATATAAAATTAAGACATTGCTTTAAAGTAAAATATGATTAATATCATTGTACTATAAAAATAGTAATAAATACTTTAAGGATGCTTTCTTTTTGCCGTTTCATCTTAGTCTTTTAGCATAGTGTTGATCCACTGTCTTAGTGTTTTTTTTAATTGTTATGGAGTTCGTAATTCACTCTATTCGCTTTCCGTTTTTTCGACTCTTTTGTCTGGTGTCAGATTTTCATTTATGGTATAATCGATTATGTTTTTCAAGTAAACATTATGCGGTTCCTTTCTTTGTAACATTTGTAAATCTGCTTTTTGAATATAAATAATCGAAATACTGCTAAAACACTTACAAATGTTCTAGTAATGCACATATGTATAATGAATACATACTAAAACAGGGTTGTACTATATATTGTTTTAAATATTTTTCTAAATCTATGTTAACCTTTTTGGTAAAATAGTATAAAGAGTTAAAGAATATGTTTTTTAGTTAACGGCATTTTTTTCTATGACAGCATATAAAATCATCTTACAAATAGTAATTAAAATTATATAACTATGACAAAATTATTAAAAAGAGTACTAATAGCCATGTTATTACTAGCTTTCATTGCACCTGTTCAAGCACAAAGAGGATTCATAAAACGTAAAATACGTAATGACATGAAAGAGAAGCACGCGGAACCACAAAGAGAAAAAGGACGTGAAGCTATAAAGGATATTACTTATGAAAATGACAAACGTTATCCTGTTCCGGAAAACCCGGTAAAAGCAACGATGGTTATAGAGACGCGTAGTTTTAAAAAAAATGGAAAGTTAAAAGAAACCATGAACACTAAAATAGTTTTTGGTGAAACTGGTGAATGTATGATAATGAATGAAGGGGATAAAAATGAAACCAGAATGCTTTTCGATTATAAAGGGGTTGCTACTTACATGATAAATCAAAAGGAAAAAACAGCAACTAAAATGCCGATGATAAACTTTAATAAAATGGCAGAAGGAATGGCCCGGAAATATGGGGATTTAGAAGAAGATCATGGCGAATGGGAAAGATCTACGGAAGAAAAAGAGATTAACGGTTTCCATTGTGTTAAATATATTTATTTTAATACAAAGGAAGAGACAAAGGCTCATGTTTGGGTCACCAAAGATATTTCAATAGATTTAAGCGGCAACCATCTTTTTGGAGGACAGGTTAAGGATTTTTCTAAAAAGTATGCGGCTATTAATCCGAAAGAAAAGGAAAATTATCCCGAAGGAATGATGGTGCGTAGTGTTCATTTTGAAAAAAACAAGGAAACACCAAGTATGCAAATGGACTTTACAACTTTAAAGAAAACATCCGACGCTAGCTATTTTGATTTAAGCTCTTATAAAGTTTATGATGTGCTGGATGGCCTGTAAATGGAGATTCCCTAATAATAATAATAATAATAATAATAATAATTTAGATTGGAAATTATGGTAAACCGATTTATAATTATTTAAATTCTTAATCAAGATTTTACTTAAAAAATAATAAACCCGTAACATTGCGCTTACGGGTTTATTTTGCAGAGAATACGGATTGTATTTTTTGTTTTGCACAAAATGCCAAAGTAAACTTCGCCTTTTTTATAAAACAAAAAAACCATGACTTTCGTTATGGTTTTCCTTTTGCGGAGAATGATGGACCAACCATAATTGCCGATTTATTAATGTTTATAGGTGTTTTGAGGACTTCCAAAATGTAGTGATCCCGAATTAGCCCCTTTTTAAGAATTATTTAACAACAATCAGCAGCTAAAGCAGGCCCTAATTTAAAACCAACATTAAGTATTGGGAAATTCCAAGCAAGGTATGCAACAGCAACACCTGCTGGTTTAGAAATCATTTTGTGAGTATGCGTATTCTCATAATCAGGAATTTGCTCTTATCGCAAGTTTTTTATAGCATTTGGATACCATTCTAAACCATTTACAATTCCTTCAATATCTTCTAGAACTCCTGAGTACGTTAACAAAAAGAGAAAACTATTTAATATAGATAAGGATAATAGCGAAAAAAATGATGTTAGTGCTACTCATCTTGAAGTTTTGAAAAAGCTAGTAGCTGCTGCTCAGGCTTGGAGCAAAACTCATATTCAACCAAAATGGTGGCACAATAAAAAAACAGGAGACATTTTAAAATGTGCATTCGATTTAGGAATAACACATTTCGATTTAGCCAATAATTACGGACCACCTTATGGTTCAGCAGAAAAGAATTTTGGCAAGATTTTTAAAAAAGATTTTAAAAGGTATAGAGATGAGTTGTTTATTTCTACAAAGGCAGGCTACGATATGTGGCTTGGGCCATACGGGAATTGTGGTTCTAGAAAATATTTAATATCAAGTTTAGACCAAAGTCTTAAACGTATGAAGTTGGATTATGTAGATGTGTTTTATCATCACAGACCAGATCCAAACACACCTTTAGAAGAAACAATGGGGGCTTTGGCAGATATTGTCAGGCAAGAGAAAGCGCTTTATGTAGGGATTTCTAATTATAAACCTGAAGAGACTAAAATAGCTTCAAAATTATTAAAAGATTTAAAAGTGCCTTTTATTGTAAATCAAGTACGTTCTTCTATTTTAGAAGGTTGGGTTGAAGACGGTTTATTAGAGACGTTAATACAAGAAGCATTAGGTTGTATTGCTTTTTCACCTTTGGCTCAAGGTATGCTTACAGATAAAAATATTAATGGTGTTCCTCCTAATTCTAGAGCAGCAAAAGAAAGCAGGCATTTAGACATTAATAAAGTAAATGCGACTATCGATAAAGTAAAAGCATTAAACACTATTGCAGAAGCAAGAGATCAAAAATTATCGCAAATGGCAATTTCATGGTTGTTAAATAAACCTGAGATTACCTCCGTTCTTATTAGAGCTAGCTCTACTAATCAGTTAAAAGAAAATGTAAAAGCATTAGATAATATTAATTTTTAGGTAGGAGAAATAAATAAGATTGAAGCTATTCGTAAAGGTTGATTTTTTTTGTTTTTATATTCTGAAATGAGCTCTTGTTATAAAAAAAACATGCAGTTATTGGTTGGTTTTATTAGTAGATTAGTTTTGTAATAGTTATTTTTAGCAATTAAGTTATTTTAATTATAAATAACTTTGTACTATTCTTGTAAATCTGGAAAAGTTATATGCTAAAAAAACATTGTTTATTATTTGTCTTGTTGATCTGCGTTGTTTTTGGTGTAACGTCTCAAAATCATGAGCTTAATTATCATCAAAAACTAACAATAACCGAAGGTTTGGCTCATAATGGAGTAACTTCAATGTTAGAAGATTCTAAAGGTTTTTTATGGTTTGGTACTTACGAGGGTATTAATAAGTATGATGGTTACGAGCTAAAAACAATTAAGAACACTGTAGATAATAATATTCTAACAAGTAATAGAGTAAGAGCATTAAATCAAGACGCACAAAATAATATTTGGATCGGAACAGATGAAGGCGTTACAATTTATGAATATGATCTAGATAATTATAGAAAACTTACATCTCACGCATTAAGTAAGGCTGGTTTTCAATCTTTAAAAATTAGAGATATAATCATTAATAAGACTAATGGTTTAAGTATTTGTGTAACAGAAAGTAATGGCTTGTTTGTTTTTAATAGCAAGGATTACACATTTATAGGTCATTATGTTCCAGAACAGAAAAGTGATTTTACTTTTTTTAAAGGCTTGCAAGTTGATAAATCTAATTATTTAATTAGTACTTCACAAGGTTTACTGGTTTTTGATTTTGAAGCCAAAACATTTAAAAATATTTTAGAGAAAGACATTACTTATAGTAATTCTATTACAAAACTTGATGATAATTCTTTTCTTATTACACTTTTTGATGGTGTCGCTATTATTGAAAAAAATAAGAATTCTAAAGATAAATCATTCCGTTTAAAACGTAAAGATTTAAGTGACTACCAGTTTAATAGTGCTGTTGTAGATACAAAAAACAACTTGTGGTTAGGTACTTTAAATAAAGGTTTAATTTCTATTGAAGATGTTGAGAATTTTAAATCTCAGGACAATTTTAATATAAAAACTTTTAATGACGGTTTACCTATTTTAAGAGCTAGTAGTCTAATGTCAACTTCAAATAATAATTGTTGGTTTTCAACTTTTAATGAAGGTGTATATAGGTTTGATACCAATAAAAATCCGTTTTGTAATTTTCGTACTAACTCTAGTTTTACTACTAGTTTAGGTTCAGCTAGCGTGACTCATATTACTTCAATCGATAAAAATAGAGTCTATTTAACTTCTTCTCTTGGAGGTTTAACGATATTAAACACCCAAAGTAATACGTTTGAAAGGCTCCCATTTCAAATTTCTAAAACCGATTTGTCTTTAATATCAGCAGTATATGTTGATTCTAAAGAAAATGTATGGTTAAGGTTTAGAGATGAAAATGGATTAAGACGAATTACTAATGGAAGCAAGACTATAGAAAAAGTAGAGGGTATTGTTTTTAGCAACAACACTAATTTTGCATTACGATCATTTACTGAAGATAAATTTGGAAATATATGGATTGCATCTAATACTAATGTCTATAAAATTGTTTTAAAGGCCAATAATGCATTAAAAACGTTTGAAAAATTAAGTGATAATAAATTTTTTAAAGGTGAAACAACTCTAATTACTAGACGTGTTTATGCAGATCCTGTTTATGATTTTGTTTGGGTAGGCTCACAGTCTAAAGGTTTAATTAAAATAGAAAATAATAAAGGCGTATCAGTAAAAGCGTCTAATATAGAGTCTTTTACACATAATAGATTAAATGAAAATTCTATTTCTAGTAACTTTGTAACTTCAATAATAAGATTACCTAATAACGACTTATGGATAGGTACAGAAGGCGGTGGGATTTGTAAAGTGTTAAATTCTAATACAACACCAACTTTTATTTCGTTTACAGAAAAAAATGGATTGTCTAATAATGTTGTAAAAAGCATACTTTACGACAATAATTATAACTTGTGGGTCGCTACAAATATTGGCTTAAACTTATTTAATACTCAAAAAAGAGAATTTAGAAAATTCAATAATTCTGACGGTTTAGCTTTCGAAGATTTTTGGTATGCTTCTAGTCGTCAAGAAAATAGTATGTTATTGTTGTCTGGTCTTGATGGGATTATTAGCTTTAATCCAAACGATGTTCCAAATGCAGAAGCACTTCCGAAGATAACATTCGAAAATTTTAAAATTTTCAATAAAAAAATTATACCGGGAGATACTATTAATAAAAGAGTGCTGCTCTCTAAAAGTATTTCTGAAGTTGATAAAATCACCCTAAAGCATAACGAAAATGTGTTTTCTGTAGATTTTACAAGTTTACATTTTTTAAATCCAAAAAACCATGGTATAAAGTACCGATTACTCCCTTTTAACGAGCAATGGATAGAGGTGCCATCAAACCAAAAAACAATCTCTTATAACGGTTTACAACCTGGTTCGTATAAATTAAGCGTCATGGCTTCTAATTCTTTAAACGATTGGACTGAACCCAAAACCTTAAATATTGAGATTAAACCATCAAAATGGAATACTAATTTAGCTTATTTGGTTTATGCTTTTTTAGGATTACTTGCGGCATATACTATTGTTCGCGTTATTGTTAAAATTCAAAGCTTAAATCATAAGGTAGAAATAGAACAATTTGAAAAAGATAAAGTAGAAGAAGTTAATGAAGCCAAATTAAGGTTTTTTGCAAATATTTCACACGAAATTAAAACACCATTAACGCTAATTTCAAGACCATTAGATGTACTTAAGAAATCTTTTAGAAATAATCCAGATGCAAATGAAAAGTTAGATTTAATAACAAGACAGTCTAAAAAAATACAACAATTAATAGAGCAGGTTCAAGATTTTAGAAAAGCAGATGCAAATATGCTTAAAATGCACTATTCGCGATTTAATTTTGATACTTTTATTAAAGATATAATTGTAGATTTTAAGTTTTTGGCAGATAATGATAGTAAACAAATAGAGTTTATTGGTGACGACTCTATAATTATCGTTTCGGCAGATAAAGAGAAGTTAGAGAAAGTGTTTAATAATCTACTTAATAATGCTTTCAAGTATACAAGTACAGACGATTTAATAAAAGTAGAGTACACTAAAGAAAACGACAAAGACTTAATTTTAAAAGTTACAGACACAGGTAAAGGAATAGATAGCGCAGATCTGGCACATATTTTCGAACGTTTTTATCAATCGCAAAATAAGGATAATACACATATTAGTGGTTCTGGAATTGGTTTAGCATTCTCAAAGCGATTAGTAGAAATGCATTACGGTTTTATTACTGCGGAGAGTATTAAAAACGAAGGAACAACTATCACTGTTCGATTACCAATTGTAAAAAAGCATTTACCTACAGATGTTCTAAATGAAATTGATTTACCAAAAGAAAAAGAGGTATCTGTAAGTTCTAAGCTTATTCAAAAAAATACAGCGTTAGATATTGTTACTTCTGGCGAATTTAAAAAGTCTGTTATTTTTTATGCTGAAGATAATTTAGAAATGAGAAACTTTGTTTCTAATTTACTCGCTAATTATTTTGAAGTAAAGTCTTTTAGAAACGGTAAAGAATGTTTTGAAGCCATGGAAGACGAGTGGCCAGATATTGTAATTAGCGATGTGCAAATGCCAGAAATGAACGGCTTAGACTTGTGTTTAAGAATTAAATCAGATTTAAAAACAAGTCATATTCCTGTTATTCTATTAACTGCGCTTACAAATATAGAAGACCATCTTCAAGGCATTAGAGATGGTGCAGATGCTTATATTAAAAAACCGTTTAATGTACAGCATTTAATTACTAATGTAGAAGCATTATTAACCATTAGAAAGCAACTTAGAGAGCGTTATCAAGTTGGTATTCCATTAACCAAAGAGAATAATAAGAACAACAGAAATGATAATGCGTTTTTAGAAAAACTCTATAGTTTAATTGAAGAAAACTTAGATAATCAAGAATTCGATTTAAATAATCTTGCTAGGGAATTATATCTTAATCGTACACACTTTTATCAAAAAGTAAAAGTGCTAACAAATCAAACACCTTTCGAGTTGTTAAAAATATATAGACTTAAAAAAGCCGCAGATCTTTTAGCTCAAAAAGGATTATCTGTAAACGAAGTATTTACAATGACGGGTTTTAAAAGCAGAACACATTTTACTAAAGTTTTTAAGGAGAAGTACGAAACATCTCCCGGAAAGTATGCCTCAGAGTCAAAGAAAAATTACTAATTAACTTTGCTTATAGTTGTATAAATTTACTCATAAAGACAAACAATTAACCATAAGGAACATGTTTTTTGTTATTCATAAATACATTTGATTTAATTAAAAACTATATTAAAACAAATATTATGAAAACAACTTTACTTAAAAAAACATTTATGGCATTAGCGCTTGTAGTTTGTACTACATCTTTTGCTCAAATTGATTACACATTCGATACTGACGATGAAGGTTTTTCAGTAAACGGTCCAGGTAGTTCATCAAGTCACTCGGCAACTACAGGTATTTTAACAGCAACAACAGGCAGTGGAGGAAGTAACTTGCAGCTTAGAAAAAGTGCTAATGATATTGGTAATCCAACTACTTTAACAACTGTTCTTCTTGATTTTAAAAACAACTCTAATGCTAACAGTTTAGTACTTCAAACGGTATCTGGAGGTGTAACTACTATAGAAACAATAGCTATTACTGCTGCAGACATAGCTGAACAATCTTACCAAATTGATGTTCCTGCAGGAAGCACAACATGGATTGGAAGTTTTCAATTAAGATTACGTTTTGTAAATACAGCTGGTAATCTAGATGGTGGATCAATAGAGGTTAACCGAATTCAGATTGTAGACCCTAGTACTTTAAGTATAGAAGAAAACACATTAAGTGCATTTAACTTGTACCCAAATCCAGTAAAAAACATATTAAACATTTCTACTAATAATACTATTAGCAATGTAGCTGTTTACGATTTACTTGGTAAAGAAGTAATATCTTCTAATACAGTTAAAAATACTTTAGATGTATCTACACTATCTAATGGTGTTTATGTTATTAAATTGACATCTAATAAAGGAGTTGCAACAAAGAGATTTGTTAAAGAGTAAATTTCTTTAAATATTATGTTTTATTAAAAAGACCGCTTATTAGCGGTCTTTTTGTTGTTTTTAGTCTAGAATTATTCACAAAGACATTATATTTATTTCAGCATACATTAATCGCAATTTGTAATAAGATATTTACAGTAATAAACCATATGTTCAATTCATAAATAATAACAACACGAATGATAAAATCCTGCAACATGAAAACATTAAAACATTTCTGTTTCATTGTAATTTCACTTACGCTAATTAATTGTTCTTCTGCACAAGATAGCAAGCAAATAGCAAAAAATCCAGAACAAGGTTTACTTAGCATTGAAACTGGTTTAACAATTACCAAAGTAAGAACTGCAGTAAACAAAAATCAAACCTATATAGCAGCAACTAGTTATGAAGGAACTATTGTAGCAGTAAGTTATAGTGGAAATATTTTATGGAAAAACAAACTATCTGGTTATATGAACCATGATATTTGGGCAGCAGATATTAATAATGATGGTAACGATGAAATTTTAGCAGCCAATGCAGATGGTTCTGTGTACTGCTTAGATAACAAAGGTGATTTACTTTGGCAATTTAAACAGAATGACGCACCAATGTATTCAGTATGTGTTGTTAATAAAGACAACAAAGCGTATGTGGTTTGTGGTGGTTTCGATAATAGTTTTTACTACGTATCTCCAAAAGGAGAATTGGTAAACGAAATAGCTTCAAAAACATATTCTATAGAAAAACCATTTGGTAATTCACATAAAGAATTACCTCCATCTGGTTTACATGTTGCCAATTTTTTAAGACCAGGAAAGCTTAATGGAAAAGACATTTTAATTGTTAATGGTGTTCAAAATAGTATGAATGGCGATGGATCAATCTATTTATTTAACCCTTTAGACAAGTTGCCTTTTGAAACTGTTAGTGTAAAAAAACGTGGACCTTATGGAGACTTAAGAGTTGTTGATGCTAATGCAGATGGTAGTAGTGAAATTTTATTAGGACGTACTGGAGCTAAAGCTAAAGGAATGACGTTCCGTATTATGGATATAAAAGCCCCTAATAATCAAAGCGTTCAAGATTTAAGTAAAGCTAAAGATAAAGAATCTTTGAAAAGAGGCATGTATCGTGTTATACAACCAGAAGTTATAGATAACAACGGTAAACCAGCTTATATGGCTTTATTTGGAAGTAATATAGTTCTCTCTAATATTGGAGAACCGCAAGGTAATGCGGAAGTAATACCAACACGATTTTCTTTTAATGATATGTTTAAAGATCCTAATGCTAACAAAGTAATATTGGCTAGTGCACAAAGTGGAGGTAGTGCTGTTCATATTATTGATTTTGATAATAACGATTGGAAAAGCGATTATAAAAAATTGAATCCACCAGGTAAAATACAGGAGATTCTATCTAATTCTGCAGATATCAAACAAAATTTAAAAAGCTTTAAAAAACCTTCATATCAAAAAGAATCTGCTCCAGTATATTTCATGTCAGAAAATAGAAAAAAGCAAGGTGTTGGAGCAAAAATTGATAAAATTGAGGCTAAATATAATAATCCAATTTTCTTAACGGGAGGAAACTTTGATAAAGAAAAATGGGATCGTTCTTCAATGACAAGTGAGAAATATAGAAATAAGCGTGACCGCAGAATGAAATATATTTTATCTCAAGATGAAGTGTTAGAGATTATTAAGAAAAAGCATCAAAAATCTAATGGTAAAGGTATTTCATATTGGGGAGGACACGGTAACGATCCATTTATGTATCAAGTAGAAACTACTAAAAAAGGTATGGATTTTGCCAATGGAAATAAAACAGTATTAATTTACCCAGAAGTTGTTGATGCTTCAGAGGAATTTAAATATGTTATGAATGAAATGTATTGGCCTTTAGCAAATCATGCTAAGACCAGAAATGGTAATTTGTACATGCGTAACAAGCATTTGTTTTGGCAAGCAGATGTTTACATGCCAATGTGGAAGCCTTTAGTTTCTGGTAAATATGCAAACGTATTTGTGCCAGCAATGGAGGAAACAACAGATAAGTCTATGGAGCTAAGTTTTACTTCAAGACTAGGACTTTGGGCTAGTGGATCTGTAGATAGTTGGGGTGTACGTGGAGCTAGAGATAATACTAGTTTTGATCGTTTACGTCAGCATTCTAACCAAACGTTGCCAAACCATTTTTTAAGAACCATGGTATATTCTATTGCCAGTGGTGCACAGTATATCGATAACTTTCCAGTAGATCAAGAGTATATGAGTTTACTTTGGGATTTAATAGCCGAAGGTGCATTATACGTTCCAGAACGTTCTGATATTTTAAGTTTTTCGCCTGTACATTTAAGTATTAATAATCCTAATGAAGAGTACGTAACAAGCTCAAGCAATGTAAAATGGTTAACGTTTTTTAAAAAGGAAGGAGATAATTTAGATGACTTTGCATTTAGTAGATTAAATGGGACTTGGCCAGGTGCACCTTTAACCGAATGGGATTTTTCAAGGTATGCTGCAGGAGCAAAGGAGAGACGCTTAAATTTTATTCCGAAGTATAATAATGGTATGGTATTAATAACACCACCTCAAAACGGCGTTTTTGCAGACAAAGAAGCAGTTAGAAAACCTTTAGTAGAAAATATACATCCTTGGTATAAAAATATTATGAAAGAATACCATACAGATGGTAAAAACTATATGTCACCAGATGGTAAAACCACTTACAAACCAAGTGAGTATTATAAGGTTATTGAAGAGGATATTATAAATAGCGCATCTAAACTACCATTATCAGTTTCTGGAAACGTAGGTTGGGTTGTAGCACAAACAGGACCTAAACATTTACGATTAACTATTGTAGAGAATGGATACATTAATCCTAATGCAGAGACAGCTACAGTTAAAATTAATAACATTAAAGTAGTAAAGATTAAAGATATTTTGAATAATGAAGAATTTAAAGTAAATACAGATTCTGAAATCAAAATTGAGATCCCTTTAGGTGGTTTTCGTTTTATTGATATTGAGCTTGAAAAGGAATTATAATGGATTCGTATGGATAGATACATTTTATGTATTAGTAAATACAAATGTCACCTAATGTTTTACTTAATTTATTGAACATTTTAAATACTAATGAATTAGTCTAAATAGATTCAGCATTAAAGCCGAAATAACATTACGCTATTCCGGCTTTTTATTTCATTAGAAATCTCTTAAAACAACCAAATGAAAACATATAGTTTCAAAATAATTCTACTTGCAATAATTATCAGTTTCAATAGCTGTGATACCAAGCAAAAGGAAGTAGCTGTAAATAACACGAACAATAGAGATCAACCAAACATTATCCTTTTTGTATCAGACGACCACGGGACGGATGCATTAGGAGCTTATGGAAATCCTATAATCAAAACACCAAACTTAGATAAGTTAGCTGCAGAAGGCACCAAATTTACAAACGCGTATTGCACCAGCGCAAGTTGTGCTGCTAGTCGTTCTGTTATTCTCTCTGGTCAGTTTGGTCATGCTACAGGTTCTTATGGGCATGTACACGATTATCATCATTTTAGTACTTATGATAGTATTAAATCACTTCCCGTATTACTTAGTAAAGCTGGTTATGAAACAGCTCGAATTGGAAAATATCATGTTGCACCAGAAAAAGTATATCATTTTAATCAAGTATTAGAGGCAGATCCAAGAAACACCGTTGAAATGGCAGAACAATGTGCAGATGTGCTAAACTCAGACAAACCATTCTTCCTATATTTCTGTACAGACGATCCACATAGAGGTCAGCCATTTACTCCCGATCCTTGGGATGCGCCAAACAGTTTTGGAAACAAAAAAGAAGGCTATAAAGATGTTGAAACTATTACTTATAAACCTGAAGATGTTTTAGTACCAGCATTTTTACCAGACACCAAACAAACACGAGAAGAAATTGCAGAATACTACCAAAGTGTATCGCGTATAGATCAAGGTTTTGGAAAATTAATGCAAATGTTAAAAGACACTGGTAAAGCAGAAAATACAATCGTATTTTATATTTCTGATAACGGAATGGCATTTCCTGGAGCAAAAACTACAGTGCACGAACCAGGAATTAAATTACCATGTATTATAAAAGACCCAACTAAAGATGCTAAGGGAATTACTAGTGACGCTATGATTTCTTGGGTAGATTTAACACCAACCATTCTAGATATGGCTAAGGTCGATTTTGAGCCAAATAAATTTCACGGAAATTCTTTTAACGATGTTATAGGAAAAGAAAAAGTTGAAGGTTGGGACGAAATTTATGCCTCACACACATTTCACGAAATTACCATGTATTATCCAATGCGTGCTGTAAGAAGTGATAATTATAAACTTATTTGGAACATAGCTTACCAACTAGAATACCCATTTGCATCAGATTTATGGGCATCGTCTACATGGCAAGCTATTTACAGAAATGACATCGAGTATTTTGGACCTAAAAAAGTAAAAGATTATTTATTCAGACCAGAGTTTGAGTTATACGATTTAAGTAAAGATCCAAACGAATCTAATAATCTAGCAACAAATGAAGCTTTTAAAGAGGTGTTAGAAACTATGCAAACCAAAATGAAAGCCTTTCAAACCAAAACTAAAGATCCTTGGATGATTATGTGGAGTCATGATGCATCCTTACAAGGAAGTGGAGTGAATTTATAAGTTTATTTTTCCTGACAGGTTTCCAAAACCTGTAAGGTATTTTAGAAAAAAAATAGTTTATCGTTAAAATATAATATGAAAAAAATTAAACATATCAGTCTACTTATCATTTTCAGTCTATTAATGTCATGTAATTCAAACGCTACGGAAATTATTGACATAGTTCATTCTGAAGGAGACATGACAATGACAATTCGAGAAGCTATTAAAAACGCCAAAGAAAAAGATATCAAACTTGTTTTCGAAAAAGGCACTTACACCTTCAAAACAGATTACGCTATTGGTAAGTACATGTATGTTACAAATCATAGTAATGGGTTCAAAAAAATAATTTTCAATTTTGATGGATTTAACTCTGTTGAAATTGAAGGAAATGGGTCAGAATTTATTTTTAATGGACAAGCCATGCCTTTCGATTTTGAGGAGTGTAATAAAATTAGAGTTAGCAATATTGTTATAGATTGGGATATTCCTTTCAGTTTTCAAGGTGATATTATTGAAATTAATAAAGCCGAAGAATGGTTCGATTTAAAACCATATACCGAAGGATTTTCTTGGGAACTAAAAAAAGGTAAAATTACATTTCCAAATATTAATGGTTTTAGCTATTCAGAATTAGGAAGCACATTATCACACAATAAAGAAACCAAAGCAGTCGATTATGGTGCTTGGGACATGTCTCTACATCCAGATTCTGTTGAAAAACAACCAAACGGATTATTGCGTTTTTACGTTAAAGGAATAAAACATTATCCTCGCGTAGGTTCTGTTTTACAATCTAAAGGTGATCATGATAATAATAGATACGCACCTGCATTTTTAACCAGAAATTCAAAAGACATTGTATTTGATAAAGTAATAATTCATCACGCTTTAGGAATGGGTTTTTTGTTTGAAAGATCGGAAAACATTAAAATCATAAACTCTGGAATTTATATAAGAGAAGGTTCAGACCGAATGATATCTGCAACTGCAGATGCTACACATTTTGCCAATTGTAAAGGTGATATTTTAATAGAAAATTGCCGAATAGAAGGTATGTACGACGATGGTACAAACGTCCATGGAACCTATGTAGCAGTAGATAAAATTATCGATAGTAAAACGGTGAGAGTTGCATTAAAGCACAAACAGCAAAAGGGATTTCAGTTTGCAGGAGTTAATGATGAGGTTTGGTTTATTAAACAACCAAATCCGCAACGAAGAGAAACCAATTCTGTAACAAAAGTTAAAGTTATTAATGATGATTATACAGATTTAACCTTTACTTCCAAAATCCCAACAGATTTGAAAGTAGGAGATATTTTAGAAAATAAAACATGGAATCCAAACTTTACAATGCGCGGAAATACCATTAGGGATCATAGGGCAAGAAATATTATTATTAAAACACCAAAGAAAATAATTATTGAAGACAATGATTTGTCATCAATGATGTCTTCAATTATGTTACGAGGAGAAACTTTTTTTTGGTACGAGTCTGGTAATGTCGAAGATGTGCTAATTAGAAATAATAGATTTATCCATTGCGCTTATGGTGGCGCAGAACATGCCATTTTAAAAGTGTCACCAAGACTAGGCAAAACCTTTGATGATTCTGTGCTTTACGATAGAAATATAATCTTTGAAAACAACACCATTGAAACTTTCGATAACCGAATTATTTGGGCAGATAGAGTAGATGGATTAATAGTGAGAAACAATACTATTAAACAAACCTTTACTGAAAAACAACAATATCCTGATGCGTTTATGTTCGATTTAATTAATTGTAATAATGTCGAAATTAGTAATAATACATACGAAGGTAATTCCAAAAATGTATTGAAAGCAGATGCGGTTTCACAAAAGACATTAAAGTTTAATAGCAATAAAGGATTAAAAAAATAAACGATGAAAAAATATATTTTCATTTTTGTAATGGTATTCATTTTTACAGGATGTAAAACAAAGAATGTTGAAACTAAAACTGAGGATAAAAAAGAGGTGCAAGTCGTTTTATTAGCAGGACAATCAAACATGCAAGGTGCAGGAGATTTTGATCAATTAGATCCTTCAGAAATTAAAAGAATTGAAAAGATTTCAAGTCGAGTTTCACTAAGTTTTAATGGTGGTAAGGCAAAACCATTATCTTATTATGATAATAAACCATCAGAAAAATATGAGTTTACAAAACGCTTTGGGCCAGAAATTTTTATAGGTTTAACCTTAGCTGAAAATAATCCTGACCAAGAATTCTTATTAATAAAATGTTCACAAGGCGGAACGGCTTTATATGGCGCTTGGAATCCTAATTGGACAGCCGAAAAAGCAAAAGCTGTTGAAAAACCAAAGAAACAAAATATTAAGCTTTATAATATGCATATTCAAGATGTTAGGGCCAATCTAAAAGCATTAGAAACTCAAAATAAAACCTATAAAATTATTGGTTTGGCTTGGATGCAAGGTGAAAACGATGCGGCTAAAGAGATTAGCGCAACAACCTATGAAGCAAATCTAAAACTATTAGCCCAAAGTTATAGAGATGAATTTGGTGTCGAAAATATGCCATTTGTTATCGGACAAATTAACTCTAGATATGGTAAGTTTAAAAAACTAGGGCCTGCAATGGTAAGAAAAGCAATGGAGGATGTTGTTAATTTAGATGCAAACGCAGACATTATTAAAACAACGACAGATGCTAATTGGAGCGATTATCCAAAACATACAGATAATGTGCATTACAATGCAGAAGGACAAAGACGCTTGGGAATCGCATTTGGAGAGAAATTAATTATTTTAAACAAATAGATAAAATGAAAAAGGGTTTACTACTTGTAATAATTATTGCTTTTTTCTCGTGTAAAACGGAAAAATCTTCTAATGTTGAAACTTTTAAAAAACCAAATATTGTTTTCGTTTTAGTAGACGATTTGGGTTATGCAGATGTCGGATTTAACGGTTCTAAATATTTTCAAACACCAAATTTGGATGCCCTTGCTAAAGAAAGTTTAGTTTTAGATAATGCCTACATGTATCCAACTTGTTCTCCATCTCGAACTGCAATTTTTACAGGAAAACAATCGTTTAGAACAGGCGTTTATACCGTTCCGGTTTTAGAAAAAGGAACAGCCGAAGAAAATATTTTTTCACGATGGACAGTCGGAAAAGAACATCCAATCTATGCAGAACCTTTAGCAGAAGCTGGTTATAAATCTATTCATATTGGAAAATATCATATCGTTGGCCCATATCCTGAAAAAGAATTAGCCATGCCGTTTCCGTTTCAACAAAAACTAACACAACCAGAACCAGGAGATTATTCTTGGGTAGAAACACATAAAAAACCGGAAATTGCTCAATATTATCCAGAAGGACGTGGTTTTATAAAAAATGTTGGAGGTACTTTTAGAGGTGATCCAGGTTTTGAGGAAGGTGGTTACAAAAGTGTTGCTGGTGGTTATTGGGCACCTTTTAGTAATCCATTTATAAGAGAAAAGGCAAATGATGATTGGTTAACAGACCGATTAACAGACGAGGCTATTGACTTTATGAAATCGCATAAAACCGAACCGTTTTTAATCAACTTAAATTATTACGCAGTCCACAGAGCCATTAGGTCTAGAAGTGACGCTTTGTACGAGAAATATAAAAACAAACCTGTCGATTCTGTTTTAGGTCAAGGTATTGGTAGAAATGCTAAACTAAGAGATTTAGCCATAAAATATGCTACAATGGTGGAGTCTGTTGATGATAATATAAAACGTGTATTAGATTTTTTAGATGAAAGTGGTCTAAGAGAAAATACTATTATCATTTTCACATCAGATAATGGTTACCACAGGATGGCAAGTGCAAACAAGCAATTAAGAGGTGCAAAAGGCGATATTTACGAAGGTGGAATAAAAGTACCTATGTTAGTGAACTGGCCTGAAAAAGTAACACCAAGACGAAGTGATGTTGCGGTAACTGCTTTAGATATTTTTCCAACGTTAATGGATTTATCTAAAACGGAAGATTACGATAGTTCTGAATTAGATGGAGCTTCAATAATACCATTATTTAAAAGTGATGATAAATCACTTAACGAAAGACCATTATTTTGGCATTTGGCAAGTCGTTATAAACACGGAACCTGTTCTGTAATACGAAAAGGAGATTATAAATTAATTCAATTTTTAACTGATGGAAAATTAGAATTATACAATTTGAAAAATGATGCTTCAGAAAGTAAAAACCTTTCAGAAATGGAGTTAGGAAAATCTAAAGTATTGCTGTCGGAATTAGTAGCATGGCGAAAAGCAAATAACGTGCCTTTACCACCAAATTCTGTTTTAGAGTTTTAAATTAAACCAATTTTAGAATTATAAGTCAAAAGAACATAATCTTGTGTAAAATTAGAATAATATGAATTCAAAGTTTTTAAAATTATCAGTTTTCGTTTGTTGTTTCATGGTATTGTCTTGTAATGCACAAAAAGGAAATAAAACAACCATAACAACAGAGAAAAATATTAAAAAGAAACCTAACATTATCATTATCCATACAGACGAGCATAATTTTAGAACCATAAGTGCGTATCAAAAATTATTATCAGAAGAGCAAGCTTTTGTTTGGGGAAAAGGGAATAATACCACGACACCAAATATTGATAAATTGGCAAGTCAAGGTGCTATAAGCACAAGCTATTATGCTGCTTCACCAGTATGTACACCTTCAAGAGCATCTTTGGTAACAGGTTTATATCCACAAGCAACTGGTGCTCCAAAAAACGGATTACATTTAAGTGAGGATGTTCCAACCTTTGCAACCATTTTAAGAGACCAAGGTTATGCCACTTCTTATGTTGGTAAATGGCATTTGGCAGGTCATGATAAATATAGTTTCGGAATAAAGTATAAAGCAGGATTTGAAGACAATCGTTTTATGATGCGTGGTGGTCATGCACCATATTTCAAACTTTCTAAAGACGGTTCCGTTATAACAGGAATTAATGAAAAAGTCGCGGCTAAATTACCTGAGGAAGAAATCATTCATGTAACGGACTTCTTTACAGATAAAACACTCGAAATTCTTGAGCGCGATAAAGACAAACCATTTGCTATCATGTTATCTATTCCAGATCCGCACACACCAGATGTTGCGCGTCCGCCTTACGATGTTATGTACAAGGATTTAAAGATTGAAGCACCAAAAACAATGTCGCCAGAATACACAGCCATTAAACCATCTTGGGCAACAGATAAAACCAAGAACGAAACTATTGGCAGTAAATCTTTTGAAAATAATAAAGAAAAAAATGCCTTAAAGCAATATTTTGGAATGGTGAGTCATATCGATGATAGTGTTGGACGTATTCTTAAATTTTTGGATGATAATAATTTAGTAGAGAACACCATAATTATTTTCACTTCCGATCATGGAGATATGTTTTTTGAACACAACCGAAGAAATAAAGGTGTGCCATATGAAGCGTCTTCTAGAATTCCATTTTTGATTCGTTATCCTAAAAAAATACCATCTGAAAAAGTGATTAACACCGCATATACAAATGTAGATTTTACACCAACAATATTAAGCCTGATGGATGTAAAAACAGATGTGGAATTTCATGGTTTAGATACTTCTAAAGATTTTACAAATTCAGAAAAAGTAGTAAATAGCGATAGAATTACATATTACGCCAAGTCAGGTGGTTGGTGGGTAACAGCTGTTAGTGATCGTTATAAATTGGTTATTGATAAAAATGAGAAACCGTATTTATTTGATTTAGAAAAAGATCCAGATGAGCTAATAAACTTTTACTACGATAAAGCGTATTCAGAAATAGCAAAAATGATGCAAACAGAATTGTTTAAACAATTAAACAAGTATGATGAGCCTGGATTAAAGGCGAAACAAGGGTACGTTACTGAATAAAAAACAAAATGTATTTATTCTAGGAGACATTGAATAAATCGAGAAGCACATTATTTATCTATTGTCATATTATCTTAGTTAAAAATTAGTTTTATTATGATTAAAAAGAAATTGAATTATCACGTTTTTGGTTTTAAAATATTATTTTTTTCTTTGTGTTTAAGTATATCATCTTGTTCTAAAGACGAAGTTGCTCCACAACAAGAAATTGTACAAGAAGAGGAAGAAGAGGTAGAACAAAACAATTTTCCCAGATTAACAGATAACGAAGATCGTTTCTATACAGATAACATTCCTAATAGCGAAACCACACTACAACTAAGTGGTATCCATAGCGCAGCAGATAGTAATTTGCTAAATCAAGAAATTTTAAATCTTTCAAATGCAGGTGGTGGAATAATTAAAATTACAGGAGGAACATATTACTTACTTGATGTAAAATTAAGATCGAATGTGCAACTTAAATTTGATGCAGATGTTATTATTCAACCAGATTTAAGCGGAAATACCTTAAATAAAAACTTAAATATTTTCGACATTGGAAACGAGTTTTTGGTTCAAAATTCAGCGATTACAAATAGCCAACAAAATAGCGTAGATTCAAGCACATGGTTTACAGTGGTTATTCCAACAGGAGATTATAGAGGTGTGCGAGTAGCTGAGTTTAGTTATGCTCATAATTTTCAAATGTCTGGTTTAAAAATTGAAGACACTAACTCTGTTTTTTCGAGTATTGTGTTAAATCTATCAGATAGTAATAGCAAAGATGAAATTTCTAACAATGGCATTATAAAAGATATTATAGCTACAGATAGTCATGTTGGATATGGGATTGTTCAAATTCAAGCAGGAATAACAATTTTGTTTAAAAATCTTGATGGTGAAGGTGGAAGTACATTAAGAGTAGAAACTGGTGTATCAACCATTAATATGGACAATCAATTAACTGTTGACGATGTTGTTGGTCGTAATATAATAGGTCGATTTGGTGATGGTGTGTTAACATTTTCTCCTCATAGAGTAGATCAAGGTCGTGTGGATGTAGAAAATATTGTGGCAATCAATTCAACTTATGCAGTACGTTTGGCTGCTGGTTTTTTAGATAATTCAGGAACATTAGATAATATTGGGACTTTTAACAATTTGTCTTACGTTGGGAATATTACGTGTACAGGTGGAAATGGAGCACAAATAAAATCTAAAGATTATCCGTTTTTTAACTGTGTGGATAGACAGATTATAATTGATAGTCCATGGAATGTAGATGAAGAAAGTAAATCAGGTAAATCCATTGGTGTTTTTAGAGACAATTCAAGCCAAGCAAGTGGATGTGAAGATGGGTGTTATGAGGTTAATATTGAAAATATTAATATAACTAACGATGATTTTGAAAATGGAGCAGATTACATAATTAACAGTATGAAAATAAATTGCTAGTACAACTGGATAAAAATAAAAAACGTAAATAATGAAAATTACATCATATAAATTAATTCTTTTTTTAGTTATTAATTCAATGCTTTTTTCGTGTAATACACAAAAAGAGAAAGTAAAGGAACAAAAGCAACCAAATATTCTTTGGATTTTTGCGGAAGATTTATCGCCTTTTATGGGATGTTATGGTGATTCAATTAATAAAAATGCAACACCTGCTATAGATAAACTAGCTTCAGAAGGTGTACTGTTTAATCGTGCGTACACAACAGCTCCTGTATGTTCTGCAGCACGTTCGGCATTAATTACTGGGGTTATGCAAACAACAACTGGAACACATAACCACAGGTCTAGTAGAGTGCCAGATGTGGTTGTGCCAGAAGCGTTACGTATAAATCTGCCTGATGGCATGAAAACAATACCTGAATTGATGCGAGAAGCAGGATATTTCACCTTTAATAATGGAAAAGACGATTATAATTTTCATTACAATAGAAGAGATTTATACACTGTAAGTACAAAAGACGATTATAAACCAGGAATGAATGGATGGCAAGGAAACTTTCCTAAGCATAAAATGTCTGCAACCCAAGATGCTTGGAGTTCAAGACCAGATAAAAACCAACCTTGGTTTGGACAAATTCAAATAGATGGAGGAAAAGCGCATGCTAAATACGTTAGAGAAGGAGAAGTTTTAGCTGATAATGCTGTTCCTGTTCCTCCATATTTTCCAAACATTCCATCACAGCAAAGTGCATGGACAGATCATTATAATGCCAATCGTGGTGCAGATGTTAATGTAGAAACCATTTTAAAACAATTAGAAGCAGATGGCGAATTAGAAAACACTATTATTTTCTTTTTCTCAGATCACGGAAGTCCAGTGTCATTGCGTCACAAGCAATTTTGTTACGAAGGTGGTATGTTAGTACCATTAATGATTAAAGGAAATCTTCCAACTTTAAAATCTGGAACAATTAGAAACGATTTAGTGTCGCTTTTAGATATTTCGGCAACTACTTTAGCTATGGGAAAAGCCAAAATGCCTGAGTATTTAGATGGTCAAGATTTATTTTCAGAAACGTTTAGCAACCAAGAATATGTAATTGGAGCAAGAGATCGTTGCGATTATACTATTGATAGAATTAGAACTGTAGTTTCTGAAGATTATCGATATATTAAAAACTTTTATCCTAACAGACCAATGATGCAAGCTGGTTACAGAGATAAAAAAGCAATTGTAAAAGATTTAAAAAAGGCTTTCAAAGAAGGAAAACTAACACCATATCAAGCAGAACATTGGTTTGGAGTAAGACCTATTGAAGAATTATACGATTTAAAAGCAGATCCACATCAAATAAACAATCTTGCTACTAATCTAGAATTTGCTACAATTCTTAAAGAACATAGAGATGTATTAGAAAACTGGATTAAAGAAACGGATGATAAAGGGCAATATCCTGAAGATGCAGCGCAATTAGAAGCAACTTATAATTTGTGGAAAGACAGACCTCGTTTTAAAAACGCGAAGGTTAACCCAGAGTATGATCAGTTTAAAAAATAAGTTAAGATTTTTTTACAGAGCCATTCAACTTGTAAGTATAGCTTAAAACAATATAGCGACCTAAACTTTGAGACGTAGTTTCTTCAAAGTAGTTTGTTGTACTGTTTCTGTATATATCCACATCTTTATTTAGTAAATCTATAAGTACTAATTTTACAATACTATTTCTTTGTTCTGAAAAGGAATAAGATATTGCTGCATTCCAAAGTGATAATTTTTGATTTGAAGAAAAGGCATCATCAGAAAACAGAATATAATCAAACTGTGAGTTAACATTCAACTGATTTGTGAAGTTGTAATCTATAGAAGTAAAATACTGTTGTTTGGAGTATTCTCTATTCAAATCTTGTTCTATAGAAAAAGAGGTGTTGTTAATACTATATTCGGTACCAACTTTAATATCTATTTTGTTTTTACGGGTATTTTCAATAAGTGTACTAAATCTATAATCTTGCGAGGTAACTTCATTAAGAGTTTGATTAATTAAAGAATTTGTCGTGCTATAACTCGTGTTGTTTTTAAGGGAGTAGCGCAACCCTAAAGTTTTAATTTTTTTACTAAATCTTATGTTGGCATTTAGCAATCTTCTATTACCTTCATTTTTGTAACCTCTTGTTCTTATAAAGTTATCATCTATAGATATGCTTTGTATAATAGCGTTTGTAGCATATTGATATTGAAATTTGGACCAAAAGCTAACACCAGATTTGTAATTATTTAGCACAGCAAGTAGTGCCAAATTATGCAGTTTTTCGGGTTTTAAATCTGGATTTCCAACTCTAATAAAATTAGGGTTTAAATCATTAATTACCGTAGAATTTTGCGAAGAATTAGGTGCTTTAACAGATTTACTATAATTTATCCTGTATTTATACCCTCTTTTTGGCTTGTATTGCGCAAATACAATAGGATTAAAATAATATTTGTTTTTTCGTATTGAGTTTTCCGTAACCACACCATAAGAGCGATTAAGATCTTGCATACCTAAAGCAGAATAAAAATTGAATTTTTTATTGTTATAACTATAGCCAAGCCTTGTTTGAGCACTTAACTCTTTAGTAGCATATTTAAAAGCAAGTGTATCTTCTGTACTAGTTGTGGTTTGAGTATGTCTTGTTTGATTAACGTCTTCTTTCTCAACTTTATTTGTAAAATACGTGTCTAATTTTAAGTAATGATTTTTGGCTATCGGTTCTGTATATTTAAAATTGAAATCTATAATAGAGGTATTAAAGGCTTCATTTCTTAAAGCAGAAATATTTCGTGTCGATTCATTAGTATTGCCAATGTTTCTAATGTTAAATGTATTCTGATTATTGTTCTTTGTTAAATCAGTTAATCTTGTATTTAAACCAACCTTAAAGCTTCGTCCTACTTTTGCTAAGCGTTGGTAATAGTCAATTTTTAAATTACCGTATGTTCTTTTAAAATCGTTATTAAATTTTTGATTATTTGTTGTTGCTAATGCTCCTAAATCGTTAATATAGGTTTCGTCTCTATTGGTGTCTGTAAATGTTTTGTCTGAAGTAATTCGACCTTTTATAGTTAGACTTTTTGTTTTAGACGCTTTATTAATGTAATTAAAATTAAGATTATGTTTGTTTATAGTTTTTACATTTTGATTAAGTGAGTTATAATCAAAATTATTATTATTATTATTGGAGAAAGAAATACGTTTAGAATTTGAAACACCATCATTGTCTGAAAAATTGAAGAAATAATCAGCATTAAAAGATTCTTTATCTTTAAATTCATGACCAATATGTATACCTGTAACTGCAGTAGTTAAGAAGCCATTTAAACTTTTACTTCGTTTAGCATTATTTTCATCCTCTCCAGAGTCGTCATCAATACCATCGGCATTTTCAAGAAAACTTTGAATATTAGAACCTGTAACGTTAATATTATTGAATTTGCCAATTATAGAAAATTGTGTTTTTGAAGAAAACTGATTGTAATTTAAATTACCAAAGTAGCGACTATCCAACCCTAGTCCTCCAGATAGCTTCCCGAAGCCACGATTCTTTTTAGATTTTTTTAAAGTGAAATTAATAACCACTTCCTTATTACCATCATCTACCCCAGTGAGTTCGGCTTCATCACTTTTCTTGTCAATAACTTCTACTTTAGAAATGGCATCTGCTGATAAATTTTTTAATACAATGGAAGGATCACCACCAAAAAACTCTTTTCCATCCACAAAAATTCTAGCTATAGGTTCTCCTTGCGCAAGTACTTTTCCGTCTGCATCTAACTCAATTCCGGGTAGTTTTTTTAATAATCCTTCAATATTATCACCGGGATTGACTTTAAAGGAATTAGCATTATAAGCTATAGTGTCGTTTTTAATTTGAATAGGAGCAGAAACAGTAATAACCACTTCGTCTAAATCATTATTATCTTCTTCTAGTGTAATAGTATTAAAATCTATAAGCTCATTATTATAAACGAAACTTTTAAAATAAGGCTTATAACTAATATAGTTTAGTTGAAGTAATAAGGAATCCTTAGGAAGGTCGTAAAGGCTAAAATCGCCATTAACATCTGTTGTTATAGAATTAACATAAGTAGAATCACTTTGTTGTAAAACAGCTACTGATACGTATTCTAATGGTTCTTGACCATAACCAAGAATTTTACCTTTTATAGCAATATTATCTTGAGCAAATGTAAATGTTATGCTTATTATAAAAGTAATAAGAGACAATAATATTTTAGATTTGGTTTGCTGCATTGGTTGGTTGAGTATACATGTAATTTACTTTGGACTAAGTCAAAGTAAAATGGTTTAAGCTAAACTGAAAAAGTCAAAACACAAACGGTTTTGACTTTTAGCAGACTAATTGTTTGAGGCTATTTTTTCTTCTTTCCTTTTTTCTTTCCTTTTGTAGCAAATTCAACTAAAGACAAAGCTCCATCTTCGTTAGCATCTTTTCTTTTCAAAATTTTTGCTGCATCAAATGCTTCACCTTTTTTATTTTCCTTTCCTTGATAAAAAGCAGTTAATTCTTCTAAACTAATAGACTTATCACTATTTGCGTCAGCCTTATTAAATTGCTTTTCTACTTTAGTGTCAATATCCTGTGCATAAGTTTGAGAAAAAGTAAATAATGCTGCTACTGCCAATGTTATTTTTAAGTATTTCATTTTTTTTAAGTGTATTAAAATTATAGTATAAATATATCTAAGATTGTACCAGAATATGTTTTTGTAGGTAAATAAAATGTACGCTTAGATAAATAAGAGCCATTTTTTAAGCCCATCAACAGTGGATTTATAAAATTTACTGCTAAAGACATTTTCTAAACCAATAACAACAATTTTTTAGTAGTTTCATTCGATATTTACATTAAACATTAATTGTTATAGCCACATGACCATCCAAAATGTATTTATAAAAAGTAGTATTGTGCTATTTACTATGATTTTGTTTTCTTGTAAAAGTCAGGAAGATAAACTAGTTGTAAGTCTTGATAAACCAAATATCATTTTGTTATTTATAGACGATTACGGTTGGTCGGATATTGGTTATCGTAATGATGTATTTCAAACACCAAATCTAGATCAGTTTAAAAAGGAGAGTTTAGATTTTAATCGTGCATATATACCAACACCAACTTGTAGTCCAAGCAGATTGTCTATTTTAACAGGAAAGGAAGCCATTAGGTTAGGTATGCCAAGACATATTGCAATTGATCCAGGAAATCCAGGTGCAGAATATAATTTATGGCCTAAAGATCCTGTGCAACGTCCATCTCGAAATTACTTACCATTAGAAGAGATTACGTATGCCGAACGTTTAAAAGAGCTTGGTTACTACAACATGTTTGTTGGTAAGTGGCACTTAGGCCATCAAGGTCGCTATCCGACAGACCAAGGTTTTGATGCAGATTTTGGCACAACGGATGCTGGGCATCCAAAAAGTTATTACTATCCGTTTTTTAAAGCTAAAGACGATCCAAAAGGATTTTTAAAATCTGGACTTAAAGAAGGTGACTACCTTACAGATATTTTGACGGATGGTGCAGTCAACTTTATAAAAGATTATGATAAAGACGAACCATTTATGTTGTCGTTTTGGTATTATTCTGTGCATGGACCATCTGTAGGTAGAAAAGATTTACTGAAAAAATATCAAGATGCAGGATTAAAAGGTAAATACGCACATCATGCTGCTATGGTAGAAGCGATGGATGAATCTGTTGGTCGTGTTAGAGAAGCAATAGAAGCTAAAGGAATAGCCGATAATACAGTAATTATAATAATGTCAGATCAAGGAGGTGCTTATACAAATGCGCCATTAAGTGGAGGTAAAAAAGGAGGGAACGCTTTAGGAGAAGGAGGCGCAAGAGTACCATTGTTAATAAACTATCCAGGTATAACAAAAGCAAACACAGAAACAAATATTCCTGTACAATCTATAGACTTATATCCAACGTTAATGGAAATAGCTTCAGGAGAAAAATATGATAATAAAGACATTCAAGGCGTGAGTCTAATGCCTATTTTAAAAGGTGAAACTATTAAAGACCGAAGTCTATACTTCTTCCGAAGTTATGAAGACCAATATGCAGCAGTTATTAATGGGAATTGGAAATTAATAAAATACCATAGCGGAAAGTTTCAACTTTTTAATGTTGCTGAAGATATTAGCGAACAAAACAATTTAATTGGAACAGGATTAAAAATTGAAGAAGAATTAAAAACGAATATTGCTGCATGGGAAGCTGAAGCAGTGCCGGAATACTAAATAATAACGAGATGAGATCATTTTTAAAAATCACTATAGGTCTATTGTTGGTTACAAATGTTTATTCGCAAACCTTACCTTTAGATAACACATTTTTTAATCCAACTATAGGAGCTGAAACACAAACTATTTCTGCATCTGGAGGAACGGGAGACGATTCGCAAACACTTCAAAACGCTATTAATACTGTAAATACTGCAGGTGGTGGAAAAGTAATTGTTAACGCAGGGATTTATAGAATTTTGGAAGTTAATTTACGGTCTAATGTGCATCTTGAAGTTAATTCGGGTGTTACGTTTTTACCATTTAATCCTTCAGCTTCGGCAAATAATGCTTTGTTTAATGCAGATTTAAATACCGGAATAAATAATTTTAGTCTTATTGGTATTGGAGGTAATTTTACTATAGATTTTACAGCATTAGCAGCTACCATCAGGATAAGAGCTATTTCTTTCAAATATTGTAGCAATTTTAAAGTCTCTAACTTTAATATAATAGATAATTATACTGAGTTTTCTTCATTAGCTTTTGGTAGTAATTACACGACCACATCTACAGCATCAGGCACAAGAATTAATAATATTAGAGGCATTCCTAATGGTGGGATTATCGAAAACATATCTATGACCAATGGACATTATGGCTTTGGATTAGTACAAACACAAGGTGGTAAAAATTTGTTGTTTAGAAATTTGTCAACGGTTGGTGGTGCTACACTCAGACTAGAAACAGGCTTCAACTTATTACAATACACAGAGCTTTATAATTTTAATGATATAAAATTAGATAATATTTGGGCTAGAAATATCGCATGTACCAATGGACAAAGTGCTTTGCAATTGTCTCCACACACCTTAAGTCAAGGATATTTTAATGCTGAAAATATTACTGCAACTAGCTGCGAAATGGCTGTGGTTTGGGCTGCTGGATTTGCTACAAATACACAAGAGACAGATGGTTTAATACCAGGTTCTTTTGATGAGACTTCTAAAATTAGAAATGTAACCGCAACTTTTGGACAAAATGCTCAAATGAGAGATTCTAGATTGCGTTATATTCCTTGTCAGTTAAGAGTGGAAAGATCTGGAAGTATTGGTGTAGCATCAGCCTTAAACACAGATGGAGAAAGCAGAACGGCGCCTTCTCCAGGTGCAGTACTTAGTGAAGAAGATAGATCAGGATACTACCCTTTAGATTTTCCAGATACAGAGGTCACTGCTATTGGTTATAATATTGCAGCACATTATTTGCCTCTAAATGCTATTTTTAAGAGTAGTATTGATGATTATGAGGTTTGTAATGAGTCTGTAAATGGAGTAAACTTTTTTATACCTAATGGCTATCAAAATACACCTAATCCTAGAAATCCATTAGAAAATGGAACACTATCAGTTACTAATCTTGCATTAGAAAGTATCGTTATTTATCCAAATCCAACAACTAATATTTTAAACATTATACTACTAAATAATATGGAAGGTGGAACTGTTCAGTTTTATAGTATTCATGGAAAACAGGTAGGTAATTACCAATTGCAAACACAAAATAAAATAGACGTTTCGCATTTAAGTAATGGAGTCTATATTTTAAAATTTGGTAAAACTGGTATGGTGAAGAAAGTTGTAATTAATTAATGCTTCAACCATAAAATTTAATTTTTGAACATAAGTTTTTAGTCTATGAAAATATATATAAAATACATCCTTTTTATTATAGTATTAAGTTTATTACTTACAGCGTGTGGAAAATCAAAATCCCAAACAGAAGACCCTATAGTAGAAAAAAAACAACCCAACATTATCTGGCTTATGGCAGAAGATATGAGCACAGATCTGGCATGCTACGGATTACCAAATGTAAAAACGCCTTACTTAGACAAGATGGCTGCGGAAGGTGTTAGGTTTGATAATGCATTTGTAACTAATCCTATTTGTTCGCCAAGTCGATCGGCAATGATAATTGGTACACACCAAGTTAAAACAAATACGCACCATCATCGTAGTAATAGAGATGTTCCTTTGGATTCTCAATTTACTCCGGTAACCCAAAAACTAAGAGAAGCGGGTTATACTACTATCTTAGGTAACCATGCAGTTATGAGTCAAGGACGAAAAATTGATGTCAATTTTAAACATAAAGCTATTGGTCAGTGGGACGGAAAAACGCAATTTGGTCTGTTTGATAAATACGATAATTTTGAGAAAGCTGATGAGCCATTTTTTGCTCAAATTCAGTTAAAAGTAACACATAGAGGAGATTGGTGGGATGATATTCGTAATAAATCAAAACATCCAGTAAATCCTGACACGGTTGAGATGCCACCATATATGGCAGATCATCCTGCTGTAAGATTAGATTGGGCTAAATACTTAGATCAAATCGAATATATGGATAATGAAGTCGGCATGATTTTTAAAGAACTTGAAGATAAAGGAATGGCAGAGAATACCATTGTTATTTTTATAGGCGATAATGGACGATGTAATATTCGTGGTAAAGGTTACTTACACGATCCAGGATTACGTATTCCTTTAATAGTCTATTATCCAAAACAATTTAATGGTGGTGAGGTTAGAAAAGATGTTGTGAGTGCTACGGATATAACAGCAAGTATTTTAGAATTTGCTAATATTGAAATTCCAGAATACATGACAGGTCAACCGATGTTTAATGAAAAATTTAATAGAGAATATGTCTATGGAGCACGAGATTTATGGGATGAAATTCCAGAAAAATCTCGAGGAATAACTTCTGGTAAGTGGAAATACATAAGAAATGATAAACCAGAAATTCCTTTTGATGCACATCAAGCGTATCTTGAGTTTTATAGACCTGCTGTTCATGTTATGCGTAAATTAAATAAAGAAGGAAAACTAACAAAAGCACAGGCTTTCTTCTTTCAAGATTCTAAACCAAAAGAAGAATTATATAATTTAATAACTGATCCTTTTGAATTAGTAAACTTAGCTAATAACCCTGGTAATAAAGATTTGTTAGTCGATTTAAGAATGAAAACCTTAGAATTTGACATCAAAATGAAACCTGTTAGTACTATTTATAATCCAAAAAATATGGACCAAACTATTGGTTTGGTTAAATGGATAAAAACAGAGCATCCAGAAATTCAGAAGCAAATGGAAGCAGGTAAAGAAGTAGGTTTTAAAAAATGGGGAGCTGCTTATAAAAACTATTTAAAGATTCAAAAATAAAAAAGCGGAGATGAAATATTTAAAAATAGTACTATTATTGGTAGTTGTTGTTATAACTTTTCAATTTTGTAAAGAAGTTAATGTTGTAGAAGAAGCAGCCATTAATGAAGATTGGAAATTTAGTAAAGTAGAGGAATCTAAAGATTTAGATAGTAAAATTCATACTGTAGATTTTAATGATTCAGCTTGGGAAACGGTTAGTTTACCACATACAGCTAATATAGAGCCTTTAACGGTAAACGACCAGTGGCAGGGTATATGTTGGTATCGTAAAACACTTTCAATTCCTGAAAGTAATATCGATAAAAAAATATTCTTAGAGCTGGAGGCTGCTATGAATTATTCTAAAATGTACATAAATGGTATTGAAGTAAATGAGCATCAAGGTGGTTATTTACCGGTTATTGTAGATATTTCAAAATACGTAAAAATTGGAGAAAAAAATGTAATTGCTATCCGTTTAGATAATACGGATAACCTTGTAACAGGACCAAAACCATTAAAACGTTTAGATTTTAATATGTATGGAGGTTTGTATAGAAAAGCTAATCTGTTTACAAAGGATAAAATCTATATTTCAAACCCTATTCTAGCAAATAAAGTTGCGGGAGGAGGCATTTTTATTACGTACCCAAAAGTATCAAAAAAGGAATCTGTAGTTAATATTAAAACACATTTAATTAATGAATATAAAGATTCAAAATCAATAGAATTGGTTCAAACCATTTTAAGAAATGGTAAAGTAGTTGAAGAGACTACATCTTCAGACTTAAATATTGAAGCAGAAAAAGATTTAGAATTATCAAAACAAATTACCATTGTTAATGCAGAGTTATGGTCGCCAAAACATCCTAATTTGTATAGTTTGGAAACTAAAGTAATGCATAACGGTAAAGTTATCGATCAACAAACTACACGATTTGGTATAAGAGAATTTACGTTTGATAACGAGCATAAACTTCACATTAATGGAGGGAAAACATTTTTAAGAGGTGTAAATCGTCACCAAGAATATCCATTTATAGGTTATGCTTTATCAGATAATGCACAGTATAGAGATGCAAAAAAAATAAAAGATGGTGGTTTTGATTATGTACGTTTATCACATTACCCACAATCGCCAGCATTTATGGATGCTTGTGATGAGTTAGGTTTGGTGGTTATGGATGCTATAATGGGATGGCAATTTTATAACGATACCGACGATTTTAGAAATTATTGTTATAAATCTGCAAGAAATTTAGTGCGTAGAGATAGAAATCATCCTTCTGTAATTGGTTGGGAAGTCTCATTAAACGAAACTAAAGAAATGCCTGTGTATTTTATGGAAGGTTTACATAACATTGCACATGAAGAATATCCTGGTAAAAACGTATATTCTTGTGGTTGGAAAGACGATGTTTATGATATTTATTTAGAAGCACGTCAACACAGAATCCTGAGACCACATCCTTATAAAGACATGCCAGTTACAGTGTCAGAGTACGGAGATTGGGAATACCACTCTAAAAATGCAGGTTTAAATCAAGATGAATTAGCAAACGATATGCGTGTGGAAATGAGTAGTCGTCAAGCTCGTGGTTTTGGTGAAGAACGAATGAATCGTCAAGCTTATAATGTACAAGAAGCTCACAATGATAATTTAAGTATAAACAGGCATTATTCAGATAGTTATTGGGTAATGTACGATTACAACCGTGGTTATCATGATGATATTGAACGTTCTGGGCTAATGGATTTATTTAGGTTACCAAAATTTGCATACTATTTTTATCAAAGTCAGCGTGATATTTCAGAAAATGGGGCCATGTTAGAATTGGCTACATATTGGAACGAGAAATCTTCAAATCAAATAAAAGTATATTCAAATGCAGAAGAAGTAGAATTGTATGTTAATGATAATTTGATTGCGACGCAAAAACCAGATACAGATATAAATTCAACAAACTTACAGCATCCACCATTTACATTTAATTTAAAACAATTTGTACCTGGCACTTTAAAAGCGATTGGTTTAGTTGATGGCAAAAAAGTAGTTGAGGATATTGTAAAAACTCCGAAAAAAGCTACAAAACTAAAAGTATGGTTAGACCAAAGTGGAAAAGCGCCAACTGCGGGTCAAAGCGATACTATGTTTCTATATGTTGCTGCTATTGATAATAACGATACGGTTAATCCAGAGTTTTCTGAAACGATTACTTTAAATATTGAAGGGAAAGCTAAAGTGATGAATTTAGGAAGTCTTAAAGCTGAAGCAGGTATTGCAACAGCAGTTTTAAAATTAGGAAATAAAAAGCAAAATATTAGTGTATCTGCAAGTTCAGGAGACTTAAAAGGACATTTAGAGTTTAGTATAGAATAGCCCGATAAAACCCTGGTATAGGATTTTTGAATGTTAATTTACTGTTAAGGACATATGATTTACCCATATAGACAAGGACTTTATATAATTAACTGAAATTTAACTATTGTTACAAACCAACTTTAAATATCCATGTCAAAAAATAGTATCATATTACTTTTTATAGCGGTTTCATTCCTAAATTTAGGATGTTTTAGTAAAGCAGTTCCGGTAGCTGAAGTTGTTGCATTTGGTTTAGGTATTAAAGAAGATGCAACACCAGCTTTGGTATCTAGAATTCTTCAGTATAAAAACAATCCTATTTCAGAAATTACATTCGAAAAAGGAACATATCACTTTTATCCAGATAAAGGTTTCGAGAAGTTTAGTTATATCTCTAACCATGGTGATTTGATGGTAAATACGCCTTTTCCATTATTAAATATAGAAAACTTGACAATAGATGGTCAAGGTTCAACTTTTATTTTTCATGGCGTTATGATTCCATTTTTAATTGAAGGAAGTAAAAATATAAGTATAAAAAATGTATCTATAGATTGGTTTCAGTCTTTTCATAGTGAAGGTTTAATTGTTGCAAATGATGCAGTAAATAAAACGTTTGATATGCAAATAGATGCTAAGTACCCTTATTATATAAAAAATGGTGAATTAGTATTTGTCAAAGAATACTACCAACATACTATTGGGCAATCTATTTTATACGATCCAGAAAGAAAGGCAATTGCTTTTAATACCGAAGCTTATACAAGTATTACCACAAAAAAGAAATCGGATGTAAAGCGAAATCTGGATAAGGTTAACTATAAGTATGAATACGATAGACGCGATGTTGGTTATAAAGATATAGGTATCGAAAATCGGGTAACTGCCGAAGAATTAAAACCGGGTTTAATAAGAATCCACGGTCATACTAAAAAAATGCCACCAATTGGTTTTATCTTATCTATGAAAGGAGAACAAGGTTTAAATAGAGTCTCTCCAGCATTTAGAGTAACGCAAACAGATGGTTTTAATGCTTTAAATGTAAACGTACACCATGCTGGAGGTATGGGGATTATAGCAGAAAACTCTTCAGATTTAATTCTTGATAATTTTAATGTTACACCTTCTCAAGGTCGTATGGTTTCAACAACTGCAGATGCTACTCACTTTGTTGGTTGCAGAGGTCAGGTAATCTTAAAAAATTGCACATTCGAAAATCAATTAGACGATGCTTCAAATATTCATGGCACGTATCAAAAAATTGTAGATGTTTTAGACGATTATAGAATAGGAGTAAGAATGGGGCATCATCAACAAAAGGCCTTTGTTATTGGTGAGCCAAACGATAATTTAGGATTTGTAAGGCTGAGTAAGTCCTTTTTCGCTTATAAAAAATCTACAATAAAAAGTATAGAATATATTAATAATAGATATCAAATTATTACGCTAAACGAAAAATTACCTGAAGATGTACAACCAGGAGATTTAGTAGAAAACTTAGATGGTTATCCAGATTTGCTAGTTCAGAATTGTAAAATTCAGAATAATAGAGCTAGAGGTTTATTAATTTCTAATCCTGTAAATACGGTTATTGAAAATAATTTTTTTAGTACTGAAATGGAAGCCCTTTTAATACCTGTAGAAAGTGGTCATTGGTACGAATCTGGTAACGGAGCCAATGTTGTAATAAGAGGAAATATATTTCAAGATTGCCAACATGGCGGAAAAGATAGAGGTGTTATTCGTTTTGATACAGATGATGATAATAAGAATATTGCTTTTAAGAATATTGAAATTGCAAACAATACTTTTAATCAATTTGATAATTTGATTTTGGAAGTTACAAATGCAGATGGATTGGTGTTTAAAGATAAT
The DNA here is from genome assembly GCF_053601575.1 of Lacinutrix sp. MEBiC02404. NCBI lineage: Bacteria > Pseudomonadati > Bacteroidota > Flavobacteriia > Flavobacteriales > Flavobacteriaceae > Lacinutrix > Lacinutrix sp. MEBiC02404. The sequence goes on along the minus strand of NZ_JBSHNV010000165.1, from coordinate 81,849 downwards.
ACAATAAACAATTCTGGTACATTTTCTCAACTTCACCCTAAAAACCCAGCGATACGCATAGTAGCTTCAAAAAATATTAAACTAGAAAATAACACCTATAAAGGAAAAGCTACTGTTGTATTAAAAACAGATGAATCATTGCCAAATTTAATATTTAAATAAAAACTAATAAACTAAATAAAAACAACTAATAATAATCGTATGAAACACAAACTAACAATTAAAAAAGAGAGTTCCGCAATGCGCTTGGTTCTTTTAGTTTTACTAATTTTTTGTGTATCCAATAGTGGATTCGCTCAAAATGTTACAGAAGTAAAAGGAACAGTAACTAGTGCTGAAGACGGATTCCCAATACCTGGAGTATCTGTTATAATCAAAGGTACCTCTACTGGTGCTGCTACTGATTTTGATGGAAATTACTCCATTAAAGCTAAAACGGGCGATATCCTAGAATTTAGTTATATTGGATTAAAGTCTAAAACTATAAAAGTAACTAGTAGTACTTTAGATGTGTCTATGGAGGAAAGCGCAGAAAGCTTAGAAGAAGTTGTAGTAGTAGGATATGGAACGGTAAAAAAGAAAGAAGTAACAGGTGCTGTAAATAGAGTGAAAGCCGATGATATAGAAAAGTTTGTAGCTTCAGATATTGCATCTAGATTACAAGGGCAAATAGCCGGTGTGAGTGTTTCTGCAAGTTCTGGAGAACCCGGAGAAGCATCAAATATTCAAATACGTGGGATTACTTCTTTAAGTGGAAGTAATACACCATTGTTTGTTGTTAATGGAATTCCACAAATTGGAGATCCAGGATTGGCAGCTAACGAAATAGAGACAATAGATGTACTTAAAGATGCTGCATCTACTGCAGTATATGGTTCTAGAGGTGCAGCTGGTGTAATATTAATAACAACAAAGTCTGGTAGAGATGGCGTAATGAGTGTAGATTTCGACTATAATTATGGTCAACAATTTCTTGGCGCTGGTACACCATTAATGAATACAACAGATCAACTGTTTTATGAAATTAATACTGCCAACTATTTTGGAGGTATAGATCCAGCTACAGTTAATAACCCAGAGTGGTTAGGTAACGATAATAATTTTGAAGATTATGTTTTAGTCGATGCTGCCGAAGTAAAAACGTATAATTTAAATTTATCTGGAGGAACAGAGAAATTCTCTTATAATGCTTCGGGAAGTTTGTATGATCAAGATGGTTCATTAGTCAATTCAAATTTTAAACGCTATAATGGACGTATTTCAGCACAGTACAATACCGATAAATGGAAAATTAATGGAAGTATAGCTACTACCAACGAAAATAGAAGAAGAGCAAGTGAAGGATTGATAGTAACTGCTAGTAGATACAGGCCCTATTTTCCTGAAATTGATCCAGATTCTGATGTTGCAGTTGTAAATAGCTCTGGAGGAACTAGAACACCAGCAATAGCGTTAGGACAAGCGCTTAAAAGAAAAGATGATAGCAATAGAGATAGAACGAATGTTAGTTTAGGAATTAGACGTAAACTAGTGGAGAATTTAGATTTTATAACCAATGTTGGTTCCTCAATTACAAATGATAGTAGAAGTGTTTTTCGTCCAAAATTCGATTTATTTAATATTGACGATGGTACAACCGAATCTGATCCTACTTTAAATGGAGTAACAGAAACGGCAACAAGAACCACAAAGTTTAGTTGGGATGCTGGTCTAGATTTTAAGAAAGAATTTGGGAAGCACAGTGTTTCGGCTCAAGCCGTAGTTACATTAGAAGAAGATAATAATAAGACGTTTTTCGCCTCTATAAATGGTGTGTCAAATAACGCAATTACCGTTTTAAATGGCGGTACTTTGAATGAGAATGTAGGAAGTGGGTTTGATTATACAACTAAAAGAGTTGGTACTTTAGGAAGGATACAATACAATTACGATGGTAAATATATTATATCTGCATTAGCGAGACGTGATGGTTCATCAAGATTTGGTAGAGACTTTAGATGGGGAACATTCCCATCTGTAGCTGCTGCATGGAATGTGTCTAGCGAACCATTTTGGGAACCTTTAAAGAAAGTGGTTAATAAATTTAAACTACGATTAAGTCACGGTCAAGTAGGTAACGATAGTTTTAGTGATTATGAATTTGCAAGTACTATTGCACCATTTGCAGATTATATTTTTAGTGAAAATGATAGTTCTGTAGATTTTGGATCAGCAATACGTTCTTATGCTAATAGAGATGTTAAATGGGAAACTTCAATATCAAATAATATAGGAGTTGATATTTCATTCTTTAGAAATAAGGTGACCTTAACTGCAGATTACTATATAACTAAAAAAGAAGACATGTTATTTCCAGTAACACTACCAGGTTCTTCAGGAGCCATTTATGATCCAAGTCTAACATTAAATGTTGGTAATATGACTAACAAAGGTTTAGAGTTAGCAGCTAATTATAGAGCATCTATAGGAAAAAGTAAGTTTAGAATAGGTGCAACTTTTACTACTAACGATAATGAAATAACTAAAGTAGCTGGTGATGGTATAATTTATAATAGTAATTCATCATTAATTAGTGGTGATAGCGATTTATATGCAACAACTGTTATTGCGGAAGGTTATGAAGCAGGTGCATTTTTCTTACATGAAACATCTGGGACAATTAAAAATATAGCAGAAAGAGATCTCTATAGACAATTTCCTTCAAGAGCCAATGCAGAAGTTGGAGATTTAAGATATGTAGATTCTAATGGTGATGGAAATATTACTAGTGAAGATAGAACATACCATGGTAGTGGATTAGCCGATTTTGAATATGGAATTAATTTTAATTGGGATATCGGTCGTTTCGATTTTTCAATGAATTGGTTTGGTACATCAGGAGCCGAGATTTTAAATGGTAATAAAGCCGCAATGTACGGTTGGCAACGTCATCAAGACCTAGTAAATCAATGGACACCAGACAATCCTATGTCTAATATTCCTTCGTTTCAAGGTCGAGGTAGAGAACATCCAAACTATGCAGGAACAACAGATTACTGGTTAGAAGATGGAGATTATTTAAGATTGAAACAAGTCACTTTAGGTTTCTCTCTTCCTGAAGAAGCATGCGATAAAATAGGATTGAATAAATTAAAAGTCTATTTAAGCGCACAAAACCCAATCACTATTACTGGTTACGATGGTTATGATCCAGAAGTAGGAGGTAACAACGTCGCAAGAAGAGGTATCGACCAATCAAGATATCCAATTTCGTCAACCTATAGTTTAGGTGTCAAACTTTCTTTTTAATCAAAAAAAACTTAGAAAAATGAAAACATATTTAATAAAAATAGCAGCATTTGTTTTTTGCCTAGCAATGGTACAATCATGCGAAGATTATCTTGAAGAGACGAACCCAAATGAAATTTCGGCAGACACCTTTTTTCAAAATTTAGACGAGTCAGAAACAGTATTAACTTCAGTTTATGGAGCCATGTTAAATACTTGGATTGTATCTGCTAGAGAAGAATCTTGGCGATCAGATATGGCCTTTCCAGGGATTAGATCTGGAAATATTAGAGCTGATGCATTAAATATTTATGAGCACGTTATTAATGAAGATAATGATTTTATAAATCAACGATGGGATGCGTTGTATCAAGTAATATGGAGAGCCAATCAAGTTATGGATGGTTTAAATAGTATGGATGCAGATTTACAAGCAGCAGACCGTTGGACAGAACAAATGGCTCAAGCCAGATTTTTTAGAGGCTTAGCTCACTTTTATTTACACGCTTTATATAACGAAGGAAGTATAGTAATAAGAGACGTTATACCAGCAACACAAGCAGATTTTTCTAAACCATTAAGTACTTCAGAAGAAGTAATGACATTTTTTAGAGACGATTTAGTATTTGCTTACCAAAATTTACCAAATACATTTCCTCAGAAAACAAGAGTAACAGCAGGTACAGCAGCTACTATTTTGGGAACAAGTTATTTATATTCGGCTTCAAATAACCCAGCAGATTATCAAATAGCAAAAACGTATTTCGATGATGTAATTAATGGGCCTTATGGTTATGCTTTGGTTCAAGATGCTAGTCTTATGTTCACAGAAGCTGGAGATTTTAATTCTGAATCTATTTTAGAAATTAATTATTCTCTCGATCAACAATTGGAAGAATCGCAGTTTGATGAAGAAAGTTTTAATATGAGAAATGGTAGATTCTCCTCGCCACAAGATGCTGGAGGTTCTAGTTTTAATCAGCAATTTACAGCAGCAGCATGGTTGATTCATGCGTATGCTAACGAGCCATTAAACATGGCTGATCCAAGAAATACAGTAATAGATAGAGAGACAGGGTTAGCTAGAACTAGAGGTGTATCACTTAGATCTTCTGCTATGATAGCAGTAGTTAACGATCAAGACACAGAGTATTATCAACAACCATCTGCAGCCATAGCGCAAAACTTTGGTAGCTCGCAAAGAAAATATGGTTATTTTAAAAAATACACTAATCATGATATTGCTACTAACGAAAATGACACGGGAGGTACAAGTTGGAAGTCTGGTAAAAATGTAATCATGAATCGTTTAGCAGATGTCTATTTAATGTATGCAGAAGCTGTCCTAAAAGGAGACAATAATATAAGTGGAGCAATAGATTTAATAAACCCTATTCGCCAACGTTGGGGTTTACAATTGCTAGATGCTAATGTAAGTTTAGCAGATGGTACAGCATACACAGAAGATTCTCTTATGGATCATTTAATGTATGTAGAGCGCCCATTAGAGTTATCTGTTGAAGGTGTTTCAACTAGAATTGTAGATTTAAGACGTTGGAATGTTGCTAGTGATAGATTTAACAATTTATCTACACAATCCTTTTACGTAATAGGTTATGATTATTATGACGACGAAACATCTAGTACGTTATCAAGAAATAGTTCTTTAGTACAAGCAGGTGTGAGTCCAGATTCAACAGAAGATCCACAATTAGTACAAGAATATACAGGAGCTGCACAGTTTTATTCTAATGGCTATTTTCCAATACCAACAAGTGAAACATTAAGTAACAATTCAGTTTCAAACTAATTTTAAAAAGAAGAAAGATGAAAAAAATATTTATTATTTCAGCATTGATACTGGCGTTTATAGTTAGTTGTGAAAAAGATGATTATGAAGCACCTTATGGCGATTTTTCAAGTCTATTATGGACTACAACTGAAGGTTTTGAAGAATCTGATTACGTCTCAGCTTTAAACAATTATATAGGTTTTAGAGATGTCTCTGAAAATGCATTAACACATAGTTGGCATATACCTTCTACAACTAATTTGCTTAATGGAGATTTTAACGCAGAGCAGGATACGGTTTATACAAATTTTATATCTTCTGCAGGACCATTAGCATCTAGTCAAAATCATATTAATGTTATTTTTAGACAACCAGGAGTTAAAGAAATAGAGCTAAGAAATACCTTTAGAGATTCTGTTGCAGAATCTGTTTTTAGTGATGGAGTTTGGAAAGTAAACAAAATCTTTACAGTGACTGTTTTTGATGACATTAAACCTATGTTTAAAGTTATGAAAGGGACAGAAGAAATACTATCTGTAAGTGAAGCAGATATGCCTAGTGAAGCAAATGCTGCGTCATGGCCAACCATAACGTTAGAAGCTGGAGAGCAGTTAACTTATATAGACCTAACAATAACAGGAGATCCTGATGGAAGAACTTGGAGCTTTAATGGAGGATCCATGGATACTAGTGGTGGAGAGTCTGTAAACTTATCATACAATGGATTAGGTAACTATACTGCAGGTAGCATAACTTCAAAAAGAAATGATGCAGCTAAGCCTGATGGTGAAGCTACTAAAATTATTCCTCTTAAAATAGAAGTTATACCTTCTACACAACCTTTTATATTAAATGGTATGATAATAGAAAATGCTTCTGATGTTATTTCTTTTAATGTAACAGGAGAAATAGAAACACTAATAGGTGAGGAAGGTAATTTTACTGTACATGTTGTTAATGCAGCTGCAACTCCTATGTTCGATCAAAATATTGCAGTACAATCTGCAACAGTAAACCCTTCAGACGCTACACAAATAGATTTAGTGTTGTCTGCACCAATTTATAATTCAGATGTTATTACAATAGAATATACAGCAGGAAACATTGGATCTGTTGATTTTAGGGTATTAGAGAGTTTTGGTACAACAAACGTATTAATGCAAAGAGGTGAAAATGTAATTACAGGATCAGGAATGGGAACAGGATTGGACTATACAGGTTTCGAAGTAGAAGCAAGTACAGGTAATTTACTTAGAAAAGGATACGCAGAAGGTTATTGGGTTGGTAACACTAATAATACATTTCTTAATCTTTCTAGAACAACAGATCTTTCAAATAGTGGGTCTGCTTCAATGAAATATGAAAGTCCATCAGGTATTACAGATGTAAGATTGCAAGGGACTTGGTTTACTAATGGAGCAAAATCAACATATGCAATAGCTACATTACCAGCAGGAGTTTATGATGTATCTTACATGGTTTATTTAGAACCAGGAAATACAATGCTAGGTTTTGAGACAGAAGTACAAGGAGGCGCAATTACTGCTTGGGATATTTCTACTTTACCAAGAGGAGAATGGGTAGAAGTAAGAAATACAATTTCTGTAGACGCTTTAACTAATAAAAAGTTTGATTTAAAAATAAATGCATCAGACAATGTTGGTGTAACTGGAGAACAGATTATGTATTTCGATGATTTAAGTTGGAGAGCATTAGAAATCAGATAATAGATACGGACTTTTTAGTCAGGTTTTAAAAAAAAAACGGCCTCATTGTAGGTAGTTCTTTTTTACTTTATTTGAAATAATTATAATAATTTAAAAGCTAATTATGTTAAGAAAAAACTATCTAAATTTAGTCGTTTTATTAACCTTTTCAATTTTATTAGGTTGTAAATCTGATAAAAACAAAGAAGAAGTAAAGCAGGTTGGAAAAGTAAGCGCTATTAATAAACCAAACATTATTGTCATCTATTTAGACGATTTAGGTTATGGAGATTTAAGCGCTTATGGCGCAACAGAATTGCAAACTCCAAATATAGATGCAATAGCTTCTGGAGGTGTAAAGTTTACTAATGGTTATGCATCTTCAGCAACATGTACGCCAAGTAGATATGCTATACTTACAGGAATGTATCCTTGGAGAAATAAGAAAGCAAAAATCCTTCCGGGAACCGCTCCTTTGTTAATTAGTACAGAGCAGCAAACGCTACCAAAAATGTTGAAAAGCCAAGGTTATGATACTGCAATTGTTGGTAAGTGGCATTTAGGTTTAGGAACCGGAGTTGTAAACTGGAACGAGCGTGTTTCTCCAGGACCTAATGAGGTCGGTTTTGATGAATCTTACATTTTAGCAGCAACACAAGATCGTGTGCCAACAGTTTATATAGATAATGGAAGCGTAGTTGGTTTAGATAAAAACGATCCAATTTCTGTGAGTTACAAAGAGAACTTTGAAGGAGAACCAACTGCGGTTTCTAATCCTGAAATGGTAGATATGAAATGGCATCATGGACATAATAACAGTATTGTAAACGGTATTGGAAGAATTGGTTATATGAAAGGTGGAGAAGCTGCTAAATGGACAGATACAGATATGGCTGACCATTTTTTAGTAAAGGCTCAAGATTATGTAAAGACACATAAGGATAAGCCATTCTTTTTATACTATGCAATGCAACAACCACACGTACCAAGAACACCGCATCCAAGATTTGCTGGTAAATCTGGTTTAGGACCAAGAGGTGATGTGATTTTAGAAGCAGATTGGTGTATTGGTGAATTTATGAAAACCTTAAAAGATGAAGGTGTTTTAGAAAACACATTAATTGTCTTTTCTAGTGATAATGGACCTGTACTTAATGATGGTTATTATGATGATGCAGTAGAAAAAACAGGAAAACACGATCCTAATGGTGGATTAAGAGGAGGTAAGTACAGTATTTTTGAAGCGGGAACACGAGTACCATTTATAACGTATTGGAAAGGGAAAATTAATCCAGGTGTGTCTGACGCTGTTGTTTGCCAGATGGATTTATTAGCATCTTTAGCTAATTTAGTTGGTACAGAAGATACTACAACAGATAGTAAAGATTTTCTAAGTGTTTTAATGGGAGAATCTAAAGTAGGAAGAGAAAACCTAATTATTGAAGCCACAGGAAAAACAGCATTACGTCATGGAGATTGGTTAATGATTCCACCTTATAAAGGTAAAAATTTTAGAGAAAAAGTAGGAATAGAAGTAGGCAATTTACCAGAGTTTCAACTTTATAATTTAAAAGAAGATGCAGGCCAACAAAATAATTTGGCAAAATCTAATCCTGAAAAATTAGAAGAATTACTTCAAATATTTGAATCCTTAAGAGGTGAAGGATATGATAGAAATGTAAAAGAAGTTATCTTTAGATAAAAACAAAAAAAAACACTCAATTCTAATTATAGAATTGAGTGTTTTTAATTAAAAGAATTTTAAGCTATTGCTATTAAGGTATTCGTTCTATTATTTTTTAGATAACATATCTACTGTCGCTACAGTTCTAAAACCTGTATGATCAGCCCCAGAATCGGCACTCATTCTCATTTTTGCTGAAATTCTAAAACTTGCACAATAAGAAGCATTACATAAAAAAGAACCGCCTTTAATAACATATTCTGTAGCAAAAGGATTAGTTGCTGTATATGTTTTTGAAGCTCCTTTAGGATTATCTAAAATTTCATTATCTGTTAAGGTTTTGTAATAATTAGTATTGAAAAAATCACTGGTTAATTCCTAAACATTTCCAGACATATCATATAAACCAATCGAATTAGAATCATAAGATTTTACTGGAGATATATATTTAAATCCGTCAATAGGATTATTTATAGATGGAAATGTACCTTGCCAAGTATTTGCTTTTTTATTAAGTAACTGTGGGGCGTCTCCCCAAGTAAAAATAGCATTTGTGTTTTTTCCTTGCGCTGCAGATTCCCATTCCGCTTCTGTAGGTAGACGTCTATTTGCCCATTTGCAATACGCTAGTGCATCTTCGTAGGCTACATGTACTACTTAATTATCTTGTCCTTTTATAGAAGAATCGGGACCTTGTGGGTGTTTCCAATTGGCTCCAATTTTCCATGTCCACCATTGTCCATAGTTTTGCATGTTTACTAAAGCGTTTACATCTTTATTAAAAATAAGACTACCAGGTTGTAATATAGAATCATGCGGTTTTGGAGTGTTTTCTGGTAATTGTGTTTTCATTTACTCCCAATCAATTTCACGCTCGGCAACAGTAAGATAATCTGTAGCATCAACAAAAGCTTTAAATTGTTTGTTGGTTACTGTGCTAACATCAATAAAAAAACCATCCCCTTTTACATTATGAGATGGTTTTTCTCTTAACATTGCATATTGATCACCATTTTTTCCGCCTTGCAAGAATATTTTTTCTGGCACCCATAGCATTCCCACTGGAGTTTTAACTGTAACTTCTAATTCTTGTTTTAAATTGCTCTTTAAAACGCTGTTTTACCTCCTTAACTGATTTCTTATTCATTATTTCGCAAAATATATATAGATTCCTAAAACAATTGTACAAATTACCACAGACATTGGTTTTAAAAACTTCCAAGGTGTAATGTCAACTTCTTCTGAATATTGTAGTATAAACTCTTCTTTTCTGGGTGAAAGTTTACCAATTATTAGCATTATCATAATATTTAGCACAAATAGAATTGCCATAATATGAAGAAAGTGTGGGTATGTGTTACCTATTACTGTTTCAACGCCATCAACCATTTCTACAACATTAAAAGTAGGTTTTATTAAAAACTGACTTATGGAGTACAGAATAACACCGGAAAATAAACCAACTTTGGCAGCTATAGCAGGCACGAATTTTGTAGTATAACCAACAACAACTATTGTTAAAATTGGAATAGAGTAAGTACCATTAATTTCTTGTAAATATTCAAAAACACTTCCAGCATTAGCAATAAAAGGTGCTACCATCATAGCTAATATTGCTAGAAAAATACCAAAAGATTTACCTGCCTTTACTATTTGTTTTTCTGTAGCTTCTTTATTTATATATTCATTATAAATATCTATACCAAATAAAGTAACACAACTGTTTAATGCAGAGTTAAAAGAACTTAAAATAGCTCCAAATAAAACAGCTGCAAAAAAACCAACTAATGGTTTAGGTAGCACTTCTGCCACTAAAGCAGCATAAGCTAAATCTGGTTTTTCTAGGCTTCCATTAAAAATATAAAATGCAATAACACCTGGTAGTACTAAAATTAAAGGTCCAAGAATTTTTAAAAAAGCACCATATACTAGTCCTTTTTGTCCTTCGGCTAAATTTTTAGCACCAAGTGCACGTTGAATAATAGCTTGATTCGTTCCCCAATAAAATAAGTTAACTAATAACATACCTGTAAATAGAGTACTTAATGGGACATAAGAATCTTCTGACCCAGTAGAATCAAATTTTTCTGGATGCGCATTAACCAAAGTATCTATACCAAGAAACATATCTCCATCTCCAATATAGCACAATCCAAAATATGGAATCATTAAACCACCAATAATTAAACCTACTGCGTTAATGGAGTCTGAAATTGCAACTGCTTTTAGTCCTCCAAAAACAGCATAGATAGAACCTATAACACCAATAGCTATAACTGTTAACCATAACGATGCACCTTTGGATATACCAAATACCTCAGGGACATCAAACATTGTGTTTATTGCTAGTGCTCCTGTATATAAAACTACAGGTAAAAAGATGGTAACATAACCAGATAAGAAAAGTCCAGAAACAATTGCTTTTGTAGTTTTATCATATCTGCTTGCAAGAAACTGCGGTATTGTTGTAATTCCTCCTTTGAGATAACGTGGTAATAAAAACATAGCAATAATTACCATGGTAATTGCTGCTATAGTTTCCCACGCCATTACTAATATTCCTTGTTCATATGCCTGACCATTTAAACCTATAATTTGCTCTGTAGATAAATTAGTTAAAAGTAACGAGCCAGCTATTACGATACCTGTGAGGCTTCGTCCTCCTAAGAAATATCCATCAGACGAGCTTTCGTCAGTATTTCTAGTTTTTAAGTAAGATATTACAGCTACTAGAACTGTAAATCCAAAAAATGTTAAGAATTGCATAATTTATTAGTTTAGTTAGTATTATGTTATATTTTTTTTGTGGTTTCCATGGTTAACTAAAGCAAAAAAACTTTTTTATTTATGATAGGTAATAATCAGTGTAGACCTTATGATATGGCTAATAAGTTAGCTTGCATGGGTGTTAAAAATAATTTTTGAATGTTTTTATGTTTAATTGTCACTTAATTGGATATAAAACAATGCACCTCCATAGTTTTCTTTACTAGAATCATTTTTAGCAGTTGTTATATATAAGTTAGATTTATTATCGAAGCAACATGATGTAACATTGTCACATGGTAATTTCATGGAGTCTATCTTTTCTCCAGTTATTGGATTCCATTTAGATATACATCCACCTCCCCATTCTGCAATCCATAGCATACCATCTTTATTAATACACATGCCATCAGGAAACCCGTCACCTTTCAATTCTACAACGTACGCTATAAATTTGACGTTGCCAGTTTCTAAATCATAAGCATATTTTGCTACTTTTTTTGTTGGTGTATCAATAAAGTAAAGAAACTTATTGTTTTCTGAAAAAGCTAATCCGTTAGAAATAGTAGTGTTTTTGATAATGGTTTTATATTCACCTTTATAATATGAGTAAACATTTCCTACACCATCTTTAACTTCAGGATATCCCATCGTTCCAATGATAATTCTTCCGATTGCATCTTGGATGCCATCATTGTATCTTACCAAGTTATCTATATCAATTTGAAAAGCGAACTTTTTTTGTAATGTATTAAAATCAATTTCAAAAAAACCATTTTTAGAAGACACTAGAATTACTTTTTTTGCTTTGAAAAAAATACAACTAACGGGCGAATCCAGTTTTACGCTTAGAATCTCTTTAGTTATTGGGTTATAACAATAAACTAAACAATCTAATATGGATACAAAATAAAGAAGATTGTTTTCGTTATCATAAACAGGGCCTTCCAAAAGCTCTGAATTAGAATGAAAAATTAAAGTAGGAACCATAAAAAAAAGTTAGTTATATATATTGACCTGCTGTTATTCTTATTTTAGAACCTGTTGTCATTGCAGAATCATCAGAAATTAAGTACATTACTGCTGGTACGGGGTCTTTAGGACTTAACATACGTCCCATTGGTATAACATCTGCAGCTTCCTTTTTTAATTCTTCTGCACTTATTCCTTCTCCTTTTCTTAATTCTAATTCTCCTTCAGTATGTGTCCAACCCATTACAACATAATTCGATCGAATTCCATATTCTGCATAATGATGTGCAATATGTCTTGAAAGCGTGTAAAGCGTTCCTTTGGTAAGTGCATAAGCAGTTCTGTCTTTTTCACCATAATCCATATGAGCAGAACCAAAAAATATAATAGAACCTGTTTTAAGTTCTACCATAGATTTTAAAACGTGTTTAATTAAAAAATATGGTGCTTTAAGGTTGATGTTAAAAACACTGTCATAAACATCTTCTTTAGTTTCTAATAAAGAAGCTTGGGGTGTTATTCCAGAATATAAAACTAATGCGTCTATACTTCCAAATCTTTTTTTAGTTTGAATTACAAAATTTTCTAATTCATTAGTAGAATTCAAATCTACTTTATGAAAATAGAGTTTATCTTCCGCTTCTAAAGATTGAATAAGTTTATTAGCTTCATCTGGATTTCTGCTACAAAAAGCAACATTGTAGCCTTTTTTTAAACAGGCTTTAAGGATCTCTTTTCCTACTCCTCTGTTTCCTCCAAGTATCATTACTGTTTTCATAAATATGAATAATTTTAGTTATGTAAACTTCTGAATATTCTATTGTCACTTTGTATTTTAGAGTCATTTAAATGTTTTTCTCAGTAAAAAATATACATATATTGGAATTCTTTACCGTTCATTATAGAAAACAATAATTCTTAGATAATAAATTTAAAAACCATTAATTTACTCATAGCTACAAATAGATTACTCTAAGAAACTTATTTTTGTTTATGATATTTAACCTTTGACCTAATAGGATAAATGAAGAAAATTTACTTTTAAAAATAAAATCAAATGAGCGATTTAAAAATTGTAAAAATAGAATTATTCAAAGTACCACCACGTTGGTTATTTCTTAAAATAACGACTCAATCTGGTATTATAGGTTGGGGAGAACCAGTTGTTGAAGGAAAAGCAGATTCAGTAGCCGCTTGTGTAAAAGAATTAGAAAAATTCTTAATTGGTCGTGATGCAAGTAAAATAGAAGATATCTGGCAAGTTTTATATCGTGGCGGATTTTATAGAGGTGGTGCCATTTTAATGAGTGCTATTTCAGGTATTGACCAAGCTTTATGGGACATAAAAGGGAAACATTTAAATGTGCCTGTTCATGAACTTTTAGGAGGAGCTGTTCGCAATAAAATGAAAATGTATTGTTGGATTGGTGGAGATAATCCAGACGTCGTTTTAGAACAAGCACATCAAAAAGTAAAAGATGGTTTTAAAGCAGTAAAAATGAATGCTACAGGGGCCATGGAATGGGTGTCTTCTATAAAAGATGTTAAAAAAGTTGCGCACAACATAAAACTATTACGAGAAGAATTTGGTTACGATTTAGATATCGGTTTAGACTTTCATGGTAGAGTTCATAAACCAATGGTAAAACGATTGATAGACGAGTTAGCACCTTACGAGCCTATGTTTATTGAAGAGCCTGTTTTAACTGAAAACAATGATGCTTTAAAACACATATATGGCTACACTAGCATACCTATTGCTACAGGAGAACGTATGTTTTCAAGATGGGATTTCAAAGACATATTACACCAAGGCGTTGTAGATATTATTCAACCAGACTTAAGTCATGCAGGTGGTATTTCAGAAGTTAGACGTATTGCTACTATGGCGGAAGCTTATGATATTACTTTGGCACCACATTGTCCTCTTGGTCCAGTTGCATTAGCGTCTTGCTTACATGTGGATTTTGTATCTGCAAATGCAATTATTCAAGAAAGCAGTATTGGTATTCACTATAACAAAGGCTATGATATCTTAGATTATATGTCTAATCCAGAAGTGTTTGACGTTAAAGACGGTTATATAGAATTGTTAAAAAAACCAGGTTTAGGTGTAGAAATAGATGAAGCTAAGTTACGTGAAGCTCAAAAAATAGGACACGATTGGTCTAACCCAATTTGGAGGCACGAAGACGGAAGTTTTGCGGAATGGTAATATTATACCAAATGTATTTCCGATTATAAAAAAAACGAAACACAACACCTGTTTCCTTACAAAGAAAGTAAACATCATTAAATTTGCCTAGAATATTAAATAATGAACGTACCAAAATATTTTATTAGTTGCGATTGGGGAACAAGTAATTTTAGATTAACTTTAGTTAAAGGGGAGTCTTTAGAGATTATTCAAGAACATGGTACAGAAAAAGGTATTAAGTTTTTACACAAAGAATTTTTAAAACAAGATGAACTTAGTCAAAAAGATTTTTTTTCAGATTATCTTTTAAGTCAAATTCAAGTATTTCCAAAACAATATCAAAACTGTTTAATAGTTTCTGCCGGTATGGTAACTTCTAATATAGGATTATATGCTATGGATTATGCCGAGATTCCTTTTGGTGGTAATGGAGAAAAATTTGTATCAAAAAAACTGCAATTAAATTATGGCTTAGAGATTTTACTCATTTCAGGAGTTAAAAATAATCAAGGCATGATGCGTGGAGAAGAAACCCAGGCCATTGGATTAGAAGAGCATATTAAACCATATAAAGAAGCTATTTTAGTTTTACCTGGAACGCACAGTAAACACATAACTTACAGTAAAGGTTATTTTACAGCACTTAAAAACTATATGACTGGCGAGCTTTTTGAAATTCTTTCTCAAAAAAGTATTTTATTAAATTCTATTATTAAAGTAGATAAAGGCGAAATTATGGAAACCACTTTTTTGGAAGGTGTTAAACTTGGTTCGCAAGGAAAATTAACAGAGCGTTTATTTTCTATTAGAGCTAAAGATTTATTTAACACTATAACCAAGGAGGAAAATTACTATTTTTTAAGTGGATTACTCATTGGAGACGAACTTTCATATTTAAAAAATGAATCAAAAAAAGTATTGGTTGCTTGTCATTTTCCATTGGCTAACTTGTATAGATTAGCCTTAAATGAAATAATAGGTGAAAACAAATATGTGCTTTTCGAAAATGAAATTGTAAACAAAGCCATGTTAATTGGACAACAAAAAATATTAAAACAATATGATTAATACTTCTTTTTCTTGGGAATTATATAACAAAGCACCAATTGTTGGAATAGTTAGAGGACTACCAACTGAAATGGTTAAAAAAATAGTTGAAGCTTATTTAGCTGCAGGATTACACACCATAGAAATTACAATGAATACCAAAGGTGTATCAGAAATAATTGAATATTTGACAACAGAATATCCAAATCTTAATGTAGGTGCGGGAACGGTTTGTAATATGGACGATTTAAATAAGGCTTTATGCGCAGGTTCTCAATTTATTGTCACGCCAATTATTAACGAAGAAGTTATAAAAGCATGTGTTTCCAAGGGGATTCCTGTTTTTCCTGGTGCTTATTCACCTACTGAAATTTATAGAGCATGGGCATTAGGAGCTTCTGCAGTGAAAATTTTCCCAGCCACACAATTAGGTACTCAATACGTAAAAGATGTTTTAGCGCCTTTAAATTCAATAAAATTATTGCCAACAGGAGGAGTTTCAAAAGAGAATATAAAAGCCTTCTTTGAGGCTGGTGTGGTTGGAGTAGGAATGGGGAGTTCATTATTAAATAAAAAATGTATTCAAGAAAATGATTTTATTGGGCTAAAAAATCATTTTATCTCTATTAAAAATGAGATAAAAGACTTTGTGAAAGATTAATACATCTGTTCTTTATTGTTAAATTTTAGGACTACAGTTTTTAATTTTATTTCTATAACCGTAAGATTATGGGCGTTTTTCTTTAATAAATATTAAGTGTTTCTAATATATTCTAAAATCTAAATTAAAAGATTTTTTTATAAATATTAAACAAACTCCTATAGTTTTATATGTCCACTTTACTTAATAATACCTTTTAATACATTAGCAGGTAACGAGACAAACAAAGCGATACAAAAACATGTAATTGTTAATGTAAAAGGCTCAGACTTCAGCAAAATAGATACTTTGCAGGGAAGAGTGAAACGAAAAACAATTACACAGTCTATGATGATTAATTGAATTGAGTTAGCAAAAGAAAATGAAACGCTAGATTTAGAAAAAGCTTTTTAGAATACCTAACATTGCCAACCAAAGATAAATACAGCAGAAGGCAAATTATATGACAAATACTGTGAAAATAGATTTTGCATGTTGTGTTGTCGTATTCGCAAAACGGAAATAATAAATCACTAGTATCCAATTATTAAAACATGGGAATCACCCCATTTTTTAACAAAGTCTATACTATTTCGTTATGGAGATGAAAAGGATAAAGAGTTTTTTGATATAAAATACCTCAATCATAATTTTTCGGTAAAAAAGTGACTTCTGATACCTATATGGACGCCTAAAAAAAAGCCCTATAAACAATGCGTTTATAGGACTTTTTGCAGTGAATGAGGATTGCATATCCCATAATGGTTATCCAATACAAGCATAGAAAACCAAATCAAAAAAAACTTGATTTGTATTTTTTGTTTTACACAAAATACCAAAGTAAAAGTCACATTTTTCATAAAACAAAAAAACCATAACTTTCGTTATGGTTTTCCTTTTGCGGAGAATGAGGGATTCGAACCCCCGGAGGTGTGACCCTCAACAGTTTTCAAGACTGCCGCATTCGACCACTCTGCCAATTCTCCTTGAGTGCCTCATTGGATATTCTCCAAATGCGAGTGCAAATATATAATCCTTTTTAGTAGTTACCAATTAAAATACGAGTTTTTATTACTTTTTTTTTATTCTTCTTCCAATAAGTTTTTGCAGAACTTGGTTATTAAGTCATTACAAATAGTATTTTTGCCAAAATATGTTATTAGAATGAATATAATTGATCATTTATCTTGGCGATATGCTACAAAATCCTTCAATCAAGAGCTGCTCGTTAATAAAGAAGCGTTACAAATACTCTGTGATGCCTTTAATCTAACAGCAACATCTTATGGCTTACAACCAATAAAGTTGGTGGTTATTCAAGATAAAAAATTGCAGGCAGATTTGGTAGAACATTCTATGCATCAGCAGCAAGTAGCACAAGCATCACAAATATTGGTGTTTTGTATCGAAACGAATATTGATAAAGAATTCATATTAAATTATTTTAATAGAATTAAGACAATACGCGATACGCCAGACGCTATTTTAAATCCGTTTCGTGATTTTTTAATCGATGACTTTTCTAAAAAAGAACAAGAAGCTATTGAAGAATGGGCAACCAAACAAGCATATCTTGCTATGGGAAACATGCTAACCGTTTGTGCAACCCAAGGAATAGATTCTTGTCCGATGGAAGGTTTTAATCCTGAAAAGTATGATGAGGTTCTTGATTTAAAAACGAAAAACTTGAAATCGGTATTAATAATGCCAATTGGTTATAGAGCTAAAGACGATATGTTTGCGGCGTTTAAAAAGGTAAGGAAAGACGTTTCAGAAACTGTAATTATGCATTAATAATAAACTGGCAGGATTGTTGTTCTATTAAAAAAATATTTACATTTGTAAAACCCGCAATACATTTCAAAAAATGAAACACCTAGTTTTAGTACTCGCTTTCACTTTAATAAGTAGCGTTTTTGCTCAAGAAGAAGAAGTTTCTAACCTTAATTGGTTAACAGATATTAATCAAGCAAAATCTATTTCGACAAAAGAAAAGAAACCAATTTTAGTCTATTTTACCGGTAGTGACTGGTGTCCTCCATGTAAAATGCTAAAACAAGATTTTTTCAATACCCCAGAGTTTGAAGAAAAAGCAAAAAACATGGTTTTATTAATGGTAGATATGCCAAGAAGAATAGATATTATTTCTCCAGAACAAAAGGAAAAAAATATAGCACTTGTACATAAATATAATAAAAACGGTGGTTATCCAAATATTGTTGCCCTTAATGGAAAAGGTAGTGTTATTGGTGAACTTTCAGGGTATACCTTTTTACGTGAAACCGATAGACACGATGCTTTTGTGGATTCTGTTTTAGAGAATTATTAAAGAAATTACATTTTAAAAAAGGCGTCATAATTAAAGGTTTTGACGCCTTTTTTATTGCGTATATTAAACGTAAATTTGTAACAACAATTATATTAAATTATGCCTGGATTTGAACTTTTTGGAGATAAAGAACGTAAAGAAGTAAATGATGTACTAGAAAACGGAGTGCTTATGCGCTATGGTTTTGATGGTATGCGAAATGGACATTGGAAAGCTAAAGCTTTAGAAAAGGAATTAGAAAAAACATTAGAGTGTGATTATGTTCAATTAGTATCTAATGGTACTTCAGCAGTTTCTGTGGCATTAGCAAGCGCTGGTGTTGGAGCAGGAGATGAGGTTATTATGCCAACATTTACCTTTGTTGCTAGTTTTGAAGCTATATTATTACTTGGTGCAATTCCTGTTTTAGTAGATATTGATGATACTTTAGGTTTAGACGCTAAAGCGGTGGAAGCTGCAATTACACCAAAAACGAAAGCGGTTATGGTTGTGCAAATGTGCGGTAGTATGGCTAATATGAACGACTTAGTACAGGTTTGTAATAAACATAATTTACTTTTAGTGGAAGATGCTTGTCAAGCAATTGGCGGACGATATAATAATAAACCATTAGGAAGTATTGGTGATTTAGGTTGCTTTTCTTTCGATTTTGTTAAAACAGTTACCTGTGGAGAAGGTGGAGCTCTAATTACAAATAATAAAGATTACTATACTAATGCAGACCGTTTTAGCGATCATGGTCACGATCATATTGGTAGTGATAGAGGCGCAGAATCACATCCTTTTTTAGGTTATAATTTTAGGATTTCAGAATTGCATGCAGCAGTAGGATTAGCGCAAATACAACGTTTACCTGAGTTTTTAGAAGTTCAGGAGAAGCACTATACTATTTTAAGAGATGCCTTATCTCAAATACCGGAAGTAACATTTAGAACGGTGCCAGAAGGAGGAAAGGAGAGTTACGCTTTTTTAAATTTCTTTCTGCCAGATTTGGAAACGGCAAGAAAAACAATAGATGGCTTTAAAGAAAGTGGAGTGGATGTATGTTGGAATTATTTCGATAACAATTGGCACTATGTTAGAAAATGGAACCATTTAAAAGATGCTAAATCTTTGTTTCCTTTATCTCAAGAAATTAAAGATTCTTTAGCGGTATTAAGTAAAAAAACATTCCCACAAAGTGACCATTATATAGGAAGAAATATTTCTTGTCTCATAAAATTATCATGGACAGAAGAAGAAGTAAAACTACGGGCAGAAAAAATGGTTTCGTCTATAAAAAAAGCGTTAGTTTAAAAGATACTAAACATTGGATTATATAAAGATCGTTAAATTATTTTAACGGTCTTTTTTTATGCGGATTAGTAATACCATACCATAATTTTCTCCCACCGATTTACGTGCTTTATACAAAATGTTAACCTTTCTAAAATTGGAAACATAAAAAGGAAAACATTTAAATCGTATTAATCATGAAATTATTAAAAAAAAATAATCTATCCCTTTTACTTCTAACGATACTTACCATGGTGTCTGTGTCCTGTAGTATCGATTCTATTGAAAACAATGATGACGATCCACAACAGCAATCCACTTCATTAGATGCCTTGCAAGGCAATTGGGTGCGAGTTGGTGGTAATAATCCAACTAATAATGGATTAAAAGTTAATGTTCAAAACAATATAGGGAAAGTAACCGATCCACAACAATCTGGCTTTTTAGCAGGAGATGTGAAATGGAAAGACATGTTCGGGCTAGGCTCTGGAGAGTATACACATCAAGAATTAGGAAGTGATTATAACTACTATCCGGCAACCATAAAATATGGTGTAGATGATACACTGCGTATAGATGTAAATCATTCTGGTGCAGGAAACATTCAAAAATGGGTTCGCGAAGCTAATTTTACACCACAAAGTGTTTTTCTAGCGGAATTACAAGGCAGTTGGATTCGCGTAGGAGGTAATAATCCAACAAATAACGGCGTTGTGGTAGATGTCGTCGAAGATACAGGAACCATTACGGATGCTTCTTTATCGGAATTTAATCTAGGAGATATCAAATGGAAAGAAGTATATGCTTTAGACGCAAATAGTTTTATATATGAAGAACTTGGTAGCGATTATAATTATTATCCAGCTTCTATGGAGCTAGGTGTAGCAGATACCTTAAGGATTTCTGTGAACTATAGTGGTTCTGGTAATATTCAGAAATGGGTAAGACAGTAAACCAACAGCTTAAAATATTAATAAATAAGATATTAAAAGGCTATTAATCAATATGGATAGGGGAACTGTTTTAGCTTACGCTAGAATAGTTCCCCTATTCTTTTACTTAAAATATATGTTGTAATTAATATGCTTAATACCCTACATATTCTACAATCTCTAATCCGTAACCAATCATACCAACACGTTTGGTTTGCTGGGTGTTCGAGATTAATTTTAGTTTATGAATATTTAAATCGTGTAGAATTTGTGCGCCAATACCGAAATCTTTAGAATCCATTTCAATACTAGGAGCTTTTATTACTTGACCTTCTGTTTGTGTTTCTTTTAAAATACTTAATCTTTTTAAAAGATTCATCGATTGGGATTGCTGATTGATGAAAATAACGGCACCTTTTCCAGCATCGCTAATCACTTTGAACATGTCGTCTAATTTTTTATCTGCATTATTGGTTAATGTACCAAGAATGTCATTGTTAACAAGTGTAGAGTTTACACGTGTTAAAACCGTTTCGTTTGCAGACCATGTACCTTTGGTTAGTGCAATATGAATCTGATCATTTGTCGTTTGATGATATGCTCTTAAACGGAAATTTCCAAATCGTGTTTCAATATTAAAATCTTCTTTTTTCTCTATTAACGAATCGTGCTCCATGCGGTAAGCAACAAGGTCTTCAATAGAAATAATTTTTAAGTCGAATTTCTTAGCAACTTTTAGCAGTTGTGGTAAACGTGCCATGGTTCCGTCTTCATTTAAAATTTCCACTAAAATTCCAGCAGGTTTTAAACCAGCTAAACGTGCTAAATCTACAGAAGCTTCGGTGTGTCCAGTTCTGCGTAAAACACCTCCGTTTTTGGCACGTAAAGGGAAAATATGTCCTGGACGGCCTAAATCTTGCGGTTTGGTGTCTTCTTTTACTAAGAACTCAATTGTTTTAGATCTGTCGTGTACTGAAATTCCAGTAGTACAACCATGTCCTATTAAATCTACAGATACTGTAAATGGTGTATGGTGTAAAACTGTATTGTTTTGTACCATCAAATCCAAATGTAATTCTTCACAGCGATCTTCGGTTAGTGGTGCGCAAATTAATCCACGACCATGCGTAGCCATAAAATTGATCATCTCTGGAGTTACTTTCTCTGCGGCAGCTATAAAATCGCCTTCGTTTTCTCTGTCTTCATCATCCACAACAATAATAACTTTACCGTTTTTAATATCGGCTATGGCTGCTTCAATAGTATCTAGAGTGTACTCTTTCTTATTGCTTTCTTTTGTTGGTGTTATCATGTTACAAAGGTATTCTTATTTTAATGTATTAGAAAAGTCTTCACTAATTTTATTTCGTCTTAAAAAATGAGTCAACGGATAAATAACATAACCCAAAAGAAGTGTTATTGGATTCTTTGCGTTTGTTTTTTCCTTTATTAAGGCATACATCGCATGCATGTTTAAAAACAATTTTATATAGTAAATAAGTAATATTACAAAAGAAACAATACTTAGTTGTAAAGCTGCTGAAGCAAAATTAGGAAGTTTATTGTTTTTAAATACAAGGAATAATATAATTAAGAGGAATCCTGAGATATAGAATGTTAATGCCGTTTTAGAATGAAAACGATAATCTTTAAAAATAGATTTTAAGGTATCGGTGTCTTCTGGTGTAATTAAGCTATCTTCTGTAGTGGTAATTTCTTCTTCTTGAGAAGCGGATTTAATTTTAAAGAGTTTTTTTATTGGTTCAATAATATGGTCAAACTCAAATAAACCTCTATCTGCTGTTGCTCTTCTAGTTAGGAAGACTCCTAAAGGAAACATGATAATTGTAGAAATCCAAGGTGCTAATACAGGGTTTATGCTACCATCATTTGCACTGTTTTTTGCAAAAATACCAATAAAATGGTAGGTTAAAAATAATAGAATTGCAATTACCATAGGTAAACCAATTCCTCCTTTTCTAATTAATGCACCAAGTGGAGCACCAACAAAAAATAGGATAATACAAGCAAATCCTAGGGCAAATTTTTCATGAAAAGCTACTATATGTTTGTTGTAATTTGTTTTTTTTCCCTTTAAAAAATTTTCTTTGGAGATGATTATTTGTTTGGTGCTATTCGTCGTATTTAATGCTAAATCTACTAGTTGCAATTTCTTTTTAGTATCATACAAGCTTAAAATATCGCCATTAAAGGTAGAATCTTGTTTGATATTTAAACCATTATCTAAGGATGCAATTTGTGATCTTAGGTATAGGTTGTCGGAAAAAGCATCGTATTCTTTTTTGTTTTCAATAGTAAGGGAGTCTATAGTGTAGTTTAGATCCCTTATATTAAGCATGCTGTATTTATCTGAAATATTTTTTTCATCTAAATCCTGACTGTTTTCTTGAGATAAGTCAATGTTGACCGTGTATTTTTTAAAAGAAGTCTTTACTAAAGGATTTTTTTCTCTTTCCTTAAAGCTTTTTGGGGGTGTGTCATCATAAAAATAACCATCGTGTAATATTAATTGTAAAACACTAGACTTGTCGTTACCTATAAGCTCTCCTGTTTTAGAAATAATAGTGATATGATTTTTATTACCTCCTGAAGTGCTACTTTTTTTATGTATAACAACACCTTTAAGATCTTTTCCGTTGATACCGCTTTTTTCTTCAACCTTAATATTAATATCTCCAACATCATTAAATTGTCCTTCGGCAATAGCCATTGCAGGTTTTAATTTCTTAATGTTATTACGTAAGTTATAAGAGTTGTATTCTCCCCAAGGTATCACACTATTACTAAAAAAGAAAGTGGTAATACCAAGTATGCCAATAAATATACCTAAACCAGTCATGGCGCGTTGTAATGAAATACCAGTAGATTTCATAGCGGCAAACTCATAGTTTTCGGCAAAATTACCAAATACCATAATGGAAGCTAGTAGAATGGTTAGTGGTAATACTAACGGAATTAACTTAGGTGAGTAGTACAATAGGAACTTTAAAACTATAATTAAGTCTAGATCCTTACCTGCTAATTCTTTAATAAAGAGCCAGATGGTTTGTAAAACAAAAATCAGCATGAGTATTAAAAACACGCTGATAAAGGTTTTGAGATAAGTGCTTAAAATGTATCGATCTAATATTTTCACACTTTAAATGTATTGCTATTCTTTTAGTTAACTTAATCTAATTGTTCTATGTAGTAGTTTTCAAACTTACTTTCGTCAAAGGTAAATAAGGTTTTCGAAATAGTCTCATTAGTTTTAAAAGAATTAACGGTTAAAGTGGTTTTTGTTCCATTTTTACCTGTTTCAATTAAATTGTATATGTGTTTTGTTTGCGCATCTATTCCTAAAAGTACCGATTTTATTTCAGAATTAGAATCTATAGGAATTAATTTTACATACTGTATTTTTCTTCCTTGTACATTTTGAACAATGTCCATTTTATATGTAAAACCATCTTCGTAAAAAGATAACATTTTACTAGGTGTTATGCTACCTTCGTCATCCATCGCTTCTTTAGAAATGGTTACTTGTTCGTCTTCTGGACTAATGCTGTAAAGTGTCTTTCCGTCGTAAATTCTAGTAATTCCAAGAATGTTTAGCTTATATTTTTCGCCTTGCATAACAACATCACCACGTGTTTCTTGATTAATATCTTCTGCAGTATTATGTAGTACATACTTAAAATCGATAGCAATATTATCATAGCTTTTTACTTTTTGAGAAACTTCGTCTAACAATTTTTTTGCATCATTTTGTGCAAAACTTGTAGCGCTTAATAAAATGGTGAATATGAAAATTAACTTCTTCATAATAAATACTTCTTTTTTTTGTTTGTTATAAACTTTCGTTTGCTAATAATTGGTCGAGACTTACTAAATCTGGAACTAAAACTTGTCTTGCTTTACTACCTTCAAAACCGCCAACAATTCCGGCAGCTTCTAATTGGTCTATTAAACGTCCTGCACGATTGTACCCTAATTTTAACTTCCGTTGTAATAGGGAAGCAGAACCTTGTTGTGCAATAACAATAAGTTCGGCAGCTTCACGAAATAGTTTGTCTCTGTCTGAGATATCTATATCAAGACTTGTGCCACTTTCTTCACCAACATACTCTGGCAGTAAATATGCATCTGGATATGCTTTTTGCGCACCAATAAAATCTACTATTTTCTCCACTTCTGGCGTGTCTACAAAAGCACATTGTATACGTACTAATTCATTTCCTTGGGTGTACAGCATATCTCCACGACCTATAAGTTGGTCTGCACCAGAGCCATCTAAAATAGTTCTAGAATCTATCTTACTCGTTACTCTAAAAGCTATTCTTGCTGGGAAATTGGCTTTAATAATTCCTGTAATTACATTGACAGAAGGTCTTTGTGTTGCAATAATTAAATGGATTCCAATGGCACGAGCTAATTGTGCTAAACGAGCAACCGGCGTTTCTACTTCTTTACCAGCAGTCATAATTAAATCGGCAAACTCATCGACAACCAATACAATATACGGCAAAAAAGCATGACCATCATTCGGATTTAATTTACGTGCTTTAAATTTGGTGTTATATTCTACAATGTTACGACATAATGCATTTTTAAGCATTTCATAACGATTGTCCATTTCAATACAAAGCGAATTAAGAGTATTAATTACTTTGGTATTATCGGTAATAATAGCTTCTGCTTCATCTGGAAGTTTTGCTAAATAATGACGTTCTATTTTATTAAATAAAGTAAGCTCTACTTTTTTAGGATCGACCAAAACAAACTTCACTTCTGCAGGATGTTTTTTGTAAAGGAGGGAAGTAAGTACCGCATTTAAACCTACCGATTTTCCTTGTCCTGTTGCTCCAGCCATTAACATGTGTGGCATTTTGGCAAGATCGACAACAAAAGTTTCATTACTAATGGTTTTTCCAAAAGCAATTGGTAATTGCATATCTGATTTCTGAAACTTTTGAGATGCTATTACAGATCGCATAGAAACGATGGTCGAATTTTTATTTGGTACCTCAATACCAATAGTTCCTTTTCCAGGAATTGGTGCAATAATACGAATACCTAAAGCCGAAAGCGATAAGGCAATATCATCTTCTAAGTTTTTAATTTTTGAAATACGAACTCCTGCTTCCGGAACAATTTCATAAAGTGTAACTGTCGGTCCAATAGTCGCTTTTATGCTTGCAATACCAATTTTATAATTATTTAGGGTTTCAACAATTCTATTTTTGTTGCCTTCCAGTTCTTCTTGGTTTATAGAAATGCCTTCGTTATCGTATTTTTTTAATAAATCTAAAGGCGGAAATTGGTAATTACTAAGTTCTAAAGTGGGATCAAATTGTCCAAAATCTTCTACAAGTTTGTTTGCTAGATTATCGGTTTCCGAAACTTCTTCGGCAACTTTCTCTACTTCCATAGCTAGCTCTTCTTCCTCAATTTCTTCTTCTTGTGCTACTTCTACTTTAAATGCTTCCGTTGTAACTAAAGGTTTTTCCTCTTTTTTTATTTCCGGTTTGCTTAGTTTTATTTCGCCTTTATCTAAAGGAACGTTAAATGCTGCTTTTATTTCTTCTGCTTCTGCAGTTAAATCATTATCTAAAGGAGTGAATTCTTCTTTAAAGTCTTCAATCTCTTCATTAATTTCTTTTTTCGCTTTACGGAATACTTTTTTAAACGTATCTACAGTCATTTTAAAACGTGTAGCTAAATACGTAATTAAACCAAAAACGAGCATCAATACGGTTCCTATTTTACCAATATAATCTTGTAAATAGGAATTGATTTCAAAACCAATTACACCTCCTAGTAAATCGTTTTTATGTGCAAAGAAACCGAATAGGATAGATAGCCAAATAACGATCAATGTTCCCCAAAACCAGTGTTTACCTAGTTTTTCTTTTTTTAGATTTAATAAAACATAAACACCAGAAAGAAATATTAAGCCAGAAAATATAAAGGAAGAAATCCCAAAACCACGTTGTATAAAAAAGTCGCTTAACCAAACGCCAGATTTACTTAACCAGTTTTGCGTTTCTACGTTTCTAGAAGCAAACTCAGATAAAGTACTTTGGTCTGCCTTTCCTGTAAAAAAGAAAGATAGAAAAGCGATAAAAAGCAATAATCCAAGTATTATTAATAAGCTTCCTAAAACCAATTTTTGCTGGCTAGACAACTTAAAACTTGGCGCTTTTAATGATTTAGTTTTCTTGGTGGTAGTCTTTGTAGTCTTCGTTTTCTTTTTTGCCATAGGTATTTTCCACAAAAGTGAAAATCTTTAAATTTCTAATTTTTGCTGAATATGTTTTCAGACCGTTTTAGTCTAGATTGAAAACAAAAATACAAATTACAAATGGTAACGAAACTTTATTCTAAAAAATTGTAAACAATGTTTATAAGAATAGGAAGTTTGGGGCATTCTATTAAAAAATTTTCGGAAAATATATAATACAACCTATGATAGCTGCTGCAATGGCGAAAATAAAAACAGCTCCAGCTGCAAGATCTTTTATAAGTCCGATTTTAGTATGATGCTCCGGGTGAATAAAATCTGCAATCTCTTCAATAGCTGTGTTTACGCCTTCTAGTGCTAGAATAAGTGAAATACATAATATTTGTATAATCCATTCCGAGGAAGAAATCTCGTAATAAAATCCTAGAAAGGTCATAATAATACCAATGCAAAACTGAACTTTAATGCTATTTTCGGTAGTTATTAATAAGAAGGCACCTTTAAAAGCATATTTCACACTTTTAAGTCTGTTTACAAGAAAAGATTCTTTTTTTGTCATTATATAACTTTTAAAGCTACCTCTTTTTAGGATATATTATTTTAAAGCTTCTAATGCAGCTTTATAATTTGGTTCATCACCAACTTCTTGTACTTGCTCTGTATAAGTAACAATTCCATTTTCGTCTAAAACAACTACACATCTGGAATGTAATCCTGCAAATGCTCCAGTAGTAATTTCTAAACCATAATCTTTACCAAACTGTCCTGTTTTAAAATCAGATAGCATACTAACGTTTTCTATACCTTCTGCACCACAAAAACGTGCTTGCGCAAATGGTAAGTCTCTAGAAATACACACTACTTTAGTGTTTGTCATTTTTGCAGCTTCCTTATTAAAAGTCCGCACAGAAGTAGCGCAAGTTCCTGTGTCTACACTAGGAAATATATTTAAGACTACTTTATGTCCTGTGAAATCAGATAGTTTTTTAGTAGATAAATCACTTACTGTTAATGTGAAATCAGGAGCTTTTTCTCCAACTGTTGGTAAACTACCACATGTTTCTGTAGGTGCACCACCTAATGTTATTTTAGCCATTTTTATATGTTTTAATTAAAATATAAAATTAAGAATAATTAAATGCTAATACTATCCAACGATAACTTTTTTTATTTTTTTTAAAACACTCAAAATGTTGTTGTATATGGCGTTATATCTAATGGCTACGTTAATTTCTTGTTAAAGCACCTGTAAACTCAAAACCAACATTAGTAAATCTTCGTTTATAGAATAGAGACAAGAAAATAACAATTTAAAAAAAAACGAAATTATGAAAACATCAAAATTATTAAAATCTGCATTATTTACTGTAACAATTTTCACTTCTATTAGTGGTTTTTCTCAAGATAAAATAATGAATAGTGACAAAATGCAACAAGAGAAAACGGTGATGGTTGGCGGAGCAGAAATGTATCCAAGTAAAAACATAATAGAAAACGCGGTGCATTCTAAAGAGCATACCACTTTAGTAGCAGCCGTAAAAGCAGCAGAATTAGTAGAGGTATTGACTAGCGAAGGACCTTTTACTGTATTTGCACCAACAAACGAAGCATTTGCAAAACTACCAGAAGGTACCGTCGAGACTTTGTTAATGACTAAAAATAAAAAAACATTGCAAACCGTATTAACGTATCACGTAGTTGCCGGAAAATGGAATGCAAAGGATGTTTTAAAGTTGATTAAAAAAGGAAATGGAAAAGCGGAAATAGAAACCGTAAGTGGAGGAATGATTACGGCTTGGTTAAAAGGGCAAGACATATATATTATAGATGCAAACGGAAACGAAGCAAAAATTACTATTGCAGATGTTAATCAATCTAATGGCGTTATTCATGTAATAGATACTGTTTTATTACCAAAATCTTAGTTTTAGGGATTAATTAAGGTTAGTTAGTGAAAAGTCACTTCAATTTGAAGTGGCTTTTTTTTGTTTAAGAAGGTAGCTTTCTTTAATTTTAATGATTAACTAAATATTTTAAGCATAAGTAAATATTATGAGAAAATAAAAATAATCAATTTTACTTATAGCTATTTGGTTTGTTTATGTAGTAAGTTTATAAAAAATTAAACTGTAAAATTTTAAAATATGGATCATAACAATAATGGAGACGCTAGTAAATGTCCTTTTATGCAAGGAGCAATTACTACCACAGAGAAAGCTGTAACAGACTGGTGGCCAAACACCTTAAATTTAGATATTTTACATCAACAGGATACCAAAACGAATCCACTAGGAGCCGATTTTGATTATCAAGAAGAGTTAAAGAAGTTAGATGTAGATGCCTTAAAAAAAGACCTTCATGAGTTTATGACCGATAGTCAAGATTGGTGGCCCGCAGATTGGGGACATTATGGCGGTTTAATGATTAGAATGGCTTGGCATTCTGCAGGTTCTTATAGATTAGCAGATGGACGTGGCGGTGGAGGAACAGGAAACCAACGTTTTGCTCCTTTAAATTCTTGGCCAGATAATGTTAGTTTAGATAAGGCAAGACGTTTACTTTGGCCTATTAAGAAAAAATATGGTAATACCGTAAGTTGGGCAGATTTAATTATTCTTGCTGGAACTATTGCTTACGAAAGTATGGGACTAAAAATATACGGTTTTGCATTTGGTCGTCAAGATATTTGGCATCCAGAAAAAGATGTGTATTGGGGTGCCGAAAAAGAATGGTTAGCACCAAGTGATGAACGTTATGGTAATGTGGATAGCCCAGAAACAATGGAGAATCCATTAGCAGCAGTACAAATGGGATTAATATACGTAAACCCAGAAGGCGTAAACGGGAAGCAAGATCCGTTAAAAACAGCATTGCAAGTACGCGAAACATTTAAGCGTATGGCAATGAATGATGAAGAAACGGTGGCTTTAACAGCTGGTGGACATACCGTTGGTAAAACACACGGTAACGGAGATGCTAGTATTTTAGGTCCAGATCCAGAAAGTGCTGATGTGGATGCACAAGGTTTAGGTTGGGCAAATCCAACAAAATCTGGTAAAGGTAGATATACGGTAACAAGTGGTTTAGAAGGTGCTTGGACAACTCACCCAACAAAATGGGATAACGGATTTTTTGAAATGTTATTTAACCACGAATGGGAATCTAGAAAAAGTCCTGCAGGCGCAGATCAATGGGAACCGGTTAGTATAAAAGAAGAGGATAAGCCCGTAGATGTTGAGGATTTAACAACAAGACTTAATCCAATGATGACAGATGCCGATATGGCCATGAAAATGGATCCTATTTACAGAGAAATTTCCTTAAAATTCATGAATGATTTTGATGCATTTTCTGATACATTCGCTCGTGCTTGGTTTAAATTAACACATCGTGATATGGGACCAAAAGACCGTTGGTTTGGTCCAGATATCCCTCAAGAAGATTTAATTTGGCAAGATCCTATTCCAAAGGGAAATTATAATTATAATGTCGATGCTGTAAAAGATAAAATTGCAAGTACAGATTTAACTGTTTCAGAACTTGTGTCTACCGCTTGGGATAATGCAAGAACCTATAGAGGATCCGATTTTAGAGGCGGATCAAATGGAGCACGTATTCGTTTAGAGCCTCAAAATACTTGGGAAGGTAATGAGCCTGCGCAATTACACAAAGTATTAGCTGTTTTAGAACCTATTGCAGATGAGTTTGGTATTAGTGTTGCAGATGCTATAGTGTTAGCTGGTAATGTTGGTGTAGAAAAAGCAATTAAAAAGGCAGGAATGCATATTAGTGTTCCTTTTGCTCCAGGTAGAGGAGATGCTACACAAGAGATGACCGATGTCGAATCTTTTGAGTCTATGGAGCCACTTGCTGATGGTTATAGAAACTATCAGAAAAAAGAATATGTAGTGAGTCCAGAAGAAATGTTATTGGATAAAACACAATTACTAGGTTTAACAGCGGTAGAAATGACGGTTTTAGTTGGAGGAATGCGTGTTATGGGTACCAATTATGGAGGGACAAAACATGGTGTTTTTACAGAAAATGAAGGTGCATTAACTAATGATTTCTTTGTAAATCTTACCGATATGATTTTTGAATGGAAATCTGTAGATAATGGTATTTATGAAATTAAAAATCGTAAAACTGGTGAAGTTAAATTTACTGCAACTCGTGTAGATTTAGTATTTGGTTCTAACTCTATTTTACGTTCTTATGCAGAAGTGTATGCGCAAGATGATAATAAAGAAAGATTTGTAACAGATTTTGTTGCAGCTTGGACTAAAGTGATGCGCGCTAATCGTTTTGATTTAAAATAAAAAACAGGAATTAATTTATAACAAGAGAAAAGGAGTGTGCTTAAAAACGCATTCCTTTTTTATTTATAAGAATGAGATGAAAGACATAAATAATTTATTTGAAAGTATAAAAAACAGAGATAATAATACTTTAAAAGTATTGTTAGAGGCAAACCCCAAACTAGCTGAAGTTCATGACGAACGTGGTTTTACTCCTTTAATTTTAGCAACGTATTTTGATAATGAAGCTGCGACAAAA
This sequence comes from Lacinutrix sp. MEBiC02404, assembly GCF_053601575.1. Taxonomy (NCBI): domain Bacteria; kingdom Pseudomonadati; phylum Bacteroidota; class Flavobacteriia; order Flavobacteriales; family Flavobacteriaceae; genus Lacinutrix; species Lacinutrix sp. MEBiC02404. The sequence goes on along the minus strand of NZ_JBSHNV010000165.1, from coordinate 50,441 downwards.
ATATTAGTAGAACATAAAGCACCAATTAATGCTAAAGATGCCTCGGGAAATACCGCTTTAATAGGCGTAAGTTTTAAAGGAAATGTTGCTTTCGTAAAATATTTAATGGAAAACGGGGCTAATTTGAATGAAGTGAATGTCAACGGAACTACTGCCTTGTCCTTTGCAACACAATATGATAAAGTAGAAGTAGTGAAGTTACTTTTAGAACATAAAGCAGATAAAACGATTAAAGATAACGAAGGAAAGACTGCCTTAGAGTATGCCGAAGCAAAGCATTTTATGAAAATTGTAGGGCTTTTGGAATAAGCTTTTTATGATTGTTTAACGTTAAAACCTAACAAATAGATATACAACGTGTTTACATTGCAGTATTTTAAATCGTATTCTCTAAATCTTGTCTTCCTATTATTGTTATTATATCTATAACATCTTCATTTGCTTTAAATAAAATACTATCAGATCCGCATACACAGCGTCTATACCCTTTTTTTATAAAATCAACCGATTGAAATGAATATGGTCTGTGAGCAATGCTATGGAAATACTCAAAAAAAGAATCAAAGTATTTATCTACTTGTGTAATTCCTAATTTTTCCACTCTGTACGGCTGTGTTCTTATCACGTCTTCTTTCGCAGTATTGCGGATTCTAAATGCAGCCATGGAGTAGGTCTTTCGATTGTTTTAGAATTTACTGTTTTTAAATTCTAATAGAAATATGTTGCAGTTGCAAACCACACTTCCGTGGAAAGTGTTTTTAATCCAGGCTATCTTGTTTATCTTTGATGTAATGAATAAAAAAATTGTAATTATTGGTGGCGGACTTTCTGGTTTGTATTTAGGATATATATTAAAAAAGGAAGGTTTTGTAGTTAAAATTCTGGAAGCTAATACTAGAATTGGTGGAAGAATTTTTACCAAGAATGTTTATAATACAAAAGTCGAATTAGGAGCAACTTGGCTTTGGAAATACAACGAGGAACTATTAAAACTGTGTAAAGAATTAAACATTACTTTATTTGAACAAAACATGCAAGGTGATGCTTTATTTGAAGCAATGCTCGCCAATTTACCAGAACGTTTTCAGCTTCCACAAAATCAAGAAATCAGTTATAGAATTGCTGGCGGAACAGTTGCTATTTTAGAAAAATTAGCAGCAGATCTCTCAAAGGATGAATTGTTACTAGACCAAAAAGTGGTTCAAATTAAAAGCGCGGAAAGCGGTATAGAAGTAGTTACAGAAAACACAGCTTTTACTGCAGATATTGTTGTTTCTACAATACCACCTCAATTACTAGTAAATACAGTAGGTTTTTCTTCAGAATTAGATGCAAACCTTTTAAAAGTTGCCAATAATACACATACTTGGATGAAAGATGCAATTAAGTTTGCTTTGGTTTATAAAACTTCTTTTTGGAAAGAGAAAGGCCTGTCTGGTGTTGGTTTTAGTAATGTTGGTCCGTTTACAGAAATCTATGACCATACTGATTTTGAAAATAACCACTTTGCATTAATGGGTTTTTTAAACGGAGGTTTGGCTATGGAGACTAAAGCATACCGAGAAGCAAAAGTAAAGGAGCAGCTTTTTAAATTTTTCGGAGAAGATGGAAGTGATTATCTTTCGTATGAAGAAAAGAATTGGAGGCAAGAACCTTTATTACATGTAGCTAATAATGCATTTTTAAGTCCGCATGAAAACAATGGTCATTCCATATATCAAAAAGAGTATTTGGGAGGTACGTTTATAATTGCTGGTTCTGAAACTTCACCAAGTTATGGTGGTTATATGGAAGGAGCGATTTATCGCGGGAATCAAATTGTAGAACAAATAAAAAGCAAGTTCATATAAACTAAAAAAAAAAACCAAGCTTTCACTTGGGTTTTTAGTTTTTATTCCTACTTATCTATAGCATGTAAAATATGTTTTATAAAGTAGATAGCTGCATCTCTTTTAGTTACTGCTTTGTTTAATCGTTTTCAGTAAAATAATCTTCATTAGAAACGGCCTCGTCACTTATAGATATGCTTCCTGTTTTAAACCAAACTTCCGCATAGTTTCTGTCTGCATATTGTTTTTGAATATCTCCACCATGTGTTTCCTTTTTTACAACTGTTTAGTGTTGTTAAAATACTAAAGAATAGGCCTATTGCCAATGCTGTAATTGGTTGTTTTGTCATTGTAACGTGGTTTTTATTTTTAAAGAAATAGGGCATTAGAGGAGTATGAAATGCTTTAATGTTGAAAATAAGATAGATAAATAATTGGTTAACCAATTATTTATAACAAAAAACCACCTTGCTTTAGCAAAGTGGCTTTTAAATACTAATTTTTATTTTTACTTATCAATAGAACCTAAAACACGTTTCATAAAGTTATTTACTGCATCTTTTTTAGTTGCACCTTCTTTAATCATTTTATTCACTTCAATTGCGCCATACATATTAGAGATTAATTCTCCAATAATGTCTAGTTCATCATCTTTTAATGAAGGAACTTCGGTTAAGGCTTCTAGAGTTTCAATGGTTTCAATGATATAGTCTTCATCATTGTCTTCTATAAATTGCGCTAAGTGCTTTATTACTGGTAATTTCATTGATACATTTTATTTTCGTTTCCGTGAAAACGGAAATCTATTTATAGTAAATTAAACGCAGTCGAAAGGTTTGAGGTTTCGACTGCGGGAAACTTGATATTTAAGCTACTTCGTCTACTAATTCTTTTAAAACGTCCAATTTGTTCGTCTGTACTTGATTTACAAATTTTCCATCTTTAAATGTAGCAAACGTTGGTAAATTATCTACAGTAGCTAATTTTCTAGATTCTGGGAATTTTTCCGCATCAGCGATAACAAATGTTATATTTTCTAACTCTCCAGCTAATTTCTTAACTTTTGGTTTCATAATACGACAGTTACCACACCAAGTTGCAGAATATTGCACAACAACAGTATTGTTTGCTGCAATAATTTCGGCTAAATTATCTTGACTTAATTCTTGAATCATAACCAATTAGTTTACGTGATTCGCTAAATATTCAGCAGTACCTATTCTATCCGCACTCATTGCGTCTTTACCTTCTTCCCAGTTTGCAGGACAAACTTCTCCTTTTTCTTGCACGTGCGTTAAAGCATCGATAATACGTAAAAACTCATTTACGTTTCTACCAATTGGCATGTTGTTTATACCTTCGTGTTGTACCACACCATCTTCATCTATTACGTAAGTCGCACGGTAAGTTACGTTGTCACCATCTACAGTAACAACACCCGTTTCTTCGTTATATTTTTCGTTAGTGATATCTAAAATACCTAAAGTATTTGCTAGGTTTCTGTTCGAATCTGCTAAGATTGGGTATGTAACACCTTCAATACCACCATTATTTTTTGGTGTATTTAACCATGCAAAGTGTACTTCTGGAGTATCACAAGAAGCACCAATTACAATCGTGTTTCTTTTTGCAAATTCTTCTTTAGCAGCTTCAAAAGCGTGTAATTCTGTTGGGCAAACAAAAGTAAAATCTTTTGGGTACCAGAATAATAATACTTTTTTCTTATTGTTTTTTGCTTCTTCAAGAACGTTTATTTTGAAAGTATCTCCCATTTCGTTCATTGCATCCACATTTAAATCGGGGAATTGTTTTCCTACTATTGCCATTATTTTAAAATTTTATAATTATTACATTGTGTTTTCTGAGAACAAAGATACATTGGAAGACTAAAAAAACAAGCCTAATAAAATTTTAAAATCTTATTAGGCTATAAGTTTTAATTATAGTAAAATGAAAACGTGATAGTTTACGGTTATTTGGATTTTAGCTGTCTTATTTTAATATTTAGTGCCGCAAAAAGGAGCGTGGTAAATGGGCTTAGCCAGTTAAAAATGGCATACACAAAGTACTCTCCAACACCAACACCTAAAACGCCAGATTGATATGCACCACAGGTATTCCAAGGGATAAGAACAGAAGTTACAGTACCCGAATCTTCTAAAGTTCTGCTTAGGTTTTCGGGAGCAAGACCTTTGTCTTCGTATGCTTTTTTAAACATTTTTCCGGGGATTACTATCGCTAGATATTGGTCACTGGCAATTGCATTTAATCCTAAACAACTAATTACGGTACTTGCAAATAAACCAAATACGGTAGTTGCTAATTTTAAAAGTTCTTTGGTAATTCTGGATAAAGCACCAATGGCATCCATGATACCTCCAAAAACCATAGCACAACAAATTAAAAAGATAGTCCAAAGCATACCTTTCATTCCTCCAGAACTAAATAAATCATTTAATTTTTCATTATCTGTAGTTATTTGTGTGTCTGTAAAAATAGCGTTTGAAATTGCAGAGAAGTTAGAATCGGATAACCCATTTAAAACATCCATTTGAAAAACAAAAGCAAAAACAGCAGCTAATAATACACCAGCACCAAGCGCTATTAACGGTTTTGTTTTAAGTAATATTAAAGCGATTACACCTAATGGCACAAGAAATAATAAAGGTGTAATATTAAAAGTGCTTTTTATACTAGTAAGTAAGCCGCTAATATCTGCACTTCCTGTAGTATCGATAGTAGCACTCATAATAGCAAATGCAATAAGTGTAATAATAATGGTTGGCACCGTTGTAATGGCCATGTATTTAATATGCGTAAACAAATCTGTTCCAGCCATTGCAGGAGCAAGGTTTGTTGTATCACTTAATGGTGACATTTTATCTCCAAAATAAGCGCCAGAAATTACAGCTCCAGCAATCATTCCAGGGTTTATACCTAATGCAGTACCAATACCAACTAATGCAATACCAACGGTTGCAGAGGTTGTCCAGGAACTTCCGGTTGCAATAGATATAATAGCACAAATAATTACGGAAGCTGGTAAAAATATAGCAGGACTTAGAACTTGTAATCCATAATATACCATTGCAGGAATTACACCACTAACTAACCAAGTTCCTGCTAAAGCACCAACAAGAAAAAGTATCATAATGGGAACAAAGACACTTCTGAGGTTCTCCCAAATTTCTTTAACCATTATTAAAGGAGTCACTTTATTATATAAACCATCAATAAACGCAACAAAACCACCAATTAATAGAATGATTTGATTGGAGTATTCCCCAAACATTTCGCCCTCTGCAAGAAAGATATTGTAAGCTAATAAGCCCATTAAAATAACAACAGGAATAAGCGCTTCCCATATATTAAGTTCTTTATTGTCAATAATTTTTTGGTCTTGAATATTTATTTCGGAAAGATTATCGTCTTTATTCATCAATTTAGTTGGTTTAAGAAATGTAATGTTACGATTTTCGTATAAAGTATGCAAATGGAATTATAGATCCTTTTTTCTATGTTAAAACGCTTTTTAGGTAACTGAGGATGGAAGAACATGTAATGCTTTCCTATAAAATTATATCTCTTGAAGCATGATCAATAGCTGCTTATTATGCTATAAGAAAAGAAAAGTTATGGCTCTTTTTTTTGATGTATATAGCTTGAATTTAGTGATTTAAGGTGATGTTTTGTCTGCTGTTTGTTGTAGTGTTTTTTGATCTCACAAAACCCGGAAAATGCTTATGGTTTTAGATAGAAAAGATTACTTTTGTCGCCCAAATCAATAACTTAATCTAAAATTATGAAAAAAATTACATTAAATTCTTTATTAGTTTTATGTGCCTTATTATTAAATAACAGCATGTATTCTCAAACATTAATCAAGCATGAAAGCTTTGAGGATTCTGATTATTCAGGGTATACTACTTCTGTGCTTTTTATGGATTATTCTGGTAGTGATTATTTTTTAAGAGGAAATAATGATACCACTTGTCCTACGTGTTGGACAAATATTTCAAATTACGAAGGTTCCAATTTCTTACTATGGGAAGATTTTGATGGTCATATTGGTGGCGATGGCTCCATAACGATTACACTAGATCCAATTAATATTTCTAATTATTTAAATATGGAGCTTAGTATTGGAATGGCAGCACCAAATGCAACATATAACCGATACGAAGCAGAAGATTTCATAATGGTGGAATACCAAGTGGATGGCGGAACATGGACACGAGCGCATTATGCTTCTGGAGGACCAGAGACAGCAAGTGAAGCAGGAAGGTTTAGGTATGATGATAATCGTGATGGTTTTTATAATGCTTTTGAAACCGTAATCGAAACAGAAATGGTATATTTTAACGCAAATTTAAATAGTATTTCGGGATCTAGTATAGCTGGTACTAGCATGAATATTAGAGTTACAACTTTAAGTGGTGTACAAGAAGAAATGGCTATTGACAATATTCGTTTAACAGGAACATTTACTTTATCTGCAGAAGATAATGTAATGGAGAGTTTAGCTGTATATCCAAATCCTGCTTACCATACAATTACGTTAAGCAATCCGAAGCAATTGGTTTTAAATAACGTGAATCTATATGATTTAAGAGGAAGGCTAGTAAAATCGATTCCTTTAAATTCTGGTTCTTTAGAAGAAACTATGGATATTTCTAATTTAGAAGCAGGAGTTTACTTGTTAGAAATACAAAGTAACAATGGAACGCTTACCAAGAAAATGATTAAAAAATAAGGTTACTAAGAAGCAAGCAAGTTTAATATTTAAAAATCCGTTGAAAATGTTTCAACGGATTTCTTATGTACTATTATTTCACTTAGCTATTTTAGGAAATAGATTAGAATTAAACCATTTCTGGTTTAAGAATATCTAATGTTTTCATACACGATTTCATAGTGTCAAAAGTACGTTCTATATCTGCATCCAATCCTATAGAAAAACGAATAAGGCCATCACTTAATCCCATTTCTTTTTGTTCGTCTTCTGGTATTTCAGAAGAAGTAGAGCTTCCTGGAGCAGAGAAAAGCGTTTTGTAAAACCCTAAACTTACTGCTAAATAACCTAGGTTTTTTTCTTGCATTAATTCCATTAAAGCATTCGCTTTATCTATAGAACCAACATCGATAGTAAGCATGCCGCCAAATCCATATTTTTCGTTCATCATAGATTTAAATAATTCATGCGAAGGATGCGAAGCTAATCCGGGATATACGGTTTTGATACCTAAATTTTCAAATTTCTCAGCTAAATACGTCGCATTTAAACTATGTTGTTGCATTCTAATATGAAGGGTTCTTAGATTTTTTAAAACCGAGGCTGCTCGTAAACTATCCATGGTAGATCCTAAAAGCATGCAAGCACCGTTATTTACATTGCGTAAATCATTAATAAATTCTTGGGTACCACAAACAACACCACCAACAGTATCACTAGAACCATTAATGAATTTTGTTAAACTGTGGATCACAATATCTGCACCCAATTGTCCCGGAGAAATAGATAAAGGGGAAAAGGTGTTATCTACTACCAATTTTAAATTATGTTTTTTTGCTAGCTTGGCTAATCCTGCTATATCTGCAACCTCTAATAACGGATTACTAACAGATTCACAGAATATTATTTTGGTATTCGGAGTAATAGCAGCTTCCACAATATCTAATTTTGTAATATCTACAAAAGACGTTGCAATACTAAAACGAGGTGTAAAGTTTTTTAAGAAAGCGTATGTCCCTCCGTAAATAGTTCTGCTAGAAACAATATGATCTCCAGAGCCACATAATTGTAAGATTACAGGAGTAATTGCACCCATTCCTGATGCAGTAACGTTTGCCGTTTCTGTACCTTCCATTGCAGCAAGTGCTTCACCCAAATATAAATTAGAAGGCGTAGAGTGACGCGAGTATAAATAGCATCCATCTGCATTACCTTCAAAAGTATCGAACATGGTTTTTGCAGATAAGAAGGTATAGGTCGAGGAATCTGAAATGGAAGGGTTTACACCTCCAAATTCTCCAAAGTATTGAAGATCTTGTATGTTATTTGCTGGTTTAAATGCCATAATGGTAAGTTGATTTAGTTTATATAGATGTAAACTTCCGTGTTATTAGATTAATAATCAATAGATGTGTTTATATTTAGATTTTAAATCTATTATTTGTTATTTTAGTAGTTTAATAGTAATTGGAAATAAGGTTATTTCTGTTTTTACTGAAAATTTTTCGATATGACTTTTGATGGAATAGATAAAAAACTGATTCAGCTTTTACAAGAAGATAGTAAGCAAACCAATAAAGCCTTGTCTAATAAATTAAATCTTTCTGTTACCGCAGTTTATGAAAGAATAAAAAAACTGGAGAATCAAGGTGTTATTAATAAGTATGTGGCTTTGGTGAATAAGGAAAAAGTAGCCAAATCTTTTGTCGCTTTTTGCCATGTAAAATTGACGCAACACACCCAAGATTATGTGATTAAATTTGAAAAAGAAGTAGCAGATTTACAAGAGGTTTTAGAGTGCTATCATATAAGTGGAGATTACGATTACCTTTTAAAAGTGCTTGTAAAAGATATGGAAGCTTTTAGAGAGTTTATGGTAAATAGGTTAACGAAAATTAATCATATTGGGAGCACACATAGTATGTTTATGATTAATGAAGTGAAGCATACTACTGCAATAACGATTTAATTCTAAAAGTAAATAATTTTCATAAAATTATCAAAAAATCTAGATTCAAAAATCAGATTAACATTATATTTAAAGTGAAATAAGAGGGTTTAATTTTCATCTTATTGTTAATCAATGATATACGAATTACATGAAAAAACTTTTACTTCTTTTATCCATAGCTTTAGTTTTAGCTTCTTGTGCAAATACTGAAAAATATAACACCCAAATAACATCTTTGCATACCGTAGAAACTTTACAGAACGATGTCGATAAAGCCTACGCACAATTAAAGCGACACCATCCTAATCTTAATTTATATATCTCTAAAGAACGATTAGATTTTAAGATGGATAGCTTAAAAAAGAGTATCGATAAACCGTTAACAAGTTATGCGTTTTACGCAAAAATAGGGCCAGTTATTGGTAGTATAAGACAAGGGCATATTAGTGTGTTTGCGCCAAAAAAGCGATTGGAAAGAAAAGAGTATAAAGCGCTTTCTAAAAAAGAATTTACATTTAACGACTTAGATTTTGATTATTTAGAAGATAAACTTTTAGTTACCAATATCAGGTCTAAAGATTCTTTTCTGTTAGGAAGTGAAGTGCTTAAAATAGAGGGTGAAAATATTTCGGATTTAGTAGCTAAATACAAAACACAAATTACTTCCGATGGGTATAACACCACATTACATAATAGAGTTTTAGGAAAAAGATTTGCTTCCTTTTATAGTAGCGATAAATATTTTATAGATAGTTTACAAGTTACTTTTAAAAAGAAAGACTCTTTGTTTCAAAAGGTTTTTAAACGCGTAAATAAAGAAGAAGTAAAGAAGGATACGATACAGAGCGATAGCACAAAAAAAGAAATAGCCGTTAAACTTACAAAGGAGGAACGTAAAGAAAATAAGCAAAAAGCAAAGGTAATAAGAAAACATAATCAGATGTATGGCTATGTAAAATCTAGAAATGAATACACTCGAAATGTAGAATTTATTGGCAAAGATAGTACCGTTGCTTATATGCAAATAAGAGGTTTCATGGGCGGTAGATATAAAGCATTTTACGAGGAAGTTTTTAAAGAAATAGATTCCGTAAAAGCCGAAAACTTAATCATTGATTTACGAGATAATGGAGGAGGAAGTCTAGCTGAAATAGCCGAACTATATTCTTATTTAACAGATAAACCATTTCAGTTTCTGGAAGCAGGTGAAGTAAATAGTAGAATTCCTTTTTTAAAAATGGCAATGTCTAATACGTCTTCCACAGTATCTAAAGTTTTAGTTGGTGCATTTTCACCATTTATAGCAACGTATGGTCTTTTTAAAACTAAAAAAGAAGATGGTAAATTATATTATAAATTTAAACAAAGTAAACAAGCAGATCCTAACGAAAATAATTATAAAGGAGATGTTTATGTGCTAATTAACGGACATTCCTTTTCTGCATCCTCCGTTTTGTCTAATCAGTTACAAGCCAATAAAAGAGCTGTTTTTGTTGGAGAAGAAACAGGTGGTGCATATAATTCTACCGTTGCAGGTATTTTTAAAATCTATGAATTACCAGAAACGAAATTGAAAGTTAGAATAGGTTTAATGGAATTAGAAACACCACATAAACAAGAACCAGAAGGTTATGGCGTGAAACCAGATCATGTAATTTTACCTACTATTAAAGATAGAATCGAAAACAACGATCCAGAATTAAATTGGATTTTAAATACGATTGAAAATAAAAGGGAGTAGGGCTTTTACCCAAATAATAACTGTGCTACTTAACGCTATTTTTTGTACATTTAATTATGCAACCTAAGTTTTATAGATTTATAGAATTCTTTATTATTTTTATTCTACTTCCAGTAAGTTTTATATGGAACTACTCCGTTATTATAAAACTAATTTTTAGTTTTTTGGGGTTTGGGTATGTACTTTATATTTTGCTTAAAGTAGAGAAGAATACATTTAAAATAAATCCGAATTTAAATTGGATTCATTTTTGGAAAATGACGTTACTAAAAACGTTTTTGATAGCAATTTTAACGATATTATTTGTATGGTTTACAAGTAAAGAAAGTCTTTTTAGTGTGTTATTAGATAAACCTTTTTTATGGATTGCTATTTTGTTTTTTTATAGCGTTTTTTCTGTATATCCGCAAGAGTTGTTGTATAGAACTTTCTATTTTCAACGGTATAAAAAGTTATTCAAAAGTGAGGTTGTACTCTTTTTAGTCAATGCGATAGTGTTTTCTTTAGCACATTTGTTTTTTAAAAATATTCTAGTACTAATTATGACTTTTTTAGGAGGAATACTTTTCGCAATAACCTATAATAAAACGAAGTCTACGCTTTTAGTTTCTATCGAGCACGCTATTTATGGTTGCTGGCTATTTACAGTTGGTATGGGAGAAATGCTTGGTTTTCCTAGTTAAAAATATATTTTATAAATTGCTAATTATTTTCTAATAGTTAGCAATTCGTATTTATGAAATTTACTCAAATTAAAGAACAGTATAAATCCATTTTCGAGTCTTACGATACACCATCTTTAGAAACGCATATTCAAAAAATTATTGACTTAGATTTTTATTTGCCATATAGTTCCACTTTTTACTGTATTACAAATACGCAGGACCTTACCTTCGAATATATAAGTAAAAACTTTAAGTCTTGCTTAGGGATTGATGCCAATGACTTAAAAGCAAAAGGAATGCGGTATTTCTGGAGTAGAATACATCCAGATGACATTGATGTGTGGTTGAGCGCCTTAAATAGCTTGATGGAGTTCACTATTGGTAAAATACCAGAAGATAAAAGGAAGAATGCCAATTACACCTGGAACTATAGATTAAAAAATGCAAAAGGGGATTATGTAAATATTATTCAAAACACAACGCCTTTAGCTTTTGATTCGGATATGAAACCCATTATAGGTTTAGCGCATTACACGGTTTTAGATGGGAATATAAAAATGGAAATTACAGCTTCTGCAAAGTTGTTAAACAATAAAAATGAATATGAAACCGTATACTTTAATAATCATTCTCAAAAACTATTGCAAGGCGGAATAAGTAATAGAGAGCGCGATGTTGTTCGGTTATTGGTGTTAAATAATACCAGTAAGCAAATTTCAGAAAAACTAAATATTAGCTCACATACCGTAGATACACACCGAAGAAATATTCTGAAAAAATTAAATATCTCTTCTACAGGAGAATTAGTAGGAATGCTAAAAACAAATAAAAATCTAATTTAAAAGTTTTCTAAAAAATTACTCAATTTGAGTATTGTGTTTAGCTTCTAAATAGATGAAATTTGTATTGCTATTAGTCAGTACTAGGGAATTAGCCTATTCTAAAGTTTAAATTTATTTATTCTTATGAGTAGGCTATTTATATTTAATAGTTTCCTGCTTCCTTTTCTTTCCCATACAAATTCTATTAAATTTCGTTAATCGTAATTCGTAAAACATAAATCAATGTTGTACTTTTGTTATACAAATTAATAAATCACAAAAATTATCTTATGAATTCATACGATGTAGCAATAATAGGTTCAGGACCTGGAGGATATGTAGCAGCAATACGTTGCGCACAATTAGGAATGAAAACTGCAATTATTGAAAAATATTCTACACTTGGAGGAACCTGTTTAAATGTTGGTTGTATACCAAGTAAAGCACTTTTAGATTCTTCACATCATTACGAAGATGCTGTCAAACATTTTGAAGAGCATGGTATCGATATTCCAGGGGAAATAAAAGTGAATTTAAAGCAAATGATTGCAAGAAAACAATCTGTTGTAGATCAAACTACAAGCGGAATTGATTTTTTAATGAAGAAAAATAAGATCGATGTTTATGTTGGTGTAGGAAGCTTTAAAGATGCGACACATATCACGATTACTGGTGAAGAAACTACAGAAATTGAAGCAAAAAATACCATTATTGCTACAGGATCTAAACCGTCTACATTACCATTTATAAAATTAGATAAAGAACGCGTAATCACTTCTACCGAAGCTTTAAAATTAAAAGAAGTTCCGAAACACTTAATCGTAATTGGTGGTGGAGTTATTGGGTTAGAACTTGGTCAAGTATATAAAAGATTAGGTGCGGAAGTGTCTGTGATAGAATATATGGATAGAATCTTACCAACCATGGATTCTGGTATTTCTAAAGAATTAAACAAAGTTTTAAAGAAGCAGAAATTTAAAATAAATATCTCGCATAAGGTAACATCTGTAGAGCGTAATGGCGATGCCGTTGTTGTAAAAGCAGAGAATAAAAAAGGAGAAGAAGTAACCTTTACTGGAGATTATGTCTTAGTTTCAGTTGGTCGTCATGCATACACAGATGGTTTAAATGTAGAAGCTGCAGGAGTAAAATTAACAGAAAGAGGAAAAGTAGAAGTGAATGAGAATTTACAAACTAGCGCTTCTAATATTTATGCTATTGGTGATGTTATTAAAGGAGCAATGCTTGCACATAAATCGGAAGAAGAAGGAACTTTTGTTGCCGAAACTTTAGCCGGACAAAAACCACATATCGATTATAACTTAATTCCTGGTGTTGTTTATACTTGGCCAGAAGTAGCTTCTGTTGGTAAAACAGAAGAACAGTTAAAAGAATCTGGAGTAGATTATAAAGTTGGTCAATTTCCAATGCGTGCTTTAGGTAGAAGTAGAGCGAGTATGGATTTAGACGGATTTGTAAAAATTCTTGCAGATAAAACTACAGACGAAATTTTAGGAGTACACATGGTTGGTGCTCGTGCAGCAGATATGATTGCAGAAGCAGTTGTTGCTATGGAATACAGAGCGTCTGCGGAAGATGTTTCGCGTATGTCTCATGCACATCCAACATTTACAGAAGCAATAAAAGAGGCGGCTTTAGCGGCAAACGATAGAGCTTTGCATATCTAAACTTATAGGTTACACGGAGCGCAGTCGAAGTGTCTTAAATAAAAAAAAAGCGAATCATTTAGATTCGCTTTTTTTATTATTAATATTTTTCCAATACGCTTAAAACATCCTTTTTGTAACTTCTGCTTATTGGCAACGCTTTTTCTTTTATCGTAACATGCTCATTGGTAAAAGAAGTGATATGATGTAACGAAATGATAAACGATCTGTGGATTCGTAAAAAGGTGTTCGATGGTAACTTTGCTTCAATGGCGCTAATGGTTTCGCGAGTAACTATGGTTTCGTTTGCAAGGTGAATCTTTATATAATCGCTATAACTTTCTACATAACGGATGGCTTCAAAATCGACTTTTAGCATGCGTCTGTCCGATCGGACAAACATAAAATCCGCAATTTCTATTTCTTTTGGTGCATCTACTTTTGTAGTACTATACACTTCAAAATAGGTGTTTACCGCCTTTAATAAACGCGCAAACGGAATGGGCTTCAACAGGTAATCGACAGCTTGTAATTCAAAACCTTCTACCGCATAATCTCTGTATGCAGTGGTGAAAATAATTTTAATGTCTTTGTTTATAGATTTAGCAAAAGAGATTCCGGAAATCTCTGGCATATTAATATCTAGAAAAACCAAATCGATGGTATGATTGCTAATTACATTAAAAGCTTCCATCGCATTACTACAACTTGCAACAACGTTTATATTGTCGATTTTAGAAAGATGCGTTGCTATAATTTCTCTAGCAATAGCTTCATCATCTACAATCAGGCAGTTTATGTTTTTTTGGTTTTGCAATTAGTTGTTGTTTAGTTTTAAAGCGACTTTAAAGTGCTTTTCTGAAGTATCAATTGTTAAGTCGTACTTATCCTTATAGAGTAAATCTAACCTTTTTTTTATGTTCTGCAAACCGATACCTTTATTTTCGTTTTCGGGAATAGCACTTGTGTTTTTAATGGAAAAAAGAATATTTTCTGGAGTAGTCACTAATTCAATTTCAATTTTTAATACCCCATTTTTTATACTTCCATGTTTAAAACTGTTTTCTATAAATGGAAGCAAAAGCATAGGCGCTATTTGGGTGGTTTCTAGAATATCTTCACTATTAAAAGTAATATCTAAGGAATTATTAAAACGCATTTTTTCTAAAGCGATATAGTCTTTTATGTGATTTATTTCATCTGCTAAAAGCACAAAAGGCTTATCTACTTGATACAGTAAGTAATCTAATAAATTAGAAAGTTTTAATATCATTTCTGGCGTTTCATCTGCTTTTTTTAAAGCGAAACCGTACATGGTATTTAAGGTGTTGAACAAAAAATGAGGATGAATCTGCATCTTTAAATAGTGCAATTCTTGTTCTTTTAATTTTAGCTGACTATCTAGAACTTTAGTTTCTAATGCTTTGGTTTTTTCGGCATGTTTCAAATTCAATTTTAATAATTTAAAAGCACTAACCAAAACAACTACTATGTAAACTGCAGTGGTAATTAAAATAATGTTCCTCGTTAACGGATTCATATCCGCATACTTAAAATTCGATACATATATCAGACTAAAAAAAACGGAAACCATGATTAAATATCCAGAAATAATTATCGTGTAGACGCTATATAAAACAAATCGAAAGTACCTTTTAGTGACTAAATAATCTGGTATTAATTTATAAATGGAAACATAAGTAGTCGCTATTGTTATTGGTAATAAAAACAAGGAAAACGTTAAGGTTTCTTCATAGTTTTTACTGCCGACACCAAAAAAATAAGTAAAAAACAAGAGCACAATACCCCAGAAAATGATGTGAAGTGCTATTTGTCCTAATTTATTTAAAATGTCTTTTTTGGAAAACATGTGCTTTATTAATTTACAATAATACTATATTTTTTGCGCGATTATATTTTTTGTAGACGAATAACAGTTTTAGCACTTGTTTTAACACCCTAGTTATTTTCATTGCTAAGCAAGTCGCTCATCGCAAATAAACGGAGGCTAAGTCTTTCTTTTTTACGTTTGTAGTATGTTTAATTTAATATCTTAACAATGAGAAAAACACTTATAATACTTCTGTTTATTATCGCTTACAATAGTTCTAAAGCACAAAATTTCGAACAGTTAGATTCATTTTTAGAAGTCCTTCATGCTAATAATAAGCTCATGGGAAGTATGTCTGTTTTAAAAGAAGGGAAATCGGTTTACCATAAATCGGTAGGATATCGATCTATTATTTCGGAAGAAAAAATACCAAATACCATAACTTCCAAATATAGAATAGGCTCGGTGACAAAGACATTTACAGCCGTTATGATTTTTCAGCTTGTAGATGAAGGAAAGATAAAGCTAGAGGAAAAGCTATCGAATTACTTTCCTGAAATTCCAAATGCGAGTGCCATTAGCATTGCCAATTTATTAGATCATAGTAGTGGCTTGTTCAATATTCCTAGAGACGAAAATTTTAACGAACACCATCCGATTACGAAAAACGAAATGGTAGCCTTAATTAAATCGCATGCTGTAGATTTTCAGCCAAACGAAAAAAATGAATACAGCAACACCAACTATATTTTACTAGGTTATATTTTAGAAAAGATAGAGAATGCATCTTATAAAAACATTTTACAGGATCGTATTATTAATAAACTACAACTAAAAAACACCTATTATGGCGATGTGATTAATCCAAAAAATAACGAAGCACTTTCTTATTATTACGACGAAGAAGAAACACTACACGAAGCAAATCAAGCACATTTAAGTAATCCTGGAGGCGCAGGAGCAATCGTTTCTAATCCTGAAGATTTAGTGGTTTTTATGGATGCATTGTTTACTAATAAACTCATGTCAAAAAAGAGTTTTAAAAGGATGACAACTATTAGAGGAGAATATGGAAGCGGCATTATGAGTGCAGAAAAAAACGGACAAACCATTTATGCGCACAATGGTTCCATCGATTCTTTTAAGTCTATGGTTATGTATATTCCCGACTCTAAAATTGCAATAGCCTTTACAGCGAATGCATTAGATTTTGGACTAATGCCAATTATGTTTAATGCTATGGCTGTAATGCAAGGGGAAGCATTATTTATTCCAAATTTTGATTCTGTTTCTTTATCCGAAAAGGAGTTGCAACAATATGAAGGTGTTTATTCTTGTGAAGGTTTACCTTTCAATTTAGTTTTTAAGTCGAATGGAAAAGGATTACAAGGCGCTCCAGAAGGAAGAGATTTAAAAACATTAGATGCAACTAGCGAAAACGAATTTAAATTAGACTTAGGAGTGGTCTTAAAATTTAATATAAAAGAAAAATCGCTGTTGTTTAATCAAGTTGGCGAAACACCAAAAAAATGCTTTAAAAATAAATAAATAAGAATAAAGAGGAATAAATAAGAAATACTTATTCTTGGCTTCGGTTATTTAAGGAGCTAAATTGGTTATCTATCGCGTTTTAATTTTTAAACTAAAAAACGAAACTATGTTTGTTACATCATTAATTATAAAACGAATACTTATGAAATTTTTAACCATCCAAATTGCCGATCGTTTTGAAGAAGGCGGATCCTTTATGATGACTTTAATTCTAATCTGTTTATTGTTATCTATTTTCTTTTTAATTAAAGGATTTCTTACTTTAAAGAAGCACGTAATCACATCCAAAAAAATGATAAAACTAGCTGCAGATAGTAGTTTGCTAGGTCTAGTCATTGGCTTTTTTGCTTCTGTTTTTGGATTAATTGGGGCTTTCGATTCTTTAGAAGCATTAGGAAATGCAGATCCAGCAGTTTTTGCAGGAGGACTAAAAGTGTCTTTATTAACAGCGCTATTTGGTTTGCTAACTTTTATTATTGCCAGAGTTGGAATTCTTCTTTTAAAAGGATTGCATAAGGAGTAGTTATGCTATTAACCCATTATTAATATATCCTACAAGGTTTTTTTTAACCTTGTAGGTATTTATGTAAAGGCGAAAAAATTACAAAATTTATAATAATTAGGTTTGCAATAAGAATCCATTATAATTCCTTAATCAAATCCCTAATTCGCAATCGTTTATTGTAATTGTATTCATTTACGTCTCTTACAAAACAATGAATGCTTATTTTTTTATTTTCTACTTTTTCCGAAAGTTGTGCCACAGTAAAAGGGCCAAATTCTTCGGCTTTTTCAATATAGTAAAACTCGTGATCCGATATTAAACTCGCTGCTTTTTCCTTGTATTTGTCATGAAGAAATTGTTGTACGTCTTCCAACGTATTTAAGGTTTCCGAAAAGCTTCCTTCGTTAATAAAAACAGCACAATCGTCTGTTTGTGTTCTGTTTAAAACTAAAATATCTTCGTCTTTAAAATAGGCTTTTACGGTAGTTTTGCCGTCTTCGGTTTCAATAGAAAAAGTGTTTTTGAGTTCAATACACCAAGAAGTTTCTGAAGTGTTTTCGTTTTCTATAATATGAAGCGTGTTTTCATCTTTAAAAATATAAACAGCTTTTTTATTCGTAATGCCATTTACTAAAACCCAATGCTGATTTAAGAACAAATTTTCATAATGGGTGTCATGATGAAAAGGTTCTAGGTTAGGAAACAAATTAAAAATAGCAGTAGACATGGACAATTTATTTATGGTACTTCCATAAATCTAACGAAAAATTATTTTTTTTATTCGGAAACAGAACTTTTTTCGATGAGATACATCTGTTTTTCGAAAATGAAGTTGAAATAAAATTTTTAAATTGCTAACAGCTAACGGCCAATAGCTCTAACGCTTCTTATTCTTATTATGTTTCGCGTAATTCTTGTCACCACGTGTTTTAGGCTTCTTATACTTCGCAGCAATTTTAAATTTATACGAACCACCTAAATTTTCTTTCGAATTTTTTTCCGATTTGTCATGAAAAGCTGGTCCAGGAGCATCTTCGTCTTTTAAACGTTTATGCGGATTGTTATGCTCTTTTATTTGTGGTCTTTCTTCTTCTATTAACTCATCCGAAATTTGCACTTCGTCAGGAAAAGCAACAAAAGGAATTTCCATTTGCATTAGCTCTTCGATGTTTTCAATGTATTCTTGTTCTTTTTCCGTAGAAAAAATAATAGATTGTCCTTCACGTTCTGCACGACCAGTTCTACCAATTCTATGCATGTAATTCTCTGGGAAATCTGGTGTGTCAAAATTGATAACATGACTTACATTATCAATATCCAGACCACGAGCCATTACATCTGTAGCCACTAAAATTCTATTAAAACCTTCTCTAAATTGCTCAATACTTCGCAATCTATAGTTTTGTGTTTTGTTCGAGTGAATCACACAAAGTTCTTCATGAAACTCTTCGTCTAAGGCTTCAAACAGTCTGTCTGCCATTTTTTTATAGGCCACAAAAATTAAAACTTTATTAAATGCTTCGGTATCTTTCAGCAAATACTTTAATAAATTAAGTTTGGTGTGAAAGTTAGGTGTTGTATATTTTGTTTGTGAAATATTATCTAATGGCGTACCAGAAACAGCAATAGAAACACGTTCTGGTTTAATAAAGAAATCATTAATAAGTGCGCTTACATCTTCCGTCATAGTTGCAGAAAACATGA
This sequence comes from Lacinutrix sp. MEBiC02404, assembly GCF_053601575.1. Classification (NCBI taxonomy): domain Bacteria; kingdom Pseudomonadati; phylum Bacteroidota; class Flavobacteriia; order Flavobacteriales; family Flavobacteriaceae; genus Lacinutrix; species Lacinutrix sp. MEBiC02404. The sequence continues at coordinate 31,444 of NZ_JBSHNV010000165.1, read as the reverse complement.
TGTTCTGTCTTTTTTCTGGAAGGATATCAAAAATATTAATAAGCTGATGTCTAAAACCAAGGTCTAGCATCACGTCTACTTCATCAATTACTAATTTTTGTATCGATTTTAATTGTAAAACTCTAGATAAAGCTAAATCGTACATTCTTCCAGGAGTCGCTACTAAAATATCAATACCGTCTGCAATAGCTTGCTTTTGGGTGTTAATATTAGTTCCACCATAAACGCCAAGTACACGATTGTTTATGTATTTAGAAAGCTTTTCAATTTCATCTACCACTTGTACCACCAATTCTCTAGTTGGCACTAAAACTAACACTCTAGGGTTTTCTTGTTTAGAATAAGAAAGGTTTTTTAAAATAGGTAACATGTAGGCAAAAGTTTTACCTGTTCCTGTTTGTGCAATACCTACCATATCTTTTCCGCTAGAAACAACATTAAATGCTTCTGCCTGAATAGGTGTTGGTGTAGTAAAACCTAAATCGTCTAAAGCGTTGTATAAAGGTGTATTTAAATTTAAATCTCTAAAAGTACTCATGGTTTTCTTATAAGCTGCAAAGCTACTACTTATATATTAATTACACTAAATGCGCTTTATGTATTTCTATGGCGTATTTTGCTTTAAAATTACGTGCTGCTTCTAGCTTTATAATGCCTTCTTTGGTAGTTATATCTTGGTTTGTGGTTTCCAAATCAGCGTAACCTATCCAGGGTTCTATACAAACATAATCTGCGTTTGGTTTTGCCCAAATTCCTAAATGCGGAAAATCGGCGTGTGTTACGGTTAAAATATCTCCTTTTGTTTTACTGTTTAGCGTTACTTTTCTAGATTTTAAATCTTTAAAAATAAGTGCGTCTTTATTAAATAGATTATAATTTAAAGGTATCGTATTACTAGTATTAAATATGGCTTTTGTGGTATCTGTGAGTAAACCATTTTGAGTGTTTAGTAAATAGGTTTCTGCAGTTTCTTGGTGTTCAAATACTAAACTGTAATCGGTATATTTTTCGTTTTCATAGACTGGGCATTTAAAAGCCGGATGTCCGCCAAGAGAGAAATATATGGACTTATCATCTAGATTTGTAATCTCATTAGTAACGTTTAATACGTTGTTTTCTAAAGTGTATGTTATGGTATAGCTGAATTTAAAAGGATATATTTTCATCAACTCGGTATTGTTTGTCAGCTGAAAAGTAATGCTGTTTTCGGCTTCTTTAATACATTTTATATCCTGATTATGTCTAACAAAACCATGTTTTGGCATTTGGTAAGTGTTATTATCAAAAGTGTATGCATTGTTTTTTAATCCGCCAATCACCGGAAATAGGTTAGGAGCAAAGCTTCCCCATATATTTGGATCGGCATGCCACATAAATTGTGTGTTGTTTTCTACGGAAGAAATTTCACAAAGTTCTGCGCCAATTTTTCGGATAGCAATTTTTAGTAAGGCGTTGGATATCTGATACATTTAAAAAAGGAATTAATCTAACACCGAAAATATATTATTTTTTAACTATTCTCATTAACTTTACACGTAATATTTTTTTATTGAGAACAACAACTACACATAAACCGAAGTCTATTGCAGCTTTTAAAAATCAGTTATTGATTTGGAGTCAGCAATTTGAGGATGTCGTTTGGTTAGATTCTAACGACCATAAATCTAAATATTCTAACTACGATGCGGTTTTGGCAGTAGATGCTTTTACAAGTATTCAAACCGATTACACCAATGGTTTTATAAAGCTGAAGGAATATCAATCCATAACTAACGATTGGATTTTTGGCTATCTAACCTACGATCTTAAAAATGATGTGGAGGAATTAAAATCTGCTAATTTGGATGGGTTAGCGTTTCCGGATTTGTACTTCTTTCAACCAAAAAAGCTTTTTTTAATAAAAGGAGAAACAGTAAAAATTAAATATCTAAATGCGGTAGATGATGAATTGGAAGCCGATTTAAAAGAAATTCATCTTTGCGAGGACGCCGGACTTGACAAACAGCCAAAGGATATTAAAATAAAATTAAGAATCCATAAAGACGAATATTTCCGTAAGCTAGACAAAATGCTTGCACATATTCATCGAGGCGATATTTACGAAGCTAATTTTTGTCAGGAATTCTATGCCGAAGAAACCGTAATTAATCCGTTAGAAACCTACAATAAACTCAACGCTATTTCACAAGCGCCTTTTGCAAGCTTTGTTAAAAGGAACGATAAATATATTTTGTCGGCTTCACCAGAACGCTATATAAAAAAGAAAGGCAACACTATTGTTTCGCAACCTATAAAAGGGACTGCAAAACGTAGCGCCTATCACAATGAAGATCAAGCTTTAAAATATGAATTAAAGCATGACGATAAAGAACGAAGTGAAAACATAATGATTGTAGATTTAGTTCGGAATGATTTATCTAAAACTGCAAAAAAAGGAAGTGTAAAAGTAAAAGAATTGTGTAAAATATATTCGTTTGATCAAGTACATCAAATGATTTCTACGGTAGTTTCTAAAGTAAAAAAAACGACACATCCTGTAGATATTATTCAAAGTACGTTTCCAATGGGAAGCATGACTGGCGCTCCAAAAGTTTCAGCAATGCAAATTATAGAAGACTTAGAAGAAACCAAACGCGGTGTATATTCTGGTGCAGTTGGCTATTTTTCACCAAAAGGGAATTTCGACTTTAATGTGGTTATTCGCAGTATTTTATACAATGCAACTAATAAATATGTTTCGTATTCTGTTGGCGGAGCAATAACTGCCAAAAGCGTACCTTTAAAAGAATACGAAGAATGCTTGGTGAAAGCCAAAGCAATGCGTGAGGTTTTAGAAAATTAATTTATATGGAGCATACTACATTTCAATTAAAGATAGAGAATCAGGTATTACATGCAGCATATTGGCAGCCTGAAAACCCTAAGGCAACCGTAGTTTTATTACACGGCATGGGAGAACATCTAGGACGATATAAAGCTTTTGTTATTCCGAAATTAACAGCAAATAATTATGCAGTATTGGCATATGACCAAATCGGACATGGTAAAACGGAAGGTAAAAGAGGACATGTAGCCAGTTATCAATTGCTTTTAGATTGTTTAAACAGAGCTGCCATAGAAGCTAAAAAACGTAACCCAAACGTCCCCGTTTTTCTTTATGGACATAGTATGGGCGGAAATGTGGTGATTAATTATGCGCTTAAATATCAGTCCCAAATTAAAGCAGTAGTTGCTACTAGTCCGTTGTTGCGTTTAGCATTTAATCCGCCAAAATGGAAAGTCGCTCTAGGTCGTTTTATGTTGCATATTCTACCAGGTATTACGTTACCAAGCGAGCTAGATGCTTCCGGGATTTCTAGAGATAAAGCAGAAGTAGCGCGTTATCAAAAAGATCCGTTAGTGCACGATAAAATTAGTCCAATGTATTCGTTTCCTGTTTTTGATGCAGGCGAATATGCTATTGCGAATGCCGATAAATTAAATATTCCAATGCTAGTTTGTCATGGTACAGGTGATAAAATTACAAGTTGGGAAGCTTCCAAAGCATTTGCCGAAAATACACCCAAAGCAGAAGTAAAGCTTTTTGAAGGTGGTTTTCATGAATTGCATTATGATTTTTGTAAAGAAGAATTGATAAATACTATAATTGCGTGGTTGGATGATAAAGTGAAAAGTGAAAAGTGAAAAGTGAAAAATGAAAAATGAAAAGTGAAAAATGAAAAGTGAAAAGGCATAAGGGAAATGGCAAAAGGAAAATGCAAAAGGCAACAGTCGTTAAGGTGTAAGTAAAAAGGTAAAAAGATGGAAGTAAAAAGTTAAATGTTTAAGTTTGTTAAATGAAAAGTTATAGAGATTTAATTGTTTGGCAAAAATCGGTAAACATGGTAACTCTTGTCTATAAATTAGTCCATGATTTTCCAAAGGATGAAAAGTTTGCTTTGACTTCACAAATTAAACGAAGTTCCGTTTCTATTCCTTCGAATATAGCTGTAGGCTATGGTCGGAATTTCACAAAAGAGTATACTAGATTTTTGCAAATCTCCAGAGGTTCTTTATTTGAAATGCAAACACAATTTCAAATAGCAGTAAACCTAAATTTTATAAAGGAAGAGAATCGAGAAAAAATAAAATCGTTTTCCATAGAAATTGAAAAAATGCGCAATGTTTTAATTAAAAAACTGCTAAACGAATCTCTTCTAACTTTTGCCTGATAACTAATGACTTTTCAATTATTTAAAGAACATATAAACCAAAACCTTCCTTTCCTTCAAGAAAGCAAACTTCTTATTGCTATTTCTGGCGGATTAGATTCTGTAGTTTTAACGCATTTATGTCATCGTGCAAATCTGAATTTTGCATTGGCACATTGTAATTTTAATTTACGCGGAAACGAAAGTGATGGCGATCAAGATTTTGTATTACAATTAGCCGAAGATTTACAAGTAGAAGTTTTTACCCAAAGTTTTGATACTAATACCTTTGCCGAAACAAATAGGGTTTCCACACAAATGGCAGCAAGAGAATTGCGATATGATTGGTTTGAAGCTTTATGCGAACAACTACAATTCGATTATATCTTAACAGCGCATCATGCAGACGATAATCTGGAAACTTTTTTAATCAATCTTACTCGAGGTACAGGATTAGACGGACTTACAGGGATTCCCGAAGTGAATGAAAATGTGGTAAGACCATTATTAAAATGTACTAGAGAAGAAATTGAAAATTTTGCTAAAAGCAATAATTTTAAATGGCGAGAAGATAGTAGTAATGCTTCCACAAAGTATTTGCGAAACAAGCTTCGTCATGATGTAATTCCTGTTTTGAAGGAAATGAATTCTGAACTACTTCAAAATTTTGAAACCACACAAAATAATTTACAAGATTCTAAAAGCATTATTGAAGATGCTATAATTGGAGTGCAGAAAAAAGTAGTTTCGGTGGAAGATGGTATTATAAAATTCGATATTAAAAAGCTTCAGAAACTATCCAATTCCAAAGCATATTTATTTGAATTGCTAAAAGAATTCGGATTTACGGCTTGGAATGATGTTTACCATTTATTGGATGCACAATCCGGAAAGCAAGTCTTTTCTAATACACACAGGTTATTAAAAGATAGAGCATATTTGTTGTTAACGGAAGTAGATTCTAATGTCGCCTCGAGCGCAGTCGAGAGGTTATTCATAGAAGAAAATACAAAAAAACTAAAAACGGATTTAGGAGTTTTATTCTTTGATGAAGCAGATGCCATTTTGGGCAAACATACCAATGTGTCTTTTGTTGATAAAGATTTGTTAAAGTTTCCGCTATCGGTAAGAAAATGGAAAAAAGGCGACTATTTTTACCCTTTAGGTATGCAAGGCAAAAAGAAGCTGAGTAAGTTTTTTAAAGACGAAAAATATTCCTTAGTAGAAAAAGAGAAAACTTTCGTTTTGTGTTCCGGCGAAGATATTGTTTGGGTTATAAACAAGCGTGGTGACAATCGGTATAAAGTCACAGAAAAGACAGAAAATATATTAAAAATTACATTACAATAATGAAGCATTTTTTACTCGTACTACTAGCATTTTTTTCTTTTAGCCAATCTTTTGCTCAACTAACACCAGTAAAATGGTCGACAGAAGTAGAGAAAATTTCAGAAACAGAATACCATCTTATTTATCAAGCGGAAATAGACGCATATTGGCATTTGTACTCGCAACATTTACCAGAAGGTGGCGCATTACCAACAGAATTTGAATTTGATTCTATTGCACAAACGCAAGATTTTAAACGAATTGGTGAAGTTTTAGAAAGTGAAAGTATCACGAAATTTGATAAAGTCTTTGGAATGGATCTAACCTATTTTGATGGTTCGGCAACGTTCACCCAAAAAATAGAAGTACTCAATCCTGAAGTAACGACTATTTCTTCTGAAGTGTTTTTTCAAGCCTGTGATGATGAGAAATGTATTTTTGACAGTGAAGTTTTAAATTTTGAACTTCCTAGGGATTCTAATACTGCGAATTCCAATATTCTAGATCCGGTAACATGGACGACAAATATTACAGAAATAGAAAAAGATGTATATGAAATTGCATACGAAGCAACCATAGATAAAGACTGGCATTTTTATTCACAAAAGGTTGTAGAGGATGCTGAATTAGGACCAATACCAACCGAGTTTGGTTTTAATAATGCGTCGCAAGATTATGAATTGGTCGGTGATATAGAAGAATCTAAAACCAAAGAAGTTTTTGAACAAGCATTTCAAATGAAAGTGCGCTATTTTGAAAACAAAGCCGTTTTTAAGCAAAAATTTAAAGTTTTAAATTCCGATTTAAAAACCATAGAAGCAGAAGTGTTTTACCAAGCTTGTGACGACGTAAAATGTCTTGCACCAACGACGTATACATTTACCACAAATTTAGACGGAAGCTCGAATGCAAAAACTACTACAGCTATCGATGCAAGAAGCAAAGAGTTGTCTGATAAACTACAACTTAATGTAACGGGTTGGGATAAATATGAAAAAGAAGAAGTAGCAGAAAAATCAAACTTCGGTATTTTTGTTCTTGGGTTTCTTGGCGGATTAATCGCATTATTAACACCTTGTGTTTTTCCTATGATTCCGTTAACGGTTTCCTTCTTTACCAAAAGTGCTAGTAATAGTCAGAAAGGATTAGCAAATGCGATGCTTTACGGATTGTTTATTCTAGTGATTTATGTGCTTTTAAGCTTACCATTTCACTTTTTAGATTCACTAAATCCCGAGATTTTAAATACTATTTCTACAAATGTTATTCTAAATATTATCTTCTTTATTATTCTTGCTTTTTTCGCGTTTTCTTTCTTCGGATTTTATGAAATCACATTACCAGCATCTTGGGGGAATAAAATGGATTCGGCATCTAACGTTGGTGGAATTATCGGTATTTTCTTTATGGCATTAACACTTGCTATTGTTTCCTTTTCTTGTACTGGACCCATTTTAGGTTCCTTACTAGCTGGATCGTTAACTAGTGATGGTGGAGCGATGCAACTAACGATGGGAATGACAGGTTTCGGACTAGCATTAGCGTTACCATTTACTTTATTTGCAATGTTCCCGAAATGGTTAAACGCATTACCAAAATCTGGTGGATGGTTAAATACCGTTAAAGTAGTTCTTGGATTTTTAGAATTAGGAATGGCTTTTAAATTTTTATCGAATGCCGATTTAGTAAAACATTGGGGTCTTTTAAAACGTGAAGTTTTTATTGGTATCTGGATTGTTTTAGGAATAGGTTTATTACTGTATCTTTTAGGAAAAATTAAGTTTCCACATGATAGTCCGCTTAAAAAATTAAGCTTCGGTAGAATTTCTTTCGCTGTATTAGTAGGTGCATTTGTAATCTATTTAATTCCGGGTTTAACCAATACAGAACACGCAAACTTAAAACTGTTAAGTGGTTTTCCGCCACCTTTACCATATAGTTTATATGAAAAAGATTCGGATTGTCCGTTAGGATTAAATTGCTATAAGGATTTAGAAGAAGGCGTTGCAGCAGCAAAAGCAGAGAACAAACCAATCATGCTAGATTTTACAGGTTGGGCTTGTGTAAACTGCCGAAAAATGGAAGAACAAGTTTGGAGTAAAGACAAGGTTTATACTATTTTAAACGAAGAATATGTTATCATTTCTTTATATGTGGATGATAGAAAGGAATTGGAAAAAGACGAGCAATTTCAATTCTTAAAACACAACGGAAGCATTAAGAATATAAAGACCATTGGCGACAAATGGGCAACCTTACAAACGCTAAATTTTCAGAATAACTCACAACCATTTTATGTGTTATTAGATCATAATATGGAACTTTTAAATCATACTACAGCATATACACCAAATGCAGATGAATATTATGATTGGTTGGTTAAAGGTGTGGAGAATTTCAAGGAGTAATTAAGTGTCAGATAATAAGTGATTTAGATGAATACCTTCAATTTAATTGAAGGTTTTTTTTTTGTCATTTTTTTAAAAATTGGGCCTAACTAAAAATAATTAATTTTATCTTAGGTCAATAATCTAAACTTATGAAATTAAAATTACTTTTAGTAGTTACTACTTTTTTTTATTGTTTTACAGTTTGTGGGCAAATTGGGTTTGAAGAAAATAATGTTATTCTTAATTATGAAGCTTATTCTGGCTTTTTCACTCCTATATACTCAGGAGATATTGATGGCGACTCGGACAATGATTTGATTGTTGGCTTAAAAGGTGCTTCTGAACTTGCTTGGCTAGAAAATCTAGATGGTTTAGGGGATTTTGGAAGGCCTAAAACTATTGATTTTTCGAATGTTTATGAAGATAAGCATTCATCTATCTATCTAGTGGATATCGATGATGATGGAGATAAGGATATTCTTTCTGGACGGCTTGGATCTATAGTCTGGTATGAAAACTTAGATGGATTAGGGACATTTAGTATTTCTCAAACCATAAATTTTGATGCTGAGTTAATTTATTTTGCAGATATTGATGGAGATATGGATGTAGATATTATTGCATCTAGTGGGGAAATTGTTGGGGGAGATAGGATATTTGCTTGGTTCGAAAATACGGATGGACAAGGAACTTTTGGAGCACCAAATATTATTAATGATGAATTTGATATTTATTCTTTTCATTTGGTTGATTTTGATAATGATAATGATTTAGATATAGTTAGTGGAGGTTATAATTACGTACGTTTTTATGAAAATATAGATGGTTTAGGTACTTTTCAGTTTGTAGGAAACATAATTGATTCTGTAATAAAATCAATCTCTTCCATTGATTATGATAATGATGGAGATATGGATGTTATTGCTATTTCAGACGAAAATGGACAGATGAAGTGGTTTGAAAACACCGATGGAATGGGGAGTTTTTCATCTGGAACAGAAATTGGTGGGGGAGGATCATTTGTAGATGTAGTTGATATAGATGGTAATGGATATTTGGATATAATTACCCCTGGATCTTTGCGTAAAAATAATGGTTCAGGTAATTTTTCCTCTTCTTATTTTCCAATAAATATGAATAATCCAAATCATGTACAAGCAATTGATTTAGATAGTGATGGAGATTTAGATATCCTAAGAGGATATAGATTTGATAATAATATTTCATGGAATGAGAATTTAGATACGCAAGGAAATTTTGGTGATGAGAAAATTATATTAGCAAAAGTATCCGACCCCAATGATGTTCTTTCCGTAGATATGGATTTAGATGGAGATGAAGATATACTTTTTTGTTCGGATAATATTTTGGGTTGGTTTGAAAATACTGATGGATATGGTCTTTTTGGGAATATTAAAGTAATAGATTATAATAGTAGCACTAATTCTGGTAGTTATAATTTTGTTTTTGCATTTGATATTGATGGAGATGGAGATTTAGATGTTGTTTCTGCTACTTCTAGTAGTGTAAGGTGGTTTGAAAATATAGATAGTCAGGAAACTTCTTTTGTAAGGCACTTTATTGGTAGTGTGCCCAATAATAATATTTATGGAACATCAATAAGTGTTGAAGATATTGATGGTGATAATGATGGTGATATTTTAATAAATAGTCATGGTAATATCTTATGGTTTGAAAACTTAGATGGACAGGGGGATTTTAGTGCTTCGGAAGTATTGATTTCAAACGCATATTCTGGTCCTATTTACTTAATTGATATGGATCATGATAACGATAATGATATTGTTTTTGGTAGTTCTGATATTTATTGGGTAGAAAATATTGATGGACAAGGAACTTTTGGAAATCCACAACTTATATCTACAGGTATAGGTGAAATAGATGTGGTTTATGTAGCAGACATTGATAACGACAATGATATGGATATTGTATCCGCTTCTTCCGAAGATCATGAAATAGTCTGGTATGAAAATTTAGATGGTTTAGGGTCTTTTGGTACAAAACAAACAATATTTACAGATGAATCTTCTTTAATAAAGTCCATTTTTTCGAACGATATGGATAACGATGGAGATATGGATATAGTTTCAACTTCATATTCAAGTAGTGGATTAACTATTGGCGATATATTTTGGCATGAAAATATTGATGGCCAGGGAACATTTACCTCAAGTCAATTAATATCTACTAATCCACAAAGACCAGTATCTGTTTGTTCTAGTGATATTGATGGTGATGGTGATGCGGATGTACTCATGTCTTCAATAAATGATAACAGAATAACCTGGTACAAAAACTTGGGCGTTTTAGGAAACGAAATAAATGGGGTAATACAACTAGATTTAGATTTAAATGGTTGTGATAATAATGATATAAATGTTAGTAATTTACTAATAAATGCCGATAATGGCAACGACAGCTTTTCTACATTTACTTTGAATAATGGTAGTTATCAAATAGCAGTTAATGAAGGGAGTTTTACGACTTCTATTTCTAATTTACCTAGTTATTATACATCTAACCCTGTTTCTCAAACATCAAATTTTATAGGTATTGGTAATGTAGATACAATAGATTTTTGCTTAACTTCCAATCAAACGGTAAATGACTTAAAAATAGTGGTTTACCCTTCGCAAGATGATCTAAGACCAGGTTTTGATACAAGTTACCAAATAGTGTATAAAAATGTAGGAACAACAATATTAAGCGATAATATTACCTTTGAGTTTGACAATACAAAACTTAACTTTTTAAACGCGAGTAAACCAATAAGTTCTCAAACATCAAACACACTGACTTTTAATTTTACAGATTTAAATCCTTTCGAAACTAGAACCATTGATTTAGAATTTAATGTATTTGCACCACCAACAACTAATATAGATGATGTTCTAATTTCAACTGCAACTATAAATCCAGTGACAGGAGATGAAACAGAAGAAGATAATACATTTATTCTTAATCAAACCGTTATCGGCTCTTACGATCCAAATGATATTCGAGTTTTAGAAGGTGAAGAGATTCTATTAGAAGAGGCAGATAAATACTTACATTATATCATTCGTTTTCAAAATACGGGAACCGCAAGTGCCATTAATGTGCATGTAGAAAATGTACTAGATGATAAGTTAGATTATACTACCATGCAGATAGAAAGTCTAAGCCATACCGGAAAAGTAGAAATTACAAATGGTACGATGGTTGATTTTATATTTAATAATATCAACTTAGCAGATAGTACCAATGATGAAACAAACTCGCATGGATTTATAGCCTATAAAATAAAACCAAAAAGCGATGTAGTAGTTGGTGATGTTTTTTATAATACTGCAGATATTTTCTTCGATTTTAATCCTGCTATTACAACCAATACAGTAGCTACAGAAATTGTAGAAAATTTATCGGTTAGCGAGTTTAATACCAATACTTTTTCTGTGTATCCAAACCCAACAGAAAATCAATTAACCATTACCAGTAAAACACCTTTAAGTGCTATTACTATTTTTGATATTAATGGTAGAAAAATTAAAGATGTAAAACTATCCAATCATACATTACAATACCAATTAGATGTCGCTAATTTATCTAACGGAATGTATTTTGTAGAACTAGTTTCTGAATACTCGCAAGAAACACAGAAGTTTATTAAAAAGTAAATTATTGAACATTAGTATTTTAAAGAGCTTCCGTTTTAAGGGAAGCTTTTTTTTGTTTTATATTAAAGTGACTTTTCAATTTAATTGTAGAGCACATTGTTCTGTTCTTGCAATTCGTTTTTAATTTGCTCGGGCAATTAATAATTTTGAAGATCTTAAAAAGCTATAGGTGATTCTAGATTTAAAATGGTCTAGTTTTGAAGTGTATTTGTAAAATAATTTATTTATTTATTGTAAGTTAGTATCCTAAATCTATTAGACCTAAATTATGAAAAAACAAGTACTCCTATTCCTTTTTACTTTTTGTCTTACTTTTTATGCAACTGCCCAAATAGGGTTTCAGGAAAATGTAATCATTGATGATACCTATAACCCAAAAGGAATCAGAGATATTTCAATTGCCGATATAGACAGTGATGGCGATTTAGATATTCTCACAGCATCTTTTCAAGGGGAAAATGTATATAAAATTGCATGGAACGAGAATTTAGATAACAATGGTGTTTTTGGTGTACAAAAAAACATATTTACCATAGAAATTTCTACAAGTTCTTTAGTGGATGCTCAAGCTAAAGATATAGATAATGATGGCGATATAGATATACTATTTTCTTATGGTAATGGAGGGGATTCTTTTACTATAGCTTGGTTTGATAATGTAGATGGATTAGGAACTTTTAGTGAAGAACAACTAATTGGAACATCTGATATTACAGATATTGTAGCTTTAGACATTGATAATGATGGCGATTTAGACGTAACAGGAAATATTAATAATTCGCTAACCAGAGTATGGTATGAAAATACTACTGGTTTGGGCGATTTTGGTAGTGAGCAAGTATTGGCAAATAATATAAATATTAATAAATTAGTATTTGCAGATATAGATGGTGATGGTGATTTAGATATGTATGATAGTAAAGAAACTAGTTTAGATGTTTTTTATTGGTATGAAAGAACTACGCTTTTTGGTGAATTTATAGAACATACTATAGATTATCCAGTTACAACTTTACAAAAATTTTATCTTGTAGATATTGATGAAGATAATGATCTAGATTTAGTAAGAGCGGCAGGAGATATCCTTTTACATAGAAATGATGGTTCTGGAAATTTTGGTTCCGAAGAGATAATTGGAACAGGAGTCACTTTAGGTGTTTTACACATTGAAGATTTAGATGGTGATGGTTTTAAAGATCTTTTAGTTGCATCGCAATATGAAGATGAAGTAGTATGGTATAGAAGTATAGATGGTGATGGTAATTTTGAGAGTAGTCAAGATTTAAATATAGAAACAGATCCGTTAAATGCTCTTTTTTATCATGATTTTAATGGGGATGGTGATACAGATATTCTTTCCTTCTCAGGATCAGATCAAAGCTCTCATATTCTTAAATTACATAAAAACTTAGATGGTATAAGTAATTTTAATGGAGGAGATATTATTGAACAAAATGCAGATATGCCTAAATCTGTATATTCGGCAGATATAGATGGTGATGGTGATATGGATGTTATATCTATATTTCATGGAGATAATGAAATTTCATGGTATGAAAACATGGATGGTTTGGGTACTTTTAGTCTATCGCATGTAATTACTACTAACTTTACTGATGGTTTAGATGTACATTTAGACGATATAGATGGAGATGGAGATATAGATGTATTAGCTGTGCCTGAACGTGCTTTATTTGACCCTAAAGTAGTATGGTTTGAAAATATAGATGGTCTAGGGAATTTTGGTTCAGAGCAAATTATTACAACCGCTATTAGTACCGCAACCTCTATTTATACTTCAGATATGGATGGCGATGGCGATAAAGATGTGCTTACTTCTTCAGAATTTGATGATAAAATTGCATGGTTTGAGAATCTGGACGGTCAAGGTTCTTTTGGTACAGAGAACATTATTACAGTTAATGCAAATGGTGCTTTCTCTGTTTATGCTCAAGATATGGATGGGGATGGAGATATGGATGTGCTTTCAGCTTCCAAGTATGATGATAAAATAGCTTGGTATGAAAATGTAGATGGATTAGGGGATTTTGGTGACGAACAAATTATTAGTCAAAATGATGATGGAGCGTCTTTAGTATATGCGATTGATATAGATAATGATGGTGATTTGGATGTGCTTTCTGTGTCTGAAAATATCGCTAAAATTTCATGGTATGAAAACCTAGATGGTTTAGGAGATTTTGGACCAGATAATATTATAGATACTAACGGTTCTACATTTTCTTTTGGAGATAAAACTTTAGCTGTTTTTCCAATGGATGTAGATGGCGATGGAGATATAGATGTTTGCTCTGCTACTTCAAGGGAGAATAAAATATCTTGGTATGAAAACATAGATGGATTAGGGAGCTTTGGAACAGAACAAATAATATCTACAGATGCCGACGGAGCTAATTCAATTTTTGCAATGGATATAGATAATGATGGAGATATGGATATCATTTCATGTTCTGAAGACGATGATAAAATTGCGTGGTATAGAAATATTGGTATTGTTGCGAATGAAATTAATGGAATTTTAAGTGTAGATTTAAATGCGGATGGCTGTGATGCTTCAGATCCTACGCTTGAAAATATAATGATTTTGACGGAAAGTGATTCAGAAAACCTTGCTACCTTTTCATTAAGTAATGGATTTTATCAGCTTTTCCCAAATGAAGGCGAATATACAACTTCTATAACATCGCAATTACCGTATTACTATGTTTCTAATCCAACATCACAAACCTCTACTTTTACTGGAGTTGGTAATGTAGATACCATCGAGTTTTGTTTAGAGCCAATAGGGTTGGTAAATGATTTGGTTGTTAGCGTTTATCCTTCTTTTGATGATCCTAGACCAGGATTTGATACTACGTATCGCATCGTGTATAAAAATATAGGTACAACGACTATGAGTGGTACTGTAACTTATGAATTTGATGATACAAAACTTTATTTCGTAGAAGCTACTGAATCTGTTGCATCGCAAACTACAAACACGGTAACTTTTGATTATTCCGATTTAAACCCGTTTGAAACTAGAATAATAGATGTAGTATGCAGCTTATTTACTTTACCTACTACAAATCTTGGAGATATTTTAAACGCATCCGCAACAATTGAACCAATTACAGGAGATAACACTCCAGAGGATAATATATTTTTATTAAATCAAACCGTAATTGCTTCTTACGATCCAAATGATATTAGCGTTTTAGAAGGGGAAGAGATTCTATTAGAAGATGCAGATAAATACTTACACTATATCATTCGTTTTCAAAATACAGGAACCGCAAGTGCCATTAATGTGCATATAGAAAATGTACTGGATGATAAGTTAGACTATACTACCATGCAGATAGAAAGTCTAAGCCATACCGGAAAAGTAGAAATTACAAATGGTACGATGGTTGATTTTATATTTGATAATATTAATTTAGCAGATAGTACCAATGATGAACCAAACTCACATGGGTTTATCGCTTATAAAATAAAGCCAAAAAGTGATGTGACAGTTGGAGATGTTTTTTATAATACGGCAGATATTTTCTTCGACTTTAACCCAGCAATTACAACAAATACAGTTGCAACAGAGATTGTGGAAAATTTATCTATGGAAGAATTCAATAGTAATAATTTTTCTATCTACCCAAACCCAACAGAAAGTCTGCTTACCATTAAAAGTAAAGTAGCTTTAAATAGTTTGACTATTTATGATGTGAACGGAAGGAAATTAAATGCCATAGAATTATCAAATAATGCATTACAATATCAATTAGATGTAACTACATTATCTAACGGAATATACTTTTTAGAGATAATTTCAGAAAATGCAAAACAAACGCAGAAGTTTATTAAAAAATAAATTTTAGTAAAAAATTATTTTAAAGAGCTTCCGTTTTAATGGAAGCTTTTTTTTGTTATATGGAATGGTGAAAATCTCCAGTAAAATATGTATATTTATATTGTAAAATATTGATTTGTAGGATTTTGCGTTTATTTTAACGAATTAATTTTAAATATAAAGTTATGGCTGCAGTTGGAGATTACCCTTTGGTGAAATTTCATTTCTCCGTAGAATGGGGAGACGATTTTAGATTAGACTTCTCAGAAGTAAGCGGATTAGATTTTGAAACACAAGTCATAGAATATCGTTCCGGAATTAGCAAAAAATATAATAAATCCAAGCAACCAGGTCTCACTAAGTATAGTGATGTTACCTTGAAAAGAGGCACGTATCAAGGAGATTTCGACTTTTTTAAAGAGTGGCAAAAAACATATTTTTTTCAAGAAGGAAACAGTACTGGATCTTTATATAGAAGAAGTGTATCTATAAAGCTGCTCAATGAAAATCATGAGCCCATAGTAACATGGCTTCTGGAAAATGCTTGGCCAAGTAAAGTGCAATCGGCAAGTTTAAAAGCAGATAGTAATGAAATTGCTATAGAAAGCATGATATTAGTGCATGAAGGGATACGTATTTTAGAAGCAAAATAACACAATGGCCAAAGATGTATATCCTATTGTTGGTTTCCATTTTAATGTAACTTTTGTTGGTTTGTCTAAAACGAAACAATTACAAGTGGGCTTTCAGTCTGTTGTTGGGTTGCAGGCACAAATGCAGAGTAAACCCTTAGTAGAAGGTGGCGAAAATAGATTTGTGCATCAACTTCCTTCCGGTATTATTTATACACCACTCACCTTAAAAAAAGGAATGGTTACCCAAGAAAATACAGCGCTAGTGCATTGGTGTCAAGAGGCTTTTCAAAATCATGTAAAACATCCAATTGAAGCAGTAGATATAGATGTTTTAGATGAAAAACATGCCGTTTTATTACGTTGGCGCTTATTTCATGTGTGGCCAATGCGTTGGGAACTAGGGAAGCTGAATGCAGAGAAAGGAGAGATTCTTATAGAGACTTTGGTCTTGAAATATAATTACTTTCAACCCATTTAATAACTGCGATCTATACACAAATTTTTACAATAAAATATTTTAAAAGGAATTATGGGAAGTCCAGAAAAACAAATTAAGGTTTTGATTTTTGCTTACAACGATAGAAGCTTTTCTACATTGTGTAAATTACAATCAAACCCAATTTCACTACCCGTTAACCCTAAAGGGTTTTCTCAAAACTACCGATTAACAACCAACAAAATAACCATTAAATCGTATGTAGTGTCAGAACCAAAAGAGTTAAAGTTGGATTTTATTTTGGACGGCACAAATACCATTGCTGGTTATACTTATAATTCCATTAATCATGCGGTTAAAGAGCAACTAGCCCTTTTTGTGCACACGGTTTATTTTAAAAAGGCTAGTGAAAAGTATCCTCGGTTTTTAAAAATTAAATGGGGAGATAGTTTGGCGTTTACGGGAATTCTTTCCGATTTAAATTTAAACTATACCTTGTTTGAACCTAATGGCGATCCGTTGCGAATAGAAGTTAGCGCAACGTTTTCTAGTATTCCCAATACAGTAAAAAATGCAGAAGTTTTAGAAACAACATGGAATTGGGATCATCTAGTTTTAAATGATAAAACAAAGGAAGGATTAGAAGATGTATTAGATTGGATAGCACATAGCGCGGTGCTTTTTAAAGAATGGGAAATGTCTAATAAAATAAAACCTAGTTATTTCGCGCTATTTCATGGACCTCCAGGTACAGGGAAAACTTTAACAGCAACTTTATTAGGAAAGAAAACCAATCAAAAGGTATATCGAGTAAACCTATTTCGTATGCTTTCAAAATATATTGGGGAGACCGAAAAAAATCTAATGGAGGTGCTTCGTTTTGCTGAAAAATCGAATAGTATTTTATTTTTTGATGAAGCGGATTCACTATTTGGAAAAAGAACGGAAGTTGGAGATGCACATGACGGTTATGCAAATCAAGAAATTTCTTATCTATTAAATATAATGGAGAACTTTAACGGCATTATCATTTTTGCGGTTAAGGATAGTATTCAAGACCCAGAAATTAGTCGGAGGTTTCAAGTAAAAGTGCCTTTTTTCTTACCTAATGCCGCCGAAAGATTTAAACTATGGCAAAATGCACTTCCTGAAAAAACGAAGCTAGATCCAAAAATAAATCTAGAAATGCTTTCTGAAAAACATGAATTGAGCGCAACAGAAATAAGGAATGTTATCCAATTTGCAAGCTTAAAAACAATTAAAGAAAAAGAAGAAAAGATTAGTGATACTTTGCTTGTTAAAGGAATTCGTCGGGAATATGAAAAACGTAACTAGCAGTTTTATTTACGGATTTTAGTAGACGTAAAGCAAGCTGCAAAATGGTTTAAAAAATAGTTCTGCTAAAACAAAATAAAGCTTCCGTTTTAATGGAAGCTTTTTTTTGTTTAATATTACATTTAATAAATTAGATTAAAGGATAAGATTCCTTTTTTCAAAGGAATACATATGAAATTACAAGGAAACATAGTAGACATACAAAACAAGAGAATCTATACAGGAGAAATCACTATTACAGATGGTAAAATAGCGTCTATTGTAGAAAAAGAAACCACAAGTAATCATTACATTCTTCCAGGTTTTATAGATGCACACATACATATTGAAAGTTCGATGCTAGTGCCAAGCGAATTTGCGAAACTAGCAGTACAGCATGGAACCGTTGCTACCGTTTCTGATCCGCATGAAATAGCAAACGTTTTAGGCGTTCCTGGTGTGGAATTCATGATTGAAAACGGAAAAAAAGTGCCTTTTAAATTTAATTTTGGTGCACCAAGTTGCGTTCCTGCAACTAGTTTTGAATCTGCTGGAGCAATTATAGATTCCGAAGGCATAAAAAAGCTAATGGAAAATCCAGATATTAAGTATTTGGCAGAAATGATGAATTATCCTGGTGTTTTGTTTGATGATGAAGAAGTGCTTAAAAAAATAGCACATGCAAAAGCGAATAATAAACCGGTAGATGGTCATGCTCCAGGCGTTCGAGGAGAAGATATTACCAAATATATAGCGGCAGGTATTTACACCGATCACGAGTGTTTTACCTATGATGAGGCTTTAGAAAAACTGCAAAAAGGAATGAAAATTCTAATTCGTGAAGGTTCTGCAGCCAAAAACTTTGAAGCGCTAATCGATTTAATGCCAAAACATTTTGAAAATATGATGTTTTGTAGTGATGATAAGCATCCAGACGATTTAATCATTTCGCATATCAACGCATTGTGTGCAAGAGCAATCGCTAAAAATATAGATGTATTTCAAGTATTGCAAGCAGCATGTATCAATCCGGTGAAACATTATAATCTAGATGTTGGTTTATTGGAAGTTGGGGATGCAGCAGATTGTATTGTGGTAGAAGATTTAACCAATTTTAAAACGCTTCAAACCTACGTAGATGGGGAATTGGTGTATGACTTCGGAAAGGTTAATATTAAAGATGTAGCTTTTAAAAATCTGAATAATTTTAATACGGAAAAGAAAACGGTTTCCGATTTTAGATTCGATTCCTCTGCTGAAAAAATTCGGGTAATTGAAGCTTTAGAAGGGCAGTTAGTAACTAACGAGCTGATTGAAGAAGCTACCATTGAAAATGGAAACCTGGTTTCTAATACCGAAAATGATATCCTAAAAATGACGGTCGTAAATCGCTATAATAACGATAAACCAGCAATCGCATTTATAAAGAATTTCGGATTAAAAGAAGGCGCAATAGCAAGTTCTGTTGGTCACGATTCGCATAATATTATTGCTGTTGGTGTTTCTGACGAAGCGATTTGTAAAGCGGTAAATCTAATCATTGAAAATAAAGGCGGAATTTGTGCGATTAGCAATTCCGAAGAAAAAATTGTTCCACTTCCAGTTGCAGGAATTATGAGCGATCAAGATGGTGCCACTATTGGTAAAGATTACGCAGATTTGGATAAAATGGCAAAACAATTAGGAAGCACGTTGCATGCACCTTATATGACTTTATCTTTTATGGCTTTACTGGTCATTCCAGATTTAAAATTAAGTGACAAAGGACTATTTAGTGGTACCGATTTTAAATTTACTAGTTTAGAAGTGTAATGCCAATACTTAACACCACATACAAACCACCCTTTTTATTTAGAAACGGAAATATTGCTACCATATATTCTGGACTAATCCGAAAAGTAAAAATCAAACAAACTCGGGAACGCTTAACGCTTAGTGATGGCGATTTTCTAGATTTAGATTGGAGTTATGCAAAAGAAAAATCCAACAAATTAGTGATTGTTTTACATGGTTTAGAAGGCAATGCGCAACGACCTTATGTTACTGGTCCAGCAAAATTATTTAATGAAAATGGAGTAGATGCTGTTTGTGTAAATTTTAGAGGTTGTAGCGGAGAACCGAACTTAAAATATTATAGTTATCATTCTGGTGCAACCGAAGATCTACACGAAATCATTCAGCATATATTAGAAAATAAAAGCTATTCCGAGATGTATATAAAAGGAATTAGTTTGGGAGCAAATATTACACTAAAATATTTGGGGGAAGGCCGAATGCTTCCAAAGCAAATAAAAGCAGCTATAGCTATTTCTGTGCCTTGTTTTTTAGAAGGTTCTGCTAACGAATTACACAAGCTAAAAAACAAACCATATGCAATCCGATTTAAAAAACACCTAGTAGAAAAATTAAAACCGAAGTTGCTTCAGTTTCCAAATCGAATCACCTCACAAGAAGTCGATTCTATAAAGTTGTTGAGAGATTTTGATGCCGTTTATACCTCTAAAGCACATGGTTTTAAAGATGCAACAGACTATTATACAAAGTCTAGTTGTCTTCAGTTTCTACCAAATATAAAAGTGCCCACTTTAATCATAAATGCTTTAAATGATTCGTTTCTATCTCCAGAATGTTATCCGATAAAAGAAGCAAAAAACAATAAAAATCTACATTTAGAAATGCCTAATTTTGGTGGTCATGTTGGCTTTATTCAAAAAGGAGCATATTACTATAATGAACTTCGGGCTTTAGCTTTTGTTTCCCAATTATAAAGGAGTTGCATTATCTATGATTTTTACGTGAAATAATATTAAAAATTAAGTTTTTGTAGCAATAAATTAGTGTAAATTTATTGTTTAAAAATCATTAAAAAGGATGAAACCAAAATAGTTGGTATTCTCTTAGATTATTTCTAAATTAGTTCCTCCTTAAAGAAATTATTTACCTGCATATGATGACTTTAATGTTTTTTAATCATTAAAAGTAATAAACAAACTTAATAGATATGTCCGATTATGTATTTTCCAATACACTAAAAGAAGCAATTCATATAGCACAAGCGGTTGCAAAAGAATATGCACACAAACAGTATGCATCTGCACATTTACTAAAAGCACTAATGCATAAAAATATAGGTTTGATTAGTTACTTAGATAGTATCGGTCAAGACGGTTATTATGTAGAAGAATGGGCAGAAGTACGACTAGAATCTTATCCGAAAACCACAAAAATTCCAGAGAATCCTTCTGGAGATAGTTCTGTGGAAGCTGTTTTGTATGAAGCAGACAATATTAAACTAAAATTAGGTTTAGAAGAAGTTACAGAACATTGTGTGCTTATTGCATTATGTACTCCAGGTGTTGGCTTTACTTTTGAGCAATTAAAATCATTTTCTTTAACACCAAATGAGATTATTGATAATTTGGGAGTGAAAGAAAGTACCTCGAATACTTCTTCTGGAAAAACGACTACTTCTAACCAAAATAAAGCGATAGGCACAAGTACACTTGCGCAATATTGTATTGATAAAACCTTAAAAGCTAGTAACAATGAGTTAGATGCTATTTCAGGACGGGAATCGGAAATAAAAATGATTGCTGAAATTTTAGGAAGAAGATCGAAGCCAAACGTATTAATTCTTGGAGATCCTGGCGTTGGTAAAACCGTTTTGTTTAATGGATTAGCCTATGCGTCTGTAAATAATAATGTGCCAGAACATTTAAAAAGTGCTAGAATTTTTGAGTTAGATTTTATCAACTTAGTTTCTGGAGCAGGTTATAAAGGTGAAATTGAAGACCGTTTAAAAAAGGTAATTGAAGAGATTAAACAATTTCCGAAAGCCATTTTATTAGTAGATGAAATCAATAATCTAACCGATAAAAATCAAGGAAATCAAGGTTTAGCCAATTTATTGAAATCGGAATTATCTAAAGGAGAACTTACCGTAATAGGAACAGCAACTAATGATGCTTTTAGAAAGCATATAGAAGTAGATGAAGGATTATCGCGTCAATTTGAAACGGTAAGACTGCTAGAACCGAATGAAGATGAGGCACATCGAATGATACAAAACACCGTGTCCTATTATACCGAGCATCATGATTTAGAAATTGATACGGAAACCATACAAGAGGCGATACGACTAGCAAAACGATATAATAAAGAAAGAAGTTTACCAGATTCTGCAATAGATTTAATCGATAGAACGATGTCTGCTGCAAAATATATGATTGAAACTTCTGTTGATGAAATTAATAGTATTCAAGAAAATTTAGAAGTACTAAAAAATAATAAAGAATTAAAAAAGGAAGCGGTTTTAAAAGAACAAATTTGGGAATACGCGTTAATGAAAAACAGATTAAGTTATTTGTTATTCGATGAGTTAGGGGATGAGAACCATTTTGAAAAAGTAAAGACGCCAAAACAAGGATTTACCGCTTTAGATAAAATTTTAAAACAGTTATTAGAAATTGCTTCACAAGAAAAAACGGCCATTAATAAAAATGATGTTGCTTCTACAATAGCAAATAAAACAGGAATTCCAACAGGTAAATTACAAGCCGACGAAAAAGAAAGGCTTCTTAATATGGAAGAAGTTTTACAACGAAGAGTGATTGGTCAAGACCACGCTATTAGTGTGATCACTTCGGCAGTTTTAGAATCGCGTTCTGGTTTAAGTAAACCAGGATTACCAGTCGGTTCTTTTTTCTTTTCTGGACCAACAGGAACTGGAAAAACAGAGTTAGCAAAATCATTGGCAGAATTTTTATTTCAAGACGAAAATGCTATTATTCGTTTTGATATGAGTGAATTTAAAGAAGAACATTCTGCAGCCTTATTATATGGAGCACCTCCAGGATATGTAGGGTATGAAGAAGGTGGATTGCTAGTTAATAAAATAAGACAAAAACCATATTCTATTGTTCTTTTTGACGAAATTGAAAAGGCACATCCTTCGGTTTTTGATATTTTTCTTCAAATATTAGATGAAGGAAAACTAAGTGACCGATTGGGAAAAGTAGGAGATTTTTCAAATGCAGTGGTTTTATTTACCTCTAATATTGGAAGTCAGCATATTGTAGAATCCTTTGATGAAGGAATTATTCCAAAATCTAATGATTTATTAGAAATAATGGGAAGCTATTTTAGACCAGAATTTTTAGGAAGATTAACTGAAATCATTCCGTTTTCACCAATAACCAAAGAAAATGTAGTGAAGATTTTTAAAATTCAATTAAAAGGATTGCTTAAAGCTTTAGAGAAACAAGAAATCACTTTAAATATATCTGAAAAAGCAATGACGCACCTTGCAGAAAAAGGGTTTACACCAAAATATGGAGCAAGACCTTTACGCGGTGTGATTAGAACAGACTTACGCTCGCCTTTATCTAAGATGATAATATCTGGAGAGATTACAAAAGGAGCAAAAGTTTCACTAGATATAGATGCTAAAAAAGAATTAAAGTGGCAATATAAATAAGTTGAAAAACTAATAATTTGCTTATATTTATCATTATTAAAGAATTAATTAAACCAAAATAATATGGATACTTACGGAATTGGTGGTACAGAAGTAAAAACAGATGCTAATGAAGCCATTCAAGAAATACCTCAAAACAGAACCCTCTTTGTTGAAAAATTAACACAAGATCAACCAATAAAGCCAGAAGTTGTAACAGGATTAAAAACGGTAGAAGAAGTTTTTGAACATTACAAGCCAGAAGTAGAAGTAGAGTTCGAAGACATGGATGGTGTTGGTAGAAAAGAAAACTTAAATTTTAAAAATTTAGGGGACTTTGGCGGAAAAGGAATTACAAAACAAAGCAAGTTTTTAAAAGACCTTAACACAGAAAAAGATCAGTATATTAAAATTGTAAAGCAATTAAAAACGAATAAAATTTTAAAAACGGCTTTAGAAAACCCAGAAGCAAAAGCATCTTTATTAGAAGCTATGAGAGCATTACTAACAGAAATTGAAGAAAGCAAATAATTATGTCAAAAGCACAAGAACAATTTTCTCCAGTAGAAAACCCAGCACAGTATTTAAAAGAAAAGAGTGAGCAACTTGCTAAGTATGGCGGATTTGACCTGTTAGAATCCTGTATTGAAGGCGTTCAAAATATGAATCCAGAACGTAAGGCTCGTAAACGAATATTTCTTACCGAACAGGCTAAGAAAGAAGATAGAGAACAGCTTAAAAAAGTATTAGAGATTTGGTCTTCTGTTTTATCCGAATCGGATAGCATTCCAGAAATGGTAGAAGCTTCAGAAACGAAGTCGCAAACGGCTAATGATTCCTTAAAGAAAAACTTGCATAAGGCTTTAGAAGCTACCAATGACTTAGAGAGATCATATCGTTCTATGGCATTATTTTATAAAAATACAGAATCTGATAAGTTGAAAAACATATCGATAATGAATGCAGAACTAGAACAAGTTAAAGATCTAGATAATACGCGTTTTATTGATGCTGTAGCAGAAGAATTAAAATCTACTTATGACCGTTTGGATTTAAGAGATAATTACGGATTATTAGTAATTCCTGGTTATTTAGGATCTAATAAAGTGGTTGAAAAATGGGCTAAAATTGCATATGAAAATAAAGCAATGTTAGTAACCGATTTTGAGCATTTAGATGAGCCGGATGATGTTATGGAAATGTTTGAAGCTGCTAATTTAACAAGTGGAGACAAATATAAGTCGAACGTAATCATGGCTTGTAACTGGTTAGTAGGTAGAGAAAAAGTAGATGAAGTAGGAGAGGAAGATGATTTATATGTTCCACCAGCAGGTGCTTTAGCAGGTAAAATTTACCAAACCTTAATGTCTCAAGTTACTGCAGGTAAAAAGTTTGGTGGTATTAATGAAATAGATGGTGTACGTTTTGATCTTAAAAAGAGTGAAATTGCACATTTAGAAAAAATGGGATTAGTACCAATGGTTAATGAATACGGTAAAGTAATGGCATTCTCTGCTAAAACTTTATTTAATGGAGATAATCTAGGTTTACAAACCTATTCTGTAGTTAGAGTATTCGATTATGTAACCAAAGTATTAATGGATTTCTTAAACCGTCGTGCTTTTGAGAATTTTAATGCAAAAACTAGAAAAGAATTAATGGGACAAATCGTTAAGTTTTTAGATGGTATTACAGGACCGGATAAGCTTATTGAAGATTTCTCTATTAAAAGATTTGAACAAGATCCTAACCAGAAAGATCGTGTGTTTTTAGATATACACATGAAACCTTACTTTCCAGCCAAAAACTTTATGATTAAAATGGATGGTCAAAAAGGAGATGATGGTACAGAATGGGATGCAGATTATGAGCAACAATAAATCTTAAAATTCATAACCTCTTCTTATTCCTTTAAGAAGAGGTTTTTTTTTGTTAATTTTTAATCGTAAAAAAATGCCTTATTATACAAAGAAAACAGATAGAATGGATATTCATATCGAAGCAGATAGGAGTGCTATTTTAATAAAGCAGAAATGGCAATATACTTGGCTTAAAGATGCTACAAGTTCCGATTGGAATTATATTGAAAAGAAAACCTTTCATAAAAAAGTAGATAACCTTATTTGGAATAATTGGGGGAAAAGTTTTTATCTAAAAGTAACTGGTAATTCGGATTTTGCAAAACAATACGCAAAGGTAAAATGGGATGTTAATTTTGATATTGAATGGGTTTTAGAATCTCAACATTGGGAAGTTTTAGTAACAAAATATCCTTCCGGTTATATAGGAAATCCAACAAGTAGTGTTAGTTGGGGTAGTAAAAAAATTAACCTGGATACTAAAGATACCAGTTTAAGAAAACGTGTACTTGCTAGTAAAAGCTATTATCAATATCCATTAACGCATGAATTTGGACATGCCGTTGGAAACTCTATCTATGCAAGCAGTAATATGCATGGAGACGAATATAATCCGGCTAGTGCTTATTATAACGATAGGAAAAGCTTAATGAATATTGGTAATACATTAAAAGATAGACATCTAGATTATATTATTTCGCAATTGAATACGATGTTAAATGCTACAAAATTTTCAAAATATTAAATATGAAATTCTACTATATTCTACTTTGTGTTTTAATATTAAATTGTAATAAAAATACGGAAAATGCTAAAACTACTTTCCATGAAGAAGCTACGCTTAAAAAAGAGATTGTAATGCAAGAATTAGACTTTAATGATATAATGAAACTTAGTAAAAAGGATGCTGTTGAAAAATATGGTGCCCCAAATAAAACAGAAACAGAGGTATTAGATAATATGCACGGAGAATTTTATAATAACATTCAAGATGCTTTTATTGATAGTACTGTTTCACCTGAATTCATTCAAATTGAAGGACTAACCTGGTCCAAAGATGCTATAAATAATATTACTGTTTGGTATCAAATATTAGAAGAAAGCAGTGCGCCCAAAGCCTCTTTGACTTGGGATAAAAAAGCTGAATTTTAATATTTATTCATAAAACTGAATAGTTTCGTAATTACCAGATAAAGCTATCGTTTTTATAAGTTCTTTTTTTATGGATTGCATTACTTCTTCTGTAACCGCAAAGCTATTAGTGAATATGAGATAGATTGCATCTTCTTAGTATACCCAAATCCAGTTAATTGTTTTAAAATAGATTTCTTTTTCTTTATAATTTTTTAGACTTTCAAAAACAGATTTTGCTTTTTTTACACTTGGATATTGCCATTGTTCTATGGTAATATAATTGGCAACTAAGTTATCTTTTGGTGTGATAAATGAATAGTATTTTGTTTCTATATCTAGAAAATTCTTATTATCAAAATCTCTTGCCAATGTATTAATGAAATCTTTAGACTTATAAATATCCATGAATTCTTCAAATTCATTTGGATGTTTATCAAAAGGATACGCTTTATATTTTAAGAGTAAATTTTTTGTAACCGAAGAAATATTTTCAGTACTTTCTTTAGCTTCTTTAGCTAAAAAAGAAATGCTATAAACAGGTATTGCTTTTTTTGTACTTTCTACAATATCCAATGTAGTGTTTTTCTCTTCTACTTGTCTTGATTCGTTTTTACAACCTATAAGCGGTAAAAGAAAGAGAACGATATATACCTTATAACTCATGAATTTATATTTTTTCAATGCCGTTTGTTCGCCTTCTGCATTATGCATGCATTCCCAGCGCGCCAGCTGGCTCATTCGCTAAAAAGATCTACAAGACCTTTTTTATACGCTCTGTTCCCCAAATGGTCTGCTAAAATATAAAAAGCTACCTAAATGAATAGATAGCTTTTATTGTTTAAATCTTTAGTAGAACTTACTCGATACGGCACGCGCTACAAACGAGCGCTAGCGGGGGATGATGGTACAGAATGGGATGCTGATTATGAGCAGCAGTAAAATCTATAATTAATATACAATTACACAAAGTAATTTAAATAAAAAGCACAGTAGAAAATAATTTTTTACTGTGCTTTTTTTATGTTTTAAATTTAAAGTTTTATTCGTAAAATTGAAGTGTTTCGTAATCTCCAATAGCTGAAGCTGTTTTAATAATTTCTGTTTTTATATTTTGCATGGCGCTTTCTTTTACCATAAACGCTGTAGAAAATATAAGATAGATTTTCTCTTTTTGATGCACCCAAATCCAATTAATGGTTTTAAATTTAATTTCTCTATCTCTATACGTTTTTAAACTCTCAAAAACTGATTTTGCTTTTTGCGTAGTTGGATATTGCCATTCTTCTACTGCAATGTAATGCGATTCTTGATTATTATTAGGCACTACAAAAGAATAGTATCTCGTTGAAATATCTAAAAAGTCATCATTTTTAAAATCTCTAGCTAACATTTTTAAAAAACTTTTAGAATCGTAATTCGTTCTAATTTCTTCTAGTTCATTTACAAATTTAAATGGATAAGTAATGTACTGCGATTGCAATTTTTTTGTGATTATAGAAAGATTTTCTAATGTTTTTTGGCTAGTATCTTTCGTGTAGGAAACGCTGTAAATAGGTATAGAATCTTGCTTGTTCTTTGATGATTTTTCAGGTTTTGTGGTGTCTACATTTAGTTCGATATTTGGATTATCGTTGACATCGTTTTTTATCTCTTTTTTACAACTTAGCAGAAGACAAAATATAATAATAATAATTTCTATTTTAAATTTCATAAATTTCTATAACTTTTTAAGTGCCGGTTTTTGGGCATACATATAAGTAATTTTTACAAACCTACCATTACTAACTTCATCTAAAGTATTACAATCGGCTAATTCTAATATTAAATTATTAAATTTTGTCCATTCACCATAACCACATATTTCAATGCAACCAACAGAACCATATCCTTCATCTAAAGGTCTATCAGGTCCTTTATGTACAAAAAAACCAGCATAGACTCTCCAAGCTTTTCCTGGCATAGTAGTTATATTATCCCATTTTAAGGTATACGATTGTGCATCTTGTAAACCTACCATGTGCGCATTAATTGTTTTGGTTCTTTTAACACCAAAACGTATAGCTTTAAATTTGGTTTCAATAATATTTCCATCTTTATCTGTACCTTTTACTTTTACAATATATAAGGGTACTTCATATCTAATTCTATCTGGTCTATAATCATAGCTAGTTAATTTAGCTATACCATTTTTTGAATTGGTTACTGTAACAAAAACTTTGTGCATTTTATCTTTACGTTTTTGAAGTTTTAAATTGGGTTTTAAAAATTTCTAAGTGTACGAATTAATTTACTAATTTATAAAATACCTATCAATAGATAGTTACGTTTTTATTTTTAATTAAAAAATTTGATGTATGTCGTTAACTTTAAATGATTTGTTTCATTAAAACGGTAATGTAACCTTTAAGAGTGAAATAGAAATGACACCATTACAATACAAATCGCAGTATCTTCATTTAAGAGTTCTGGAGAGATTATTACAAACTACTCCAGATCAAGATAGTCAAATAAGAGCAACTATTGTGAGTGTAAGTAAATATAGAAGTGCTAGAAACACTACAAGTACTATAACTGCTACAAGTTCTAGAAGTGCGATTGCATCTGCAATAAATGTAATGGAGAAAACGAGGATTATTGGTTTAATTAGGCAAACAGGTAATAATGGATTAGATCGCGAAGCGGTTTCTAAATGCTTTCATGGAAAGGGTAGTGTTGCAGATTGTCAAAAAACATTAACTGCACTTGTAGCTGTGCATGCTACAGATCATTTACAGTCTTATTGTGATCGATATTTAGGAACAGATTGCTCAGGATTTGTGAATAGTTATTTTAGTAGTGTACATGGTGTGCCTGCAAAAGCGATACGTTTTTATTTTACTAGAGGAAGAAGGAATCAAAGAACCAGTTTTAACGCTTTTAGAAATAACGATGTATTAATATGGTGTGATGTTTATGGTAATACCAATGATGCTAATGAAAAATCAGAACATATAGCAATTATTAATACCGTAAGAGGAATTAGTACCAATGAGTTACAAGCTTTGGTTGTAGAATCTACAGGAACATTTGGCTTGGTACATTCTAATTACACTTTTTTTAATACGCGAATACCAGAGGTTTATAGAATATGTAGACCATTAAAACCAGGTATAACAAATTATGTAAAAGTGGTACCTGCGCTTTTGCAATAAAATGATGTTTTAAGAATTTTAATAAACTTTACGTTTTCAATCATGCTTCATATAACCTTGGTGTTTGTAGTGATTTCGCAAAGGGTGAATGATCTTTTTATTGTTTTTTAGTTTGGGCTCTTCTTGGATTATGAAATTTATATGTATACCTTAAAAATACAAAAAGCTACCTAAATGAATAGATAGCTTTTATTGTTTAATTCTTTTGTAGAACTTACTCGGTACAAACGAGCGCTAGCGGGGTAGCAACGAAGTTACAAACTTTGTAGAGCAGAGTACTAGGCGATGGATATTTATTTCAAAATATCTTCTAATGGTAAAGAAAATGTAACTTTATCTCCAATTCCCAAAACTTTTATTGCAGTTTCCTCTATAACTAATTTTTTCATTTTATTAGCATAAACTAATGTATCTGGAACTGTTTCTAACACAATTTTATTATAAACTTCTTTTTTGTCTTGATAGACTTTTAAAGTTAAAATAAATTTATCTATTGTAACAGAAGAATGTAGTTCTGCAAGTAGTTTTCTAGTTCTATCTGACTTTTTTATTGACAACCTTTCATTGATGAAATTTTTACTTTTTAACTCTTCATAAGAAGCTAACATTTCTGTTGATGGAATTTCATATTTAGTTTCTATCTTTTTAAAAGATTCAACCATATATTCATAAATGAAATCTCTAAACTCATTGTCTGTTTTTAAGGAATCATATTTCTTCTTATCAAAACGAATATAAATACCTATTGATGTACTAGGTGTTATAAATGGATTATCATAGTTAGACCATTTTTTATCATCATAGCCATGCATAAGTGAAATTACAATACCTCTAAATTCTTCAGTCTTGAATTTTAATTGTTTAAGACAATTTAATTCGATATAATTTGTTATATGTTTTGACTTTAAACGAAGGTTATAGCAATACTCAATTATTTGATCCCTATTAATTTCGCTATCTATTTTTAGTTGAAAATCCAAATTTGTTAAAGTCTTCATTTATATTTATTTAGGTGTTGGGAGTTTATGGATATTAGGATCTAAAGTGCCAGCATTAGTATTAGTGTTTGATTGCTCCCAATCGTATATTTTTCCTCTTGCACCTTCTCCAGCATCTATTTCCACTTGCGCGTCATCTATAATCTCAGAACCTGGCGCGCTTTTGTAAAGCATGACTAATTGTTTTTCTATTTCAAATTACCATAGCGGATGTACTTTAACCGAAGGTATTTCTAAATTGTTTTCTTCATAGATTGCATAACTACTGTTTTTCCAATCTCTTTCATGATAAACTAATTCTGAAGCCACAGGATTATAATGTATATAATTTATACGTTGTTCTATTTTTTTGCTAGTATCTAAAATTACAGGATGAAATCCATCTTTCCAAACTTTAAAATTAACACCTTTCTTTACACGCTTAGCAGCATAATTAAATTTAGCTAAAAGCCATTCTCTTCTACTTTCAGGACTTTCTTTTATCGCTTTTATAAATTGTTTTGAGGTGTGTTTTTTAAAATCTCTAATAATGTCCTGCAACTCGTTTTCTTGAGAACTTATAATAAGATGTATATGACTACTCATATATATGTATGCATGTACGGTTAATCCTTTGTTAGCAATACAATAATTTAGAGAGTCATCTAATATTTTAAAATGGGTTGGTCGAATAAATAAATCTACCCAATCAATTATTGTTATTGTCACAAATGTTGGAACTGTACTATCTATAACTTTATATCTCTGAGACATTGTTTAAAGATAACAAATAGCATTGCAAATACTAAAGAAAATTAGACACACTTCACAGAAGTGCGCCAGAGTTACGGATATGTCGCGCGAGTGGTTTTTCTTTCCATTCGTGTAATGGTACGTTACCATCCCAAAGCCATTAGGTTGTGGTGCTTTTAAAGGTTTTACTTAGTCTTCTGCCTAAAGCATCGTAGGTAAAATGTACTTGTAATTTATCTGGTCGTGTTACGGTTTGT
>NZ_JBSHNV010000164.1:0-72534 GCF_053601575.1 Lacinutrix sp. MEBiC02404 | reverse complement strand
AATCCTTGCTCGATTTCCATGACAACTTCTAACTTAAAAGAAAGAGAGTAATCCTTTTGAGTACGCTTGACGTAGTCCGTCTTTTCTATTGGTTTCATTACACTAAGGTTTTAGTGTATCGCTATTTCAGGACGTGACAATAATAATATTCTATTTATTCATAATCTCCTCAATCTCTTCTGCTTCAATAGGGATATTTCGCATTAAATTAAAAGGTTCTCCAGTTTTTTGTATCACTACATCGTCTTCTAAACGAATACCAAATCCTTCGTCAGGAATATAAATTCCGGGTTCTACAGTGAATACCATATTAGCTTGCATTGGCTCGTGTAATAAACCGTAATCATGCGTGTCTAATCCCATATGATGACTGGTTCCATGCATAAAGTATTTCTTATATGCTGGCCAATCCGGATTTTCATTTTGTACGTCCGCTTTATCTAGTAAGCCCAATCCTAATAATTCGCTGGTCATTATTTTGCCAACTTCTACATGGTATTCTGCCCAAATAGTTCCAGGAACTAATAGTTTGGTTGCTGCGTTTTTTACTCTTAAAACGGCGTTATAAACTGCTTTTTGTCTGTCGTTAAATTTTCCAGAGACAGGAATAGTTCGTGTCATATCACTCGAGTAATTCGCGTATTCTGCTCCTGCATCAATTAAAATTAAATCGCCAGCTTTACATTGTTGGTTATTCTCTATGTAATGTAATACGTTTGCGTTGTTTCCCGATCCTACAATTGGCGTGTATGCAAATCCTTTAGATCGATTGTTTAAAAACTCATGCATGAATTCTGCTTCAATATTGTACTCCCAAACGCCTGGTTTAGTAAATCCTAAAACGCGTCTAAAACCTTTTTCGGTAATATCACAAGCTTGTTGTATTAAGTCTAATTCTATCTGGTCTTTTACAGAACGTAAACGCTGTAAGATAGGATTGCTTTTTGCAACAGTATGTGCAGGATATTTTTCTTTTAGCCATTTTGTAAAACGATCTTCGCGAGTTTCTGTTTCTACATTCGCTCTATAATGCTCATTAGTATTTATGTAAACTGTTTCGCATTGCGTCATCATTTCGAATAGGACTTTTTCTAAGTCTTGTAACCAATAGACTGTTTGTATTCCTGCAGTTTTAAATGCAGCTTCTTTGGTGAGTTTTTCACCTTCCCAAACCGCAATATGCGCATTGGTTTCTTTTAAAAAAAGAACTTCTCTATGTTTCGGATTTGGGCATTCAGGAAAGAGAACGAGGATACTTTCTTCTTGATCTACACCACTTAGAAAAAAGATATCTCTATGTTGTGCAAAAGGTAAAGTGCTATCTGCACTCACCGGATAAATATCGTTAGAATTGAAAACTGCAAGACTTTTTGGCTTCATTTGAGAAGCAAAATTTTTACGGTTTTTTATAAAAAGTTGACTGTCTATTTGATGGTATTTCATTGAAAAATTGTTTTAAATTCCCTTTGGAAAAGAAATTTTATTTTTGAATTCCGTTAAGTATATCAAAAATAAGAAGTTTAAAATACAATTGTTATAAAAGCGTCTTAAAATATGCTTCCTTTTTTCTAATTGCTTTGTACCTTTTACATTTATAAGTATCTTGAAACTTTAAATCGTTATTATGAAATTCAGAATCTTTTTCACATTTTTAATATGTTTTATTTTTAAAGCGGAAGCACAACAACCTGCAACAACTTCCAGCTTTGTTCAGAATGCTTTAAAAGAGAAGCAAGCATTAATAGAAAATTCACTAGTTAAAAATATTCCTTTTGAAAACATTGGGCCAACGGTCATGAGTGGTCGCGTGGTCGATATAGAAGTGAATCCAGAAAACACCATTGAGTTTTATGTAGCGTATGCGTCTGGCGGATTATGGCACACAGTGAATAATGGGTCTACTTTTAATCCTGTTTTAGATACTTCGCAAACACAAAATATTGGAGATATTGCTGTCGATTGGAAAAACAAAACTCTTTGGGTTGGTACTGGTGAAAATAATTCTTCGCGTTCCTCGTATTCTGGAATTGGTATTTTAAAATCAAAAGACAGCGGAAAAACATGGACTAATGTTGGATTGCACGATTCCCATCATATTGGTCGTATTTTAATCAATCCTAATAACCCAGAAGAAGTAACAGTTGGTGTTATTGGACATTTATATTCTCCCAATGCAGAACGCGGTGTTTATAAAACAATAGATGGCGGGAAAACATGGAAACAAACCCTTTTTGTAAATGAGGTTAGCGGAATCATAGATCTACAGCATGCACCAAATAATTATAATATCATGTTTGCTGCTGCTTGGGAACGAGACAGAAAAGCTTGGAATTTTAACGGAAACGGAAAGAACTCCGCGATATATAAAAGTATAGATGCTGGTGAAACGTGGGTAAAAGTTTCCACGGAATCTAGTGGTTTCCCAATAGGAAATGGTGTAGGTAGAATTGGATTGGCAATTTACGATGAAACTACTATTTATGCTTTGCATGATAATCAATTCCGAAGAAAAGAAACAGAAGATAAAAAAACAGATAAGCGTGGTTTTACAAAAGAAGATTTTAAAACCATGACTACAGAAGATTTCTTAAATCTAGAAGATAAAAAATTGAATGGGTTTTTGAAAATGAATGGTTTTCAGGAAAAGTATCGTGCAGAAAATGTAAAGCAAATGGTGCGTAGCGGAAACGTGAAACCAGCAGATATAGCACATTATCTAGAAGATGCAAATGCCATGCTTTTTGATACGCCAGTAATTGGAGCTGAGGTGTATAAAAGTACAGATGGAGGGAAAACGTGGAACAAAACACATGAGGACTATCTAGATGATTTATATTATAGTTATGGGTATTATTTTGGAGAAATACGCGTAGATCCACAAGATGAAAATGGTGTTTATGTATTGGGCGTTCCTATCTTAAAGTCTAAAGATGGCGGAAAAACTTTTGTTTCTATTAGTAAAGAAAATGTACACGCAGATCATCAAGCACTTTGGGTAAATCCTGATAAATCGGGCCATTTAATTAATGGTAATGATGGCGGATTAAATATGAGTTATGATGCTGGTGAAAGTTGGGAGAAGCTAAATGTAAATTCGGTGGGACAGTTTTATACTATAAATGTAGATAACGAAAAACCATATAATGTATATGGCGGTTTGCAAGATAATGGCGTTTGGGTTGGTGCAAATAATGCACGACAAGATAAAAGTTGGCAGCAAAGTGGTCATAATCCTTGGGAGAGTTTAATGGGAGGTGATGGGATGCAAATTCAAATAGATTCTAGAAATGCGAATCTGTTGTATACAGGTTATCAGTTTGGGAATTATTATAGAATTAATCGCGAAACCAAAGCACAGAAATACATACAGCCAAAACATGAATTGGGTGAAAACCCGTATCGATTTAATTGGCAAACACCAATTTTAATTTCGCCGCACAATCAAGATATTCTGTATTTAGGTGGAAATAAATTAATGCGTTCTATGAATCAAGGAGACGATTGGAAAGCCATTAGCCATGATTTAACCAATGGTGGAAAAAAAGGAAATGTAGCTTACGGGACGTTAACTTCTATTAGTGAATCTCCTTTTGCATTCGGACTTATTTACACTGGAAGTGATGATGGTTTGGTGCAGGTCACTAAAAATGCAGGCGGCAGCTGGGAGAATATTTCAGACAACTTGCCAAAAAATCTTTGGGTGACTCGCGTTATCGCTTCGCAACATAAAAAAGAACGCGTTTATGTAACTTTAAATGGCTATCGCTGGGATGATTTTAATAGTTATGTTTATGTTTCCGAAGACTATGGAAATACCTGGAAAAGCATTAGTTCTAATATTCCAATGTCACCAGTAAATGTTATAAAAGAAGATCCCGAAAATGAAAACCTACTCTATTTAGGAACCGATAATGGTGCCTATGTGTCTTTTAATAAAGGTGTGAAATGGGAAGCATTCCATAAAAATTTACCAGCAGTTGCTGTGCATGATTTGGTGATTCAGCCAGAAGCTAAAGACTTGCTTTTAGGTACACACGGAAGAAGTATCTATAAAACCAATATTGCGCCTTTGCAAAAAATGAATACGAATATTTTAAGTAAGAGCGTAACGCTTTTTCCTTTTGAAGATATTCGCTATTCTCCACGATGGGGAAGCTCTTGGAGCAAATGGTTTGATGCAAATACGCCTTTAGAAATCATTAAGTTTTATGGAAATACTGCAGGGAAAAAGGAAGTTAAAATCCTTTCGGAAAAACAATCCGTTTTAAAGATTATTTCTGTCGAAGCAGATAAAGGGTTTAACTACGTAGATTATGATTTGTCATTAACCGAAAAAGGAAGAAAAACACTGCTTAAAGAGAATACAAGCATTGATATTGAGGCAGCTAAAAATGGAAAGTATTATTTGCCAAAAGGAAAATATTTTATCCAAATAGGATTAGAGCGTGTGAATTTTGAAATGAAGTAGTCTGTTTTACTTAAATCCATTCTAAATAAATTTATAAAATTCATTTTAGCTTGCTTGCGTTAGCGTTGCTTACTATATTTGTGTATATATAATCTAACTACACAAAATAATGAGCGGAATTTTAAATTCTTCGATTGGAAGAAAGTTTGCCATGGCACTTTCGGCACTCTTCCTAATGATTTTCTTATTACAACATTTTGTAATCAACCTATTATCGGTATTCAGTCCAGATGCATTTAACAATGTTTCTCATTTTATGGGGACCTTTTGGGCAATTCAATATGTGATGCAGCCGGTATTAATTTTTGGTGTTATTTTCCATTTTATAATGGGATTTGTACTAGAAATTAAAAACAATAAAGCAAGACAAATTAGTTATGCTAAAAATAATGGTGCTGCTAATTCAACATGGATGAGTAGAAACATGATTTGGAGTGGCGCTGCTATTCTAGCATTTATTGGTTTACACTTTTACGATTTTTGGTTGCCAGAAATAAGTACAAAATACATTCAAGGCGATATGTCTGGATTACTTGCTAATGGTGAGTTTAGATATTTTGAAGAACTACAACATAAATTTGTAGATATCTGGAGAGTCGTATTATACTGTATTGCTTTTGTATTCTTAGCATTACACTTATTACACGGTTTTAATTCTGCATTCCAATCGGTTGGAGCAAATAATAAATACACAAAAGGATTAAAAGGATTCGGAAAAGCATATGCGATTATCATTCCATTAGGATTCGTTTTCATTGCATTATTTCATCATTTTAATCACTAAAAAATATCTAATATGGCTTTAGATTCAAAAATACCAAAAGGTCCAATTAAAGATAAATGGACAGACTATAAAAATCATATCGACTTAGTAAATCCTGCAAACAAGCGTAACATTGATGTTATTATTGTTGGTACTGGTTTAGCTGGTGGATCTGCTGCTGCTACTTTAGCAGAGCTTGGATATAATGTAAAAGCATTCTGTTTTCAAGATTCTCCAAGACGTGCACACTCTATTGCAGCGCAAGGAGGAATTAACGCAGCGAAAAATTACCAAGGAGATGGTGATTCTACCTACAGATTATTTTATGATACTGTAAAAGGTGGTGATTATCGTTCTCGTGAAGCTAACGTATATCGTTTGGCTGAGGTATCTGCAAATATTATTGACCAATGTGTTGCTCAAGGTGTTCCTTTTGCAAGAGAATATGGTGGATTATTAGATAACCGTTCATTTGGTGGTGTATTAGTATCTCGTACTTTTTACGCAGCTGGACAAACAGGACAACAATTATTATTAGGAGCATATTCTGCCATGAACCGTCAAATCGGTCGTGGAAAAATCAAAATGTACAACCGTCACGAAATGTTAGACGTTGTTAAAGTTGGTGGAAAAGCTCGTGGAATTATAACACGTAACTTAATTACTGGAGAAATCGAAAGACATTCAGCACATGCTGTGGTTTTAGGAACTGGTGGTTATGGTAACGTATTCTTCTTATCAACTAACGCGATGGGATCGAATGTAACCGCAGCTTGGAAAGCACACAAACGTGGTGCTTACTTTGCAAATCCTTGTTACACACAAATTCATCCAACATGTATTCCTGTTTCTGGAGATCATCAGTCTAAACTAACGTTAATGTCGGAGTCTTTACGTAATGACGGACGTATTTGGGTACCAAAACACATGAAAGATGTGGAAGCTATTAAATCTGGGGCATTAAAACCTAGAGAATTAGCAGAAGAAGATAGAGATTATTACCTAGAACGTAGATATCCTGCATTTGGAAACTTAGTACCTCGTGATGTTGCCTCTCGTGCAGCAAAAGAGCGTTGTGATGCTGGTTTTGGTGTTAATGCAACTGGAGAAGCTGTATTCTTAGATTTTGCTTCGGCAATTCAACGTTACGGAAAAGAAACAGCACACGTTAAAGGATTAAATGAAAATGATGCTGTTCTTGTTAAGAAATTAGGACAAGAAGTAATCAAAAATAAATACGGAAACTTATTCCAAATGTATGAGAAGATCGTAGATCAAGATCCATACAACACACCAATGATGATTTATCCAGCGGTGCATTACACAATGGGTGGTGTTTGGGTAGATTATAACTTAATGACAACCGTTCCTGGTTTATACTGTATTGGAGAAGCTAATTTCTCTGATCATGGTGCAAACAGACTTGGAGCTTCGGCTTTAATGCAAGGTTTAGCAGATGGTTATTTTGTATTACCTTATACTATTGGTGATTATTTATCTAATGATATTCGTACTGGAACCATTTCAACAGATTCTAAAGAATTTGAAGATGCGGAAAATGAAGTTAGAAAAACATTAGACTTCTTTATTACTAATAAAGGACAACATTCTGTAGATTATTTCCATAAGAAATTAGGAAAAATCATGTGGAACAAAGTTGGAATGTCTAGAAATGTTAAAGGTTTAACGGAAGCTATTTCAGAAATTAAAGAACTTAGAGCACAATTCTGGAAAGAAGTAAAAGTTCCTGGAACTAACGAAGAATACAACGAAGAATTAGCGAAAGCTGGTCGTGTTGCAGATTTCTTAGAATTAGGAGAATTATTCGCTAAAGATGCTTTAAATAGAGAGGAATCTTGTGGTGGACACTTTAGAGAAGATGCTGTAGAATTAGATGGGGAACAAAAAGGAGAAGCAAAACGTGACGATGAAAACTTTGCTTACGTTTCTGCTTGGGAATACAAAGGAGAACCTAGTGATGCTGTTTTACATAAAGAGGAATTAGAGTTCAAGGATATAGAATTAAAACAAAGAAGTTATAAATAAGGAAAGCTATGATGAATTTAACACTTAAGATTTGGCGTCAAAAAAACGCAAGTGATAAAGGGAAAATGGTTGATTATAAAGTCAGCGATATTTCACCAGATATGTCTTTCCTTGAAATGTTAGACGTTTTAAACGAACAACTAATTAATAAAGATGAAGAACCTGTAGCTTTCGATCACGATTGTCGTGAAGGAATTTGTGGGATGTGTTCTTTATATATTAATGGAGAAGCACATGGTCCAGATCGTGGTGTAACAACCTGTCAGTTGCACATGCGTATGTTTAAAGATGGCGATACTATTACAATCGAGCCATTTAGAGCAACTGCTTTTCCTGTAATAAAAGATTTAATTGTAGATAGAACTTCTTTTGATAGAATTCAACATGCAGGAGGATTTATCTCTGTAAATACTTCTGGAAATACTATTGATGCAAACACAATTCCAATTAATAAACACGATGCAGATACCGCTTTTGATTCTGCAACTTGTATTGGTTGTGGTGCTTGTGTTGCTTCTTGTAAAAACTCTTCAGCAATGTTATTCGTTGGTGCTAAAGTTTCACAATTTGCACTATTACCACAAGGACAAATAGAAGCTACAGATCGTGTTTTAAACATGGTGAAGCAAATGGATGAAGAAGGTTTTGGTAACTGTACCAACACTGGAGCTTGCGAAGTTGAATGTCCTAAAGGAATTTCTTTAGAAAATATTGCGCGTATGAATAGAGAATATTTAGCAGCTAGCTTAAAAGGATAATATCCTTTTTAACGAAGTAAAGAATTGTATATAAAACCAAAAAATCTCAAGAGCAATCTTGAGATTTTTTGGTTAGCTTTAACCTTTAATTTTTGAATATGAATTATAGATATATCTCCAGTTTGTTTTTAGTGTTTTTTGCGTTAACAAGTTGTAAAGGTCAAACGGAAACGCCAAAAGTTGCCGTCGAAGTATTAGAACAAAATTGGTTTAACGCAGATTCTCTATTACATCATGTTCAAGTTTTATCTTCTGATGTTTATGAAGGGAGACGCACTGGAACCGCTGGAGCAGAGAAAGCAAAAAACTATATCGTAAATAAATTTCAAGATTTACAAGTGATACCACTTATTAAAAATTTTGAACAGCATTTTTCCTTTACACGTAGAGGTAAAGAATATAAAGGGATTAATGTTCTCGGACTAATAAAAGGAACGGATAAACCAGAAGAATACATTGTGCTTTCTGCACATTATGATCACGAAGGTGTAAAAGGCGGGAAAATTTATAACGGTGCAGATGATGATGCTTCAGGTATTTCCGCATTGTTCGCTTTCGCGGAATACTTTCAGAAAAATCCACCAAATCATTCTGTTATTTTAGCAGCTGTTGATGCAGAAGAACTAGGTTTGGTTGGTTCTAAATATTTTGTGGAAAACGCTATTATTCCGCAAGAAAATATAAAACTGAATATCAATATGGATATGATTAGCCGTAGTGCTAAAAATGAATTGTTTGCTGTGGGGTCTTTTCATTATAAACAATTAGAACCAGCAATTAAAAGTATACAAGCTTCCGAAAATATAACACTGCGTATTGGTCATGATGGCAGTGATACATTGGAGGATTGGACGAACTCTTCCGACCATGCTTCGTTTCATAAAGTGAAAATTCCTTTTATTTATTTTGGAGTAGAAGACCATAAAGATTATCATCAACCAACAGACGATTTTGAAAATATCCACCCTAATTTTTATCAAAATGCAGTAACCACTATTATTGCTGTTTTTGAAAAATTAGATACCATAGCATTATAAAAATGAAAAACCCAAATACCTTTTATACCCAAGAATTAGAAGTCCATCAATTAGAAGTTAAGACCTTGTATAAGAAACTTACCAGCTTAAGTTTTGCGAGAATATCTGTCTTTATAGCAACAGGAATTGCTGTTTATTTTACTTTTAATAATCTGCAAATTGCGATAGGAATTGCCGTAGTAGGTATTATTGCTTTTATCTATTTACTTTCAAAATACACCGATTTAAAATACCAACACAACCTAAAAAAAGCACTCGTTGCAATTAATGAAGAAGAATTAAAAATTGCTTCTGGTGATTTTAAAGAAAGGGAAGAAGGTATAGGATTTCAAAACCCAAACCATGCTTTTAGCTTAGATGTGGATCTTTTTGGGAAAGGTTCTTTTTTTCAATTTATAAATCGAACAACAACAGAAGAAGGTACTAAGGCTTTAGTATATGAACTTACTGCTAATAATATTGAAGGGATAAATGCACGTCAAGATGCGATTAAGGAATTAGCCGAAAAACCAAAATGGAGACAACATTTTTCTGCAGTGGCAAGCTTGATTCAAATTGAAACTCCAGCATCAAAAATTACAGAATGGCTAAAAGAGCATCAATCTTTTTTGCCAAAAATTATGCGTATTCTACCAATGGCGTTTACTATTGGATCTGCAATAATCCTGTTTTTAGCAATCTTCGAAGTCATCTCTTTTTTGTTTTTAGTTTTTTGGATGATTTTAGGTTCCGGTATTTCAGGAGTATATCTTAAGAAAATAAATGTTTTAGCAGCAAATACAGATCAGGTTAAAGATACTTTTAAACAATATGCATCTTTATTACAGCAAATAGAAACGGAAGATTTTTCTGCTTCCTTATTAAAAGAGAAACAAGACCAGATTAAGCAAGAACAAAAGGAAGCTTCCGCAATTTTCTCACAATTCTCAAAACATTTAGATGCTTTAGATAATAGACATAATCTTATTTCAGCCATTTTTGGTAATGGTTTTTTATTATCCGATATAAAGAATACATATCATATTGAACAATGGATTTCGCAATACAAAACTACCGTAGAGGATTGGTTTGAAGTAGTTTCCTTTTTCGATGCGTACATCACTTTAGGTACGTATGTTTTTAATCATCCAGCATTTGTGTTCCCAGAGATCGTTACAAATGATATTGTTATTGAAGCAAAAAATTTAGGACATCCTTTATTAGATGCTTCAAAACGTGTAGACAGTGATCTAACCATTACGGATCAACAGTTTTTTATTGTTACAGGTGCAAATATGGCTGGGAAAAGTACGTTTTTACGAACGGTTTCTTTACATGTAGTTATGGCAAATGTTGGTTTGCCAGTTTGTGCGACATCGAGTAAATACAACCCTATAAAACTGATTACAAGCATGCGAACAAGCGATTCGCTTACAGATGATAGTTCGTATTTCTTTAGTGAATTAACACGCTTAAAATTTATTGTGGATGCTTTAGAAAATGATTCTTATTTTATTATTCTAGACGAAATCTTAAAAGGAACCAATTCCACAGATAAAGCGATTGGCTCCCGAAAGTTTGTAGAAAAATTAGTTTCTAAAAATGCCACAGGAATTATTGCAACCCACGATTTAAGTTTATGCGAAATTGAAAAGGAATTAGAGGAAGTTAAAAATTACTATTTTGATGCAGAAATTATTAACGACGAACTCTTTTTTGATTACAAATTAAAACACGGTATCTGCCAAAATATGAATGCGAGTTTCTTATTAAAGAAAATGGAGATTATTTAAATGAAAAAAGCAAGAACAAATATATTATTCGTTCTTGCTTTTTTGTTTCACCTAAAAAAGTAATTTATTTTATCGGACAACCAATCGCTTTTGTGAAATTAGGATTTGGTTTTTCGCCTTTTTCTAAAGCCGTAATTGCATTTTCAACATACTTCACTTTTACGCTTTCTGGAGATTTTGAATTATCATCAATAGTACCAATATATTGTACTTTTAAATCTTTATCTAATAGGAATACGTGTGGCGTTCTAACTGCGCCAAATTTTGGATATACTTTTTGTCCTTCATCTATTAAATAAGGAAATGTAAATCCTTTTTCTTCAGCGCGTTTTTGCATTGCTTCATAACCTTCTTTTTCATTCGAATGATTATTACCATTAATTGCAATTACAGGATAACCTTTTGGTGCATAGGTATTGTTTAATGCAATTAAACGGTCTTCATATAGTTTAGAAAACGGACACCCATTACAAGTAAAAGTTACAACGTATCCTTTTGCATCTTTAATACTAGCTAAAGAAACCATGGTTCCATCTACATTTTTAAGCGAAAAATCTTCAGCAGTATCCCCAATTTTATAGCCTCCAATTTCTTCTAATGTTTTAGTTTGCTCTGGAGAACCTCCACGTGGTGGTCCTTTTCTATCTCCGTGCTCTGGATGTTCCCCTTTTTCACCATGTAAATGACGTCCTTTTTCATCTTGATGATGTTCTTTGTTTTCTACTGTTTTTTCGCTTTTATCGTTTTTACAAGACGTTAAAACACCTGCAGATAAACAGATGATTGCAATTAGTATACTAATTTTTTTCATTATTGATTTTGGTTTATTTATTAATAAAAATTTGTAGTTATTTGATTTTCTAAATCTGCTACGTTTTCAAAAGTTCGTTCGTAATATTTACGGGTTTTAGTATTGAATATAATGGTAAAAGGAATTGCTCCTGACCAATCGGGATTCACTTTATCAATCCAACTATTGGCATCTGGATCATCTAATAAAATAACTTTGGAAGTAATATTTCTTTCTTTTAGAAAAGGTTTGAGTTTGGTTTCTATATCTTTTATAAAATCCATACTTACCAGTAAAACTTCTACGTCCGGATTTTTGTTTGCATATTCCTGAATATACGGCAGCTCTTGTACGCAAGGAGCACACCACATGGCCCAAAAATTGACGATATAGGTTTTATTCGTGTTGGTATATAGTAATGGTTCTAAAGCATTAAAATCATAGATAGGAATTGTGCTGTTGGTTGGAGTAACCTCACTTGCGGTAGAAGTAGCTTTCGTTGTCTTTTTTTCTTCTTTACAGCTAAAGGTTAAAAGGGCTATTAGAATAAAATAAATAGCATTTTTAGATATGGATAAAGGCATTGGTTTATTAGAAAATTGAATTTTTTATTTAGACTCCTTTTCTTCCTAATAGTTTAATTGCTTTTTTAAAAAATAGATAATAAAAATCACTTCGTTCTTTTTATTATAAACGCTCTGATTTTTTTCGATAAATACACCTCTCTGTAACGAAAGAGAGGTGCACATACTACTTATGTTTTTGTTAATTTGGACGCTCTCCTCTTATTTTAAGAAGAGAATGAATTTCTGTTTTTTTAACAGAAAGAAAGAGGCGTTAATTCTCTTTACTAACAGCATCTAATTTTAACTTAACCTTAGTCATCATTTCCAGAGCATTTTTGTCTTCAGGCTTTAACTCTAAAACTTTATTGTAGTTTTTTAGTGCTTCGGAATAGTTTTCTGTTTCAAAATAAGCTTCACCTAAACTATCGTAAACATTAGCGTTGTTTGGAAAAATCTTTGTATTTAAATCAAATACATAAAGTGCTTTCTCAAATTGTTTATCCTTTTTATATACATAACCTAATGTGTTTAATTCTTTACTTCCTTCCGAATATTCAGGAAAATTGGTTAGATAATAATTTTTGCTTTTTTGCATTTCATCCATGCTGTATTTTTCTAAATTATTAAATAGCACATTTGCTACATAATACTTAGGATAGTAGCGTTCTCCAGTCACAATTTTTAACATATCGCGTTCTATAGTTTCTTGTGGATGTTCTACAATTCTATTCACTTCTTTTCCATTTTTATAAAAAATAAAAGTTGGCACTCGGTGAATATTCATGCCTTTTTCTTCTCCATTCGGACCTTGTTTGTAGGCATCACTTTTTGTGTCTAATGCAATAACTTCTAATTGAGTTTCTGGGAAATTAGCCGTTTCTAAAATGTTATAAAATTGCGGAACCTCCTTTTTACTATCTCCGCACCAAGTACCAAGAAATACTTTAATGGTGTACTCCTTTAAAGAGTCTTTTAGTTTTTTGGCTATTTTTTCATTTACATCATAATCCTCATAATTTTTATTAAACCATGCGCGAAAAGGTGCTTTTGTTAAACCTTCTTTGTTAATAGGGCCTAATAGCATTTCTTTGCCTTTTTCATCAAGAACTTGTTGGTTTATAGTTTGTGAAAATGTTGTTGAGAAACTTAAAA
Organism: Lacinutrix sp. MEBiC02404; assembly: GCF_053601575.1. Lineage (NCBI taxonomy): Bacteria > Pseudomonadati > Bacteroidota > Flavobacteriia > Flavobacteriales > Flavobacteriaceae > Lacinutrix > Lacinutrix sp. MEBiC02404. The sequence continues at coordinate 59,182 of NZ_JBSHNV010000164.1, read as the reverse complement.
TTGCGGTTAATAATAATACTGTTCGATTCATGATTTTGATGTTTTAGTGAATCAAACATAAGATAGTTTATAAATTTTATTCAATAAATAGTACAAACAGCAGACTTAAAACAACAAACAGCAATTTTTAGGTCGTTTGCAATACTAAATGAGGTTTTTGTACTTAATTTTTGAGGATTAAGGCATTTCTGAGTACTTTCAACAAAACTTAGGTCTGTTTCAATGAAATTGCTTTTCTGTAATTTTTATGGAGAAGACTTTATTCACTTCTCGATACTATTTCGATAAAAATCGAAAGCACTCGAAGTGACAATTAAAATTAAAAATTGATTACACTTAAAAAACATACTTCGCAAATATTGGTGCACATTCTATTTTGGATGCTTTTTGTGTTTGTGTCTCTTTCTGTTTTTTCGCAATATTATTGGCGTGAAAATCCGTTTTTACAGTACTTATCTATTCTTGTGGTTATTGTTTATGTGAATAATTTTTTACTGCTCCCTTTCTTTATAAAAAAGCGATTATACATTTTATATGTTTTCGTTTTTGCAGCTATTTCCTTTTTTGCAACCCAACTATATTGTAATGTATTTGCGCAATGTGGTTGTTCGATAATGAAATGCCTGAGTGACTATTTATGGCAAACCTTAGTGCCTCTTATTTTCTTTTCTTTTATATGGATGTTATATCGTTTTTTAGCGAAGCAAGAGGAAGTAGAACAAATAAAGAAAGAACACTTAGAAATGGAGTTAAAGTTCTTGAAATCGCAAATAAATCCGCATGTGTTATTTAATAATCTGAATACCATTTATTCGTATGCTTTAGAAAAACCGAAGGAAACTCCTGACCTTATTTTAATGTTGTCCGATAATTTGAAACATGTGTTATATGAAAGTAATGCAAAAACCGTTTCGCTGGAAAAAGAAATGCAGTATATAGATAATTACATGACTTTTCAAGGGATTAGAACCGAAGGTGTGAAGCAGATTAATTATATAAAATCGATAGATTCTTCTGAAAAGAAAATTGCTCCTTTATTGCTAATTTGTATTATTGAAAATGCTTTTAAACATAGTACGTTGGGAAGTGATATTTCGGTTTCCATTATCGAAAAAGAAGGCGTTTTAGAATGTGTGTGTACTAATGACTATGCTAAAGAAAAAGTATCTACGGAAGATTTTAAAATTGGATTGCAAAACTTAGAAAAACGCTTGCAGCTTATTTATAAAGAAGATTATAAATTAGAGGTTTTTAAAGGCGAAGTATATAAAGTGTATTTAAAATTGAAATTACATTAATACGCATGTCTCCTCGAGCGCGGTCGAGAGGTTTATTGAGGTCTCGACTGCGCTCGACCTGACAATTCATGAAGATTAAAACATATGACTTGCATTATAATAGAAGACGAAATACCTGCTCAAAAAATTTTAAAGAATTACTTGAGTAAGCTTCCTAATGTAGCATTACAAGGTGCTTTTAATGCTGCAATAGAAGCAAATACTTTTCTGAATAACAATACGGTAGATTTGGTTTTTTTAGATATTAATCTGCCAGACATTTCTGGAATCGATTTCATTAAAACCATTAAAAATCCGCCAGCAATTATTATCACAACAGCATATCCGGATTATGCAGTTAGTAGTTTTGAACTAGATACTATTGTTGACTATTTAGTAAAGCCATTTGGTTTTGATCGCTTTTTAAAAGCAATGAATAAAGCAAAAGATAGAGTAGAAAAGCCCGTAAATACTTCCGAAGAAAACAATCCAGAAACACTCTTTTTAAATGTAGATAAAACGCTTCATAAAATTATAATTAGTGATATTCTTTATTTGGAATCGGACAGAAATTATATTACCATAATCACAAAGAATAAGAAACTGTCTTTTATAGATTCACTTAAAAATTGGAACGAAAAGCTTTCCGAAGCAGATTTTATTCAAGTCCATAAATCGTTTATTATTAATAGAAAGTATGTAGATAAAATTTCTGGAAATGAAATTTATGTGCAAGGGAATAGAATTGCTATTGGTAGAACGTATAAGCAGGAATTACTACGGTTTTTGAAGATTGTTTAAGGTTTTTGTATTCTGCGTAATAGTTAAAAAAACGTTTCACTCTTTTTATTACAAACGCTCCGAATTTATTTGCAATAAATCCACCTTTCTTTAACTAAAGAGAGGTGCGCTTGCGATTATGTTTAAAAAATAGTCATGAAGTATTTCAGGCGATTAGCTGTGCTTGCTCTCCTCTTATTTTAAGAGGAGAATGAATTTTAATTCTTCTTTCAAAATTAAAAGAAAGAGGAGTTAAAAAAACGTTATTCTCTTTTTATTACAAACGCTCCCAATTTATTTGCAATAAATCCACTTCTCTTTAGCTAAAGGGAGGAACACATACGATACTAATTTAGTTTATTAAATAAAAAAAGACCTGTCAGGTTTTTAAAACCTGACAGGTCTAATGTCAATAAACTGTGACTGTAAACTGAATACTGCCTACTGAATACTCTTTTTACTGTTTATTCGTTTTAGGATGCACCAATTTCATTTCATCAATTAAATGTGTTGCTCCAGCAAATTTATCTACAATAAATAATACATAACGTACATCTACCATAATGTTTCGGCAAATTTCTGGATCGTAATTCATGTCGCTCATAGTTCCTTCCCAAACTCTGTCAAAGTTTAAACCAACTAGGTTTCCATGTGCATCAATTGCTGGACTTCCAGAATTCCCACCAGTGGTGTGATTGGTTCCTAAAAAGCAAACAGGTACTTTCCCGTTGCTATCTGCATATTGTCCGTAATCTTTATTTTTATGTAATTCTAATAGTTTTTCAGGCACATCAAACTCATAATCTCCAGGAATATATTTTTCTACAACACCATCTAAATAACTTACAGGATTGTAGTATACAGCATCTCTTGGTGAGTAACCTCTAACTTGACCGTAGGTTACACGAAGCGTACTATTTGCATCTGGAAAATATCTAGCTTCAGGTAAAGCCTTCATTAAAGCGGTCATATACTCGGTTTGTAAGGCAGTAATTGGTTCGTTTTTTTCTTGGTACTCCTTATTTATAGTATTGTAAAACTCTGCAATCATTGGTTTTGCATATGTATATGCAGCATCTTTGTTTAGTTTTTTAAGCACATCTTTAGCATCTCCATCTAAAAGTTTTAAAGCTTTGTCTAAATTTGTAAAAGCTGTTTTGTCATAAATAGAAGCATCAGCATTTTTGTTGTAAAAAGGCATCACATTACTAAATACACCTTTGTCTACATCTACGTCATAATTTTTATGAATGCCTTGCAAAGTTGCAATTAAACGTTCTTTTTCTTTATCAAAAGCTTCCGGATTTGCAGTAATAGCTTCTTCCATTTGGTATGCTCTAAAAGTCATTTGCATTAACTCATTCGTTACCAAAAACACTTCAATAAAGTTTCTACGTTTAATATTTATAGGTGCAAAATCGGCATATAGTTTATCAAATTGCGGTAAAATGTTTCCGTATTTAGCATCTAAACCTTTTTCATTTAAAGCTTTAGTAAAAGTAGCTTCAAAAGCACGACGCTTTGCTACAGCATCACTTTTTTCAATTCCTAGATTTTCGCCAATCCATTTTTTCCATGCATTTGCAATACGTGCTTGTTTCGATGCATATTTAATTCGTACAGCATCACTAGTTTTCATTTTGGCATCAATTACTTTTAAAGCAGCTTCGCGAATAGCAATATTTGTAGGGTTAAATTCTTCTGTGATATGCTCAATTGCTACTGCAGGTAAATACTCATTTGTACTTCCTGGAAAACCAAAAATCATAGTAAAATCTCCTTCTGCAACACCATCTAAAGAAACAGGTAAAAAGTGTTTTGGTTTGTAAGGTTTGTTGTCGATACTATATTTTGCAGGTCTATTGTTTGCATCTGCATAAATACGAAACATAGAAAAATCGCCAGTATGTCTAGGGAAAACCCAGTTGTCTGTATCACTTCCAAATTTACCAATACTTGTTGGTGGTGCTCCAACTAAACGAATATCTTCAAAACGTTCGGTAACAAATAAGAAGTATTGGTTACCATTATAAAAGGCTTTTGTTTTAACATCTTGCCAAGCTTCTCTAGGCCAGTTTTTCATTAACCCATTCGCGTTTTTATCGATAACCGATTGCTTTTCTTTTTCGGTCATATCCTCATTTACAACCGCAAGAACTTCTTCCGTTATATCTGTAATACTTACAATAAATTCAATGTATAAACCTTCATTTGGTAACTCTTCTTCTAAAGACATTGCCCAAAAACCATCTTTTAAATAATCATTTTCTAAAGACGAATGTGCTTGTATTTGTCCGAAACCACAATGATGATTTGTTAATATTAATCCTTTGTCGCTAATAACTTCACTAGTGCAACCTCCATTAAAATGCCCAATAGCATCTTTTAAACTAGAATTATTAACATCATAAATATCTTTTGCGGTAAGTTTACTACCAAGATTTGTCATTTCGGTTTCGTTCATGCCTTCTAATAGGGAAGGAATCCACATACCACCTTGTTGTGCCGAAATATTCAGCGTTATAAAAAGGAATAAGAATTTAAAAAATTTCATATATATAGTTTTTTGAATACTACCAAAGATAAAAAACCAAGAAGTAAAAATGGTTAAAATGATTAAATTTCTAAGGGTTTTATTTTTTCGATTTCTCGGAATTTATTTTTCCATACATCCACCTATTTTTAACTATATAGAAGAGTGAATATTAAAGGTCTTTGGTGTTGATATTATTTTTTATTCGGAAGAAAGAAGCGTTAAAAACAGAAATTGTGTTTATATTTATAATTATGCAACACATCTCTAAATTACCAAACGTAGGAACCACCATTTTTTCTGTCATGAGTGCTTTGGCAAACCATCATAATGCAATTAATTTATCGCAAGGATTTCCTAATTTTAATAGTGATAAAAAGCTAATGGATTTGGTAAATAAAGCGATGCATTCTGGTTACAACCAATATGCGCCAATGCCTGGTAATATCGAATTAAGAGAACGTATTGCGAATAAGTTTGATTTATTATATAGCACAAGCTATCATCCAGAAACAGAAATAACAGTTACCGCTGGAGCAACACAGGCTATTTTTACTATTATTTCTGCTTTTGTGAAACCCGAAGATGAAGTGATTATTTTTAGACCAGCTTATGATTGTTATGAGCCAGCAATCGAATTACAAGGTGCAAAAACCATAAGTATACCATTAGATGCACCAAATTATGGAGTAGATTGGTATATGGTGAAAGAACAAATAAATAGCAAAACGAAAATGATTATCATAAATACACCGCAAAATCCTGGTGGTAGTATTTTTTCGGAAACCGATATGCTAAAACTGCAAGAACTTACTAAAGACACCAATATTATTGTCTTGAGTGATGAAGTGTATGAGCATATTATTTTTGATGGTAAAAAACACCAAAGCGCATGTTTGTTTCTAGATTTAAAAGCACGAAGTTTTATAACCGCATCTTTTGGTAAAACATTTCATAATACAGGTTGGAAAATGGGATATTGTTGCGCGCCAAAAGAACTGATGGCAGAGTTTAGAAAAGTGCATCAGTTTAATGTGTTTTCTGTAAACCATCCCATGCAAAAAGGTTTGGCAGACTATTTAAAAGAACCTAGTCATTATTTGGAGCTTGCTCAATTCTATCAAGAAAAGAGGGATTTGTTTTTAAGCTTAATAAAAGATTCACGATTTAAATTTAAACCTGCACAAGGAACGTATTTTCAGGTTTTAGATTTTTCGGAAATCACCCAAGAATACGATGTCGATTTCGCAAAACGATTAACTATTGAAAATGGATTAGCATCTATACCATTATCGGTTTTTAACGATAATAATAAAGATGATAAAGTATTGCGTTTCTGCTTTGCAAAAACAGAGGATACTTTAAAAAAAGCAGCAGAAATATTAAATAAAATGTAACACAGCCGATTCATTTGGCAATATATTTGCTAACTATTGGTAAACAATAAATATAAAACGATGAAAAAATTAATAGTACTAGTGTTCTTTTTGGGATTGGGATTAACGGTTACCGCGCAAAACGCAGAAGGCAATCCTGTTTATACGGTGAAAGAAAATAAAATATATGAAGGAGATAAAGAAGTTACCGATGTTTTAAGTGAAGAAAAGCGGAATGAAATTTTTGCTTCGTATAAAGCAGAAATAGAAGAAAAAGAAAAATATGATCGATTAAACGCGGCTTCCGAGGCGGTAGGAGAAGCAAAATCGGATGTGGAAGAAGTAGAAGATAAAACGGAAGAGGAACTTGCAGCCCAAGAAAAGGAGCTTAAAAAGGAGCAAGATGAAAAAGAGAAAGAAATTAATAAAGCTAAAAAAGAGGAAAAAAATCGTCAAAAAGAACTGAAAAAGAATGAAAAGGAGCTAAAAAAAGCGGAAAAGAAGCAAAAGCAAGCAGAGAAGGCGTTAAAGAAAAAAGAGAAAGCACAAAAAAGTTTTGATAAAGCAAATAGTAAATTAGAGAGTGCGCAAACTAAATATGATAGGCTTAAAAAGAAAGGGAAACTTTCGCCTCAAGACGAAACAAAATGGCTTAAGAAAATTGAAGGTTTAAATAAGGATATTAAAAAGGCACAAGAGAAATTAAGAAAGGCCTAATTGTAAAAGAAATGTTTTACTTCATTAAAAAATCCAGAGTTGTTCTCTAAAACAATCTGGATTTTTTTGTTTTACGACTTTGTAAAATAAAGTATCTTTATAAAATGCAAGAAAAATTAAGAATAGCGCTCATCCAATCGGATTTAATCTGGGAAAACCCAAAAGAAAATAGAATTCATTTTACGGAAAAAATCACTGCTGTTGCACAACAAGTAGATCTCATTATTCTTCCAGAAATGTTTACTACGGGTTTTACTATGCATGCACCAGAACTTGCAGAAAATATGCAAGGAGAAAGCGTTAAATGGATGTTGGAAATGGCTAAAATAAGCAACGCCGCTATTGTTGGAAGTCTTATTGTTTCCGAAGAAAGCAAATACTACAACAGGCTTTTATTTGTTCATCCGGAAAGGAAAATAGAAATCTATGATAAGCGACATACCTTTACACTTGCTGGTGAAGATAAAGTCTATACCGCAGGAAATAAAAAAATAATAGTAGATTATAAAGGCTGGAAAATTTGCCCTTTAGTGTGTTATGATTTGCGTTTTCCTGTTTGGGCAAGGAATACAGAAAATTATGATGTATTGCTTTATGTTGCTAATTGGCCAAAACAGAGAGTAACTGCTTGGGATGCATTGCTAAAGGCAAGGGCAATAGAGAATATGAGTTATTGCGTGGGTGTAAATAGAGTTGGTTTGGATATTAATAATTATGAATATTCAGGAAGCTCGGCTGTATATGATGTTTTGGGTGAGAAAATAACAAATATAGCTCTAGGTGTAGCCCAAACTGAAATTGTAACGTTAGATAAAAACCACGTAAAGAAATATAGAGACAGATTACAGTTTTTAGGAGATAGAGATAATTTTAGTCTAAAAGTGTAAAATCTATTATAGGATCCCAATTTGCACGAACTTCAATTACTTCATTAAAATGGCTAATACGTTCTGGTTGACGCTTTTTTAAATAGCTTCCAGAATCATACTTTTGATTTTTATTAGTATCAAAAATTACACGCAAATAATATTTAGCAGGATCGAGATACCTAAAATCTAAAGGCTCTGGTTCTGTACTGTATATTTCTGCTTTTATTTCGCCTTTATCATCTGTTAATTGGGCAATGATTGGGTATTTTGCATTGAATAATGTTATTCTTACATTACCATAATCTGCAAAGTTTTTTGTGCTTAATCTGTAATTTAAGGTATCGTTTTTATTCTCAAAAAAATCAGTAAAAGCTTCTGGTAAAACTTGAATGGTATATTTGTTGTCTTCCGTTTTATCAAAAGCAAAAGAATAGGTATTTGAAAGGGTGTCTAACGTTGTTTTATATGCTACTTTTAAAGAATCTTTATCTAAAATAGTAAGTTGCTCTTCATTAAACTTTACCAATGGAATATTTGCGGTTAATTTAAAATCGTCTTTAAAATTTAAAGTTCCTTTTGAAGCAGCTACTATTTTTAATGAATCTCTTGGTTGGTCGCTTATTTTAACCGTGAAGTTTTCGGTGTAATTTTTGTTTTTTACTGTAAAAAGCAAAGAGTCTGTATCTTTTAATCTTGGCATATACCAATAATTTAAAGAATCTGTTTTGGCATCTTTTGTAATGGTGTATTTAAAGTTGTCTGGCACAATGGATGACGTACTAATTTCTGTGTTTTTGTAATCTCCTTGATAACCAAAAGCTATTTTTTCACCAGCCACCAAACGCGGTCTAATTACAGTGAAATCTGCTTCTTCTTTAAATAATTTTAAGGTGAAAGTAGAATCTGTTGGTACTGTTATATAGTTTTTGTAAAAAGCGATCTTATCTGTTAGTTGCTGAAATTTATTGTCTTGGTTTGCATCTTTTAACGCCACAAGCATATACTTTCCTGCTTTCATATTATCGATACTAAATGTCGTGGTGCTGTCTAAAGTATTGGTTACGTATTTGGGTAGTTTTTTGTAAACAATAGAGTCGTTAAAAGTGCTATCTATTTCGTACAAACGCACAGAAACAAAATCATCAGGCTTACGTAAGGTAGCATCTGAAATTTCACCTTTAACAGAAAGGGAATCAATATAACTTCCTGTAGATAAAATATATTTGTAATAAGAATACGGGTTTTCTTCGTTGTTATCTGTTATACTGTTTCCAAAGTTAAAAGCATATGTCGTATTTTCTAATAAGGTATCGTTAATTTTAATCGTAATGAATTTGCTAGCAGTACCAATAGGAGTTACTTCTGGAGCAGGATCCATTGGTGGCGATATAATGAGTTGTTTGGTTAAGTTTTTCATTTTTACATACTCATCAAAATAGATTTTAATTTCCTTGCCATTAAAATTGGTAGTATAATTTTCGGGAGTAGATTTAACTATTTTTGGAGCTGTAACATCTTTTGGTCCTCCAGCAGGGTTTCCTCTATTAGCACAACTAACTATAATTAAGCCTATGGTTAGAATTAAAATTAAATTGGATAAGGTATTACGCATTATGAATTTCATGATTTAGTACAAAGTAACAAAATACTCAATTAACTATTGCCATGGTTGCTATGCTTATTTTAACATTTTCGGCTTTATTTAACACTTGAATACAAGACTCTAACGTGGCACCAGTAGTAATAATATCATCCACAAGTAAAATATGTTTGTTTTCTATTAATGTTGCGTTTTCTAAAGCAAAAAGTTCATGATCTGCTTGCCAACGTGCAAATCGTTTTTTGGTGACTTGAGACTTCGTATTCGTTATTTTAATTAAAGATTGTTCGTTATAATCTACTTGCAAAGCTTTTGCTATTTCTTGTCCGAATTTAGTAACCTGATTATATCCTCTTTTTTTTTGTTTCTTTTTATGTAAAGGAACAGCGATAACTATATCTACATCTTTGTAAGTCTCTAATTCTTTTAATTCGTTACCAAGCCATTCCCCTAAAAAGACACCTATTTCCTCATAACCTCTATATTTTAAATTATGAATAAGCTGTTGTACAACTCCTTTTTTTTCATAGCGAAGCAAAGCAGTAGCTTGTTCTACTTTGGCCCGACCATAAAATACTTTTTCAACCGTGTTGTTGGCATTAAAGTGATAATTAGTAACCGGTAAATTATGTCTGCAAGAAGTACAGACATACATTTCAAAATCTTGCAGCTGCGAATAACACGCAAAGCATACTTTTGGAAAGAACAAATCAACAACCGCTTGAATCATAGTATTAAACTTACAAAATTTCTAGCGAATTCTTTAAAGAAATTGCTTTAACAATTATATCACTTACTTTAACGATTAAAATAAAATAAACCAAACTAAATTTCTAGCTTCGTATTGTAAAATAAATAATATGTTAGTTTTCCCTCAAACTTTTAACTACAGATTAATTATTGGTACATTGGTAATAGCAATTGCTGTTTTAGGTTCTTATAGTATTTCTAGTTTTAATTCCTTTAAAAATCAAGAAGAATTTTTAGAGCAAGAAACAAAACTCGTGCAACATGAGTTAACAGAAATGATATCGCTTTATAATGATGTTTCTATTGAAAATGAAGTTGTAAACACGAAATTAAACGTATCTAAATCTAAAGTAGAGAACATATTAAGTTCTGTAAAAAACACGAAAACCGATTTATCATTAATATCTAAATACAGAAGTCAAATAAACACTCTTAAAAATGAAAGAGAAGTTATTTTTGATCAAATAGACTCGCTTCTTCGTGATAATGAAGCGTTGCACATACAGGTGGATTCCGTATCTCAGGAATTTGAAAATCAAAAAATCGAGTTAGCTGATTTATCAGAAAAGAATGAAAAGCTACATACTATTATTAGTAAAGTTGGAACACTGAAAGCTAATAATATAAAAGTGGTAGCTTTAAATACAACGCGGTCTGAAATATACGAAACAAATAAATTAAGTGAAGCAAATCAATTTGAAGTATGTATTTTACTAGAAGGTAATGCGTTGGCAAACAAAGGAAGTAAAAATATTTACGTACAAATTTTAGATACTACAGATCAAATAGTTTCCGAAAGAGGTGTTCTTACATACCAAGGGATAAAAATTGGATATAGCGGAAAAACAACAGTAAAGAATGTTTCTGAAAACATTACAGCCTGCCTGAAAATTAGCATTAAAGACAAAGAAAAGCTAAAACCAGGAACCTATAATGTGGACGTATTTCAAAATGCTACCTTATTAGGAAGCACATCTATTACATTAAAATAAAAAATAACTTATAATTTTTTGAAAACCGTTCCATTAATATGGAGTGGTTTTTTACTTTTGCAACCTATGGCAAATCAAGACGATCAATTTAAAAAAGTAATCTCTCACGCAAAAGAGTATGGTTACGTTTTTCAGAGTAGCGAAATCTACGATGGATTAAGTGCAGTATATGACTATGCTCAAAATGGAGCAGAGCTAAAAAAGAACATTCGCGACTACTGGTGGAAAGCCATGGTGCAAATGAATGATAATATAGTAGGAATAGATGCGTCCATATTTATGCATCCAACCACTTGGAAAGCTTCTGGGCACGTAGATGCTTTTAGTGATCCACTTATCGATAACAAAGATTCTAATAAAAGGTATCGTGCAGATGTTTTAGTGGAAGACTATTGTGCTAAAATTGAAACTAAAATAGAAAAGGAAGTTAAAAAAGCGGAAAAACGTTTTGGAGAATCCTTTAATAAAGAAGAATTTCTTGCTACTAACGGAAGAGTAGTAGGCTATCAAGAAAAGATAGACACTATTTTAAAACGTTTAGGGAAATCTTTGGAAGCAGAAGATTTAGCAGATGTAAAAGCATTAATTGAAGAATTAGAAATAGCAGATCCTTTAACTGGTTCCAGAAACTGGACAGACGTGAAGCAGTTTAATCTTATGTTTGGCACCAAGCTTGGTGCTTCTGCAGAAACTGCAATGGATTTATACTTGCGTCCGGAAACAGCACAAGGAATTTTTGTGAACTTCTTGAATGTGCAAAAAACAGGACGAATGAAAATTCCTTTTGGTATTGCGCAAACAGGAAAAGCATTTAGAAATGAGATTGTTGCAAGGCAGTTTATTTTTAGAATGCGTGAGTTTGAACAAATGGAAATGCAATTTTTTATTAAACCAGGAACGCAAAAAGAATGGTTTGATAAATGGAAAGAAACCAGAATGAAATGGCATCTATCTCTAGGAATGGGAACAGAAAATTATCGTTTTCATGACCACGAAAAATTAGCACATTATGCAGATGCTGCAACAGATATTGAGTTTAAATTTCCTTTCGGATTTAAAGAGTTAGAAGGAATTCACTCGCGTACCGATTTTGATTTAAAACAACACGAAGAATTTTCAGGTAAGAAATTACAGTATTTTGATCATGAAGAAAACAAAAGCTATACCCCTTATGTTTTAGAAACCTCTATTGGTTTAGATAGAATGTTTTTAGCTGTGTTTTCTAATGCTTTAATGGAAGAAGAACTAGATAACAATACTACAAGAACCGTTTTAAAATTACCAGCAGTTTTAGCTCCTGTAAAAGCAGCCATTTTTCCTTTAGTAAAAAAGGATGGTTTACCAGAAGTAGCAAAACAAATTGTGGAAGATTTAAAATGGGATTTCAATGTGTTTTACGATGAAAAAGATGCCGTAGGAAAACGCTACAGACGTCAAGATGCAAACGGAACACCATTTTGTATTACGGTAGATCATGAAACTTTAGAAAACAACACGGTTACCATAAGACATAGAGATACTATGGAACAAAAACGTGTGAAGATTGAAGATTTAAAAGACTTGATTAAAGCAGAGGTGGATGTGAAACATTGGCTAATGAAGATGAAATAATCTAATTCCTGCAAAACCAAAGATGCTAACGCGCTGTTTAAATAAAATAAATAAGTAAATAGGAATCTTATATACTAAAAAGCCCAAGCCGAAAAGCTTGGGTTTTTTTATAAAGTAGTCTTGCAATTAAAATCGCCAACCAAGTGATGCGCCTAATCTTGGCACAAAATCAGTTCCAACCTCGTTGTTAGAGGTGGAGATGTTTCTTCCAACACCACCAAAAACTTCAAATAAGAATCCTTTTTTGCTTACAAATTTTCCACCAACAGCCATACCAAATCCAAGGTTGTTAGAAGTTTCATCTGTGTACACATATTGATAGTTATCGGTAATAGAATTGTAAGTGTAAACTTCATTACTATCATCTTGTACGTTATACATACCAAATGCTTCTAAGAAAAATCCCCAAGCATACTGACTAGAAAAATAGCGTCTGTAGTATGGCGTGAATGCAAATTTCTCATTATAAATGGGACCGTCACTAAAATCTCTATCTTCTTGGTTTTGTAAATTAAAAAGTATGGAAGCACCAACAGAAGATTCTGAATCGATTAAATACTCATAAGAGAAATCTACCGATTTAAAAACAATAAGGTTAAAAGCATTTACTTTAACTTCACTATGTTTTACTTTTTCTTCTTGCATATCTTCCTGAGCAAAAGTTGCAAAAGAAGTAAATAACAATAATCCTAAAAGTGCCTTTTTCATTTATTTAATTTTTTAAGTTCCGTTTTATATTTATCAAAAGCTGTACCACTAGTAGATGTCCAAAACAGGAAAAGGTTGCGTGAAAAACACATGTTTATATCTGTTCTTTGTACGCTAATAAGCGTAAAGCATTTAAAACCACTACTACCGTCGATCCTTCATGAAACAAAACAGCAATTCCAATATTGGTTAGTCCTAAAATAGTAACAGGTACTAGTATAGCAACAACGCCTAAACTTATAAAAATGTTTTCTTTTATAATGCGTTTGGAGGCTCTGCTTAATCCGATTACAAATGGTAAATTTTCAATTTTATCAGACATTAGTGCTACATCTGCTGTTTCTAAAGCAACATCGCTTCCTGCTGCTCCCATAGCAACGCTAACCGTGCTTAAAGCCATTGCTGGAGCATCATTCACGCCATCACCAATCATTGCTATTTTTCCGTCTGTGGCTAGTAAGTTTTTAATAGCAGCAACTTTATCTTCGGGTAATAAATTTCCTCTTGCTTCTGTTAAGCCTATTTGTTTTGCTATAGCATCACCCACATTTTGATGGTCACCGGTTAGCATAATCATTCGTTTTATACCAATAGCACTTAGTTTTTTAAGTGTGTCTGCAGCTGTTTTTCGTGGCACATCCATTACGCTAATGATACCAATAATTTCCTTTTTAAAAGCGACAAGCATTACGGTATGTCCGTTTTGCAATAAACGATCCATTTGTGTGGTTACCGCATCCGTTATTGTAACGCCTACCTCTTGCATTAATTTTTGATTACCAATAAAGACTGTCGCGTTTTCGTAAACCGCTGTAATTCCTTTTCCTTGGATCGCTTCAATATTTGTGGCAGAGTTTTTAAAACTAAGGTTATGTAGTTTTGCAATATCTTTAGCAATTGCTTTCGCTAAAGGATGATTACTTAAGCTTTCCACCTCTAAAACGATTTGTAACAACTCCTTTTCTTCAAAATTATTTAAAGGAATAACGTTGGTTAGTTTCGGTTTTCCTTCGGTTAAAGTGCCTGTTTTATCAAATGCAATAGTGGTAATGCTTCCTAAATCTTCCAGCGCTTTTCCGCCTTTAATAAGAACTCCTTTTTGTGCCGCTCTTGCAATTCCGCTAAGTACAGCACTTGGTGTAGATATTGCCAGAGCACAAGGGCTTGCGGCTACTAATACTGTGATTGCTCTGTAGAGGCTTTCGTTAAATGTTTCGTCTATAATTAGATATGCAAAACACAATAATACCACCACAATTATCACAATTGGAACATACCATTTTTCAAACTTTTTGGTTAATCGTTGCGTTGGTGATTTTTGCGTTTCTACTTCACTCACCATTTTTATTAATCGTGCAACTGTAGAGTCTTGGCTTAATTTTAAAACCTGAATTTCAATACTACTATCTCCATTTATGGTGCCTGTAAAAGCGATGTGCTTTTTATCGATATGTTTAAATTCTGGTAACTTTTCTGTGGATGCAATTGCGGTTTTATCTACAGGCATACTTTCTCCCGTAATTGGCGCTTGATTTATGCTACTATTTCCTGAAGTAATAACCCCATCTGCTGCTATTTTAGTATTTGGTTTGACAACTATAATATCGCCAATTTTTAAGTCTTCAATTGGAGTTTCTGTTATTTGATTTCCTTTTTTTATCCATGCGGTTTTTGGAGATAAATCGCTTAAAGCTTCAATAGATTTTTTAGCTTTATTCATCGCATAATGTTCTAATGCATGACCTAAACTAAATAGAAATAAAAGTAAAGCACCTTCTGCCCAACTACCAATATAGGCTGCTCCAATGGCAGCAACTATCATTAGAAAGTCAATTTCAAAACCTCCTTTAATGATTTTTTTAAAAGCTTCAACGCTAATAAAATACCCTCCAAAAAAGTAAGCGATTATATAGCTCGATAAGGAAATCCAATCAGGGAAATTTGTTCCTTTTTCAAGACCAAAACCAAGGATTAAAAACACGCCACAAAGTATGGAGAAGTAGAGTTCTGTGTTTTTACCTAAAATTAAATTGTGACTATGGTTATGTGTTTCTTTATTATGATTTTCCATTTTGTTTCCTTCCAATTAATACTAATGACTGTGTCCGCCTTCACTATCATTTAAAAGCATACCTGTGCCTTTTACAAGTATTTGTTTGTTTTTTAGAACCTCCGAATTTAAAATTTCAACGCTAGTTTCGGTTTGTTTTCCAATCCCTAATTTAATCTTTTCTAAATGAAATTCGTCACCTTGCTGTTCTGCTAAAACCAAAACATAATTGTCGTCACCAACCTCTATTACAGCTTCTTTTGGTAAGCCCATTGCCTTTTTGCTGTCAATAATAATATCTGCATCTACAAACATACCAACAATAAAATTCTCTTTGCCATTATCTACATGTCCATGCACTTTTACGCGTCTTGTTTGTTCATCAATGGTGGTACCAACTAAATGGACTTCTGCCTCATATGTTTTATTGGAAGCTTCTGGTATTTTAAATAGAATTTTTTGATCCTTTTTCACTTTCATTATATCCTTTTCAAAGACAGATAATTCTAAATGAATATGATCAATATCTACAATTTCCATAATCACATCACTTGGCGAAACATACGTTCCGTTACTTACGTTCACCTTTGTAACATGACCATTTATTGGAGCATACAAGTTTATAGTGGATGAGATGCGTCCTTGCTCCACGCTACTCGGATTAATATTTAGCATTTGTAACTTTTTACGCAATCCGTTATAATGTGCTAAGTTGCTTTTATACGCGCTTTGGGCTTTTAAGTAGTTTTTTTCGGAAGTGATTTTCTCTTCAAATAAAGTTTTTTGTCTCGTAAATTCCGATTTTAAATAATTTAATTGTTCGGCAACTTCTAAATAGTTTTGCTGAATTTCTACAAACGCCGTGTTTTCTAAAGTGACTAAAAGTTGTCCTTTTTTAACCTGGTCCCCAATTAATAGAGGTGTTTTTGTAATATAACCACCAATAAAAGTAGTCACGCTAGATTTGTTGTGTGGTGGTACATCTATCATTCCGTTTACTTTTACGGTTTCATTAAAATCGAATTCAGATACCGTTCCAAAAGCCATCTTTTCCCCTTCAAATTGTGCTTTATTTATTGTTATTTCATCGTTATGTGATTCCGTTTCCGGAATTATAACTTCTTTATTTTCAGAATTTCCGCAGGCTACTAAAAGTATGGAAAATAGTACTATATATATGTTTTTCATGGGTTTATAATGTTAAGTGATTGATAGTGATTACCGTTTGATTGTATTGGTTTAATTGCTCTAAATAATTGAGCTGAATGTCTTTTGCAGTTTCTAAACTTTGAATGTATTGAAAGAAATCAATTTCACCTTCTTTAAAGGTTCTGTTTGCTGTTTTTATAATTTCTTCGGAAAGTGTTTGTCCTTGCGTTTCATAATAAGTTATGGCTTCTTCGTACTGCTGAAGCTCTGCTAATAACGATTGATGTTCTGCATTTAATTGTGTCTGATAATCTTGTTTTTGTTCTTTAATAACATCTTGCGCAATTTTTGAAGCTTTAATTTTAGAACGTTGACCACCAAACAGAATAGGAATTTTAAGCCCTAATTGATAGCCTTTAATATTATCGTTTAAACCACTATTGGTGCCTTGGAAATATTGGGCATTTAAATCTGGAAGTACGCTTTGCTTTTCTAACTTGGTTTGCGCTTTTTGATAAGTAATAGAAGCATCAAAAACGGACAAACCAGCATTTTTAGAGATAGATAATTGTTCGACTTCTAGTTTTTCGAGTAAACCATCTAAAATAGAAATAGAATCTACTTGAACTACTTTTTTAAGTTGTTCTCTAAATAAAACAACCTCTTGAAGGGATTGTTTGTAGCGTGTTTCTAATTGTTTCTGTTTCGATTTTGCGGTAATCATTTCTAGATAATTCGTTTCCCCTAACTCAAAACGACGTTTTGCTTTTCTAGCAAAATCTTGATATAAACTATCTAAATATTTGTAGTTTTCTGCTTTGTTTTTGGCATAGCTTAACTGGTAATAATTCGCATAAACTTGCTTTGTTATTTGTTGTAATTGTAAACTAAAATTGGCTTCTTGTATCTTTACTTTGGATAGGTTTACTTTCTTTTCAGCAAAATAAACCGTTGGAAATTTAAAATCTTGCTGGATTCCAAAGACTTTAAGTGGTTCATTATTTATGGCTAAATTACTTTCGTCATAATTATAATAAACACTGGTTTTATCAAATGTAAAGGCCGACTTTACTAAAGCGTTAGATTGGTCTATTTTTAAATTTTCCGCTTTTAAATTCGCATTATTTTCGATCGCTAATGCTAAAGTTTGCTCTATCGTTAATGGTTGGTTTTGTGCTTGAATATTAAAGGTGAATAGTAGAACAACTACAGTCGCAATGGTTTTCTTATTGATTTTTAATTCTTTTTGTTCTTCAAACCAAGCATACAAAACAGGTAAGACTACTAATGTTAATAAGGTTGCGGTTATTAAACCACCAATAACAACGGTTGCTAACGGACGTTGCACTTCTGCTCCCGCGTTTGTAGAAATGGCCATTGGTAAAAACCCTAAAGCAGCAGCGGCTGCGGTTAGTAAAACAGGACGTAAACGTTCACTTGTTCCTTTTTTAATGCGTTCTTCAACGTTAGAAAATCCTTCTGCTTTTAACTCTTTAAAATGCTCGATGAGTACAATTCCGTTAAGAACTGCAATACCAAAAAGTGCTATAAAACCAACTCCTGCAGAAATACTAAAAGGTAAATCTCTAAACCAAAGTAATAAAATGCCTCCAACCGCAGAAAGCGGAATAGCAGAGTAAACAATTAATGCTTCTTTTACAGAGTTAAACGCGAAATAAAGCAATATAAATATTAACACTAAAGCCACAGGAACAGCGACTAATAATCTGTCTTTTGCACTTTGTAGATTTTCAAATTGACCACCATACGTAATGCTGTAACCAGCAGGTAATTTAAGGTCGCTTTCTATAATATCTTGTATGTCATGCACCACAGATTGTAAATCCCTATTCCTAACATTTACACCAACTACAATACGTCTTTTAGTGTCGTCACGCGATATTTGTGCAGGGCCAGTTGTGTATTTTATTTCTGCTAATTCGCTAAGCGGAATTTTATTTCCGTTAGGCGTGTCTACATATAAATTTTGAAGACTTTCTAAATCTTTTCTATTGTTTTTCTGAAGTCGAAGTACTAAATCGAAACGTTTTTCACCTTCAAAAACATTTCCAACGGTAGCACCAGCAAATCCCATGGAAATAACATGGTTGATGTCTGAAATATTAAGTCCGTAACGTGCAATTTTACTTCTATTGAACTTTACACTCATTTGTGGTAAACCTGCTACTTTTTCAACTGAAATATCTTCCGCACCTTCTACTTCTTTAATAAGGTTTTTTATTTCATCTGCTTTGGTGGCTAAAACCGATAAGTCTTCACCAAAAATTTTAATAGCAACATCTGCTCTAACACCGGTAACCAATTCATTAAATCGCATTTCTATAGGTTGGGTAAACTCCACTTCCATTCCAGGAATTACAGCTAATGCTTCTTTAAATTTATTGGCTAATGCATCTTTATTGGTAGCAGACGTCCATTGTTTTTTAGGTTTCAGTTTTATAATAACATCACTTTGCTCCATAGACATCGGGTCTGTTGGTACTTCTGCAGCACCAATTCGACTTACTACTTGAACTACTTCAGGAAAATTATCTAATAAAATTTGTTCTATTCTAGTGGTGATTTCTATGGTTTTTCCAAGTGATGTTCCTGTTTTTAAAACGGGTTGAATAACAAAATCACCTTCGTCTAAAGTAGGTATGAATTCACCTCCCATTTTACTAAAAATCCAAACGCTAGATGCAAGTAAAATAACGGAAAGTAACACCACTATTTTTTTGTTGGATAAAGCCCAATGAATGATTGGTTGATACCCTTTATTTAAGAATTTCATTAGTCTTACGGAAATGTTTTTTGCAGACTGTTTACTAGGTTTTAAAAATAAGGAAGACACCACAGGAACATACGTTAAACACAAAATCATGGCTCCAATTAAAGCGAAACTAAAAGTCATTGCCATAGGCTTAAACATTTTGCCTTCAATACCACTTAAAGAAAGAATTGGAATAAATACAATTAGAATGATTAATTGTCCGAAAATGGCAGAATTCATCATTTTTGAAGCGCTTTTTAGGGTTATTTGGTCGATTTCAGCTTGTTTCTGGTTTTTGTCTATTTCGGAAAGATGTGCCGATTTAGACATGATTTGAAACGCAATAAATTCGACAATAATAACTGCTCCATCGATGATAATACCAAAATCGATAGCGCCTAAACTCATTAAATTGGCATCGACACCAAATTGATTCATGAGTATAATTGCAAACAATAAACTTAATGGAATTACGGAAGCGACCACTAAACCAGAACGCCAGTTACCGAGTAGTAAAACGACAACAAAAATCACAATTAAAGATCCTAGTATTAAGTTTTCGGCAACTGTAAATGTTGTTTTATTAATAAGTTCGCTACGTTCTAAAAAACCATTAATATAAACACCTTCTGGTAGTGTACTTTGTATGGACGCAACACGTTCTTTAACCGTATCAATAACTTCTTTAGAGTTGCCATCTTTTAGCATCATGATTTGTCCTAGTACTTTTTCGCCTTCTCCATTTCCGGTAATGGCTCCAAAACGGGTTGCGCTTCCAAAACCTACTTCTGCTATATCTTTAATGTAAATTGGGGAACCGTCATTTTTTACAACGATGTCTTCTATGTCTTTTAGTGAGCTGACTAAACCTTCGCCACGAATAAAAAAGGCTTTGTCATTTTTTTCAATGTAACCACCTCCAGAAACACTGTTGTTTTTTTCTAAAGCCTCATAAATTTCGGCAATAGAAATATGCATCGCTGTTAGCTTGTTTGGATTGATAGCTACTTCGTATTGTTTTAAAAATCCGCCCCAAGTGTTTACTTCTACTACACCAGGAATTCCAGAGAGTTGACGCTTTACAATCCAATCTTGAATGGTACGTAAATCTGTTGTGGTATATTGATCTTCATAGCCAGGTTTTACATCTAAAATATATTGATAAATCTCCCCCAAACCAGTAGTTATTGGACCCATTTCTGGCGAACCAAAACCTTCTGGGATTTGTTCGGAAGCAGATTTAATTTTTTCAGCAATAAGCTGACGAGGTAAATAGGTGCCTAATTTGTCGTTAAACACAATGGTAACTACGGATAGCCCAAATTTTGAAACCGATCGAATTTCTTCCACTCCAGGTAAATTAGCCATTTCTAGCTCGATAGGATAAGTAATAAATTGCTCGACATCTTGTGTAGATAAATTTCGAGAAGTGGTAATAACCTGTACTTGGTTGTTGGTGATATCTGGAACTGCACCAATAGGTATTTGGGTTAGTGAAAAAATTCCAAAGCCTATAATAAAAGCTGTAAATAGGAAAATAATCAGCTTATTATTTAAGCTGAACTTGATAATGTTTGTTAACATAATTCATAAAAATTAAGAAATAATAAATGCCTGTTTTTATTTTACAGGATTAAAATCTAAAATGAATTATGCGCACTTAGGTGGCTGAAAAACGGATAGTTTTTCAAAAGAAGAGATAGTTTCTTTATAAAAGAAGTTGCATGGTATTTCTATAAATTCTTCGTAATCTAAATCGAAGGTTATACTTTCAAAAGTAAATGCAGCTGTGGTATGGACGCAAGTTTGATGATGATGTTTAAATGGTAAATCATCATGTTCTTTATGGTCGCTTTCATGAACTATTAGGGTTTTTCCATAATGTTCCGCTAAAAACTGATAAAAGGAATCGCCATAAGTTTCTTGATGATATTCAGCATGTTCAAACAACGTGCCTATTTTAGAGATATCATCAGAGCTTAAATTAATGCTTTGAAAAAGCACTAATAGAGAAAACGCTATGGCAAATAATTTTTGCATACCTCAAAGTTATAAAAAAAGATATGACATTATGTTATAAATGTTACAAAAGGTTAAAAATAAGCTTTTAACTGAATGTTCCCTGTGTGAATAGTTTTACTAGTTTCTGTATTTCTACCAAAATAACTTAGGTTTAAATCTAAGTATTTGGTTAGTTTTTTTTGTGCTAGAAATGTCCAAGTAAAGTTTTTGCCTGGCTGTAAACCTTCTAGCATTTGGTACGCTACGGGAGAATTTGCATTGCCAGAAAAGGCATTGGCGAAATAATTAAACTCTCCAGAAATTGCCATTTGTTGTTTGCTAGAAAACGAGAATGAAGCGCCGTATTTTTGTTGTTTTAAAGCTTCTAAATCTCCAATCGTATTATCCTTATTTGTGTATTGGTAAAAAATATCAAAACGCGTGTTGTCATTTAATAAATAGGAAAGCTTTGGGTTTAGTTGTGTTTCTTCAATAGTATAATTTTTACTCGTATAGTTTTCGCTTTTACTTTCGTTCGTATTAAAACTAGTTAATAGATTTGCTAACCAATTGGTTGCGAATTTATGATTGAAAAGCAATTGATGACTTTTAGATTTCGCTTCTAATGAACCTATAGTTAATAGGTTTCTAGAGCTATTGGTTAAAAAAGTATACGACGTTGTGTAATGCTGTTTTCCTCTATTAAAAAAGAAAACATTTCTAAAATTAGATTGTAGACCAAGACGCTTTTCTGCATCATCATTAAAAGGGTTGAGGTTAAAAGTGCTGCCTTCTCGTTTTTGTTTTCGGTCTATTAAATAGGAAGTTTGGTTGTAAAAACGGGAAACCACTTTTTTGAAACTGTTTTCACTATTAGACCATTGCAACGGATTTAAAGTTACCGTTTGACTAAATCTATTTTGATGTGTTTTTACATATACTTGATTGGGAAGTAATACTCTTATATAGGTACCTTGATCTGTAAATTGGGCAATTTCAAATTCCTCTAACTCTTGAATGCCATTGTTGTTGTAATCGATCCAAGTGTATGCGCCTTGTCCTGCTTCTACTTCTACGTACGTAAATTCTTGTTGCGCTAAGGTTCCAGAATTGGTTTCGTAAACCGTATTCCAGTGTATCATTTGCTTAAATAATTTTTGACTGAATTGTATTCTAGAATTTAAAGATTGTTCATTTTCTAATGCTGTATCTACATTATTTAAAGTTCTATAATTTGCATAAAGGGATAAATTGGTATTGTTGTTTTGAATAATTCTGGAATCGATATAATAAGTATTGGAGGTATTTACTTTTTGAAGATTCCCGTTTACTAAACTATCATTAACCCTGTGTTTATAGCCAATTTCTGCAAATATTTTTGTGCTATCTCCAATTCCTGTAAAAACTTCATACGATTTATAACGTTGGCTTAATGCGGTAAAGGAATCTGTTTCTATATTTTTTTGTTCGTTGTTTTCTATGGCTAATCTTGTACCAACCCAAGCATTTTTTAAACTATAGGTAATCCGATTATAGCTTCGTAAAAAAGTGGAATTGTTTACATTAGATTCCGCATTTAATATACTAGAGTTGGAAAGTATATGCCATTTTTTGAGATTTAAATCGCCAAAAAGAATGTGTCTACTTCCGTTAAAGTTTTCGGAATAATTTAAATATTCAAATTGATATTTTGCTAATCCCTTTTCTTGATGAAGCGCTTGAACTCCGGAAGCAAAAAGCGTTTGATTCCCATTATTAATAACGTTTTGATTGCTTGTAGATTGCTCAATATTCCAATCCCGAATAAACTCTGCATTATATAAACGCTCCATGGTTCTAAAATCTTCTTGAATGTAGTTTGCATCTGCAAATGCGTTTACACTCCAAAGACTATCCTTTTTAATAATTGCTTGTTCTAGTTTTATTTTTGCTGCAAATCCATCGTTATTACCATCATCTATATTAGAAAACAAGTTCAAATCATTCTTGCTTCCAGCAACTTCAAAACCAATATTCGTTTTTTCGGTTGGTGCATAGTTTCCGTTTAAAACGGCAATTTGTAATTTATTTGGCGCAACTAATTTTGTAATTGGTTGGTAGTTTCCTTGAAGTTCACCAGAGATTGGTGCTACATATTCATAAATAGTACTAATAGCATTAATGCTACTTATTATATAATTTCCTTGATTATCGCCAACCGAAGAAAAGTTAACACTAAATAATTCATCGTCTTCATTGTTAGAAAAGACAAAAGTTTCCACACCACTTACAATTTCCTTTTTGTATAAAATTCTGTTTTCATTATAGGTTTCTGGAGTTGCAGAAGGAGCAGTCATTAATGTTTCGTCATCTCCTGCATTTGCTAGAATTTCCACTTGCTCACTAGAAAGGTTTTGTTGCAAAGGGTTATTTTTTGCATCATTCTCGCTATATACCGAAAAGCCGAGTTTTAGTTTTTCGCTTTCGTAATTACTGCCGCCATAAACTACCAATCTAGAATAGTTTCGTTCGCTATATTGGTAATCTACGGTAATTCGCATTTCACTGGTTATAGGAAAAGTGGCATTGAAAATTATTTCGCCAGCATTATAATTTATAATGTAATCGTTGTTTTCTCCTCGTTCTAAGGCAATTCCGTTAACGTAAACAATTTCACTACCAGAAACTACAAGTACAAATAATTCGCCACTAGGACCGCGAAGTTTATACGGACCTTGATTCCCTTCTTGCGCAGTAAATTGGCTAGTAGTAAATTGCCCTCTAACAATTGCTCCTGCAGCAAAAATATTAGTTTTAGAATCGGAGTGATTTATCGTTGCTCCAAGCGATAAACCTTGCACGCGTTTAGAAAAATTAGCAAAAGCACTATTTGTGTTTTGCAGGTCGACATCTCCCGCGCGAATTTTCCAGTTGTCGCTAAAAAGTTCTACAAATACTTGGTCAAATTCATCTAATCGTTGGGAATAACCACTTTCTTGCAAAGGTATATTTGCATCTTGAATGGAAGCTCTTAAGGAAACTTTATCATTGAGCTTTCCGGTAATTTGTAAATCTAATTCACTGTTTAAAACCGAATTTTGATTGTTTCCAATAATAACACCTCGAGAAATACTTCCAGAAGTTGTTAAACCATCAAAAGGAGTAAAAGTGTTAATTTCGCTAGATTGTTTTATTTTATATAATTGTTGTTGGTTGTCTGTGCTTTGTACTATGATTTTGTCGTCTAGCTGTTTGTAGGTTTTGGTTAAAAATTCTGGGTATTTTAAATAATTAATAATTATTGAATCTGTTTCTATAGGTTTTTTAAAACGAAGTATCGCTTTTTCAAAATCGACAGCATAGTACGTAGTATCAATAATGGAATTGTCTTTTCTTCTAATATTAAAGTGAGCTGCATTAATACTCACACTATCTATAGCAATACGATCTTGTACAATAACCGTTTTAGTTTTGTAATTAGAATCTTGATCTTGTGCCATAGCAACAAAACCAATAAAAAATATAAAAAGAAAGTATGTAAACTTCATGCGATACTAAAACTGCAAAATACTTAAAATATTTTGTTGATAGTTTTTTGTTAAAAGGACTTTAAAATAATAGTGTAAATGTAAAGCATTATTTATTTTAGCTGAAACATAACTTTTTTAAAATAAAAACCCATTGAAAATAATATCATACAACGTAAACGGAATACGTGCAGCGCTTAAAAAAGACTTTATAGGATGGCTTAAAGCAGCAAGTCCGGATGTGATTTGTTTACAAGAAATAAAAGCAATGGAAGAACAACTAGATTTAGATGTTTTTGTTGAAGCTGGTTACAAATATAACTATTGGTTTTCTGCACAAAAAAAAGGATATAGTGGTGTTGCTATTTTAAGTAAAACCGAACCAGACCATGTAGAATATGGTACAGGAATAGAATCTATGGATTTTGAAGGTAGAAATATTCGTGCAGATTTTAATGGTGTTTCGGTAATGAGTTTATACTTGCCGTCGGGAACAAATGATGCAAGACTGGAACATAAATTAGAATATATGGATATGTTTCAGGAGTATATAAATACTCTAAAAAAGGAAATTCCTAATCTAGTTATTTGTGGGGATTATAATATATGTCATGAAGAAATAGATATCCATAATCCGAAAATGAAAGGTGTTTCTGGATTTCTTCCTATAGAAAGAGAATGGATTGGCGGTTTTATAGATAGTGGTTTTATAGATGCTTTTCGTTTTATACATCCGGAGAAACAAGAATATAGCTGGTGGAGTTATCGTGCAAATTCTAGAGCTAATAATAAAGGTTGGCGATTAGATTACACAATGGTTTCAAATCCTATAAAAGAAAAAATTAAAAGGAGCGTTATACTTCAAGAAGCTGTGCATAGTGATCATTGTCCGGTTTTAGTAGAAATAGATTAATTAACAGTAAAACAGTACACAGTACACAGTAAAACAGTACACAGTAAGCACGAAACACGGAATAAACCCAAATCCAATATGAAAAATAGAATTTTAACAATAGTAATTACAACCATTTTAGTTACATCCTGCGTTTCGCCAAAAGTCTATAAAGATTTAGAAACTAAATATGCGCACTTGAAAAAGGAAAATAGAAAACTTTCGGATGAAAACGAGTCCTTATTAGGAGCGAATAACAAAACGGAAAATGACTACGCGAAATTGAAGAGTGATTATGATGTGGCTATTGCAAATCGCGATAAGTTGCAAGCCGATTACAATGCGTCTAAAACAAATCTAGATAACCTTAAGGCTTCTTATGATGCTTTAGAAAAAAACAGCTCTGCTTCATTAGCCGAAAACTCTCAAAAAAACAGGGAGTTATTAGCGCAATTAGAAGCTAAAGAACAAGCTTTGGAAGCGGAAAACATAAGACTTGAAAAAATAAAAAGCGAATTAGAACAACGTTCTAACAGGGTTGCAGAGTTGGAAAATGTGATAGCGTCTAAAGATGCAGCAATGACACAATTAAAAAATGCAATCTCTAAAGCCTTAACAGATTTTGAAGGAAAAGGTTTAACGGTAGAACAACGTGACGGAAAAGTGTATGTGTCTATGGAAAATAAACTACTTTTTGAATCTGGTAGTTGGGCAGTTGGTACGCAAGGTAAAAAAGCCGTACAACAATTAGGAACTGTTTTAGGGGAAAATCCCGAAATTGCTGTTTTAATAGAAGGACATACAGATAATGTGCCATACACAGGAACAGGACAAATTTCAGGGAATTGGGATTTATCTACCAAGAGAGCAACAGCAATTGTAAATATATTAAGAGAAAACAACGCGATTACTCCTGGAAACTTAACCGCAGCTGGACGCGGAGAATTTGCGCCAATAGCAGGGAATGATACTGCTGAAGGGAAAGCGAAAAACAGAAGAATAGAAGTTATTTTAACGCCTAAGTTAGATGAGGTAACAAAGCTTTTAAAAGATATTTAATAATAGTCTTTGTTTTAATATCTAGAAGCGAAGTGATCTAAAATTTATTTTCATGAAATATACTACACTACCAAACACCAATATTAAAGTAAGTAAAATCTGTTTAGGAACCATGACTTGGGGGAATCAAAACACCCAAGACGAAGGTTTTGAGCAAATGGATTATGCGTTAGATCAAGGTGTGAATTTCTTTGATACCGCAGAATTGTATCCTGTTCCTGCAACCGAAGAAACGTACGCAGAAACAGAGCGCATTATAGGTAATTGGTTTAAGAAATCTGGAAATAGAGATAAAGTGGTTTTAGCATCAAAAATTGCAGGACCAGGAGATTATACAGCACATATTAGAACAAATGGTTTTAAACCAGAAGCAATAAAAGATGCGGTAAACAAAAGTTTAGCACGTTTACAAACCGATTATATAGATTTATATCAATTGCATTGGCCAGAAAGACAAACCAATACTTTTGAAACTAGAGATTACGCACACAATCCACAAGATAAATGGCAAGACAACTTTAATACGATCTTACATACTTTAGATGAAATTGTAAAAGAAGGGAAAATTCGTCAAATAGGAATATCTAATGAAAAAGCTTGGGGAACCATGCGTTATTTAGAAGAATCTAAAAAGCATAACTTACCAAAAATGATTACCATTCAAAATGCGTACTCTTTGCTAAATCGTATTTTTGAAGGGGATATGGCAGAAATAGCAATGCGTGAAAATATAGGTTTATTGGCATATTCACCAATGGCATTTGGTGTGCTATCTGGTAAATATATTAAAGGAACAGCTGCAGATAATTCTAGATTGAAATTATTCCCAAGATTTAAAAGGTATAGTAGTGATTCTTGTACGGAAGCTACTCAGCAATATTTAAAAATTGCGGAAGAAAATAATATGTCTCTTGCGCAAATGTCTTTAGCATTTGTAACACAACAACCTTTTGTTACTAGCAATATAATAGGAGCAAGTACAATGTCTCAATTAAAAGAGAATTTAGGTAGTGTAAATGTAGAGCTAAATGCGGGTATTTTGGATCAAATAAAAGGGGTTCATAATGCGATTCCAAACCCTGCAGCATAGCATTTGAAAAAACCACGTACTTGTTAATAAATCTAACCTTTTATCGTAAATATGCGTATTTAATCTATTAAAGTAAAGTTAATTTATTAGGCATAATCTTTTTTTATACTTTAGGTATTTAATTAAAGCACCAGAATTTATTTGGTGTTTTAATATTTAAATTTCAATTAAATATAATAGTTTGTTTAACAGCGGATTATGGAAGATATATTTAATATTTTAATAACTAACCTTAACCATAAAATGAAAAAAATTACCCTTTCCCTATTATTTGGGTTTATGTCTATTATTGGCTTCTCTCAAGTAGGTTTAGTAGAAAATTTCGATTCCGGATTTACTTTGCCCACAGGTTGGACAAGTGATTTAGAAGATTACACCATTTCTTTTTTTGAAAACTGTGACGGTAACTCTATAAGAGCAAACCTAAGCATAGATAATTTGGACGCGCAACTGACTTCGCCAAATGTCGCAGGACAGTCAAATGGAACTGATTTAACAATAGCTTTTGACTATAAAATAGTCGATTGGCCAGATGTAGTAAATGGAACTGTTCCAGGATGGGGAGAAATTTTAATAGAGTACTCTACAAATGATGGAGGAACTTGGACAACAGTTGAGACTATTAATGATATAAACCATAGTACAACAGATATTTGTACTGGTTGGTCTGTAATTGTTCCTGCTGCAAGTTTGCCAGTTGGTTCCGATTTTAAATTTCGTTTAAATGCGAACTGGTCTTCAGGGTCCTATTTTATTTACTTAGATAATATTTCGGCAACGCAAGTAGTGGAAGATCCGCCATCTTGTGTTAGTTTAATTACACCATCTGGTAGTACAGCCGTTTCCATTAACACAGACTTAGAATGGTCTACCGCAACAGGAATACCTGCAGGGTATACTGTAACTGTTGGTACAACTCCTGGAGGAACAGAAATTGCAGATAATGTAAATGTAGGTTTATCAACAACCTATGATTTACCAGATTTAGAATATGCCACTACGTATTATGTGAGTATAATTCCTTTTAACTCCAATGGAGATGCAATAGGATGTACAGAAAACATCTTTACTACAGGGTCAGATCCTAATGCACCAGTAGATTGTAGCTCAGGAGCACCAATTAATACCGTGTATTGTTATACTATTAACGAGACAATGACTTGGTCTTTTGAAAGCTCTGATGGTGCTCCACTAAATGTGTTCTTTAACGCAGGTATTATGGAAGCTTGTTGTGATGAGGTTACTATATATGATGGTACAGATAATACAGGAACTGTATTATATGATGATAACAATGGAGGAGATATGGCAGGTGTTTCTGTTATTGCTCCTTCTGGTTTTGTTTTTATAGAAATAGATAGTGATAGTTCTATAAGTTGTGAGTCTAACAATTATGTGCCTCTAGATTTTGATATATCTTGTGTAGATACTACTGCAATACCAAATTGTAATGCATCTTTAATAGCTCCTGCAAATGGAGAAGTTGATGTTAATTCCAATGCAGATTTAGTTTGGAGTCCAGCTTCTATAATAGTTACTGGTTATGTACTTTCTGTTGGTACAACACCTGGAGGAACAGAACTTATTGATAATTTAGATGTTGGTTTAGTTACAAGTTATACCCCAGGAGGTTTGCTTTATGAAACAGTATATTATGTAACTATAGTTCCTTATAATGATAATGGTTCTGCGATTAATTGTAATGAAGAAAGCTTTACAACAGAAAGTGATCCTTATCAAGTAGTAGATTGTTCTATTAACGAAATTATAAATACTACGTACTGTTATGATAATGGTACTAATGGTGTTTTTGTTGAAATATTTAACTTTCAAAGCTCAGATGGTGCACCTTTATCTATTGTATTTAATTCTGGAGATATTGAAGACTTTTGGGATACGATAAGAATTACAGATGCAGATGATTCTGTAATATATGAAGGAGATAATGGAGGGGATTTAACAGGACTTAATTTTGTTACCATTGGAGATGCATTAACTATTTTTGTAGAATCGGATGGTTCTGGAAGTTGTACTTCAAGTGGTTATATACCTTGGGATTTTGATGTTACATGCGTAGATACTAGTGCAGTGCCTAATTGTAATGCATCTTTAAATTCACCAGCTAATGGAGCGATAGATGTTAGTGAAAATGAAGATTTAGTATGGAATGCAGCAACCGTATTTGTAACAGGATATTACCTATCTATAGGTACAAGTCCTGGAGCTGTAGATATTTTAGATAATCTAGATGTAGGTAATGTATTAACGTATGAGCCAGGTATATTAAATTATGAAACTACCTATTATGTTACTATAGTACCATATAATGATAATGGATTTGCAACCGGGTGTACCGAAGAAAGTTATACTACTCGATCAGATCCTAATCAAATTGTAGATTGCCCATCCAGTCAAGTTATAAATACACTTTTTTGCTATGAAAATAATAGTGGAGGAAATGGAAATGGTAACTATTTAGAAATTTTTAGTTTTCAAAGTTCTAATGGAAACCCTTTAAGTATGATCTTTAATGCAGGAACAATTGAAACTTGTTGTGATACATTGCGAATTGAAGAAGGTGATGGTACACTTATTTATCAAGGAACTGGTGGAGCTGGTGGAGTTTTAGCTGGTTTATCCTTTTTCTCTACAACAGATAGAATTGTTGTTTTTTATGAATCGGATGGTTCTGTTAGTTGCAGTAGTGGATCAGATGATGAATGGGATTTTGATGTAACATGTTTCGATCCTTTAGCACCTCCAGTTTGTAACGCAGAAATTACAACTCCAGTAAATGGGGAAACGGACGTAGCTATTAATACTAACATAACTTGGAGTCCTGCAACTATTGTAGTTACAGGTTATGTAATCTCTATTGGTAGTACTCCTGGAGGAACAGATGTAGCAGATAACGTAGATGTAGGAAACGTATTAAATTATAACCCTGGTGTTTTAGATAATGCAACAGAACATTATGTAACTATTGTACCATATAACGATAATGGTCCAGCAATAGGTTGTGTAGAGCAGAGTTTTAAAACCATTTGTATACCACAAGAAGTTACTTTTAATGCTATTGGTGATTGTGATACAGATCCAAATAACCCAGATTTTATATTAGAAGTTAATATTACAGATTTCAGTGGTTCGGCATCTATTCTTATTTCAGATGATCAAGGTAGTCCTGTTCAAACAGCAACGGAAACTGGAATTATTACCATGGGACCTTATGCTGCAAATACAATTGTAATTATTACAACAATCAAGAGTGATGATGATACTTGTGATGTTATTAGTAGTCCAATAACATTCATTTGTCCACCACCACCAAACCCTTGTTCTATTATTTATGCAGGAGAAGACGCAACAGTAGATTGTGCAGATACTTCAACAGATTTAGCAGCTAATTTCCATTTATTTGGACAGGATACAAATACATACGTTATCAATGGTTTAGATACTTGTCCGTTACCTACTACAATTGGAGGTACACCAACAAGTCTTGATATTGATGATACTTGGTCTGAAGCTTTAGATATTGGATTCCAATTCTGTTTCTTTGGTAATATTTATAGCCAGATTCTTGTAGGTTCTAATGGTGTTTTATCTTTTGAATTAGAGAATGCTGGAGGATATAACGACTGGGGCTTTACAGATAGTTTACCTAATAATACCGATAACGCATTAGCTCAAGGTAATATTTTTGGTGTAGGACACGATATTAATCCTGCTGTATCTGGAGACATTAACTATTTAGTTATTGGTACAGCGCCTTACAGAATGTTTGTAGTTAACTATACAGATGTAGCTCAATTTAGTTGTACTGATTTAATCTCTAGCAGTCAAATTATTTTATACGAATCCTCTAATAATATCGATGTTAATGTATTTGATAAACCGACATGTACAGGTTGGAATAGTGGAAATGCCGTTATTGGTGTTCAAAATGTAGCAGGAACAGTTGCTTTTACTCCGGTAGATAGAAATACAGGACCTTGGACTGCATCTAATGAATCTTATAGATTTGCACCTTCTGCAGGAATACCAAATTATACATTCGAATGGTTTGATGGAGCTACTTCTTTAGGAAACATAGAGAATGTTACCGTAACTCCAACAGAAACAACAACGTATACTGCAACAGTAACGTATGAACTTTGTACAGGAGGAACATCTACTTTAACTGACGAAGTAACAATAACAGTAGACCCTTCAGGGTTAGAAGATGCTACATTTACTATGTCAGCAACATGTGATGGTGGTACAGCAAATGTAACCGGAACACTAGGAGGTACTTTTGCTTTTGAAGATCCAACGCCAACAGATGGTGCTGTAATTGATCCTGCAACAGGAACAGTTACTAATGGAGTTTCTGAAACTACCTATACTGTAGAATATACTACGCCTGCAACAGGAGCATGTGCAGCTACAAGTACGGTAGATGTTACGGTAACTTTAGGAGAAGATGCCGGATTTACTATGACAGCAACCTGTGATGGTGGTATAGCCAATATAACAGGAGATACAGGAGGAACGTTTGCATTCCAAGCACCAGCACCAACAGATGGAGCAGTAATTGATGCTGCAACTGGAACCGTTACAGGAGGAGGTTCTGAAACAGTATATACTATAGAGTATACAACTGGTGGAATATGTCCGCAAACCAGCGCTCAAACAATAACTACTTTATTAACAAGTGATACTTCATTTACAATGACGGCGTCTTGTGATGGAGGAACCGCAGATATAACTGGAGATTTAGGAGGTACATTCACATTTAATCCAACACCTACAGATGGCGCAATGATAGATATGGTAACCGGAGAAGTTTCTGGAGGAACAGCAGGAGCTACGTATACTGTAGAGTATGCTATTTCTGATGCTTGTTCAGTACCAAATGCACAAAACTTAACATTACTTATAGATGTGTTTGATTATGTAATCCTTCCAGATTGTAATGGTGCTATTTATGAATTAACTGTAGGTCCAATAAATGATGGTTACGATGCTAATACTGCGACATATGAATTATATGATGATATGAATTCATTATTACATACTAATGCCGTTGGAGATAATGTAATTGTAATAGATGAGAGCCTCTTTACACCTCCAATGTCTGGAAGTACTTATAACTATGTGGTTAAGGTTACAGATGCTAGTGGTTGTGTTGCAACAAACGAAGTACTAGTAGAAAGCATTAATTGTATTATATCTCAAGGTATATCTCCTAATAATGATGGTAAGAATGATGCTTTCGATTTAAGAGGATATGATGTAAGTCGATTAGAGATTTTCAATAGACATGGTATGAAAGTATATTCAAAAACAAACTATACTAATGAATGGTATGGTCAGTCTGATGGCGGTGATGAACTTCCAGTAGGTACTTATTTCTATAAGATGGAATATCAAGGAAATAAGACTAGAACATCTTGGATATACATTAATAGAGAAAACTAATAAACTAATTAATTAAAATGAAAAAATTATATATTATTCTCGCTTTCTTGTTTGTTGTTCAAATGCAAGCACAACAAGATCCGCAGTACACACAGTATATGTATAACATGAATGTTGTAAATCCAGCATATGCAGGTTCCTATGAAGGAGTTGCAGTTGGTATGCTATATAGAAGCCAATGGGTTGGTTTAGAAGGAGCTCCTAAAACGGGAACCTTCGCAATTCATTCTCCAGTTGGTAAAAAAGTTGGTTTAGGTTTGTCTTTTATTAGTGATGAAATTGGACCCGTAAGAGAAACAAATGCCTATGCAGATTTCTCCTATACTTTACCAATGGGAGCTGATAATAAATTAGCCTTCGGTTTAAAAGCAGGAGCAACATTTCATGATATAGGATTAGGAAGTTTAGAATTAACGGATGCAGATGATGACCTTTTTCAAGATATCAATGAAGTAACACCTAATATTGGAGCTGGAGTTTATTTTTACAAACCAAACAAATATTATATTTCTGCTTCTATGCCAAATATTTTGAACGCAACGCACTTAGATGCTAATGGTTTAAATATTGGTTCAGAAACACAACATTTATTTGCAGCAGCAGGTTATGTATTTAATTTATCGGAGAACTTTAAATTAAAGCCTCATGCCATGTTTAAAACAGCATTTGATGCGCCTTCAAGTTTTGATATCAATGCCAATGTATTTATGTATGATATTGTTGAAGTAGGAGTTGGATACAGACTGGAAGATTCTTTTAGTGGTATGATAAACTTTATGGTAGCACCTAATTTAAGAATTGGTTATGCGTATGATGCTATTCAATCCGATTTAAATTACTCTACAAGTTCATCACACGAAGTGTTTATTAATTTCGATATTACTTTTGCTAAAAAAGTATCTCGTTCACCACGTTATTTCTAATCAGTTAAGCTAAAAAAAATGAAAAACTTAAAAATATTTATAACATTACTATTATTGAGTAGTGTAAGTTTAACTGCTCAAAATAAATACACAAAAACAGCAGATAAACATTTTGATAAATTTGAATTTATGGAAGCCATTGCGTCTTACAATAAATTAGTTGAAAATGGAAAAGCAGATGCTTATGTGTATGGGAAATTGGCAGAAGCTAACTACAATATCTTTAGCACCACCGAAGCAGAAAAATGGTATGCAAAAGCATTAGAAACGTCGCAAGATGAAGAAATGATGTATAACTATTCGCAAATGCTAAAAGCAAACGGTAAGTATAGCGACTCTAATAAATGGATGCAAAAATTTGCAGAAGCGAGCCCAAAAGATGATAGAGCTGTAGCTTTTGTTTCTAACCAAGATTATCTTCCTGGTATATTAGAAGGGATTCAAGAATATGAAACTAAAAATTTAGATTTTAATTCTGAGGCTTCCGATTTTGGAGGGACTTTAAAAGATGGTGTTTTATACTTTTCTTCCGCTAGAAATAATGCAAGAAAGACGTATGGTTGGAATGAAGAACCATTTTTAGATATCTATCAAGTAGCAATTTCAGACATAGATAATGTAGAAGCTAAAGCGGTTACGGGAAACATTAATACAAGATATCATGAAGGACTTGTTTCTTTTAGTCCAGATGGAAATACGATGTATTTTTCAAGAGAAAGCTTTTTTGATGGTGTTTACGAAAAAATTGAAGAAACGAAAACTAAAATAAGTGTAATACACTTATATAAAGCAAGTAAATCTGGTGACTCTTGGAAAAATGTAAAACCTTTACCTTTTAATAATGATAGCTATTCTGTGAAAAATCCTTCTGTAAGCAAAGATGGTAAAACCTTATATTTTGCTTCAGATATGAAGGGAGGACATGGTAAATATGATATTTATAAAGCCTCAATAAATGGAGATGGTACGTATGGTGAAGCTGAAAATCTTGGCGACACAGTGAATACAGAAGGACAAGAAATGTTCCCGTTTATTAGTGATAACGGAACCTTGTATTTCTCTTCTAATGGTCATTTAGGAATTGGTGGATTGGATGTGTTTTATACGAATGAATCTGGAAAAGTTGTGAATGCAGGAATTCCTGTAAATAGTAATGCGGATGATTTAGCATTTTCCATCAACGAAGAAACTGGAGAAGGTTTTGTGTCTTCTAATAGAGAAGGTGGAAAAGGAAGTGATGATATTTATGCTATAAAAAGACTAGAACCTTGTCTTGTTATGGTTACTACTACAGTTGTAGATAGTGAGACTAGCAATCCAATTGCTGGTGCAATAGTTACCATTACAGATGTAAAAGGGCAAACTTTGGCAACAGAAACATCTAATGCTATTGGTGAAGTAGTATATACTGTTCCTTGTGATAATGCATTACATATAGCAGCTGCATATAATGATTACGAAAGCAACACTGTAGATTTTTCAGGAAGTAGAGAAAAAGAACAAGCATTACAGATCGCTCTAAATCCTATAGAGAAAATAATAGTTGCAGATCGAGTAGTCTTAAACCCAATATTGTTTGATTTTGATAAATCGAATATTACGGCACAAGGTGCTTTTGAGTTAGACAAGCTTGTATCTGTTATGACTAAATACCCGGATATGGTTATTTTAGCAGAATCACATACCGATAGTAGAGGTCCTGCAAGATATAATGAAAAATTATCTAGTAGACGTGCACAATCCACGGTGCAGTACGTTATCTCAAGAGGTATTGATGCAAGTAGAATAACAGGTGTTGGTAAAGGTGAAAGTGCCTTAAAAATCAGCTGTGGCTCTAAGTGCACCGAAGAAGATCACCAAATTAATAGACGTAGTGAGTTTATTATTGTAAGTGGAGGTCCTAACAATAAATAAGACAAACAGAAAAAGTAGATACATTAAAAAACCACCTCAAATGAGGTGGTTTTTTTGTGTTCCGTAATTTTGGTGTTGCTATAAATAGTGACTAGTTTAGAAAACACGAAAGTGTATAAAACAAAAAAGCCTTACTTTTTAAAGTAAGGCTTTTTTTATTTTTTTATTTGATTACCATCTTTATCAAAAAAATGATATTCTAAATATGTGTAAGCATCTCTTGGTAAAATTTTCACCCATTTCTTATGTTCAAAAAACCATTTTGAACGTATCGATGGAAAACCTTTTGTTAAAAAGGCTGCTATAAAAGGATGTGTGTTTAAAGTCACCTTCTGATAGTCTTTTTTAAATAGTCGTTCCATATCATCTTTGATTTTAGGAACAATACTGATTGGAGCTTCAACTTCGGAACCATTAATAATCTCATCCGGATTTTCCTCGCGAGTTTTAATGTTCATTTCTGGTCTTACTCTTTGTCTAGTTATTTGTATCAATCCAAATTTACTTGGAGGTAGTATTTTATGTTTAGCTCTATCATCTTGCATTTCATCACGTAGATGGTTGAAAAGCTTTTTTCTGTGTTCAGCAGTATTTAGATCAATAAAATCAACAACAATAATTCCGCCCATATCACGTAAACGCAATTGTCTGGCCATTTCTGTTGCTGCAATTAAATTAACTTCAAGTGCTGTATCCTCTTGTGAATTGGCTTTATTAGAGCGGTTTCCACTATTTACATCTACAACATGAAGCGCTTCGGTATGTTCTATTACCAAATATGCTCCTTTTGCCATGGAAACAGTTTTCCCAAAAGAGGTTTTAATTTGTCTTTCCACTCCAAATTTTTCAAATATTGGAACGTTTGACTGATACAATTTAACTATGGATTCTTTTTTTGGTGCAATAAGTTGCACATAATCTTTAATTTGAACGTAAAGCGCCTCATCATCCACATGAATTCCGGTAAAGGAATCATTAAAGATGTCTCGTAAAATAGAAGAAGCTTTATTCATTTCTCCTAATACTTTACTTGGATGCGGTGCTTTATGTAGCTTTTTACACATTGCGGTCCAACGACCTAACAAATTTTGTAAATCTTTATCTAGTTCAGCTACTTTTTTGCCTTCTGCTACGGTACGTATAATTACGCCAAAACCTTTTGGAGTAATACTTTTAACCAATCGTTTTAGTCTTTCTTTTTCTTCTTTACTTTCTATCTTTTGAGAAATAGAAATGCGATCAGAAAAAGGAACTAAAACAATATATCTACCAGCAATAGAAAGCTCAGAGCTTATTCTAGGGCCTTTTGTAGATATTGGTTCTTTTACTATTTGTACCAGTAACGATTGATTTGATTTTATAACGTTAGCAATGCTACCGTTTTTATCAATATCTTTTTCAAATGGGAAATTCTTTAATGAAAAATCATTTAGTTTACCTGTGCTTACACTTTTTGTGAATTTTAAAAGGGAAGGTAGTTTTGGTCCTAAATCATGATAATGCAAAAATGCATCTTTTTCATAGCCAACATTAACAAATGCGGCATTTAGACCAGGAACAGCTTTTCTGGTTTTGGCAATAAACACATCGCCAACAGAAAAATCGTTACCATCTTCATCTTTTTGTAATTCAATAAGTTTTCCATCTTTTAATAAGGCAAAATCAACGTGGTTGGAACTAGATCTAATGATCAATTCTTTATCCATTTTGTTAATTTTTATCCATACAATTAAGTACAGATGGATTATACATTATTTTTCTAATCATAGTTAAAGCTATCTATTAACTTTAACTATGATTAGAAATCACAGGGTTTTTAAATCCGTGGAGTTCAAACAACGCAAGGTATTACGTGTTTTTATAGAACTCATTTCAAAGAACGTTTGCTATAAACCAAAAAAGTAGCTATTAACTACTTTTTCAATCTATTTCTTCTTTTTGTGACGATTAGCGCGTCTTCTTTTTTTACGCTTATGCGTAGCAACCTTGTGTCTTTTGCGTTTTTTACCACTTGGCATAAGTTTGATCTTTTTTAAATTAATATTATTTTAGCGTCTTACTTAACGTCTACATTTGTTTTCACTCCTTCTACAAATACTTTAGCAGGTTTAAATGCTGGAATATTATGAGCCGGTATTTTTATAGTTGTATTCTTAGAAATATTTC
This sequence comes from Lacinutrix sp. MEBiC02404, assembly GCF_053601575.1. Classification (NCBI taxonomy): domain Bacteria; kingdom Pseudomonadati; phylum Bacteroidota; class Flavobacteriia; order Flavobacteriales; family Flavobacteriaceae; genus Lacinutrix; species Lacinutrix sp. MEBiC02404. Next base: position 20,983 of record NZ_JBSHNV010000164.1, on the reverse strand, counting down.
TACCAGTTTTTTCCGCTCTTGTCTTAATGATGAAGCTTCCAAATCCTCTTAAGTATACATTGTCACCACCTTCTAAAGAAGTTTTTACTTCTTCCATAAATGTTTCAACCGTTGCTTGAACATCTCCTTTTTCAATTCCTAATTTCTCAGAAATTTTTGCTACTAAATCAGCCTTAGTCATTCTCTATTATTTTTAATTATTGTAATCAGTTATTAAGGGATGCAAATATAGGAATTTAAATTTCAATATTTCAAACCTAATTCACTTAAATTTAACCTAATAAACGTTTATTTTTGCAGTTACTATATATAATAAATGACTATAAACAAAACTTTAACACATTGGTATTCAGAAAACAAGAGGGATTTACCATGGCGAAGAACTACCAATCCGTACTTTATATGGTTGTCTGAAATCATTTTACAACAAACTAAAGTGGATCAAGGATTACCTTATTATGAAGCTTTTGTTACTAATTTTCCAACAATTTTTGATCTTGCAAGTGCAAAGGAGAGCGATGTTTTAAAATTATGGCAAGGTTTGGGCTATTATTCTAGAGCTAGAAACCTACATGCAACTGCAAAATATATAGTAGATTCTCTTCATGGGATCTTTCCAGATAACTATAAAGACTTATTAAAACTTAAAGGTGTAGGTGATTATACCGCAAGCGCTATTGCTTCTATTTGTTTTAATGAGGTTTGCGCTGTGGTAGATGGCAATGTATATCGTGCATTTTCTAGATATTTCGGGATTGCTACTCCTATTAATAGTACAGCAGGTCAAAAGGAGTTTAAAGTATTGGCCCAAAAATTAATAGATAAAAAAGATCCAGCAGAGTTTAATCAAGCTATTATGGAGTTTGGTGCGAGACAATGCAAGCCTAAAAATCCGGATTGTACTATTTGTCCGTTACAAGGTGGTTGTATTGCTTTACAGAAAAACTTAATTACAGAGTTACCAGTAAAGAAGAAGAGTCTAAAACCTAAAACAAAACATTTTAATTTTTTGGTGTTTGTTTCCGTAGATAAAAAAACTATTTTAGAAAAAAGGGAAGGAAAAGGTATTTGGCAAAATCTATATCAGTTTCCTTTAATAGAGAGTAAGGCGAGTATGAATTTTAATGCGTTGCATTCTCAATTAAAGAATCATGCTTTAATCAATACTTCTTCCTTTAGTTTGTCCTTATATAATGAAGAGGCAATTATTCATAAACTATCACATCAGCATTTGCATACTAAGTTTTGGATTATAGAAACAGATCAGCTTCTCGTGGAAGGGATTGCTATAAACGAAATAATAGATTATCCTGTTCCTGTGTTGCTTTCTAATTTCATGGAAGCTTTTAATTTTTAGAAACGGTATCTTAATTTGGGAGTCAAATGGTGTGTTAAGACTATCGTTAATTTTAAATTTAAAAGAAACAATACGGCTGGTATTATTAGAGGATTAAACAGGTATTAGTCTATATCATATTTTTTTATTAATTTTAAGTTTATCAATTGCAAAAGCGTAATTTTGTGGAACATTAAAAACAAGATATCATGTCAGGTACGTTAAATAAAGTAATGCTAATTGGGCATTTAGGAGATGAAGTAAAAATGCATTATTTTGAGGGAGGTGGTTGTGTTGGCCGTTTTCCTATTGCAACGAATGAAACCTACACTAATAAGCAAACTAACGAACGTGTTACTAATACCGAATGGCATAATGTAGTGGTACGTAATAAAGGTGCAGAAATTTGCGAAAAGTATTTAAGCAAAGGAGATAAAGTATATATAGAAGGAAGAATTAAAACCAGAAAATGGCAAGATGAAGGTGGAAACGATCGTTTTTCTACAGAAATACAATGTAATGACTTTACTTTTTTAACAACAAAAAATGACAGTGGTTCTGCAAATAGTGCGCAGCCGCAACAACAAAAACCGGAAGCAGCACAGCCGCAAGCAACGCAACCAAAAGCTAGTGCGCCAGTTGCAGAAGACGATGCGGATGATCTTCCCTTTTAACGTTTAACTAAAAATATAATCTTTGGATCCCGAACCCTCGAGTTTTTTACTAATAAATTTAGCTATTGATTTTTCAATTGTAAGTGGTTTTGTACTCTTATTTGTGCTATTGCTTTGTTCTGCTTTAATCTCAGGAGCAGAAGTGGCTTTTTTTTCCTTAACAGATACAGATATAGAAGAAGGTTTAGAGGAAAATGCGAAACCAATTCAAATAATTTCCTATTTATTAGAAAGACCTAAAAAACTATTGGCAACCATTCTAGTTGCTAATAATTTTATAAATATTGCAATCGTAATTCTGTTTGCTTATTTAGGTAATTTTATGTTTGAAAGTATAAGCTCTTCAGCTGTAAAATTTATTTTAGAAGTTGTTTTAGTTACCTTTTTAATATTGCTATTCGGTGAAATTTTACCCAAAGTATATGCCATTAGAAATAGATTGAAATTTGCCACATTTATGGCGTATCCTATACGTTTTCTAGATGTTGTTTTTTCGCCTATAAGCTTACCAATGCGAAGCATTACATTAGCAATTAATAATAAATTTGCGAAACAAAAATCCAATCTAAGTGTCGATCAACTTTCCCAAGCGCTAGAGTTGGCAAGTGATGAAGACACTACTAAAGAAGAACAAAAAATACTGCAAGGTATTGTCTCTTTTGGTAATACAGATACCAAACAGGTGATGCGACCAAGAATAGATATTTTTGCATTAAACGTAGAACAAAAATATGCAGAGATAATTCCTGAGATCATTAAAAATGGCTATTCTAGAATTCCTGTATATAAAGATAATATAGATACGGTTGTTGGCGTTTTATACGTTAAAGACTTGTTGCCTTTTATCGATAGAAAACAATTAGATTGGAAAACCTTATTACGAGAACCATTTTTTGTGCCTGAAAATAAAAAGCTAGATGATTTAATGGCTGAGTTTCAAGAAAAGAAAGTCCATTTGGCTGTGGTTGTAGATGAATATGGAGGGACTTCCGGACTTATATCTTTAGAAGATATTATTGAAGAAATAGTGGGAGATATTAGCGATGAGTTTGATGACGAAGGATTAGTGTATTCTAAATTAGATGATAAAAATTATGTTTTTGAAGGTAAAACAGCTTTAAAAGATTTTTATAAAGTCATAAGATTAGACGAACAAGATATTTTTGAAAATAAAAAGGGAGAAGCGGAAACGATAGCTGGTTTTGTTTTAGAGATTTCTAGAAGTTTCCCGAAAACGAATAGTAAAATACTTTTTCAAGATTATGTTTTTACTATTGAAGCATTAGATAAAAAACGAATAATACGCGTAAAAGTTACTATTCCTTAATATATATTAGAACACGGAACACTGCATACTTTATGATCTATAAACCAAAACATATTATAATTTTAAAAAGTTTATTTGTAGCCATTTGCATTCTAGCTACTTCTTGCGGAAACGAAACAACACCTAAACCAGAAGCGAAATTACGATTAGAATATCCAGCGCCTAATTATGTAGCGACTAATTTAAACATGCCTTTTGCTTTTGAAAAAAATACGTTGGCAACAAATGTTAAAACAAGAAAGTTAAAAGGAGAGGATAGTTATGGTGTAAACTTAGAGTATCCAACTTTAAAAGGAACCATTTACTTAACGTATAAATCAATAAATAAAAGCGAAGAGAAATTAATTTCTTATTTGCGAGATGCGCAAAATTTCACACAAGAACACACGCAAAAAGCAGATGAAATCTTTAGTGATTTATTTGAAAATCCTAAAAACAAGGTCTACGGAATGTTTTACGAAGTTGGTGGTAACGCTGCATCACAATCCCAGTTTTATGTAACCGATAGTACCGATCATTTTTTAACAGGCTCGTTGTACTTCTATATAAAGCCTAATTTTGATTCTATACTTCCTGCTGCAAGCTATTTAAAAAATGATATTAAGCATATCATGGAAAGTATTACCTGGAAATAAAAAAGGCTTCTCATAGAGAAGCCTTTTAGATATAATAATACTTTGTTTTTTAAGACTTAGCCTTATCCGCACAACATGCTTTCTTGCAGTCTGCGCCACAAGTCATTTTTTTATCTGAAGAAGAAACTTCTGCTTTATTGGCACAACACGCTTTTTTACAATCTGCTGCACAAGCTGTTTTCTTATCTGTAGATGCTTCTGCTTTTTTACCTGTAAAAGATTCTACCGTTTTCATTTCTTTAACGGTATATGTTTCTCCAACCTTCGTTACTGTTTCTTCTAAAGAAGTGGTAGTAACTTTAGCATTGTCATATTCTACCATTGCTAATTTTTTGTCGTAATCTACTTTTGCAGATTTTACACCTTCCATTTTAGCTAGTTTCTTTTCAATAGTTCTTGCACATCCAATTGCACAAGTCATACCTTCTATAGTGAATTCTGCTTTTGCATATGTAGCATTTGGATCTAATGCTGCTTTTGTAGTTTCTACAGCAGTTTCTGTTTCTACTGTAACTACTTCTGCTTTAGATTCGTTTTTGCAACTAAATGCTGCTAAAGCGATTACAGCTATTGCTGCTATTTTTTTTATTTGTCTCATCGTATAAGTTTTTATTATTCAACTGTTTGCAAATCTAATAATTATTTGCTGTTAATTGTGTTAAAAAGTAGCACATTTGTAGTACTAAAAAAGGATGTATGTTTCAGAACAACAAAAAATGGTTCTACCTTATCGTTTTGTCTCTAATTTGGGGCACATCGTTTATACTTATTAAAAAAGCACTTATTGGTTTAAATCCGTATCAATTAGGAGCTTTAAGAACTATAATAACTGGTTTGTTTTTGTTTGTTGCTGGTTATAAAACAGTGAAAACCATAAAAAAAGAAGATTGGAAATGGATTGCTATTTCTGGCTTTTTCGGATCGTTTATTCCTGCTTTTTTCTTTGCGATTGCCGAAACGGAAATTGATAGTGCAGTGGTTTCTGTATTAAATTCTTTAGTGCCATTAAATACCATATTACTTGGATTTGCTGTTTTTAAAATAGCTTCCACAAAAAGACAGGTTTTAGGTGTTATTGTTGGTTTTATTGGTACCGCAATATTGATATTACAAGGCGCAGCATTAAATCCGGAACAGAACTATATGTATGCTGGATTTATTATTGTTTCTACCTTTATGTATGCAGTAAATGTAAATATTATAAAAAGGTATTTACAAGACGTTAAACCTTTAGCGATTGCAACGGGAAACTATGTCATTATCTTTATTCCTGCTATTATTGTCTTATTGTTTACTGACTTTTTCACGGAAACTACATTTAGTAAGCCCGAGCTAGGTGCCTCTATACTTTATGTTACTTTGTTGTCGTTTTTTGGTACGGCTTTAGCGAAAGTGCTTTTTAATACATTGGTGCAAATTTCTACTCCAGTTTTTGCTTCTTCGGTGACGTATGTTATGCCAATTGTAGCTTTAATTTGGGGAGTTTTAGACGGAGAAGGTTTTAGTATGTTGCAAGCTTTTGCTTCTGGTATTATATTAATTGGTGTTTATTTGTCGCAAAAAAGAACAACTCAAAGATAACTTCTAAGTAATTAATAAAAAAAAACCGAAGCAGTTACGCTTCGGTTTATGGTTTGTATGATTAATTCTAATTAGTCAAAATCTGCATCTGTAACACCTTCATTTACTTTAATTTCTTTTACTACAAAATCAAATTTACGTGGTCCATTTGTTTGTCCGATTTTAAACGGAAATTTCACACCAGATACTTCTTGGTATTCTGTTAAATAAGTAGACGCAGATCCCATTTCGGTAGATTTATCTACTTTTATTTTTAATCCAGTTTCTACGCTGTAGAAGTTAGTTTGCTCTTCAGAGATTTTAATTCTGTATGCTTTTTCACCATCGATATCTTCAATTTTCTCTAAAGTAACGCCGCTATTATTTAAGTAGTTTACTTCCGGGAATGGAGACCCTTCTTTTACGGTTTCCTTTACTTCTTCCGGTGTCATTTCAGAACGTTGTCCTTGTTGTACTTTGTATCCGGCTTCCCCATCAACAACCGTTTTCATCATCGATTGTCCCATGGCAAAAACTTCGGTTGCAAATTGGTCTTTAGATGTTTTCTTCATTTCTAGATGCATCATCATACCTGGTTGTAATTCTGCTTCCGCAGTAATAAAAACAGAATTTACTTTATCTAAATTCGCTTTTCCACCAATAGCATCAAGATACTTGTTAAGTACTGTATTTGCATCGATGTCACTTGGCATTTCTATATTGTAGTTTGGTTTTTCCACTGGATTTGCGTACGCATCATAATATTTGATTGGTACATTGCTTCCGTTAAAGGTGATTTTCTCTAAATTTTCTAGCACTTCGCTACCTTTTCCTACTACAACAATTCTAGCGCTATCTGTACCAAAATATTTATTTGCTACTCTGGTTACATCCTCTATAGTTACCGCTTTTATTTTTTGTAAGTACGTAGTGTAAAAATCTTTTGGTAAATCATTCAACTTGATGTTTAATGCATAACGGGCAATATTTTGTGGGTCTTCAAGATTTAAAACAAAGTCACCAAGATATTTTGCTTTTGCATTTTCTAATGCTTGTGCGGAAACTGGTTCTTCTTTAATGCGTTTTATTTCTTTTAAAGTTTCTACAACAGCACTATCTGTAACTGCATTTCGAACTGCTGCTCCAGCTTTAAAACGAGATACATATTTGTCTGATCCAACACTAGAACGAGCGCCGTAAGTGTAAGCATGTACTTCACGAAGATTCATGTTTAAGTAACTGTTAAAACCGCCACCTAATATTTTATTAGCAATTAAAACAGCATGGTAATCGGGATCGCTCATTTTTAAATCAACATTACTAGTTAAAGAAATGTTAGACTGTACAGCATTTGGCATGTCTACAAAATTGATTTGCGTGTATTGCACATTTGGCATTGCTTCTGGTACTGTAGAAACCACTTTTAGTTTGCTTTCCCAAGTAGAAAAATAATTTCTAATTTGTCTTTCAATCGTTGTGTAATCTACATCACCAACAACTACTAAATAGGCATTGGAAGGCGTATAATATCTTTCGTAAAAAGTTTTAACGTCTTTTAACGTTGTTTTATTAATCGTTTCTTCGGTTACAAATTCTCCGTAAGGATGGTGTGTACCATAAGCTAAAGCGCTACCAACACGACCTGCAACAACATCAACACTCTTTTTGTTAGATTTTAAGCCTTCAATAGCTTTATCTTTTTCTTTTTGAAATTCTTCTTCCGTTAATAATGGGTTATTAATGGCATCTGACATTAGCTTTAAAATCCTATCGGAATATTTAGATAGTGAACTTGCATAACCACCATTGTATCTAAAGCTCATTCTAGCGCCAAGAAAGTCTATTTCTTCATTAAATGCATCTTTGCTAATGCTAGATGTTCCGTTTCCTAGCATGCTGCCTAATAATCCAGAAACTCCAGCGATATCTCCTTCTTTAACGGGTTTGTTGTCAATAGTTAAACTATAAGAAACACGAGGTAATTTGTGGTTTTCTACGACTAAAACTTTTAAGCCGTTTGGTAGTTCAAATTCTCCAGGAACTTCTAAGGCGATTTTAGGAGCTGGACCTGATTTTGGTTGTTTCGATCTATCTATTTGTGCTTGTGCAACAACAGACATTAAAAACAAAGTTAATAGTGTAAATATTTTAGTTTTCATCTTTTCTTTTATGTTTTTATTGATCTTTTTCTTTTGGTAAATATTCCATTTCCAATCGTTGATTCGTGTTTAAATATTTTTTAGCAACCGCTTGAATTTCTTCTCTAGTAATAGATCTATAAATTTCAATTTCTTTATTAATTAAAGAAGTATCACCATATAACATATAATACGTTGCAAGAGAACTAGCAATTCCTTCTACACCCGAATTAGAGTTAACGAATTGGTTTTCTGAAATATTTTGAAGTTTTTGGTAGTCTCTTTCTGAAATTAATTCGTTTTGAACTTTTACAATTTCTTCGTCAATTTCTTTTAGTAAATCTGCTAAAGAAACATCTCCTAAAGGCATTCCGTATAAAATGTATGTACTGTAATCTTCTTGACTATTATTAAAGGCACCAACTTGTATTGCCATTTTTTTCTCGTCTACTAATTTTTTGTACAAAACAGAACTTTTACCACTGCTTAAATAAGTAGATAACATGTCAAGAGCATAAGCTTCTCTTTCTTTCATAGAAGGTGTTCTGTATGCTGCTACTATTGCAGGGATTTGAATGTTAGAATCGTAAGCCTTCGCTTTGATGGTTTCTGTAATAGGGTCTTCTTTAGCGAAATTTCTAGTAATTTCTTCTCCTCTAGGAATTGGTCCAAAATAGTCTTGAATCATTTTCTTTACCGAAGGAATATCAATATCTCCAGCAACGACTAAAGCGGCGTTATTTGGAACATAGAATTTTTTATTGAATGCTTGAAATTCTTCTAAAGTAGCGGCGTCTAAATGTGCCATTTCCCCAATAGTTGTCCATCTGTATGGGTGTTTTTTGAACATATTTTTCTTTACATTTTCAAAAAACTTACCATAAGGAGAGTTGTCTACACGTAAACGTTTTTCTTCTTTAACCACTTCGTTTTGTGTATCTACACCAATTTGATTGATAATAGGATGCATTAATCTTTCCGATTCCATCCATAAACCAGTCTCTACACTGTTAGAAGGGAATACTTCGTAATAGTATGTTCTGTCGTCTGTAGTATTTGCATTATTGCTTCCGCCATTAGAACTAACAATAGTGAACCATTCACCTCTTCCAATGTTTTCTGTTCCTTCAAATAAAAGGTGTTCAAAAAAGTGAGCAAAACCAGTACGTTCTGGGTTTTCATCTTTTGCACCTACGTGATACATAACCGAAGTTATTACTACAGGAGCAGCGTTATCTTTATGTAAGATAACATGCATGCCGTTATCTAAATCGTACTCTTCATACTTAACTTCTTGAGCAGTTGCTGCAAAACCAGCTAAACATAGAGAAGCTAAAGCCAAAATGCGTTTTTTCATTGTGTATTTGATTTTTATAGTTTTATTGATTTGTCTATAACGATAAAGAATAGTTACAGGTTTTCAAAAGTAATATTTATAAATATTTTTAACGTTAACAAAATCAAAAAGTTAGGGTTATATTATAATAAGTGAAAATTTTTCACGAAATTTAAAAGAGTATAATCCTTAAAGCTTTATTGATATGAATTCTTCTTCATCTGTAGCTGTTAAATATAGCGTTTTTACAATTATAGCGCTTATAGCATATTTTTTAATTCTTAAATTTTTAGGACTACATACGAATCCGTGGTTTAGAATGTTAAACGGATTATTTATGGGATATGGAATTTATGCATCTATGAAAAGGTATAAATCGATATCTGGAGGAGAGTTTAATTATATAAACGGGTTTAAAGTTGGATTAATTACTGGTTTTTTAGCTACTTTTAGTTTTGCCTTATTTATGGGGATTTACATGTTTCATATAGATGTAGATTTTATGAATACCTTATTAAAAGATTGGTTTGATGATGGTGGCTATGGCGGCGGAATTTTAATCTTTGTAATTATCGTGGAAGGTTTAGCGTCTTCAATAGTTTTAACACTTACCTTCATGCAGATTTTAAAAAACAGTACAAAAGTTGTTCAAAAGCAATAAAACGTTTGTAGTTTAATTAATTAGCAGTATATTTGCATCCGTTTTCTAAGGAAAATGAGATTATTTTATATAAATTAATTAATAAAAACGTTACGCTATGTACGCAATTGTAGAGATAGCAGGGCATCAATTTAAAGTTGAAAAAGACCAAAAAGTTTTTGTTAACCGTTTAGCATCAGAAGAAGGAAAGACTATGTCTTTCGATAATGTTCTTTTAATTGCAGATGGTAGCAATGTAACTTTAGGCGCCCCAGCTATAGATGGAGCACAAGTAAGTGTGAAAATCTTAAAGCACCTTCAAGGTGATAAAGTTATTGTTTTCAAAAAGAAGAGAAGAAAAGGTTACCGTGTAAAGAATGGACACAGACAAGCCTTAACAGAAATCGTGATTGAGAGCATTGTAGCTTCAGGAGCTAAAAAAGCTGCTCCAGCTAAAAAAGCCGCTGCTCCAAAAGCAGAAGCTAAAAAAGAAACTCCAAAAGCTAAACCAGCTGCGAAAGCAACAGGAAAAGCAGATGATTTGAAAAAAATCGAAGGAGCAGGACCTAAAGCTGCAGAAGCATTAGTTGCTGCAGGTATAGATACCTTTGCTAAAGTAGCTAAAACAGATGCTGCTAAGTTAAGTGAAATCTTAACAGAAGCTAGTTCAAGATTAGCACATTTGGTTACAGATACTTGGCCAGCACAAGCGCAATTAGCTGCTGATGGTAAGTGGGATGAGTTAAAGAAATGGCAAGACGAATTAGATGGTGGAAAAGCGTAATTGCTTAACTACTTAATATTAACAATATAAAACCTTAAGACAATGGCTCATAAAAAAGGAGTTGGTAGTTCGAAGAATGGTAGAGAATCAGAATCAAAACGTTTAGGCGTGAAGATATTTGGTGGACAAGCTGCTATTGCTGGAAATATCATATTAAGACAAAGAGGTAATACGCATCACCCAGCGGAGAACGTATACCAAGGAAAAGATCACACTTTACACGCTAGAGTAGATGGTTTAGTAAAATTCACAAAGAAAAGAAACAATAGATCTTATGTATCTATTGAGCCTTTCGAAGCTTAGGAATTTTATAAATCCTTAAAATCTAAAACGCCTTTACTTATTTAATAAGTAAAGGCGTTTTTTTTATGTGCTATACTTAAAAAAGGGAAAACCGTCTCCTAAAATAGTTGGCATGGAATATAATCTAAAACTATAAAAGTCATATAATCTATTTTTATAGTTATTATAATGTGTTTGGCTGTTTTTTGTGTTTTAATTTGGAAAAGTCATACCTTTGAAAAGGGGAATATTTAAAATCAAAATAATATAAAGTTTGTTATTTGTTTTTAAAGACAAAAAAGGAAATGATAGCATCAGACAAGTTAGTAACTTATATGTGGATTTTATTAGCAGTTTATGCTGCCGTAATATTATTTTTCGTCATACGAGGCGCTCGAAAAAACACAAGTATAAAAGATTATGCCGTTGGTAATATTGGTTTCCCTTCTTGGGTGGTTGGTTTGTCTTTGGCTGCTTCTATGACAAGTGCCGCAACCTTTATTATTAATCCTGGATTTATAGCACTCTACGGAATTTCTGGAGTGATCTCTTTTGCTGTTGTATTACCCATTGCAGCATTCCTATCGTTAATTGTTTTTACCAAAGGTTTTGTTAAGCAAGGTAATGCCGTAAAGGCAACAACGATGGCGCAATGGATTGGAAAGCGGTATAAAAGTAAAAGCTATGCCTTCTTCTTTGGTATTATCGCACTCTTACTTATTACTTTTATTGTGCTAATTAATGTCGGCTTAACACAGGTTATTTCTAAATCGCTAAATGCAGATCCTTTTTATGTGCTTATGGGCATTACAGTATTTGTATTTGGTTATATGATGTTTGGTGGTGCAAATTCTATGGTGTATACCAATACTATTCAGGCTATCATTATGTTTGTTGTTGCTATTATTTTGATTAGTTCTGGATCTGAATATTTTACCGATGGTATTTCAGGTTTCTTCGATAAATTAAATGCTATAGATCCTAACCTTACAAAACCAACAAATACCTCCAGTTTCTTATTTCGAGATTATTTTGAAATTATTTTTACGCAAATCGTCATTGGTGTAGCCATTGTATGTCAGCCACATATTATTACAAAATCCCTATTATTAAAAGATTCTAGTAAGATTAACACCTATTTGTTTAGTGGGATTGCTTTTATGATCGTTTTCTTTTTAGTGGTAATTGTTGGTTTGTATGCGCGAATTAGTTTTCCTGACTTTATGGTTAATGGAGAAAAATTAAGAATGGATGAAATTATACCAACGTATGTAGTTACCAAATTCTCTGTAGGTATTGGTTTAGTTATTGTAGTAGGTTTAATTTCTGCGGGATTATCCACTTTAGAGAGCCTAATTCAATCGTTGTCCATAACGATTACTTCCGATATTATAAACCCTTTATTTAAGGATAAGTTTACCGAGAAAACCATAAGTATTAATAAAGCAGTTATTGTTGTTCTTGGTGTTGTGAGCTTTTTATTAAGTTGGGAACAAATTAAAAACCCTGATGTTAGTGTGGCTATTTTTGCTCAAAACGGAGTCTATGCTTACTTTGCGGCTGCTTTTGTGCCTGTTCTTTTTGGTACATTTTTAGATAATGTTTCTTTAAGGTCTGTTTTTATAGCAAGTATTACGGCTATAGTAGTACATTTTGGTATTTACTACGGAAGAATAACGCCTTATATGCAGGAACCTGTAAATAATCCAGGAGTTTCAGCAGCAATAGGAATACTAATATCACTAATAATTGGTTATATTATTTATAAAATAGATTCTAAAAAAGAAGCAAGTGGACGCATTAGATTGGACAGCTAAATGGGCAGATTATACGCCTGAAAAAATTGCAATAACATCGTATGACACAAATAAAAGTTATACGTATAATGACTTGCATATCTATGCCAATCGTTTAGTCCATAAATTTACCGAACTCCATCTAGAAGAAGGAGATAGAATAGCTGTTTTAGCAGAGCATAGTCTAGAATATATGGTGCTTTTTGTAGCATGCCAACGTATGGGGCTTGTTATTGTCCCTTTAAACTATCGCTTACCGGTAAATGAAATATCTAAACTTCTTGTGGATTGTACACCTTGTTTGTTTATCAGTAATGAAAACCATCAAGATAAAGTGGCGCAATTACCACTTCGTACTATACAAAAAATGTCTTTTAATACGCTAGAACAATTTTTTCAGATTGCAGAAAACGATTCGGTTAAAACGGTTTCCATAAAAGAAGATAATGCCTTATTTATATTTTATACTTCGGGAACTACGGGAGCGCCAAAAGGTGTTATTTATACCAATAAAATGTTGTTTTGGAATAGCTTAAATACATCCATGCAATTGGGTATTACGTTTCGAGATTCCACAATAAATACCTTGCCGCCTTATCATACATCTGGATGGAATGTTTTTGTAACCCCATTATTGCACAAAGGAGGACATATTGGTATGTTAGAAAAGTTTGATGCCGAAAAAATATTAAGTCTTTTAGAGCGTAACAAAACGACTTTGTTTATGGCTTTGCCGACCATGTTATTAATGATGCAGAAAACACCGGTTTTTAAAGATGTTAATCTGAAAAAACTACGATACATTATTTCTGGAGGAGAAAAAGTAGCATCCGAACTTGTCTCATTCTGGAAAACCGAAAAAAATATTTACATAAGACCAGGTTATGGTTTAACCGAAGCTGGACCAAGTATTACTTCTTTGCATCATAAAATGGCAGAACTAAAACCAAATTCTATAGGGAAGCCTAACTTTTATTTAGATCTAAAAATTGTGAATGTAAAGGGAGAGCGCGTTAAGGCATATGAAGTTGGTGAACTTTGTATTAAAGGAGATATTGTGACTCCTGGTTATTGGAATAATTCTGTTAAAACCAGTAGTAAAATAAAAAAAGGATGGTTGTTTACTGGGGACTTTGCATATAGCGATGAGGAAGGGTTTTTATATATGAAAGGACGCAAAAATGATATGTATATCTCTGGAGGTGAAAATATTTATCCGCAAGAAATTGAAGTGCAATTAGAATTAATAAAAGGAATAAAAAAAGCTGTAGTTTTAAGTGTAAAGGATGAAAAATGGGGAGAATGCGGCATAGCATTTGTAACGATAGGGAATGAAGATCTTTCCGTAATAGAAATAAGAGAAGTTTTAAAAACGAATCTAGTAGCTTTTAAGCATCCAAAATATCTGTTTATTTTAGAGGAAATTCCTTTAACTAGTTTAGGTAAAGTTTCTAGGAAAAAATTATATAATTATTTTAATACTATTAAATCAGAACAATGAAAAAATGCACGTTACTATTTATTTTCACTTTAATTAGCACCACTATATTTTCGCAAAAATCGGATAAACTTATGAAAGAAATAATTTCTCAATATGATTTTAAATCCCATACTGTAGTAATTGATAGTACAGAAATAAGTTATATTAAAGAAGGAGTTGGTGAGAAAACAATACTTTTTGTACATGGATTAAGTAGTAATTCAGATGCTTGGTCAAAAAATATTGAGACCTTAAAAGAGCAGTACACATGCGTAGCTTTGGATTTACCAGGATACGGAAAGTCGGCTAAGCCCGAAGCGGAATACACACCAACGTATTTTGCAGAGATTTTACACAAGTTTATAGCCAAATTAGAATTAAAAAACGTGATTCTTGTTGGTCATTCTATGGGAGGGCAAGCAAGTATTAAACTAGCAACTTCTTATGAAGCAGATATTCAAAAATTAATTTTGATAGCTCCAGCGGGTTTAGAGCAGTTTTCGGAAGCTGGTGCTAGCATGTTAAAAAGTTATTTTACTGCAGAAATGGTAAAAAACACCACAGATGAACAAATAGAAAAAAATTATGCTTTAAACTTTTACCAGTTGCCAGAAGGGACTTCTAGAATGATTCGCGATAGAAAAGAAATTAAACTGGCTACAGATTTTGATGCACACTGTAAAGCTATTGTTAGTAGTATTTCTGGAATGCTAAACGATCCTGTGTATGTAGATTTAGAAAACATAACAAGAAAGACGTTAGTTGTTTTTGGTAATAAGGACATGCTTATTCCTAACCGTTATTTAAATCCGACTTTAACCATAGAAGACGTTGGTGAAATAGCTTCGCAAAAAATAAAAAATGTAGAAGTAGCGTTTGTGGAAGATGCTGGTCATTTTGTGCAATTTGAAAAACCGATAGAAGTTAATCTGCTTATTCAACAATTTATTGAGGCTGATTAATGCAAAACTGGATATATAATAATTACTTAATTGCATTTGATGTTTAATGAAAACAAAGCTAAAAAAATTTACTGAATTTAGTAAAACGATACTGCCCAATGAAGCCAAATATCTGCAAACTAGATATCAGTTTACAGATTCAGAAAAGCTTCAAATTATAGAGTTGATCGTGTCTAATGCTTTGTCTCAAAAAGCATTTGTAGATTTTGATACCACGATCAATAAACGCAAATATTCCTACATTAAAGATTGGGTCGAAAAAAAATTAGCCAATATCGATGTAGATGCAACCATTGGTTGGTTAATGCCATTAAAGCAAAAAATACTTACAGATGCAATAGCTTCTAGTGAAGAAAAAGAATTTCTATATTATATTTCTACATATAAGAACTTGGATTATAATTTTCAGATTTTGTATGATTTGGCTAAAGAGTATAAGTCTTATTTATTGGTTAGAATGCGCTATAAAGACCATCAAATAGTAGCAGATTTTATCGAAACCTATAAAGAGAATTACGCAGAAGTTAAAGATGTTAACGAGAAACTGTACACCGCTACTACAGAAATCACCAATCAATATACGCTTAATAATAACGAAACAAAGCACTTAGAAACTTGGTTGCTTGCGGTCTTTAATGATAAAAATATAGACGGAAAAAACAGGTATCAAGCATTTGTTTTACTCGCTTTTATCTATACAAATTATAATGAAAATGATAAATTAAAAATCATTTTCGACCAAATTGACTATTATTTTAGCCAAGGCGAAATGTATTCTAGACGTTTACTCTCTAATTATTATGCAAGTCGAGTGTTGTTGCATTCTAAACAAGACGAATTTGAAGAAGCGGAGTTTTATGGGTATTTGTCTATCCGCCAAAACAATAATGATACCCTAATGTATTTGAATAATTTGGTCGCTATTTTATTGCGGAATAATAGTCCGGAAAAAGCTTTTACATTATTAGATGCATATCAAGAATTGTATAAAGAAACACATAACTACCATCAAAAAATAGGCTATTGTTCCTATCAAATTCGTGTTTTATCCGAACTTCAAAAAAACGATCTAGCGGGAGTTACAGCGAAAACATTTTTAGTAAAATATAAAAAGGAAGTGCTGAAGCATCGTTGGCATCACTTTTTTACATCGTATATCAATGTTTTGGTCATCCAAGAAAAGTACGAGGAAGTGCTGAAGCTTGCTGCGAAATTCAACTTGATAGAAAAGGAAAGCGAACGTCAAAAACAAAGTAATTACGTGCCTAATATTTCATGGAGTATATCGCTTTCTAGATACATGGAAGGTAAAATAAACTCTGTACGTTTATTAGAGGAGATTAAAGCGCCAATTAAAGGTGTGCAATCCACAAAAAATCAAAAACAATTGATGATAAAGGTGATTGATACCCTTTCAAATAATTTACCAGAAGCATTTTTTAAACTAAAGTCATACATTTAATATTTTGCTTTAAAACCCTTTATTTAAATGGGGGTTTGGTTTTTATTCTCGTTTTTTAAACTAAAGTCATACTTCTCATAGCTAATTTTTAGTACTGTTTATTTTCTTTTTCACAATAGATTGCCATCATAATCTAACTTAAAACATCATTTCAATTATGAAAAAACTACTATTCTTACTAACCTTGATTAGTTCTTTGGTTATTAATGCGCAAGACACAGGAAGCGTAAAGGGGATAATTACCGAAGCAAGTGGTATGCCTTTAGCTGGAGCTGCTGTATATATTAAAAGTATAGACAAAGGAGGTGTTACTGATTTTGATGGTAATTTCACCATTGAAGATGTGGCAGAAGGTACGCATGATGTGACTATCTCATATATTGGTTATGAAACGCTAGAGCAAAGTGTTTCAGTAACTGCCGGTAGCGTAACACAATTAAACTCGCAATTAAAAGAATCTAATAGTGTTTTAGATGAAGTTATAATAACAGCAGGGAAAAAACCGCAAAAAATTACAGATGTACCAGCTACAGTAAATGTAATTACAGCTAGAGATATTGAAGAGTTTCCTAGTTTTAATATTGGAGAATTAGCAGCAAGACAAAAAGGTGTTGATTTTGTACGAACTGGTGTTTTGGGAACCGGAATTAATATTAGAGGATTTAATTCTGCTTTTAATTCTAAAAACTTACAAGTAACAGACGATAGATTATCTACATTAATTGCTACAGGATTACCAATGGGCTCTTTTTCTACAGTAACTAAAGATGACATCTCAAGAGTGGAAATATTATTAGGCCCAAACGGAACGTTGTATGGACCAAATGCACATAACGGATTAGTAAGTACGATTACTAAAAACCCAAGACAGTCTGAAGGAACTACATTTGCATTAGGAGCTGGTAATCAAAATGTGGTTACCATGCGATTAAGACATGCACAAGTGCTTAATGATAAATTTTCTTATAAATTTCATTTTGAAAGATCACAAGGAACAGAATTTAACTATGCAGATAGTGTATATGTTGGTACAACAGCATATAAAGAATTAGATCTGGATCGTGATTTTGATTCGCAAAAATATGGTGCTTCTTTATTTTATAAGCCAACAAAAAGTTCAGAAATAACTGGGTATTACGGACATAGTAATAGCAATAATATTGGTGTTACAAGTGCGGGACGTAACCAAATTAAAGATTGGAGCATCGATGTTGCGCAAGTGAAATTTGTTTCTAAAAACTTTTTTGCTAATACGTATTATACGTGGAGTAATACAGATAAAACCTATGCTATGAACCAAAGAACACAAAATTATGTGTCCTTTATAGATAATGGTTTTTCAGAAGCAGAAGCTAGTGAACGTTCTTTTACAGAGCAATGGTATCAAACAGGTGCAAATCAAGGTGAAGGTATAGCATTACAGCGTGGTGCGGTTTTTAAAGACGCTTCTAAACGTTTTAATGCAGAAGCGCAATACAATAATAGCTGGAATAAATTCTATTTAACTTTAGGAGCGCAGTACCAATTAGATATGGCAGATTCTAAAGGAACTTATCTTTTTGATGACGGTGGAATTGATCTAGATCAAACTGGTGTATATACACAAATGGAATATAAATTAGACGATTCTGGATGGGGATTCTTACTAGGAGGAAGAATAGATAATCACGAATTATATGGTTCTAACTTTATCCCAAAAGCTGCAATTACTAAAAAAGTGAAAAGCGGAACATTCCGTTTAACTTACGGTAAAGGTATCGCTGTACCATCTATCTTAAATCTTAAAGGAAACTTATTTGGTGGTTTAGTTATAGGAAATGGGGAAGGATTTACATTAACCGATGGAACAAAAGTTGGAAAATTAGATGTGGAAACTATTAATTCTTACGAAATAGGATACAAAGGGAAATTATCAGAGAAACTTTTCATCGATACCAATGCATATTATAATCAGTCAGATAATTTTATCAGTCCGTTAGTTAATATTGCAGATGCAGCAAATGGAAATAATGTAACGCATGTTGGGGATACGCCAATCGGAGAGCTGGTTGAAGGTTCTACTGGTGGTTTTGTGTTAACGTATTTAAACTTTGGTCATGTAGATACGTATGGATTGGATGTAGGATTAAACTATTACTTCAATGATAGCTTTAGAACTTCTTTTAACTACTCTTATTTTGATAGAGATCTAGATAAAAATGATATGGATAATGATGGTAATTTAGACGGACAAGTTTTAGAAAGCGAGTTGCCAATTAATACACCTAATCATAAGTTTAGTGTTGGTCTTCACTACGGAAAAGGTAAATTTTATGGTGCGCTCTTCGGAAGATATGTTCAAAAATATGATTTCTTTTCCGGTATAAATGTAGCAGCAGAAACACAAGATCAAGATGGTGATGGTATCAATGAAATAGTTGAAAATGCTCAGGTAGGAAGAACTTGGAACTACGGACAATTAGGAGGTTTCTCAGTAGATGCTAATGCAGGTTATAATTTTAATGATAATCTATCTTTAGGTTTAAGTATTACTAATCTATTTAATGCTAAAAATAGAGAGTTTGTAGCTTCTCCAATAATTGAAACGCTGGTTTCTTTTGAGTTAAAGTATAAAATGAACTTCTTTAAAAAGAAATCTGCAACTATTAACTAAGCTTCCAAATCATGCCAAAAATACAAGTTAAGGATATAGAACTTGACTATGAAGATTATGGAAAAGGAAATGTACTTCTGTTACTTCATGGTTTAGGATCCACAAAAAAAGATTGGGACGGTCAAGTCCCTTTCTTTTCTAAAAAATATCGAGTTATTACATTAGATTTAAGAGGTCATGGAGATTCTACTAAACCATTAGATGCTTATGGAGTCGGCTTTATGACAGAAGATGTAACGCTGTTTTTAGATAAATTAAATATTAAAAAAGCAACTTTTGTTGGTTTTTCTATGGGTGGTGCTGTGGCTTTTGAAATGGCAGCTAAGCATCCAGAATACGTAGAGAATCTAGTGATTGTAAATAGTGGTCCCGACTTTAATGACATGGGAAAAACTGGTGAGGATCTTTTAAAGAATCGTACCGAATTTTTACAAACAAAAGGAGTAGAGCCATTAGCCAAAGAAATTTCATTTAATATGTTTCCTGAAGCACATCAAATAGATCTGCGAAACCAATTTGAAGAACGATGTAAAAACAATGATTACAACGCATACTTTAAATCTTTTGTAACCTTGATGGATTGGGGTTTGGGAGATAGAATAAAAAACATTACGACTAGAACCTTAGTGGTGGCTTCTGATATGGATTATACACCAGTTTCGTTTAAACAAGCTTATGTAGATAAACTACAAAACGCTTCTTTGGTGGTTATTGAAAACTCTAGACATGGTGTGGTTATCGACCAACCCGAAGCTTTTAATGTCGCACTTGAAAATTTTTTAGAAGATGAATAAAACCGTTCTTATTACAGGAAGTACTAGCGGAATTGGTTTCGGTATTGCAAATCAATTTGCCAAAGAAGGTTATAATATCATGTTTCATGGTTTAGAAAAAAATGGAGCAGAAATAGCAAAAGAAGTTGGTGATGAACACCAAGTGAAAGTCGCTTTTTCTAATGCTAATTTATTACAATCGGAAGCTATTGAAGATTTAATAGAAGAAACTATAAAGGTATTTGGAGCATTGCATGTATTAGTAAATAATGCAGGAATACAATTTGTTTCGCCAATTGAAGATTTTCCGAATCAAAAATATGAAAATATTATTGCTATAAATATGAATGCTGTGTTTTATGCTTCAAAAGCCGTTTGGAAACAGATGAAAAAACAAAAGTTTGGTAGAATAATAAATGTGTCTAGTGTGCATGGTATTCGAGCTTCCGAATATAAATCAGCTTACGTAACCGCTAAACATGGCGTAATAGGTATGACCAAAGTGTTAGCTTTAGAAGGAGCTCTTTTTAATATTACTTGTAATGCGATTTGTCCGGGTTATGTAAAAACACCTTTGGTAATCGGACAAATAAAAGACCAAGCCAAAGCGCATAACATGACTGAAGATGAAGTAGTAGAAAAAGTGATGCTTAAAAAGCAAGCGGTAAAGCAGTTTGTACCTTTAGAAGCGATTGCAGATATGGCAATATTGCTAGCAAAAGACAGCTCCACAACCATAACAGGATCCTCTTTTGTTTTAGATGGAGGTTGGAGTGCACAGTAATTTTTGATTAGTTTTTAAAAATGCTTTTCTGGAAACAGAAGGGCATTTTTTTATTTTTAAACTAGTTTTAATATTAAGGTTCTTACTGAAAAGCATTTCGTTAGTAACTCCTTCCTTTAGTTAAAGGAAGGTGGGTTTTATTGTAAAATAAAACTCGCAAGGTTTGTAGTAAAATAGTGAAGTGTATTTTTTAACTCCTCTTTCTCAAAATTTCTAAAGCGGAAATTTTAATTCATTCTCCTCTTTAAAAAAAAGAGGAGAGCAGGTAAAAATCAACTTTTATATTTAGCTATAATATGCTTAGAAATCAATAATGCTCTCGTTTTGAATATAAGTGTATCGAGAAGTGCTCCTTCCTTTA
>NZ_JBSHNV010000163.1:0-293 GCF_053601575.1 Lacinutrix sp. MEBiC02404 | reverse complement strand
CTGTTGGCTCTCCTGCGTCTAATACGCCATCGCCATCTAAATCAGCAAATACAGTTACTGGTGTAGTGAACCCGGTTTCTGTTCCGTTTTGAGTTCCATCACCATCTTCATCGTTATATACTGTTCCGGTTACCGTTCCTGCTGTAGTATATCCATCTGTTCCTGCTGTAACTGTTCCACTTACTGGTACCGTTACTTCGGTTGGCTCTGTTCCATCTGTTAAAGTAGCACCTGTTGGTAAAGTAGTTGTATCTACTACGATATCTACTGTTCCTGCTGGTACTCCTTCTATA
>NZ_JBSHNV010000162.1:0-264 GCF_053601575.1 Lacinutrix sp. MEBiC02404 | reverse complement strand
AACTAAGATAGTACCACCAGCTCCACAAGTAGAAGTAAGGTTAGCAAAAGCATAATCAGAAGTTACATCAAATACTGCATCTGTATCACAAGCATCTGTACCACAAGATTGAAGTGCTAATATGTTAGCAGCATTCCAATCGTTAGCAATTGTTTCGTTATCTGTACCATTACATTCTATAGTTTCGTCTATTACAGTACAAGCCGTTAAGTCAGGACCGATAGAATCTTCAAGCGTAAGCGTTGCAGTAAGTATGGTTTCATT
>NZ_JBSHNV010000161.1:0-3721 GCF_053601575.1 Lacinutrix sp. MEBiC02404 | reverse complement strand
CTCTCGTTATTCTTTATGATCGTCTTTCACTTCTTCATCGCGATACTCACAACAAGGATGCACCGTTGCATACGCTTCATCGGTTGCTTTTA
This sequence comes from Lacinutrix sp. MEBiC02404, assembly GCF_053601575.1. Taxonomy (NCBI): domain Bacteria; kingdom Pseudomonadati; phylum Bacteroidota; class Flavobacteriia; order Flavobacteriales; family Flavobacteriaceae; genus Lacinutrix; species Lacinutrix sp. MEBiC02404. The sequence continues at coordinate 3,629 of NZ_JBSHNV010000161.1, read as the reverse complement.
AATCTTTCGTATCATGACCAACCGCTGCAATACCAGTATGAATTGCATTAGAAAATGCTGCTTCTGTTGCCGGAATGATTTTAACTACAGAATGTGCTTTAATTGATATTAAAGAAGATACTCCAGGTGGTATGCCAGGAGGAATGGGTGGGCGGTATGCCAGGGATGATGTAGCAGCGAGTCGCTGCTGGCAGGTCATGCACTCTTATGCATAATAATAATAAGAAGAGTCTTCTGTTTATCACCAAGAAACGCAAATTATAAAAAAACGCTTCTAGATGTTTCTAGGAGCGTTTTTTTATATAGCATTAATATTTTTAAAAAGCGGTTACGACTTTGCTAGAAAAAGTAAAATAGATGTCACCTATATATTAAGCTACTATCTTTTTAAAGTAAAATGACCAGAGAAGGTTTTACCTGTACCAAGTTCTACCGTAAACCAATAATCGTTGGTATTCATAGTATTTCCATTAAAAGTTCCATCCCAACCCAAACTATTTGATGAAAGCTGTTTTATTAGTTTCCCATATCTATCAAATATTAATATTTTAGAATTAGGAAATTTAGTGACCCCTTCTATTTGCCAATAGTCATTATAACCATCATTATTAGGAGTAAATATTTTAGGATAATCAATAATTGTTATTTCTTTAGAATCTTGTCCACAACCATCTTTATCTTTAACAAATACAGTATAAGTCCCTCCTTCTAGGTTTGAAAAATAATTATTATCTTGATAATTAACACCATTAATAGAATATTCAAAATCACCATCTCCAGAGGCTATTATCTCCATGTAATTATTCCCTAATTCGCCATGGTTTACTTGTACAATTTCTGGTAAATTAGAACGAATTAAACGAAACGAAAATGAGTTTTCACAAATAATATTGTTCTTTAATTCGGCAACCGTTAATACGTAACTTCCTTCATTTATTATTTCTGCGCTATACGTAGACGAAATTAAAGTTCCATCTTCAAAAAGCCATTCATAAGACGTATAGCTAGATTCGACATTTATAATAATAGATGGTGCTAGATTACAAATAAAATATTCTTCTTCAATACTAATCACTGGTAATCTATTTACTATTAAATCGAAAGATCTTTCAGAATAACATAACGAATTAGAAGCATCTACAACCTTCACATATATTGTTTGTTGATAAGGCTCTACGTTCTGAAATAGAGCAGGTAACGGACTTGACAATTCAATACTATTAGAATCGTAATAATGTATAGATAATCCTGTTTGGTTTCCTATAATTTGCCCTTCTAATAAAGTAGTCTCAAACGTTGCATATCCATCCCCTTGATTACAAGCATATAAATTATCTGGTTGGCTGATATTTGGTTGTGTTATGGTTTCTAAATGAAGTATAGTTTCCGAATAGCAGTTAGTAAAATCATCCGTTACTCTTACTGTTATATTTTGATTATTGGTCTCACTATTAGTAAACGGGTTTGCCAATGGACTTGGTAACTCTGTCCCATCCGCCTTATAATAAGTTACATGCATTCCAGTTTGCCCATTTAGAACTTGAGTTTCTACATTCCCCGTGTCAAAGTATTCTGAAATACCATCTGCATTATCATCACAAGCATATAACTCTGGTAATTGAGTTACTTCTGGATTATCATAAATATCGAGTACAATTCTAGTTTCTGAAGCGCAGTTAGTAATAGAATTAGTCAACACTGCATCTATATAGTCTTGATTAAGAATAAGGTTTTCAAAATCATTTAAGTCATTTAAAGGAATACTATTATTACTACTATCAAATAATTCGACTAAAATATTTGGCTGTCCATTTACTAAATCAACTGTTAAATTACTTAAATCGAATATAGCATAACCATCCCTATTATTGTCACAAGCAAATAAATTATTTACAGAAGCTATTTCTGGAAGAGGATTTATTAACAAATCAAAAATCGTTTCACTATAACAACATAAATCGCTACTGTTGCTAACCCGCACAGTAATTTCTTGAGTGTTTGCTTGTGTATTAGTAAAAGGGTTTGGCAATGGACTAGGTAGCTGATTACCATTTTGATCATAATAGCTAACAACAACTCCTGTTTGCCCATTTACAACTTCTAATACGACATTGGAGGTGTCAAAACTTGAAGAAACACCCAGTCCTTGATTATCTTCACAACTAGGAATATCATTAACAGGATAAGCAATTGGAGGTTCGGCTACAGATATTGTTTCATTAATAACATAAGTAGATCCATCGTTTTGTATAATGTTTGCGGCAATAGAATATTGCCCTGATGCTGAAAAGTCATGTGAAGGCAAAGTGAGATTTGAAGTATTGTTTACTCCTGATGCTGGATCTCCAAAATTCCAAATAACAGAAGCTATATTATTTGTGTTGTTTAAATAGAATTCTTTGAGTGTTTGACTACAATCATTTGTGTAATTTAGAGAGAAGGGAGAAATAATATTATTTCGAACTCCACTTACATTAATATAAAAATTTGCATCTGGACGCCCCATGTCTGTTGCTGTTACAAATCCATTAACTGGTGTTGCTCCTCCAGTTATACACCTTCTTTGCCATGAAAAATCATTATCATAAATAGATCCCGCTATAAAAGCTACTGCACTCGAATTTACATCACCTCCTTTTTCTACTTCAACTAAGATACGCTCCGTTCCAGCTGGAACAACTATAGGAGTATTAAAATCTAATGTAACTATCTCTGGAATGAGTGAAACATACCATGGTAAGTATATTTCTTGACTTATTCCAATTAGGTTTGACTCTAAAAAAGTAGAAGGAAAGCCATTATCTATTGCATAAATTCTAAATCTAGCAGTAGGTCTCCAAGAAGTATTAACTACAGCCACTTGCCCTGTAGTAATAATAAATTCATCGTTTAAACCAATCCCAAAATCTTGAAGTGTAAATGTTCTTGACCAATAAATAGTAGCTGATGTGCAAGAATGTATATTTGTTCTAACAACCTCACAAGAATTATGCGTTAGAGTAATCTGTGCTGTTGCATAAAAGCTAGAAAGAATAAAAAGTAGTAAAAAAAGTTTAAATGGTAAAGATTTAATCATTCTATAATTTGAATTGTTACTTATAAACAGCTAATATAATTTTATTTAATAAAACATAACCCTTCTAATTAATTAAACCAAACCGCATACTTCTGTCTGCGCAACTCTAAAGCCAGAGTTTCTTCCATTTTTAAAGCTTCTGCTCTAGTTGGAATTGGATCGATGTGATTGTATAAACTCGGACGAAGATAGAGTCCGTATTTCTCAACAATATTAGAAGACAGCTTATAACCTTTCTTATTTCTGTAGCCTGTTTTATGTTGTAGAAAACGTTCTTTAGGCGTTTTGCTCGTCATACCAACATACAAGCATTGCAAAACGCCATTAAATTGCGGATTTGCATTTCTAAACTTGGTGTTTTCAGTAAACACACGTTTAGATAATTCGATGACGTAAATTCTATATGGCATATGTAAAAATAAAAAAGCCTGAATATTAATTCAGGCTTTTTTACTATTTTCTTATTCTCTTGTTATTCTCTCGTTATTCTTTATGATCGTCTTTCACTTCTTCATCGCGATACTCACAACAAGGATGCACCGTTGCATACGCT
>NZ_JBSHNV010000160.1:0-2068 GCF_053601575.1 Lacinutrix sp. MEBiC02404 | reverse complement strand
TTTGCAACATACCAGCAGCATTCCACTCGTATTGCCAATGGTCTTTTTTACTTCTAAAAATACTGCTACTACCTTTGTACTTTTCGGTTAAAAAACCGTCGGCATCGTATTTATAGTTCCAGCTTCCTTTTTTCTCTAATCGTCCGCCTTTGCTATATTCTCTATCGTTATGGTTGTGGCAAAAGAAACAAAATATGGCGCTGTTGGATTATGAAATTTATACTTTCTACGCATACCTTAAAAATACAAAAAGCTACCTAAATGAATAGATAGCTTTTATTGTTTAATTCTTTAGTAGAACTTACTCGGTACGGCACTCGTTACAAACGAGCGCTAGCGGGGCCTTTACTGTATTCTCTATCGTTATGGTTGTGGCAAAAGAAACAAAATATGCCGCTGTTGGATTATGAAATTTATGCTTTCTACTCATAACTTAAAAATACAAAAAGCTACCTAAAGGAATAGATAGCTTTTATTGTTTAATTCTTTTCGTAGAACTTACTCGGTACGGCACTCGTTACAAACGAGCGCTAGCGAGGGAAATATTAATCAAAAAAATCAGCAAAAAAAACGATTAGTTCTTTTTTTGTAAAGTTCTTCTTTTCTTTTTTTTGTTCTAACAGAATTTTATTCCCTTCAATAATTATTTTACAATGCTCATTTTTATAATTTTTAACTTCAATAAAAGACCCTGTTTTTCGTAAACTTTTTATTTCATTAAAGAAATCACTTTTAGAAAAATAATTAAATTTATTTCCTGTAGACTTTACTCCAGTTGATAAATTTTTGAATTTCATTTTTACTATTGGAGATGGCTTTCGCCTCCAGTTTATAGTAGTTATCATATTTCTTCTCAAAAAAGAAAGTTCATTACCACTTTCATTACCCGAAAATTCACATTCATAGATTGGAAAAGCTGTATATTTGCTGACATCTGTCTCTGTTGAATCTTCAAAATTATTTTGATAAACTATTAATGAATTAAATTCAAGATTTTTAAAACTTACATTATTAATCTTATTGAAATTTGTTGTTATTTCTTTTTCTTTTAAATAATTAATTAACTCAAGTAAACCATTTTCTTCAAATTTTGAAAAATTTCTAATAGTAATTTCTATTTTTTTATTTTTTGCATTAAAGTAAAATGTATAAAACCCAAAAGAAGGTGTATTATTAATTTTATAATCAACACCTATATTAGTGTATTGCTCAAGATTTAATTCATTCATATTAATTAGAGTAATTTTTCCCGGTATTTTGATTGAAGTTCATTTTATTAGCACCTCCTTCACTTTTATTTGGTCCTATCTCTTTTACTGTTAAATTACTTTTTTTATTATACCACCTATTTCTTTGTGCTTTGGTTTGATTTCTACCTCTACTATTCCAATGTGCTACAACTGGTTCTTTATGTTCTATACTTACTTTACCTGGAGGAATTATATTACCTGTTTCAGGATCTATAACATTTCCGTTTTTATCTGTATGCTTTTTTATTACATCTTCTCGTACCTTTTTTTTATTTCCATGAGGATATTCTGAGTTACGTGTATGTTTCCCTTTTTCACGTTTTCTTCTATTTTGAGAATAAATACTTAATCCAAATACATCAATCTCACCATTAGAGTCATTTACATAAACATATAAGTTATATTCTCCAGAAAGCAGCCCAATTGGATCCACAGAAATATACCTACCATCCTCAGGATCATAATATCTAAATCTATTATAAGCAAGTTCTATCTCACTATCATAATATTGCCCTTGATACATAAAAGGGCAGGAGTTGTTATCTCCATGTATTACTTTACCAAAAGTATCCAGTTTACGTTCCCAAGTTTGTTCCCCTTCTGCATTATGCATGCTAGTTGGTGTACCTAAATGGTCTGCTAAAATACTAAATTTCTTATTATTTTTAAGTTTGGCCGTTGGTATAAAACTATTTTCTTCAAAAACCCAAGTTACAATACCATTGTCGCCAACGGTGCTGTTGCTTAAAATGTCTCCATTTTGGTTTTCTTTCCATTCGTGTAATGGTACGTTACCATCCCAAAGCCATTTGGTAGTC
>NZ_JBSHNV010000159.1:0-255 GCF_053601575.1 Lacinutrix sp. MEBiC02404 | reverse complement strand
CATACTTACTGCAACGCTTACGCTTGAAGATTCTATCGGTCCTGACTTAACATCTTGTACTGTAATAGACGAAACTATAGAATGTAACGGTACAGATAACGAAATGATCGCGAATGATTGGAATGCCGCTAACATACTTGCTCTTCAATCTTGTGGTACAGATAGCTGTGATACAGATGCAGTATTTGATGTAACTTCAGATTATGTATTTACTAACCTTGCTTCCACTTGTGGCGCTGGTGGTACTATTCTAGT
>NZ_JBSHNV010000158.1:0-1431 GCF_053601575.1 Lacinutrix sp. MEBiC02404 | reverse complement strand
CAATTTTTTATATACGTTGTTATAAAATGTAGCTAAACATCAAATTAAGCACGAATTACTTTGCCGTTAAGTTGCGCAATAAAAGGAGGAAAGCTAAACGTGTTTTGCTTTTACAGTTGAATAGCGAAAAGTGTTTTTTTTAAACTCTTTGGAGTATTTTGCGATTGAGTAAGCATTTCCTGGCGAGGTAAAATTTCCTTGGCTTCAAAAAACTGCGCAAGAGTTATTTCTCCTTTGCGTCAAAATTCCGCAAAGAATTCAATTCGTGAATTGAGTAAGCAGAATTCGAGATTATTTTATTAAGATTTGAGTAAGATAATAATCCAATTATTTATGTTTTAAGAAATTCAGTTTGTTGAAATTGAGGATTCTCGGCTATTTTTTATAACGTTGTTGTATATGGTTTGTTGCGTGTTTTAAGCAACTAATTTAGTAAATAATTACCGACCAAGAAAGTCCGCGAGGACTTTCGTAAGTAGGAGAGAAGCCAGCAATAAATTATATACGGTGTTGGCATTTCGTTTTTTTATTTTCGTAATAAATATCCTGTTTGTAATTTCAATTCCTCATTGTCTATTTTATTCAACTCAACAATTCGTGCTCTGATTTCTAGGTTAAACCATTCTTGATTATATCCTTTAATTTTAAAACGAGGATATCTCATTTGTTGGATAGCGTCTAATTGACGATTTATGTCATCACTGAAAATTGCTTCTTTCAGTCCGTTAAGAGCTGTCCAATCCTTTTCATTCGTTTTCCACCAATCCTTTACACTTTTTATTATAATATCAAGTTCTTTAAATTTTGTTCTTTCAAAATTTACATTGTGTTTTCCGTTTTCAATGTACCTCGAATAGTCTTTTTTATGTAATTCTATTAATTCTTTTTCGGTAATCACATTCTCGGTAAAGCCAAAGTTTTGTGAAGTCAAATTTTCTAAAGCCCAACCTGCTCGAATCGCAATCCAATCCAAATCGTAATTTATAAACCAACCGTGTCCAAAAAATTCAGTTGCACCTGGATAAATTAAGTCAGCAGTATTTTCCAATTTTCTAAATTCTTTTGGATTGTCCAATAATTTTATCAAATACGGAATTGATGGTTTTCCGATATTCAGCAAACTGTCTTTTGCTTTATAGACTTTGCGCCAATCAGCAGAGACAAAATCAGAAATCAGATTTTCTAATTCAGGTTCTGTTTTTTCGATTGTCTTGCTTTGACCTTTACAACTCAAAATCGAAAATATTAATAAAATCAAAAATATGTTTTTCATCGTTCGGTTTAAATGAATGCCAACGTATACGTATATGGAAAGTAGCGTTTAAATAATGACTTGTCTTTCCGGCTTGTATATATTTTATAAAGAAACAAAAAATATTGATTAAACAACCAATTAGCTATTTTATATATACGTTGTTATGTTTAGTAATT
>NZ_JBSHNV010000157.1:0-219 GCF_053601575.1 Lacinutrix sp. MEBiC02404 | reverse complement strand
TTCATTTTCTATGACAGCAACTTGTGATGGCGGAACCGCAAATATCACAGGAGATCTTGGCGGGAGTTTTGTTTTTAATCCGATACCAACGGATGGAGCAACAATAAACGCAACTAGCGGAGTGGTAACTAATGGAATTTCTGGAACAACCTATACGATAGAATACGCAAGTCCAGGAACCTGCGGAACAAGTAGCACACAAACGGTAACTGTTTTAAC
>NZ_JBSHNV010000156.1:0-213 GCF_053601575.1 Lacinutrix sp. MEBiC02404 | reverse complement strand
TACTCCATCTCCATCACAATCTGCAGTTGCCCAGTCACTTGTTGTGTCTGTTAAATCTACATTGGATAATGTTCCTCCGATACATGGATCGGTATCATTTGGATCCGTATCACTTGTTTCTCCATCGCCATCACAATCTGTAATCGCTGTTACAGGTAAAGTAATATCTGTTGCTGTAAATTCACATGCATCGTTTGGATCGGTGTCGTTTGG
>NZ_JBSHNV010000155.1:0-340 GCF_053601575.1 Lacinutrix sp. MEBiC02404 | reverse complement strand
CTTAAACCGTTGCTAAAATCAGAATTCCTAAATTATATTTATATAAAAATTTAAACATCTGAACTCTGGATAACTAGGAAAAGACCTATAGATAACAACGTATATAATTAATGGCTAGTTTTAGCTTGCTTACGAAAATCTATGCAGATTTTCTATTCGGTTTTTATTTACTAAATTAGGTGCTGAAACACGCAACAAATCATATACAAACACGTTATCTATAAGTTACTCACCAACAAAAATTATTGGAAAATCTATAAGTCTGAACTTCCAATAAGGGAATAATTACTCAGATGAATAATGTAATCTGAAAAACGTTACGGATTGGATTCTGTTTGAT
>NZ_JBSHNV010000154.1:0-348 GCF_053601575.1 Lacinutrix sp. MEBiC02404 | reverse complement strand
TCCGGAGGTTAAAACAGTTACTGTTTCGGTGCTAGTTGTTCCGCAGGTTCCTGGACTTGCGTATTCTATCGTATAAGTAGTTCCTGAAATTCCGCTAGTTACCGTTCCGTTAGTTGCGTTTATTGTTGCACCATCGGTTGGTATCGGATTAAACGTAAAACTCCCACCAAGATCTCCTGTGATATTTGATGTTCCGCCATCACAAGTTGCTGTCGTATTAAAAGAAGCGTTTCCGGAGGTTAAAACAGTTACCGTTTGTGTGCTACTTGTTCCGCAGGTTCCTGGACTCGTGTATTCTATAGTATAGGACGCTCCTGAAATTCCATTAGTTACCACTCCGCTAGTTGC
>NZ_JBSHNV010000153.1:0-271156 GCF_053601575.1 Lacinutrix sp. MEBiC02404 | reverse complement strand
TGTCACGTCCTGAAATAGCGATACACTAAAACCTTAGTGTAATGAAACCAATAGAAAAGACGGACTACGTCAAGCGTACTCAAAAGGATTACTCTCTTTCTTTTAAGTTAGAAGTTGTCATGGAAATCGAGCAAGGATTTCTAACCAGAAGCCAAGCATGCGACAAATATGGGATCCAAGCTGGTTCTACAATCACTCGATGGTTAAAAAAATATGGTAACTTTGATTGGCAACAACAATCACTCACAAGTATGTCTAAAACTCCAGAACAACGTATTTTAGAATTAGAACAACAAGTAAAACTTTTAGAAAAGCAGAAAGCAAGAGCTGAATATTTAGTAGAGCGTGCAGATAAAAAAGTGATTCTTTTTGATATGATGGTCGATATGGCTGAAAAAGAATATAACATCGATGTGCGAAAAAATTACAAACCCGAGTTATTGACCGCTTCAAAGAAGCACACCAAGAAACAGTAGTTTCTACCTGTTATTTACTCGGGATTAGCAGACAGGTTTACTATAGACAGATACAATCCAAAACAAGAAAACAAAGTATCGCACAAAAAGTAATAACACTAGTACAATCCGTTCGTGTGACCATGCCTAAACTTGGCACGCGAAAGCTTTATTATTTACTAAAAACAAAATTAAAATTAATAAATGTTGGAAGAGATAAGCTATTTAGAATACTAAAAGCTAATCATCTACTAATAAAACCCAAAAGAAGTTACCATATTACAACAGACTCTCATCATCGTTTTAGAAAACATAAAAACCTAGTGAATATATTAGAAATTGAAAGACCAGAACAAGTTTGGGTTAGTGATATTACATACACAGGAAATAGAAAAAACCCATCGTATCTAGCTTTAGTTACAGATGCTTATTCGAAGAAGATTGTGGGGTATAATGTGTCTAATAGTTTAAATGCTTCTGGTTCAATATTGGCTTTAGAAATGGCTATTAATAATAGAAAACACAAAACAAAACCTTTAATACATCATTCTGACAGAGGTTTGCAATATTGTTCTGATGAATATCAAAACACATTAAAAGCTAGTGCTATAAAACCAAGTATGACAGAACAATACGATCCTTATGAAAATGCAATAGCAGAACGTGTAAATGGTATTTTAAAACAGGAGTTTGATATAGCAAAGCACGATGTTAAACTGACTATAAAGACAGCTTTAATTAAGAACGCAATTAAAATTTACAATACTAAAAGACCTCATTTATCTAATTATATGCTAACACCTGAGAAAATGCATCAACAAAATATTCTAAAAAGAAAAACATATAAATCAAAAAACCTGAACAATAAATCTATTGTTCAGGTTTAATTAATTATTTTTAATCTTTAATAATCTGTATTGATTATTTAGGACTAGACACAATGCTAAAAAGGGAAAACAAACTTCATTTAAGGGTGCCTTTTTTATGGCCTTAATAACTGTAATTCTATAGTCCATTAACTTTTCTTCAAATAAGTGTTTAAAACTCTCTTTTTAATACTGTCTCATTTGGCGAATTCTTATGTTGTGCTATGTCGTGTGGTTTCTTATCGAAGTGCTCTAGAATAGTACTTAAAAACTTGTTTATTGTATGCTTTTAGAAGTTTCATTGACTACACGTAAGTGATATTAGTTCAATTGTAAGTATTTAAGTAGAATTGGCTTCTGTTAATTGTATGTTTAAAACCAGAAAACCACTCAAATCATAGTGATTGAGTGGTTTTAGTTAGAATTCTCATTCTTTAAAGTGACCTCGACTGGATTCAAACGCAGTCGTCAACCTATTGATATTGTTGGGGTTTCACCATTTAAATTTTAAATGGTAACCGATTTGTAACATTTTGAAATGAACGAGTTTGGTTTTAATTGACTTTCTAAACCTAGTACAATTTAATAAAAATAAAGATTCAAACCTACATAAATCGTATCAAATGCTATGAAGTGTTACACTATATTATACCCGTTAGGGTATGATATCATTGTGTTTTGATTAAATTATACCTGTAAGGGTGTAGTTAATAAATAGTCTCTAGATATTGATTTACTATTTCTTCTTTGATACCGCTGTATTCTGCAAATTCTTCTGCAGTGATAAATTGATAGGACTTTTTGCCGAAGTGGGCTTTAATATCATTTAAAAGCTTACGTCCGTAGCGCTCACTTCTTCCAGTGATGCGTTGGATGTCTTTTGGATATATGCAAGCTCTTACTATTCTCATTTTATACTTTATCCATACTTGGTCCATACCTCATCTTGGAGTCGTCTATATGTACTCTAATGGCATAAAACGAACGAATAGGAATGGATGTATGTGTGTTTTTGATTTCTCTTATAAATCTACTGTCTTTTGTTTAATAATCAAAATTTTATAAGTTATGGCTAGACAGACAGGTATTATCAAATTAAAAGGAACTATCGGAGATATTTCTTTTTACAAAAGCGCAGACGGACACCTTGCGCGTTACAAAGGTGGTGTCGATGCAAAGCGTATTGCTAGTGATCCTGCGTTTCAAAGAACTCGCGAGAATGGTTCTGAATTTGGACGCTCTGGAAAAGGAGGGAAGGTGATAAGAAATGCTATTCGTGTGCTTTTGCAAAATGCAAAAGACAAACGAGTGGTAAGTCGTTTGACAAAAATTTTAGTAGCAGTCACAAAAACGGATGCTATTAACGATCGTGGACTTCGAACCATTCAAGATGGCGATATGAACTTATTGCAAGGCTTTGAATTCAATGTGAATGGGAAGTTAGGTACGACACTTTTCACGCCATATGTGACCACATATGATCGCGCAACTGGTGATGTGGATGCGGACATTGCTGCATTTGCACCAACGGTGCGAATTGCTGCTCCAGGAGGAACCACACATTACAAACTTGTAATGGGTGCTGCAGAATTGGACTTTGTAAATGAAGCTTCTGTTTTTGAAAGTGCCGAAACTGCCATTCTTCCATATGATGGTGTGGATACTGCTGCTATTAACCTTACCGTTGCTCTTACTGCAGGTTCTGTACTTCCGGTACTGCAAGTAGTTGGTGTTTCGTTTTACCAAGAGGTGAATGGTCAAATGTATCCGTTGAAAAACGGTGCATTTAATGCCTTATCTGTAGCGAAAATTGATACCGTCTAAATGGATGTGTTATTACATAGGACCTATTTTGAAGAGGGCACGAACAGTGCTCTCTTCTATAATGGTCAGTTTTTAGGCTTTGCTATTGAATTGCCTTGGTTAAATAACCAAAGAAGTGTGTCCTGTATTCCGGAAGGCAAATACGCGCTGAAAGCGAGGCATTCGGCAAAATTTGGTCATCACTTACACATTATAAATGTGAAAGATCGAAGTCTGATACTACTTCATCCAGCGAATGATGCGAAGCGTGATCTTCATGGTTGTATTGCTCCAATTAGCCAGTTAACCGGTATTGGAAAAGGTACTAATTCAAAAGTATTACTTCAAAAACTGGTGTCGCTATGCTATCAAGCATTTGATAGAAACGAAAATGTATTATTAACTATTAAAAGCCCATCCCTGAACCTTCCCAAAGGGAAGGGGAAATAAGGTATTAATTTAAAAACATATTATTATGAATATAGCAGATCGTTATAAACAACCAACGCCAAAGTTCTTTAGAACTTTGCGTAATATCGGTATCGCATTAGCGACCGCAGGTGGCGCAATCATCGCTGCTCCAATTTCTTTGCCAGCTATCCTAGTAACTGTTGCCACTTATATGACTGTTGCCGGAACTGTTGTAACTGCAGTCAGTCAAGCAGTGACTATCGATGAAAACACGGAGATTCCGAAGCATGAGGCAACAAAAGAATCTAACAAGGATCCAAAAGATTCCGGACCCAGTAAGCAATCCTAATGACACAACATTTCTCACATATTCGCTTTTCTATTCTAGGTGGTACCATTTCTTCCGTGTGGTTTCAAATCACATCTGAGGATCTTTTTAAAACAGCTATCATGGCAGCTTTCGGTGCTGTGGTTAGTTATATCGTTTCCGTTTTTGCTAAACGTATACATCAGTTTTTTCAGCGTCGGAATGAATAACCAAAGAGTGCTTTTTCGATTACGGAATGTTTCCTTTCTAGCACAAAATCCTTTCCTATTATTTTAAAAGGAAAAAAGAAAACAATAGTTCTGGTGGCGTGGCAATGCTGTCAAGCTTTTTGGACAAAATAATATGCCTAGGATTAGGTTAAAAAAAAATAATACGCTTTTTTTCGGCGTATTATTTTTTTCAAAACCTTTAGGCTTGAGCTTTATAGCATTATGGCGTTGGATGAAGGAAGTCAACTATATTTGTGGCCTTTTTTTATTTTATTTTAAATATTACACTCTCTATCGTTGGAATCCATTTACTAATGCAATCGGATTCTATTTTAAAATTTTCTTCTGAATTCCTATGTTGATAAGCAGGTAATCTAAAAGGCGCGAGCCGACTGCGAGATTAGCAAGGCTGGTGTGGTAATAGCACGTTGCTTTTTGAGCAAAAGTGCGTACAACAGCAACGGTTTACCGCAAGGGAGGCGGATTTTTTGATTTTTTGTTATCGTTAGTTTGTGTTTTGATGGTATTCCGGAATATACCTGTTTAGGCAAGTGCAAGGTTTGAAGTAGGCCATGGAAGGCTAGGGGATAGTTTTCAATTGCGGTTTGGTGGCTTACTTTTGTGTTTGCTATTAGTAGCTAATAGATGTAATGTATTTTCAAGAGTTTATTATGGTGGTATGCAGTTAGCCAATCCGTTATTTAAAAAACTATGGAGAGGTGATGACATGGACCGGATGAAAGCCTTGCTCTTGTGTGCTGTTTGCGAAATGGGATACCCCTTTTGTATGGTAGATGTTATTTATATTGATGTTTCCGTTTGCATGGAAGAGGTCCCTGCCTACGCAGGGATTAAGGGTTATCTTATTTGCAATATGGGATGGTCAAAAAATGTGACACCCGTAGCCCACAGATTTTATTTGGATTTTTATTAATGTATGCATCTATTGGAATTAAAAGTACTGCATATTCTGTTTTTGTTAAGATTTCTGTGGGTTTTGGCCGCAGCGACCCGCAGGCTCGCATAACATTAAATAGCGGTTGTGCCTTAATAATTACAACTTGCGCATAGCGCAAAACTGCTTTGGATTTTAAGGCACAAGAGTAGCTATGGGTGAGGAAGGAGAGAATGTGTGCAATAAAACAAATAAAAAGTGCCAACGAGGACGTGTCGCCGCAGTGGTACTATTTATGGTAAGCACCAATGCGACGATAGAAGTATTTGTGATTATGTTTTATGGAACTAAATGGAACGACTGACGAACACCTTATTACCTGCCTACCTTGATTTTGATGTTATCTATTATGGTTAATAGGATTGTGTGTTTTTTATAGGAAATAATATAGAATGTTGCAGCTCTTTATTTTCTATAAACAATCTAATTGTTATCTAGTAAAATATCTAAATAGAGATCTTGAATTCTTAAATGACTTATAAATGAATATTCAATACCTGTTTTTGATTTTATATATTGATCTTCCGTCGGTTTGTGTTTTTCTAATAACTCATTTTCATGCTTCATGTATAGATAACTGAACTCTAAAGATTCATGACAACTAGAACAATCTATAACAAGATTTTTAGTTTCTGTCATAATGATTAAACTACTTTCTTTCCAGCCTTCTAATCTATTTAACCCATAACTACCTAAATAAGTCAAACTATAAGTAGTTAATAACCAATAGACAAGTTTATAGTTAAATTGTTGCTTTATTTTTTCAAAGTATAACTATTTCGTAACATCCATGTAAGAGCGATTGTCATCTAAAGGTTGTTCTAATTTTTGAATATCCATTTCTTTAATGGCATTTATGATTTGTTGTTTGTTGGACATTATTTTATATAGTATGTACATTATAAACAAGGTGACCTAAGTTTCTGTTTTAAATAAAATCGAGCTTCGCTTTTAAACTTTTATTTTATTTTTTATTCAAAATAAAAAACAATGAGGGGTTACCTTTAAAAGTTTCAGTTATTAAGGATAAACTAAACCTTATGAAACTTTTAGAAAAACTACATAACCGTATGAAACTACAAATTAAAGAATCAACCGATTTATCAGAAAACTCAATAATTGCTAACGATCAAGGGACAAATGTAGAGCGTGTAAAAAATTTTTTAAGCTATGCCATTCAAAAAGCTGGTTTAAATAATGGGGATGCTACTTCATTAAAGACTTATTTAAAGTGGATAAAAGATGGACACATTGTAGATGAGACCTATAATGAAAATGAGCATCAAAATAGAAAGCAACAGATAGTAGAAAGAATTGATTTAAAGCAAGACGAAAAGGAAGGCATTGAAGGTAATAGAAGAAATATAGAATCCGTAGAGATCCCTTCTTCTAAAGAAAAAATAAAAGATTTCGATTCTGATATACAACAAACGAAACTAGACTTAGCTGCTAATAAAATAAATACGGGGTATCAGTCTATTAAACATTATACTTATATGACATTGGTTGTATTGTTATCCGTTTACCTGATTTTATTTTATGCGTCAGCCATATATGCTTCATTTTTCAGAAATGCGAGTACTTTAATAGAATTAGCAGGAGATGATATCGCTTTGTATCTAGATTCTATTTTTGATATTAAGGGAATTTTCACACCCTCTTATTCTTTGATTATTGTTTATTTAGGTGCTTTTTTATTCTTTGCTATAGGTATGATACCACATACTATGGAAGGGAAATATAGAAAATTGAAATCCGGATTAGCCATTTTAGGATCTTTAGTTGTTGATGCATTATTGGCATATAAAATAGATAAAGGTATTCATGATTTAAAAGTGATGGCTGGAATTGCTGAGGAAGATTGGGATTTTTTAACTAGTATCAATTTCTACCTTGTACTTGCTTTTGGGTTTTTAGCATACTTAGTCTGGGGATATATGTTTGAGTTAATGATTAAAGAGAAAGACAAGAAAAATGCTCATATTTCTGCTGAACTACTGACAAAAGGTTTAAAGAAAAAAATAAGAGAAGAGCGTCGACTTATAGCTTCTTTAGAGACAAAAGTGATTGAATTGGAATCACAAATAACCGTTTTAAAATCACAAATAGAGCATTTAAAAAGAGATCTAGATCGAACGATGTTAAACCCTGACTTACTTTCACAAAGTTTAACTAGTTTTTATATGGGTTGGTTACAGTTCTTAAACGGATCAACAGAATTGAATGACAAAAAAGAAGCATGTACTGTTGCTTATGAAAATTTTATGTCTACACAATTCAAAACAAGCCCATCATTTAATTAAAAATCAAATTAAAATAACAAATTCATTATTATGAAAACTACACATTCACTTTTCGCAATCACTAAAATAATTTTAATAATATTTTTATTAAGTAACTCTATTGTTCATGCTTTTGAGAAAGGGAAAAGAGCACCCCTTAATTATACCATCATTCTTGATTTGAGCGATCGGGTAATGCAAGATTATCAGTTGGAAAAGGATATACTATTAATTGAGGAGATGTTTAAAGTCTTTGAAATACAAGCGCGACGTGGATTAATATTAACCTCAAAAGATCGCTTCTCAGTAAAAATCATACCACAAAATGGGAGTCCTTTAAATGTAAATTATTATGAAAATAAGTTGCAAATATATTTAGATGAAGTTGCTGTAAAAGATAAAAATACGGTTATAAGTATTTTTGCATCGACTTTGCCAAGCACTTTACAGGAGTTATTGAATGTTAGTAAATATGGTGAAACAAATCAAGACTATTTTGGTGTCGATATCTGGAGTTATTTGTTAAATACAGGTAATAGCTTTGAGAAAAATGGTTATAATAATGTAGCTCTAATTATAACAGATGGATATTTTGATTTTGAGAAAAAAGATCATGTTTTAAAGGCTGAAAACAGATTCACATCAACACAATTTTTGAAGGAACTAAAAGGAGTTGATTGGGTGTCCATAGCAAATGAAAAAGATTATGGTCTAATTCCAATAACTTTAAGTAGTCATGTGAACTGGATTGTATCGGGTATTGAAAGTAAAAACTCTTTGGACATCTTACAAACTAAAAAGATTACTTATATCTGGGAAAAGTGGTTAAAAGAGTCTGGAGCTACAGATTATCACTTTATTTTAAATAGTTCAGCGCGTCAAATGGGCTCACAACTTTTAGAGCAGCTTTAGATTCTATTCTTTTAGTTAAACAAAATTACGCTAACAAAAGCTTTCAGAACAAATGAAACTAAATACTATTATTTTATTAATTGGTTGAAATTCCCTTTTTGCACAGGATAATCTTATTGTTTTGAGCAGTATATCGTACTAAAGTTATTTCAAACGGTAAAGAAATCAGCGAAACATTAGTAAGTAACCAGATTCGTTTTTCAATATATATTATTGAGGGAGCTCAAGATTTTTATTTTGCCAAATTGCACCCGCAATTTAAAGTCTTGGCTTATGGTATCATATCAGATATTAAAATAAAGAACGATTTCGAAATTGAAAACTCTACGACAAACATTCTGTCTTATAATTTGAAATATATAAAGAATACTGCTGACATAAGGAGTGTTGTAAAGGTTGCAATAGTAGAAGAAACAAATGTTGATTCCACTTTGATTAGGGCTACGATATTTAATGAATATTCAAAAAAAAATATTTATGTCGGTTATATGGATGCTTATTCAAATTAATTTTTTTAGATATCTGGGTTACCTTTTTATGATTATGCTATTAATAGATAAATAATAAAACATATCTAATTATGGCTTATCTAACAAAACACACATATAGTAAATTAAGTAGAAAAATAGATTTAAAAACAAAAGTGAGTCAGCAACTCTTTATGAAGCATATATTAAATGATCAAAAGCTTTACTATATATTTAGTAGTGTTGAGTTAAAATATTTATTTAATTTTAAATTATTGTTTGAAAACAACAAGGAACAAATGGACCGTTATTTGAATTATGTGCCAAAGCAAAAAGATGATAAAAAGTATGTTTTTGAAACCAAAAGAAAACTTAAGTATCATTTGTCATCTACTTGTTCTTTTTTAAGAAAAGATTTTTTAAATTTTAATATACCACAAGAAATTAGAGAGCTAGGTGATGTTGCCATAGAGGATTATAGAAGCTGGTTTAAAACTGAAAATTATGCTGAACAATATTTAAATGGGATATTAGATGTAAGTGTTGTTGTTTTCAGATATAATAATATATTTCCTTTAAAATATGATGTAACTAGATTAAATGAAAAGTACAGTTTGATTGAAGAGATACCTAATTCATCGATAGAGAAGGAAGATTCTGAATTTGATTACAATACATTTTTGCAAAATATTGAAGATTTAAAAAAAGATTACGATTTTCATTTTCAATGCAGTGTAACTAGAACATTGTCAAAATTTGATTATTTATTACAAAGAAGCGATACAGAAATAGCGAATAAAATTTCAGAGTTATTTACACCAGAATTTATTACCAACTATGGAGTGGATAGAGTAAAAAAAATGTTTGCCATATCCAAACGTATTAAGAAAGCCCTTAATAATGCACTTATTGATTATTTTAAATGGACATATAGAAGTACGTTACATAGTATTGACACTGTTACATTAGAACATTTTGGTTTGGAATGTTGTCATTCTTGTAAAAAAAAATGAGATTGTAAATAAGTTAAAAGCTTGTTCAATATATGTATAACTCGTAAAAAGGTAGTATTTGACCATTTGTTATGCTATTTCATCTTATTTATCTATTTTTAGGACATAGACTACAATGATATGTTTATCCTAAATTTAAGTGAATTAGCAGTATGAATATTACAAAGTTGACAGATCAGGAACTCGTTGAATTAGTAAAACAAGACAAAGATTACCTAGGTTATATATATAAAACACATAAAGACTACTGCGTATTGTTTATGAGAAAAATGACTTTTGGAAGTAAGATCAAGGAAGAAGAATTAGGTGATGTTTATCAGGATGTGATGCTGATTTTATATGAAAAAATTGTAAAAGGGGGTTTTGTATTAACATGTTCATTACAAACTTATTTAAATTCAGTTTGTCGATTTCAAGTATTAAACAAATTTAAGGCTGTAGGAAAACAATTGAATTTTGAAGCCTATGAATACTTGGATGTTGATTCAATTAACGAACAATACGACCCTAGAATTCAAGACGATTTAGATGATTTAAGTAATGAAAAAGAAGAACAGTTTACTGCACTCGAGGCTGCATTACAAGTATTGAAAAATAGTGGAGGAAAATGTTATGAATTACTTGTTTTATTTTGGTACCATAGAAAGTCTATGTTAGAATTAACAGAGCACTTTGGATATACTAACTCGGCAAACACAAAAAATCAAAAAGCAAAATGCCAAAAGCGTTTAGAAAAACTAGCTTATAATGAATTGAATGCATAAAATGACACCATTAATATCACATATTAAATTAATATTAGAACCAGTTTTTCAGGAGCAAGGATTAGAGGTAACTGATACCACTATAAAATGGGAATCTATTTTTAATGGGTTTTTATTATATGAATTGGATCCTAAACCTCTATATGCAGAACTATACAGGATGAAGTTAAGAGACCCTGAGCATGTAATAAGTCAATTAGACGATTTACACGATACTTTTATGACTGATCTTGCAGAAGATTTTGTTTTAGGGAAAAACAAGAAATCTATTATTGAGTTATTACGTAAAGAGGATTCTGTTTTAGATAATAAAATAATTGCATTGCAGCAGTTAAAAGCTGTAATCACCAAAACTGAGCGTCAACGTATCGTTGGGGATTTAGATGAAATGGACCAACGTGCAGCTTTTGTGATTGCAGAATCTACACTAGAAACTGCTTTAAAAAAAAAGGCTCGGACTGATTTAAAGGAGCAGTTTAGTGCCTGGGATACAGAACTTGAAGGAGTTAAAAATAAAAAAGAAATACCACAATTACACACCCATGTGTCAGAGGAAAGTAATGAATATAATTCAAGGAAATCACGTGTAGTTTCTTTATCATGGATAAAGTATGCTGTTGCAGCTAGTGTCTTAATTATGGCTGGTATATTTTATTTCAAATCTTTTGATAGTACCGATAGTATTGATCCTGTTTTAGCTAATGTTGAAACCTCAAATCAAACAGTATCTATTTTAGAAAATCAAGGAATGGGCTACATTTCAAATGAGAAAGATCAGCAAGTTGAACTTATTTTTAAAGATTATACTAATAGGATTGTTTCTATAAAAGATATATTAAATGATGATACTTATGAAAATGATTCGTTATATAAAAATGAATTAGATAACTTAAAACTGTTAGAAAACACCTATGTTTATGATAATAACCAATTGACTCTCAATCTAGAAAATACAAATCAGAAATTTCATTTTATTCATTTAAATGATGTTGATTTTTACTTGAAGATTGATGATGCCTTTTATCATATTATAAAGACTAATTCTCCTGCAAAATTGGTTGTTGTAAAAGACGAAACCATAGTTGAAGAATTGGAAAAAATTATTTTTGAAAATGAATAAACCGTTATTGTATTTTATATTTTTAGTTTTTAATATATCATTTGCTCAAACAAATTTGAATGAAAAAGAGCAAATAACTGTGGTATTTAATAAATTAGTAGCGGCTTATGGCAATTCTAAAACAGCGCCTAACCTTAAAATTACTTCAACAAAAGAGAGAAGAACACCTGCCATATACTTTGCCGAACCTGTCCCAACAATTAGTGTTGATAAAAAATTATTAATAATTTGTAATCGTTTTGGAGCAGATAGTGATAGCGCACTAGCCATTATTATTGCTCATGAATTAGCACATTACTATAATGACCATACCTTTTGTACAGATTTTGCTTTTGCTGTTAGAAAAAAGGATAATGAGTTTAGCAATAAATTGAAGGCTTTTTCTAAAAATGAAAAATTGGCAATAGAAACAGAGGCAGATCACAAGGGTTTATTTTATTCCTGTATGGCTGGATATAAACCATTTGATGTATATCCTGAATTGCTAGATGCTATCTATAATTATTATGAATTAGTAGACAGTGACGATGGCTACCCAACTAAAAAAGAGCGTAAGGCTATAAATTTACAAGCCCAACAAAAAATTAATGAACTTTACATCCTTTTTTTAGAAGGCATTGCAGCCAATAATAAAGGGGATTATGATCAAGCTATTTCAAATTTTGAAACTCTAAATAGCTATTTTCCATCCAGAGAGAATTATAATAATCTAGGGGTGAGCAGAACATTAAAAGCTTTAAAGTATAAGCCATTAAGTAGAGAAGCCTATAAAAATCCGGAACGTTTTCTATATCCATTAGGGATTGATATAAATAGTCGATTGGAACAGCCATCACAAGAACGTAGTTTAGATGAGGCTAGTTACCAATTAATGGAAGATTTATTGAAACGAGCCCAAAAAGATTTTGAAAAAGCCATTAGCCTTGATGATACTTATACTCAAAGCTATATTAATCTTGCCTGTGTCTTTGATCTTTTGGGTAATGCCATGGCTGCTATTGGGAAAATAAATGAACTTTCAAAAGAACAACAAAATAGTAGAGGTGCTCAACGAATTATGGCGATTGCTTATTATAATCTGGAAATGGAAGATAAGGCTTTGGAAATATGGAAGAAGTTAGAAATGTAAAGAATGTTTAAAAGAAAATCAATATCAGTTTGTTTGATATTTTTGAATTTATGTTTCATTATGAATTTAAAAGCGCAATTAAGTTCAGATAGTCTTGAGATATATTATAGTCAGAATGCATATACTAAAGTTGTAAATCATGCAAATTTAAATATTGAAGAATATTCAAATTTAAAAGACACTTTAAATATTAGCTATTATTTTAAATCCTTAGATTCCTTAATATTTAAATCCTTAAAATATGAACAGAAGGATAAAGTCGAGTTTTTTTATAATGAGTCAAAAACAAATTATGAGAAAGTGTTTGGAGCAAATAATCTTAGATTAGCTAATTCACTTAATGATTTTGGACT
Organism: Lacinutrix sp. MEBiC02404; assembly: GCF_053601575.1. Classification (NCBI taxonomy): domain Bacteria; kingdom Pseudomonadati; phylum Bacteroidota; class Flavobacteriia; order Flavobacteriales; family Flavobacteriaceae; genus Lacinutrix; species Lacinutrix sp. MEBiC02404. The sequence goes on along the minus strand of NZ_JBSHNV010000153.1, from coordinate 258,089 downwards.
ATATTATTTAAATTTAAAAGATTACTTAAAAGCCGGGCAGTTATTTATAAACGCTTTAGAAGTCACAGAAAGCTTTGATTCTAAAATCTCAGTCCTAAAGGGAACAATAATGAATAACCTTGGTTTTTTATGCCAAGAACAAGGACACTATATTAAGTCTGAGTCTTTATTAAAACAATCTTTAAACATTTCTAAGAATTTATCCCCAAATGATTATGAACAATATATGTTTCGACTTTCTGATTTAGCTACAACATATTTTAACCTTAACAAATATACTTTAGCTGAATCATCATATATTGAACTCATAAATATTAAAGAAAAAATAGTTCCAGAATATGATAGCAAATATTTTAAATATCTTAATTCCTTGGGATATCTCTACTATTTGCAAGAAAAATATATAGAAGCGGAAAACACTTATAATAAAGTTTTAGAATTGAGTAAAAAGTATCCTGAAGGGAATAAGCAATTTTCAGAAACAACACTTAACACATTAGCTTATATTTATTATATACAAGGTAAATACCTGGAGGCTAAACCATTATATTTAGATCTCCTTGGTTTAATTAAAACCAGAGGCGAAAGTAATGGAGCCTATTACAGTCTAATTAGTAAATTAGCTGCCGTTCATAGAAATTTAGGTGAATTTTCTAAAGCTGAAGTGTATTACTTGAGAAATGTTGAATATGCTAAAACTCATTTTGGTGAAACACATGAGAATTATGCTATAAGTTTGGGTAACCTAGGATTATTTTATTCCGATCAGTCTAAATACATTGAAGCCGAAAAATTATACTTAGAGGCATTGGGAATTTTAAAGTATTCAGTCGGAGAAAAGAATATAAGTACCGCACAAATTATAGCTAACCTTGGATTAATATACCAAAGTACAGGAAGAGTAATTGAATCTGAAAAGCTTTTTTTAAAGGCTTTAGAATTTGAAAAAAGCTTACGGGGAGAGAATACTGTAAGTTACGCGAAATTTTCAAGAAATTTGGCCGAGACATATTATCAATTAAAAGAATATCATAAAGCAGAAATGCTTTTATTAGAATCACTTGAAATTAAAAAAAACACTGTTGGAGAAATGAGCAATACTTATGGTATTTCCTTACAAGCTCTTTCTAAGTTCTATCAAAACATAGGTAGTTATGATAAAGCATTAAAATTAATGCAAGAAGCATTCGAAATATATAAAAATACATTTGGAACCGAAAGTATACCATATTTGAATTCTCTAAATAGTTTAGGAGCAGCCTATTTTTTTGCTGACAATTATGAAATGGCAGAAGAGCTTTGGTTGGAGGGATTAGAAATAATGAATAGTGAATTTGATGAGAATGATGAATTATATGGAGATTTTTTAAATAGACTTGGTGTTATATATCAAAATCAGAAAAAATACGATGAATCAGAAAAAATACTTCGGAAAGCAATGATTTTTAGGGAAATCAAGTTTGGTGAAAATTCTTACGCTTATGCCAATTCAATATTTAATCTAGCCATGACCTTGCATAAAAATGATAAATTAATTGAATCTGAAAACTTATATCTTAAGTCATTAGAACTTATTAGAAAAACGGTTGGTGAGAATAGTGATATATATAACTATAATCTATTATTATTGTCAAGACTTTATTATGATACGGATAATTTACAAAAAGGACAATTTTATATTAATCGCACTTTTGAGATTTTTAAAGGAAAAATTATAGATGTTTCTTCATTTACAAACTCTGAAGAATTGGCACTTTACAAACTGAAATATCAAAATAATATCTTAGTACCTTTGGAGTATCTTAATAAATTTACCAACCAGAATAAATATATCAATATTGGAGCTTTTGAAAATGAAATATTGGTGAAAAACCTTTCCTTAAAAAATTTCCAAATTATTAAAGACAGAATTAAGAGTGAATTAAATGAAGAATTATCAGAAAAATATCAAAGATATATTGAAAATAAAAAATACATATTCAAATTAGAAAATCAATCGATTTTATCAAGAACAAAAGATTATGAAGTAATAATTAATGAGAATTTCAAATTAGAAAAAGAAATAACAAATTTAGCAAAATCAAATTTAAGTTTAGAGGATGAATTTGCTGTAAGTTGGGAGGATTTGTTTAAAAAATTAAAACCTGATGAAGCAATTATTAATTTCGTTGATGTTTCATATGGAGATAAATTAGAAAATATAGATTACAAGATTTTTAGTGCTTTTCTGGTAAATAAAGAGTTTGACTTCCCTGTATATAAATCTTTATTTACTAATTCAGAAATAACGGATTTAAATGAAATGAAATCTTCTAGTGAGATTGATTCGTTGTACTCTTCATTTATCCTTAGAAATTTCTATTTAGAACCATTTCTGGGAAGTCTAAATAACATTAAAACCTTGTATATAATACCGTCATCACTGGGTCACCAGATAAATTTTTCCGCTATACCTATCTCCGACAGTAAAACTTTAGGTGGAAAATATGAGGTACATATACTAGGTTCTTCTGCTGCTTTGTTGGAGTCAAAGGATCTTGTTATTGATAAGAATGATGATTTGATGTTGTTGCTGTATGGCGATATTGATTTTGATAACGCTGAGACAAATCCTAATGCATTTATTAATGATATTATTAATCCTAAAGCTAAAGATGATCTTTATGCTATGAGATCAGGAAGTGGAATAGTAAAATGGAGCTATTTATCAGGTTCAGAAAATGAAATTAATATTATCAAGGCGAATAGTGATTCTTTTGGCTTCAAATCGCAGATTATTAATGGGAAGCAAGCCACAAAATCTAGTATTCTAAAGTTAGACGGTGAAACGGATAATTATATTTTGCATTTAGCAACTCATGGTTTCTTTTTCGAAAACCTTAAAACAGATTTGTCTGTAAAACAAGGTTTTCCAATAAATTACGAAAACCAGGGATTAACAAAAGCTTCCTTTTATAAGGCTTCTGAAGACCCTATGCTAAGATCTGGGTTAGTATTCGCTGGTGTTAATAATTATTGGGGAAAACCTATTGAAAGTTCTGTCATTGATGATGGAATATTAACAGCCAAAGAAATCTCTAACTTAGATTTGAGTGCCTGTCAACTGGTTGTCTTAAGTGCTTGTGAAACGGGCTTGGGGGATATTAATGGTAGTGAAGGTGTTTTTGGTTTACAGCGTGCTTTTAAAATGGCTGGTGTGAAAAATATTATTATGAGCTTGTGGAAAGTACCTGATGCCCAAACAGCAGAGTTATTTGAAATATTTTATGGATATTGTTTTACAGGAAAAAGTATTCATGAAGCTTTACGAATGGCACAAGCAGATATGAAGAAAAAATATTCTCCGTATTATTGGGCTGGATTTGTATTGTTAGAGTAAGGAATATTATTACTTTTTCTCAATTATTGAAATAACTATTTAGCATTTATAAAATGATTAAAAAGAAACTACTTCTCATTTCTTTATTTATTTGGCAATCAACTGTTTTTTGCCAGAATGGTATTGACAGCCTCAATTTATTCTATTCTAAAGGGAAATATCAAAAAGTAATTGATTTAACTGATAAACTGATTGCAAGGCATGAGTTAAATACACAAATGGATTCTATAATTTATTTGGGGTATTTATCTTTTAAAGGTTTAGGTTATTTAAAACTTGATCAACTCAAGATAGCAGAAAAACAGCTAGAATTTACTCTACAAAAAGCTCAAGATTTTACACAAATACATCGAGTTGTTATTATACAGCCAACTAGTAATTTAGCTTTGTTATATTATAAAAAAGGTGAATTAGAAAAAGCAGAAAAATTATTTTTAGAAGCATTAGCGGTTCAGGAAGAAGAATATGGAAAAAATAATTTAGGCTATACTTCCATACTTGGTAATCTAGCAGAAATATATTTTGATATAGGAGAACTGAGCCAGTCAGAGAAATTTTATCTTGAAATTATTGATATCCATAAATCATTATCAAATCATAATAGTTACGAATATGGGTTAGCTTTAAACAATTTAGGTAGTTTTTATTTAGATATAGGACAGTATCAAAAGGCATACGATTCTTTTGTTGAGGCTTTTCCTTTAATATCAACAGAACATCCAAACTACCTGTTGTTATTAAATAATTATGCTATGTGTTTGGATAATTTAGGAAATAAGGTGGAAGCCGAAAAGTGGTATGTTCATGTTATTAAAAAGTGTGAAGAAGTGGATAGCTTTCGCGGAATCTATACTACTGCACTTAATAATTTGGGGTTATTATATTTTGAAGAAAAATATTACGAGGAAGCACTGCCTATTCTATTAGCTACTCTTAAAGTAAAAAAAAACATCTATGGTGAGAGTAGTTTAAACTATGCTATAACTCTTGGTAATTTAGGCTTACTATATGTTGAAACGAACCAGATTGATAAAGCTGAGATTACCTATTATGAAACACTGACCATTTTAGAAAATATTGATCAAATAGATAGTAGATATTATAATAGTACTGTTAACAACCTTGCACTTCTATATATAGAAATGAACCGATATGAAAAGGCTTCCTTTTATTTACAAAAAGGGGCTAAATTGGCTCATGAAAATTACTTAGAAGTTCTTACATTTTTATCTCAAGACGAACTCGCGCTTTTTAAGAAAGTAAACTTAAATCTTCATTATTCCACATTATCTTTTATGACGGACTATCCTTTGTCGGATAGCTTAAAACTTTCTAGTTATCAAAACGAAATACTGATTAAAAATTTATCCTTGCGTAATCAACAACGCATTAAGAATAATATTTTAAAAACAAAAGACACCCTTCTTGTTAATCGCTATTCTCAATTTATTAAACAAAAAAAGCAATTGGCACAATGGGAGAAACTTCCACTTTCTAATAGACCTCAAGTTTATGAGCAACTTGATATAGACACTGAAAAGCTAGAAAAATATTTGAGTAGAAACTCTTCTGAATTTGAAACATCAGAAAATATTCTTTCAATAAGCTTTAATCAGGTGCAAGAGAAGCTTAAATCAAATGAATTAATTATAGACCTAGTAGCCTTTAATTATTATGATAAAAAATGGACTGATAATATTATGTATAGTGCGTTTATCATAGGAAAGAATTATAAATCGCCGAAATATCTACCTCTTTTTGAACAAGAACAGTTAGATTTACTATTGAATCAAACAGATGTCCCTGAAACTTCTATAAATAGGCTCTATACCGATAAGGCAATTAGTGATTTGTTTTTAAAACCTTTATCTAAAGAGTTAGAAGGAATTTCTACCATTTATATTGTTCCTTCAGGATTGGGGCATCAAATAGATTTTGCAGCATTACCATTTTCTGGAAATAAAACATTGGGTGAATCATTTAAAGTACATCTCTTAGGTTCTTCATCTAGTTTGATAAATTATGATTTAACTGTATTTATGCAACAACAGAATTTAGAACTTCTTTTATATGGCGATATAGACTATGATAAGCAAAGTGTTGTTAATCGAGATATAAGTAATAGTCCAATTGTTGAATCAAATAATGAAATTATTGAAATGGCAAATAGGAGTGGTGTTTCTAACTGGGGCTATTTGGTTGGTACTGAAAGAGAGGTTAGCATAATAAAGGAACAGAGTGATGCTAATGGGTATGTTGCCCGTATTGTAAATGGAAAAAATGCAACTAAATCGAGTATTCTAGAATTAGATAGTAAAATAACTCCTTTTGTATTGCATCTAGCTACCCATGGTTACTTCTTTGAAAACCCTAAAAATACATTACTAGAACAAGAAAAGACATTAAGTAATCGAGGTTCATTAGATCCTTCAATATACAGCTTATACAAAGCGTCGGATGATCCAATGCTTCGTTCAGGATTAGTATTTGCAGGTGTTAATAGTTATTGGGGAAAACCTATAGAAGGAATAGTAAATGATGATGGGATACTAACAGCTAAAGAAATATCTAATTTAGATTTGAGTGCCTGTCAACTAGTTGTATTAAGTGCTTGTGAAACTGGATTAGGTGATATTAAAAGTAGTGAAGGTGTTTTTGGGTTACAGCGTGCTTTTAAAATGGCAGGTGTAAAAAACATTATTATGAGCTTGTGGAAAGTGCCTGATGCACAAACAGCCGAATTATTTGAATTGTTTTACGGGTTTTGCTTTAATGGGGAAAGCATTCATCAAGCCTTAAGAATGGCTCAAGCAGAAATGAAATTAAAATATTCACCATATTATTGGGCTGGTTTTGTATTATTGGAATAATTTATACTATATGAAAAAGAAACTTCTATTATTTACAATAACTCTATGTTTTAGTATATGTCAAGGTCAAGATTGGCACAGATTATCGGATTCTATTTACAATAATATTTTAAATGATAATATTGAAAAAGCTGAAGTTTTTTTAGAATTGACTAATGAATTAATTGGTGATTCGAAAGTTATTAAAGATACGGTTTATGCCGATTTTCTGTACAGAAAAGGTTTAGTGTCGTTTTATAAAGGGAAACCTTCCTTAGATTTTTTTCAAGAATCTTTGACTTTAAGAAATAAATTGGGCTCAAAGAATTCTTATAAGTTCATGAAGTTGCATTATTTTATTGGCTTAAATTATTTCTACGATAAAAATAATACTTTAGCTATTAAGCATTTTGAATTGTGTTCTATCATAAATGAGGAAAATGAATTAGAGTTTAATCAAAATTATAATCAGAGTATCTATTTTTTGGCCTTTTTACATCAGAAAAATGAGACTTTTAATTTATCAAAGCAGTATGCACAAACCTATATTGAATTAAATAGAACTTCAGCATTCAAATTATATGATTTTAATTATGCTAAGGCTTATTTATATATAGATCAAATTGATACGCAAGAAAATGTTTTAATCACCTTTCTAAATAATTACAAAACAGAACAATTAGATAATAGTTCTTTATTGCTTAAAATTTTAGTTGAGTTAACCATGTATTATTATGGTAATGAAAATTATGTAAATGCTATAAAGTATGGAGAGGAAGCGTTAGACACAAATACAAAGTTACAATTAAATGAATTGTCTGAGCAAGAATTAATGTATACACTTTTAATTCACTCATATAATCAAATAGGTGATAATATTAACGAAGAAAAATATAAACAATTAAAATATAAATATTTCCCGAATGTTGATGATATTGATTATTATGAAGAATTAAATAAACTAATTTATGCATCCGATTACAATGCCTTTATAAATCAATTTAATATCTATGAAACGATATTAAAAACTGAACAGAATTACGGTGAATTACTTTCCATTTATACGCTTTCAATTACTCTTTTTGAACGCAGTGTCTTATATGATAAAAAAACGATTGAAGGTCAACTAAATTTTTTGAAATTGTATAGAAGCGAATTAAGTGAAGAAGACAAAATTCTTTTTGATTTGCTGTTGGCTGAGTTTTCGTTTTTCACACAAGATTTTTTAACAACATTAAAATTATGTAATAGAAACTTAGGTAGGGCTATAGATGAGTATAAATTATTATTTCTTAAGCTTAAAACTATCTCCGAGCATATGCTTAGACTACCAAATGCTCAAGAAAGTGCATATGAAACTGTTGAATATGCCAGATTATTATATGGCAATAATAATCCACAAATACTACCTTATTTAATACTCCCATTAATTATAAATGTTTATGGAAATGATAATAGAACTACAGCAATTGCTACAGAGGCTCTTCAGGTAATTTACGCTAATAATCTGAAATACACTGATATAGCGGCCCAATTATGGGGGTATTAGGGGCAGAAGCTAGATTGAAAAATAATTATAAAGATGCCAAACGCTATTTTAATAAGGCTTATGAAATTTATAGTAAACAAGAAGATGTTACTAATCCGATTTTATATAATTCTTGTTTATTAGGCTTGGCAAACACATTATTACTTCAAGCAGACTATTCTAGTTGTTGGGATTATCTTGAAGAAATACGAGTGTTTATGGAAAGCCAGAATAATCTGATGCCCATAGCCGAAGGGGACTATTATGATGCTTTAGGGCATTATTATTTTTATCAGGACGACTTTTTAAAAGCTAAACTTGCTTATGAAAAGAGCTTCTCATTTTATGGAGATGAACTATCTAAAGGCAGGAAAATGAATTATATTTTATCAGATTATTTTATTGAGAATGATGTTCATAAAACCATAACACAGTTAGAGGAATTTTATAAGGTCAATGGAGATGTTGCCAAAGTTTTAAAAATAATATATTTATTAAAATTCAATACAGAGCAAGATGATGAAGCCAGGTTGCTTTTGTTAAATGGTATTCATGGGATTATTTCTAAAAATGATGCGTATTTTCATCTTTTAAGCAATTTTGAAAGAGAAATGCTATATATAGATTTTACGGATGAGTTTGAATTTCTTAACACACATTTACTACTTAATTCTGATCAAGCTTTTTTGAATGAGTATCTTAATTTAAGATTCTATTTTAAGTCGTTACTTTTATCTAGTAGTAAAAATGAAAATAACCTAAAGAATCTAGATCTAATTAATTATAAGGAACTTAAAGAAAATACTGTTTTGTTAAATAAATATTTAGAACAAAGTGAAGATTTTTCAAAAGAGATTAAAGAACTCGAATATAAAAATAGAGAACTAGAAAAGACCCTTTCGCATGGTAGTAGTGCACTTGAATCTCCAACTTTGGAAAAGATTCAGAAGCAATTAAAAGATAAGGAAGCTTATGTGGAAATTATAAGAATAAATAAGCAATCTAGAAATGCAACAAAAGATAAACTAAACATTCTGAATAAATTTACGGACTCTATTTATTATGGTGCATTTATTGTAAAGAAGTATGAAGTGCCTAAATTTATACTTATAGACAGTACAAGTGAGTTGGAAAATAATTTTTTAAAAACTTACCAAAATTATAGTTTAGGAGCACAAAAATTTGAAAAAGATACTTATAGCTATAACTTGTTTTTTAAGCCTATTGAGGTAGAGTTATCTGGTTTTGAATCAGTATTTTTAGTTACTGATGGTGTTTATAACGCTATTAACACGGAAGCTTTCTATAATACTGAAAAGAATGAGTATGTTATAGATTACCTCCAGATTAACCCCATATTAAGCGCAAGAAGTTTAACAAAAGAAATGGAAATAGAAACGGATTCTAAAAACTTAAGTGCTGTATTAATAGGGAACCCAGAGTTTGAATTGGAAAATTTTACTATTCCAAAACCTGATGAGGTTGTTTTGGACCCAGCTATTTCTAAAATATTAAGAGACTATAACTCTTCAAAAACTATATCTTATTTGCCAGGGACAGAGCTAGAAATACAAACTATATCTTCTATTTTAAAGACTGCCAACTGGGATTCTCAATTATATCATTTAAAAACAGCTACGGAGGATAATTTAAAAGAAGTTGAATCACCTAAAGTTTTGCATATTGCCACACATGGCTATTTTATTAGTGATAAAAATTCAACATTAAGTGATAATAAATTTTTCGGAGTATCTGCTAATTATGTTCAGGATAATAGCCTTTTGAAATCAGGATTATTATTTACAGGAGCGCAGAACACTGTTGACGGAAATATTATTAAGTTGTCTAATAATGGGATTTTAACAGCTCAAGAAGCAAAAAGTTTAGATTTAAAGGGGACGGATCTTGTAGTGTTAAGTGCTTGTGAAACAGGGAAAGGGGATCGCATGGTAGGTGAAGGTGTTTATGGGTTGCAACGCTCGTTTATGCTCGCTGGAGCTAAAAGTGTTATTATGAGTTTTTGGAATGTTAATGACGAAACCACACAAAAATTGATGATCTATTTTTACACTAATTGGATTGAAAAAAATATACCAAAACAAGAAGCCTTCCGTTTGGCAAAATTGAAACTTAAGGATGAATTTCCAGAGCCATTTTATTGGGCACCATTTATTTTAATAGAATAAATTATAGATTGTTTGAATTTCTGTTTTTTGAAAAAGGTGTTGTGTTAATAAAACTAATTAGAGTTTTTTGTGAATTCGTCCTTAGTGAATTTTAATTCAGGATTTTAAGCAGTGTTCTTACATTTTATAGATAGGTTTTTTTGTTTTTTCTTAATGTGTTTAAAGGGATTCTTTGACCTATAACAGGTTAAGATTGTATTTGAATCTCCTGCTATAACTACTATTATATTTTGGCTTTTATCATGACCCTTTTGAATCAATGCATCCGGCAATTGATGCTCTCCTAAAACATAAAAAACTAATCCTTGCTTAAAAAAGGCTTTACCATATTCAATAACATCTGATATGTTTTCATGATTTATGTTTCTCTCGTTTGCTCTTTTAAAAGAATGTTTGGAATGGTTAAAACTTAATGTTTCAGACTTGTTTAATTCTGCATTTGTAACTTCCCATGACAGGTATAAGGATTCTGTATTTTGGATTTTCATGATATTATGTTTTAATAATTTACCATTAATAACACAACTCTAAAAAGGTAACCCTTGATGGTTTTAAATTGTCATGTTATTTTAAATTTTTATTAACGTAAACTATGTTGGAACATAAATTTCAAATTCTTTTTTGAAGTAAAATAATTTTTTATTGGGTTACCTTATAATCTAGTTGCTATTAAGGAATAAATTATTTTAACTATTAAATTATTTCAAAATGAAAAACATTAAAAACATTTTATCCGTTCTAGCTATTTTTGTTGGCTTTGCAATTTCAAATGCGCAATCCACTTACACTATTGGTAATACCGAATATATTTATGGAGAATATTATAGTACAACAGGAAAGCCTAAAGTTGTTAGGAGTGCAGCAAATAAGAGTGCGTTTTTGAAATCAAAGGGATATAACAGAACACCTTATGGTTATGAAATAGATCATATAGTGCCGTTATCGCAAGGAGGTACAGATGATCCATCAAATATGCAACTACTAACCGTTTATCAGCACAAAGTTAAAACTGCAAGAGAAAGATCTACGAGGGCAAAAACGAATACGTATAGTACATATAAGGTAAATGCCCCTAATTATTACTCAACTCCTACAATAAAACAGACCAGATTAAAATATTCGACTCCAAATAGTAATCCTGGTCAATCTATAAAATCTACTAGAACTATTTATACAGGAGCTCGTGGTGGTAAATATTATATTAATTCAAATGGGAATAAAACATATGTAAAAAGATAAGAAGATTCATTCTTAATTTTTAAGTCTTATTGAAAGAGACCATAAATGTTTAACTAATACCAATGGTTTTTTCCTTTTTTTGACTTTTATGGGCTTTTATTTCTATATTATTACTAATGCTAAATTCAAAAATGTTTCGGCATTTGTAGTTATAACTGACGCTTATAATCCTTAATAATTAGTTATACAAGTGATACATCTCACTAATATGTTTTTTGATTTTCTCTCTAAACCATATTGGTTCTAGAACCTCAACCATATTGCCCAGTTTTAAGATTTGTATTTCAAACTCGTAATTTGGTTTTAAAACATAGGTGACTTGACCCCATTGGTTATCTATGCCGTCGATACAAATTTGGGATTTGTGTATTGGTAAGCTGCGTAAATATTTAATCTGGTTGTTATGTGCTTTGAGTACAATTTTTTCAGGTACTTCTTTTTTCGATTCGGTATAATTTAAACCGACCACATCATCGTATTGTTTTAATTGTTTTTGAAAATCATCCAGTTGAAGGGACTTGATGTTTTTAATTTCTATTTGTGAGAGTCTATCAATTCCAAAATTTTTGATTTCACTTTCGCCATCCACTACTGCAATTAAATACCAACGATTGGCATATTCTTTTAAGCAAAGTGGGGAAACGATATATGGCTTGTTTGTGGCCCCATAGTAATTTTCTTTTAGAAAAGATATTTTATGGTTTGCGGCTATTGCTTGAATTAATTTTTTGAAATGTTGTACTCCAGAGAAGTTGGCAGTGTCCTCAGGGAGTACCCATTTTTGAAAGGACTTATAATCTTTAAATCCGTTTTCATAAAGTTCTGCCATAGCAGCAAACTGAGCAAATTTAAAAAATTGGCTTAAAGCTTCTTCATTCTCCTCTAAGGTATAGCCACGTGATTTATGGTTATAGGTGATTACAATACCAAAATCTACTTCTAATATATTCTTGTCACGCTCGAAAGTGCGTTCGGTAAGGTCTACATCATAATCTTGGCGTAATCGATTAATAATCTCCTTTTTTTTAAAGTTAGGATTGGCCTTAATTAGTTGTGCTATACAACTTAATCGCTTAAGAATTTTATAATCTGCCATAGTAGGTGTTTCCTTCAAAAATAGAATTTCCATTGCTTATAACAAGGTGATTGGAGTTTATTTAGCTATAATTTATAAAGTTTTTATGAGTCCGACATCATTTGGCGGAGTGGGTATCGATGTTTGTATTATAATTAAAAATATCTGTTATGAAAAATGAATATTTGCTCCAAGATGAATTTACGCATTGGCTAGATTTACAAAACGAAACCCTTTGTTTTAAATCTTCCTTTTACAGTTACCAAATAAATAAAATACATAGCATTTTTGTTTTAGGGAATGAGTTTCCATTTGATTTTATGGATGCATTGGAAAATGAAATAATTTGTAATAATCCTCAAGGTGTTGAGGTAATAATTTTGAAGGTATTAGATAAAATGGAGTACAATGGATTTTGTAAGGATATAGACATACCTATTAAGGCGTTGGAAGCAATGCGGATTGGATTCCTTAAATATAGGCTTTTTCTTCATCATTTCTTAGCAAGTAGGAATACCAATTACAACACTACAAATAGTAGTAGCAATAACTTTTCTGAAACAAAACAGTTGCATTTAGTTTCCCTTTTTAAAGGTAACAAAAGGTATACGTTCCCTGTTTACCAAGATGTCTATATCTATAATGCACTTGAAGTTGATGCTTTGTGGCAAAAGCTTTTAAAATCTCATGAAGACCAAAAGTTGGGAACTAAAGAAGCGCACGGCACCATGGCTACTGATTTAGGAACTATAGTTGTGAAAAAGCGCGAAAAAAAGCAATTAGAAGTCGTAGATGGAGAGCAAACTTTAATCACGCTTTCCATTTTAATGCATGTACTTACCCAGTTTTCAAAAGGCACAAAAGGTGCTGTTGGTTTTGAAAATAGAAATAGAGGTTTGTCTCAAATATTTTCATTTCATACAGAATTAAATGATCAGAAATTGTTTCGAGTATTGGTTAATAATGGGATCAATAAACGCGCTACTTCTGCCAATGAAATAAGCAAAGGTATAATGTATAGATGTGAAGAACCTGGTTTAAATAATGGATATGCATTTTTACAAACTACATTTCGTTTTGTGCAGTTGGTGCAAGAAGCTAAGATTCCACAATCGCAACATTATATAGCCGATATGGATGTGTTTATTAGAAATGTTTTTAAAAGCCATAGTTTAACGATAAAGAAGTTAAGTCTAGAGAATAGCGATAAAACTTATTTAAATAGTAGTACTATTTTGGTGCAAAATATTATGGAATGGTTGTAAAGGAATCTTCCTGTTTTATAATATAATAAAGGAACAAAGATGGCGAATATTGAGTTACATCTTTTAATAGAAAAATTGAAATGAATACAAATATATATTACCAAGTAGAAACTAAATATTGGCGTAGGGAAGTACCGAATATTCATGATGCACTTTCGGTTGGGGTGCCTACCCATTCGGATATAGCCGAAACGAGTACTTTGTATAAAAATGATTCACCACTTGTAGCTAGATCTGCAGCTTTTAATCATTTTAATAGTATTATAGACGTGCTATATGAGGGTTTAGGTAAGGAGCAAACTTCGGATGCTCAAGCTCGTATAGATTTGCAGTGCTATTTGGATTCAGGGAATGCAATTGAACTAGGAGGAAAGGATGCTCGATTTAAATCTTCACCCGATTTTGATAAAGGGATTGAGATATATATGGTTATTGAAGACTCGTCAAAAAAGACTGTAGAAAAATATTTAATTCACGGTATTCGCTATTTAGATTATTTAGAACGGTTTGATGCTGGAATACAGGAGTCTCTTGAAGGACTTATTAAGGAGTGTAACTATTTTGAACAGCATAGATTTTCATTAGATAAAAAACATATTGAAGCATTGGATTTAAAAGCTATAGGAGGTAAGGAGGTGTCTGTATTACAAACGCCTTTTGATTGGGAACAGTTGCTATTGGATTATGATGGGGTAGATTTGTTTGACAAAAATCACTTCTTTTAGGTGTCTAATTTCTGTTTTTTATTTCTAACAGAAACCTGTTTTTAAGGAATGATAACACCTAAATGTATTTAAAAACATTCTAAGTTTATGTGAGGGATATTTTATCTTTTCTTTCCTATATTTGATAGCAAATAACTACATATCTAATTAACCGAATGAATTTTACTCCTGGGCAACGCATCACAAATCGTGATGAGGATTTTATTATAAATGACATCGATGAAAATAATGGCAAATGGATTCTTACTGTAGAAGGAATCTCAGAACTTGTTAAAGGGAAGCGCTTTATTTTTGATACAGAAATTGATACGGAAATCCGTGTTTTAGATCCTAGATATACACGTTTGGTGCCAGATGGAGATTATGGTTATCGTAAAACAAAGCTTTTTGTAGAGAATCAAATTAGAAATGCCGCTGTTTATAGTAAGCAAATAACAATAGCGCATAAGGCTGCTTTTAATCTTGCTGAATATCAATTAGAGCCTACATTAAAAGCTTTTCAGTTACCAAGACCCCGAATTCTAATTGCCGATGGGGTTGGATTGGGTAAAACCATTGAGGTTGGTATTTTTCTTTCAGAAATGATTAAGAGAGGAAAAGGAAAGCGAATTATGGTATTGGCTTTAAAGTCCATTCTAGCACAATTTCAACAAGAAATATGGAATCGTTTTGCTATTCCTTTAGTGCGTTTAGATTCCGATGGGATTTCTAAAATAAAATCTACCTTACCTATAAACAAAAACCCATTTGAGTACTATGATAAAACCATTGTTTCTATAGATACTTTAAAACAAAACAAAAAATTTCAACAATATATTGAAAAGACCCATTGGGATATTATTGTAATTGATGAGTGTCATACAGTTGCAAATAGTGATTCTTTACGCGGGAGCTTGGCGCAACTTTTAAGTACGAAATGTGAATCTTTGGTTTTAACATCTGCTACACCACATAATGGGAAAAAGCAAAATTTTGCGAACTTGATTAATATGATTGAGCCTTTGGCTATCAAAGATGAAGAGAACTACACCAAGGATGATATTTTACCCTATTACGTACGTCGATTTAAAAATGATATTGATGATGCGGCTGTTCGATCTAACTTTCAAGACCGCAAGGTTATCTCTATTCATGCACCATTAACTTCCGCAGAAAATGATTTTCTATCGCTGCAGCAGAAAATAAAATTTGATGCTTTATCGGGTTTAGAAGAAACTGAAGTACAGGAGGATTTGTTTGGTAAAAAACGAAAAAAGAAAGAAAAGAAAGATCTTTTGTTCGCAATAGGTTTATTTAAATCTTATATGTCTTCTCCAGAGGCTGCTTTAAGTTCCATAAAGAAAAGGATTAATAAGCTAAAAGATAATTATGTAAATGAAGATGTCGTAGAAGATAATCTTGAGATTCTAAATGATTTAAAGACAAAATTAGAATTGATTATCGATGAAGGGCAAGATGCTAAATATAGAGCGTTTAGAAATGAATTAATTCGTTTAAAATGGAACGGTAGAAAAAATGATTTTAGAATTGTAGTATTTGCAGAACGCATAGAAACTCTAAAATCTTTGAAGAGAAAAATGCAACAAGATTTTAATCTTGATGACAAGGTTATCGCTGATTTTCATGGCTCGCTAACTGATATGGAACAGCAGCGTATTATTGATGAATTTGGTAAAGCAGATTCGGATTTTCGTGTTTTATTAACCTCGGATGCTGGTGCACAAGGAGTAAACCTACATTACTATTGCAATCATATGTTTAACTATGATATTCCGTGGTCCCTAATTACTCTAGAACAACGTAACGGACGTATTGATAGATATGGACAAACCAAGACTCCATTTATTAATTATATGATTGCGAAATCAGATTTAAAAGGACTTAAAGATGATCTACATATTGTTAATAAATTAAAAGAAAAAGAAGAAACGGTCTATGAATCTTTAGGGGATGCTGCTTCGGTTTACAAACTTTATGACTCTACTGCAGAAAAAGACTTAATTACTAAAGCAATTGCAACAGGAAATACAGATTTAGTAGAAGGCAAAGTAACTGAAGAAATTGAAGATGATGCTTTTGATGCTTTATTTGATGATGCTACACCTCAACTAGAAGTTAGTCAACCAATAGCTAATACTATTTCTTTATTTAACAATGATAAAGCCTATTATGAAGCGTTGATTCAGCAGTTAAAATCTGATCAATATTTAAAAGAGGATGCCGCTGTTTTTGAAGGTAATTTATTAGAGGTGAAACATACAGAAGAAATAGATCGTGTTTTATATGATTTACCTAAAGAAGTAAAACCTAAGAAGTTTGGTGATGTTTATCAATTGTCACTAAATAAAGACGACGTTCAAAAAGCTATTGAAGACGCGAGAAAGAAAAAAGGAGAATGGGCAAAGTTTCAAATGCTTTATGAGCTACATCCGGTAGTGCGTTATTTAATGACGCAGCTAGAAGCTTCTGTAGATAAAGATGTAGCCTTAGTTTCTAAATTAACCCGTTTGCCAGAAAAGACTGCATACTTTTTAATACAAGGCATTGTGGCTAATAATCTTGGTCAGTCTATTCTTTCAGATTTTTTTGTAATACCGATGAATTTAAGTGGTGGTTTAAAAAATAGGCCTTTGCCTTTTGAGGACTTCTTAACACAATACCCACTAGATAAAGAATTGCATACTTTAGAAATTCCTGATGCTGATATCGTACAACTTCAAGAGATATTACCGCAAACTATAGACTTTGCACATCAATTACATATGGACCAAGAACAACAAATGGTACAGCACGATATGGAAAAACAAATGGCTGTATATCAAGAAAGAATTAAAAATTGGAAAGCAAGTAAAGAGGAGCAGATGGAATTAGAATTTGGTGAAAAATCAGATTATGGTTTTGTTAAGAAAAGACGGAAAGATAAGGCTTATGAAATTGAAACAATCTTAAATAATTCTAGCCAGTATTTTAAGAATTTAACGAGTTTAAATGGAGATCCTTATTTAAAAGTTATCGCTGTTTTTTATAATAATTAGAAGAAGTAAAAGCATATGATTCATTTTATAAATAATATAGGAGATTATTTTGCGTCAAATTATTTTGATGAAGACTTCTCTAAAAAAGTAATCGATAAATCTGGTTTTAGTAAAGATGCTATTAAATCTATTAACCAAGCTATCACTAGAATTAAACCTCAATATTTTAAACTGAAACAACGGTTTATAGAAGATCATTTGCGGGTTAAAGACAAAGTAAATCTAACGCATGCGTTTCATACAAAAGTATTAGAAGCTCTGGGTTATGATGCCTCTCATACCGATTATCACGATTTATATCCTATTACTGATAAGGCGGTTTTACCTATTCGACATATTTTATATCGTGGTGATACGCCGCATTTAATGGTCATGGAAATGCATGCTTTAATTAAAACATCATTAGACGAAGAACCTGATGGTTTGTTTGAGCAACGTTACCATGTAAAAAAAGATACAGATAGTAAAACAAGCAAGGAGCAAAAATACCATCGCTCGCAATGGGCAGATATTTTTACGGTACCAGAAGGTGTTAGTATTTCACCTATGATAATTAATCAGGCCATTAATGAATTGTTTTTATTACCAATACATAAACGTCCTAAGTATGTTTTACTATGCGGTGGTAATCAATATTTTTTATTAGAAGCAGAAAATTGGTTTCGTGGTTCTTACTTGCAGTTGGATTTAGAAGTTTTGTTTGATGACGCATCCGTTCATAAAGACAACTATGCCTTATTCTACTTATTGTTAGGTAAAAAGTTATTAGCGCCTACCGCAGAAACCGTGTTGATGGAGCAGTTAGAAGAAGACGCTCACAAAGCTGCTTATGAGGTCACTAAAGATTTAAAAGAAGGTGTAATTCATGCTGTAGAGCGTTTAGCAAATGAAGCTGTTAATCGTTTGAACGAGCAAGGTATAAATTATGAAGATATTGATGCAGATAAACTAAAAGAAGACTGTTTAAATATGGTTTATCGTCTACTGTTTTTGTTTTATGCTGAATCGCGTGATGACTTGGATATTCTTCCTGCTAACGATGATGTATACGACCGTGGCTATTCTTTAGAAATGTTGCGTGATTTAGAGCAAGTACCTTTGATTACAGAATCCAGTATCAATGGTAATTTCTTTCATCAATCGTTATTCCAATTGTTCGATTTATTAAACGAAGGGCATCGTGAAAACGAAGGCCATAATAAGAGTTTTAAAATACGTCATTTAGATTCTCCAATGTTTGCCTCGCGCAATTTACATTATTTGAATACTATTCAAATTAGGAATGCTGTATGGCAAGATGTTATTTGTCAATTATCGTTATCTAAGCAACAGCACAAAAAAAATAGAGGTCGTATTTCGTATGCCAATTTAGGTATTAACCAATTGGGCTCGGTGTACGAAAGCTTACTAGCTTTTCGTGGTTTCTTGGCAGAAACAGACTATATAGAAGTACATCGTAAACGTAAAAAAGGAGAATCTTCACAAAAGGTAGTAAACAAAGATGGTTCTTATTTAGTACCGCGCCATCGATTAGATGATTTTGATCCTAAAGAAATTTTCTACGATGAAAAAGAAGATGGCTCTGAAGATTTGAAAGTGATTCCTAAAGGGACTTTTATTTATAGATTAAGTGGACGTGACCGACAAAAATCAGCATCATTCTATACGCCAGAAGTGTTAACGCAAACTACTGTAAAATATACCCTAAAGCCCATTTTAGAAAGATTAGATAAAGGAGAGATTCAAGCCTTAGATTTATTGAATCTAAAAATATTAGAACCTGCTATGGGAGCAGCAGCTTTTCATAACGAGGTTATTAATCAATTGGCGCATGCGTATTTAACGTATAGGCAACAAGAACTTAAAAGACAAGTTGACCCCAATAAATACCAAGAAGAATTACAAAAAATAAAAGCGCATATTGCTTTAAACAATGTGTACGGCGTCGATTTAAATCCTACAGCTGTCGAGTTGGGTAAACTATCTCTATGGTTAAACGTTATTCATAAAGACATGCAAACACCCTTTTTTGGTTATCGTTTGGGTGTGGGTAATGCTGTTGTAGGATCTTGGTTAAAAGTGTTTAAACATAAAGATTTTTCTTTTGAGCCAAAAGGAAAGGGTTTTGTAAAAAAAGCCTGGTGGGATATTGCTCCAAAACATTTGCAATTTGGTAAAAAAGGCATTTTACGACGTGAAGACGATATCTATCATTTCTTATTGCCAGATAAAGGAATGGTATCTTCCGGGAATATTAAATTATTAAAACATACTTATCCTGAGGAGGCCAAACATGTCACGGATTGGCGAAAAGACTTTATTACACCGCTTAAAAAAGAAGAGTTTATTAAAGTGCAACGCATTTCTAATGCTATTGATGCCCTTTTATTAGAACATTACGAGATACAGAAAAACATTGCTTTGGTAACTGAGGTGAATGCCAATTATTTTGGAAACCCAAATGAAGCAATAACGCTAGATTTTCAATCCTACTCTTACGAGCAGAAGCAAACTTTTGCACAAGAACGCTTAAAGCCCAATGCGCCTTATTACAAGCTAAAACAAATTATGGACTATTGGTGTAGTTTATGGTTTTGGGATGTGCGCGATGCTAAAGATTTACCAACACGAAGCCAATGGTACCAGGATATAGAGCAAATATTAAATATTAATTTAGCAGAAGTTTCCCAACTAAAAGTAACTGAAGAAGAAGCCGTACGCGATTACCGTAAGGATAAAAAAACCATTGAAAACCAATTGGTAGATGCCCTAAAGCAATCGCCTTATTCTTTGTTTGAAAATGAACGGTCTATACTCGTTAATAAATATGCAGACCAATATAAATACTTTCATTATGAGTTAGAATTTATAGAAGTATTTCGTGAAAATAATGGGTTTGATGTAGCTGTAGGGAATCCACCTTGGTTAAAAGTAACCTTTGAAGAAAAAGGTTTAATGTCTGAAATATACCCAGAACTAGAAATTCGTAAAGTGTCTGCGCCACAAGTTAAAAAACTACGTACAGACTTTTTAAATGATAAAGCTAGACAAGATATTTATTTTAGTGAAAACATAGAAAATGAGACGTCTTCTGTGTTTATGAATGCCTACCAAAATTACCCACTATTAAAAGGGCAGCAAACCAATTTATATAAATGTGTTCTAGAGAATGGCTTGCATTGGATTAAAGAGGAAGGTTATTTAGGGTTAATACACCCTGAGACTATTTATGATGAACCTAAAGGTTATGAATTACGAAAAGAAATTTACCCAAGGTTAAAATATCATTTTCAATTTCAAAATGCTTTTAATCTTTTTGCTGAAGTAGCGCATAGAGAAAAATACGGTATTCATATTTATTCTGGTTTAAAGGAAAAGTTAGGATTTTATTCAATTAATAATATTTTTCATCCTTCAACTATAGAAGGCACGTTTATCGATAAGAATATTTTGGAGCCTTGTGATGGATTGAAAACTAAGAATGAAAACACTCAATCTTTTGAATGGAATACGAAATCGCATCCTTCGAGAAAGGTTTTTATTGATGAAGCTGTTTTAAGAATTTTGTCAAAAACATTTGAAAACTCAGAGGATTGGGAAGGAACCAAACTAGTTTCAATACATGCCCAAGAAGTAATAAATGTCATTCGTAAAATTGGAGAATTTCCTACTTCTGTTGAAAATTTCGAAACTAAAGTTTCTGAAGGGTGGCATGAAACAAATGATGTAGATGTTAATATAATTAGAAATACGAAATACCCAAAATTGGAGGATTTCGAAATGATTTATTCGGGGCCTCATGTTTTTGCTGGAAACCCTTTATATAAAACACCTCGAACTACCTGCGTTGAAAAAGCTGATTATGATATTATAGATTTTACTAAAATTGAAGAAGGTTATGTTGCGCGTACAAACTATCTTCCTTTAAATGTAATAGGTGGATATGACTCAATAATTCAAGGTTTTGAAAAGAAAGATGGCACTTTTGATAATTGGTTGAATTATTATAAACTAGTGTTTAGAAAAATGTTAAATCAAGCTGGAGAAAGAACATTATCCGGAGGGGTTATTCCGCCAAAAACTTCACATGTTAATGGGTTAATATCTGTTATTTTTAAGGAGATTGATTTTTTAGTTGAATTAGAAGCATTAGTTAGTTCCATTGTCTATGACTTTTTTATAAAAACAATAGGGAAATCAAATTTATATGACGAAACGATAAGTAAATTCCCCATAGGTGTCCATCCTAAATTCAAATCAAGTTTGTTCGTTCGAACACTTCAGTTAAATTGTATAACTAAATATTACGCACCGCTTTGGGAAGAAATGTATCAGGAGGAATTCAATGAAGACTCCTGGTCAGTACAAGATTCCCGTCTTAAACCATTTTCTAACTTAACACCAGATTGGACATGGGATACACCATTACGTAATTATTTTGAGCGTCGTATGGCACTGGTAGAAATAGATGTTATTACGGCAATGGCATTAAACTTAACTTTAGAGGAGTTGATTTTAATGTATAATATTCAATTCCCTGTTTTACAGCAAAATGAAGACGATACTTGGTATGATGCAAAAGGGAATATTGTATTTACTTGTAGTAAAGGTTTAGTTGGTGTTGGCTTAGACCGAAAAGACTGGAATGAAATTATAGATATGCCGGCAGGAGAAACTTATGCGCATACTATAACGAAATCAGAATTATATCAAGGAGAAATAGTAACCTATTACGCACCTTTTACTAAGTGTGATCGTGTAGAAGATTATAAAAAAGCTTGGGGCCATTTTGAAGAACGATTTAAAGACGCATAACTGTTTATGACAAAATTAAGTGAAACTGGAATTACAGATTTAATAGAACGTTATAAAGCAACATATCTTGGTAATCCCTCTATATTATTATCTGGTTATAGTCAAGAAAACCAAACGGTAGCAGATTATGAGGGGCGTCAGCTTTTAGAACTCATGCAAAATGCAGATGATGCCAAAAGTGATGTTGTTTATATTGCATTAGATACCCAAAAGCAAGAACTAACAGTGTCTAACAATGGAGAGCCTTTTAGTCTAGATGGTGTGGAATCTTTAATGTACACCGGTTTGTCTACAAAAAACAAGTTTGAGTACATCGGTAATAAAGGATTAGGTTTTCGTTCTATATTAAGTTGGGTTAATTGGGTTGAGGTGAGAACTAGAGATGTAAGTTTTCGTTTTTCTAAAGATTATTCCGTTAGTTTCTATGAGAGATATTTACAAGGCAGTCCTTTAATACAAGCACGTATTGTAAAGGAAATAGCAGAACAAAGACTTCTTAAGAACGAAATCCCGATAGCGACTTTAGCTTTTCCTGAATTGCTTAAAGACAAAGAAGCAGAATATATAACCAGTGTTATTCTTCAATTTAAAGAAGGGCAGTTAGAGCCTATACTAGAACAACTAGAAAAAATTAGCGAAGAAACTTTATTGTTTCTTCCTAATATTAGAAAAATAGTGGTGGTTAAAGATGGAGAAACAGTAAAGGAACTCCATAAAACAGTAGATGCCGAGCAGCTGATTACGGTTAATGATAAAACCTGGAATGTTTACAGAAAAAAAGATCAGGTTTATAAAGATAATGTGAAATTTAATTATGCTATTGCTTGGCAGGATAAAATGGAAGATGCTGGCTACTTCTATAACTATTTTAAAACTGACGTACCCACGAGTTTACCTTGTATTATTCATGCTACTTTTAACCTCACCAATAATAGAAAAGAGATTAATAATAGTGTAGATAATACATATATTTTAGATCGTATTGTTGAAAGCTTAGGAGAAATTGTTACAACACGATTAAAAAAGGAAACCCCAGATTGGGATGCGTATTCTTTTTTAACTCCATTGAAAAGTAATAGTAGAGATCATTTTAAAAACTTTTATAAAACTATAGAAGCTAAAAGAGAAGATATTAGTTGTTATCCTACGGTAGATGGTGAATACTTATCTAAAGATAAAATTGTTTATCAAGGAGATGAATTTACCAATTGGGTTCAGGAAAATGAATTTGGCGCGTATTTTCATAACTTATTGTTGCCAATAGCGTCATTAAGTGTTTTTATACCTAGACGCTATTCATTTCTAAAATGGGAAACTATAATAAAGGAATTAAATCCTCATTTAGATCTTGAAAATAGGGTAGCGCTTATCCAATTTTTTGTTGAAACTAAATATAATTACTTTGATAATATAAAGGTTTCTGAAACTAAGCTATCATTACTTTTAAATACAAAAGATGAGGTTGTTCCTTCGGCAATACAGGTTTTTACGAATGATGTTAAGGATCTAGAATATAATTTCCCAAATCACCTTAAAAATATTTCTTTTATATCTCATGATTTATATGAATTAATTAAGAAAGAATTATCTGAAGAGATTCCTAAGCATCGGCGAGATAATGAAAGTGGAGATTCACGTGCCATAAAAAGATTGTTAGAAAGCATTGTCAATATAGGTTCCGATGATATTAACGTTGTAATTCAATATATTATCCGAAAAACAAATCAGGTTAAAACTACAGCTTCATATCCTAAAGGAATTGTTATGGAAATGGTGGAATTACTGTTTTCCATTTTTAATAGCAATAAAGATAGAAGAGGTAACCTTAGTACCCTTAATAATATACCTCTAATATCACGTAGCGGTAGGATAGTGAATTCAGAAGATTTATATTTTGGAAAGGATTATGCAAATGGAGTATTTTGTGAGCAAATTTTTGATGGAATAAGAACAGCAGAGCATTACCTCGCTAGCAATAAAATATGGGAATTAGAAGCTGACGAAGAAAATATAATAAATTTCTTTAAATGGTTAAATGTTAATTTGTATTCTAAGTATGAGATAATTGAGAAACAATTGGGACGTTGGGAAAGCGATAAGTACGTTGATTTTATATTTAAATACTTAAAACCTAATCGTGAAGATATTTATAAAACCTATTCTATAGAGAGTGTTACGGGGATTGAAGATGTTTTAGTAGATGAAAATTTTACATTGGAGAAACTGATTGCCTGGATTTCAAAGGATGTGACCTTTTTGGAAAAACTCCGTTTGAATAATACCGATAAATTTGTCACGAAGTTTGGGGTAGATCCAAAGGACTACATAGAAAAACCATCTTATCTTTCTTTTTTAATATCTAAATCAGGCATAACAAATAACGTAATTGCAGAAATTCCTGGAGGCCATCTGGATAATATTCAATCCGTTAATTTTAAGCACCCATTGTTAGTAGGCTTACAAAATTATAAAATACTAGAAATATTAGATTTATTACATATTAAAAGTTCGTTTAACGAGTTACAACCAGAACACGTCTACTCTTTATTAAGGGATTTTGGAAATTTTGATAATGTAAAAAAAAGTCAACAAGTATATAAACTATTTTATGAGTATTTTAAAGTGAATGAAGAAACGCAATTAAAAGATTATGACTTAGAACTTGATGCTATAAATTATGTTTGTAGAAAAGGAGGCCTTGGCAATTCGTTTGAAATAAAACCGAACTCGGAAGTCTATTATTCGGATAACAAAATGTTACCCCAAAAGATATTAGATCGCTATTGGTTTATTAATTTACCAAAACGGATTGGAGAGAACAGGGTGCAAACTTTTTTTGGAGTAAAACTGATTAAAGATGTTAGTTCGAATATTCAGACTTCGGGCATCGAAGATAATAAACTAAATACAAAATTAGAATCTTATATAAACCAACTAAAGGTTTATTTACTATGCTATAGATTAGGGAGCCAAAAGAAAGAGGATAGTAAAGAGGAAATTGTTAGGAATATAAAGGCCTTTAAAGTACAATTGGTTAAAAAAGCAAAATTTAAACTTGGAGATGAAGCTTACAGTGAATTAGAAGATTGTGAATTTATACCTCAAGATAAAGCATTTTTGATTAAATATGGAAAAGAAAGAGACCTTAAGGATTTACAAAATGATCGTTTTTTCTGTGATGCGATAACAGAAATGTTGTGTATTACTTTTAAGGTAAATGATTTAAAAGATATTTTTTGGCGCATTTTTAAAAATGGTATTGCCGATGCTAAGCATAATTTAATTTCTGATGAGAAATCAGAACTTTTAGAAGAAGCAAAAAAACTATTAGGAATTAGTAACGATGAAAAATTCTTTTGGAACAAAATTTTAAAAAGGGACTTGAGTTCGATTGAAGATGCTGAATTATTAAAGAAAGAAATTGAAAACGAATTAGGAGTTGCGCTTCCAGAATTTTATTCACATGTGGAATTTATTAATCTAGGGAACATTAAAGGGGTTGTATTCTTGAAATGGTTACAACTTAAAAAAGACTTTGATTTAAGTACAGTACTGAAGGATGCAGATTTATTTAAATATCATCAAGGTCGTTTAGAAGATGTTATTAGAGATATGTTTCCTGTTTTCGAAAAATTACTTTGGGCAAAAGCGAATGCATCGAATGATAACAGAGATAAAAAGGAATTCTTTAAACGTTTGGGTAAATTGGAACCGCCAATCAATACTGGAGCTTTCAAAAAATTCTTAAAAGAAAATCAATACCATTTAGAGCCGAATTATAAGCATGCTGTGTCAGAATATATTCTCAGCAACTTCTCTGTTGATCTAAAAGAAATACCAGATAATAATCTATTAATAGAAACAAAATACAAGACGCTTTTTAATTCTTACACTTTTGGTATTGATATAGAAGATATGGAGAAAATTATTAAAGCGGATACACCCGAAGTATATAGTCTTTTCTACTTTGAAGGTTTTGATAAAGAAATTAAGATAGCTTTAGATGCTCAACAAGCAGATAAAGTGAAGGAAGTTCAAGGTGAGGCTGATGCCGATAATGATGATGCATCTAATCTAATCCTTATAGAAAGCGATATACTATGTACTGAACCATCAGGAACGGGTAAATCTGGAGGAAAAGGAGGTTCGCATACTTCGAAAGGGGAACGAAAAAAAGCTGTAGCTGGCAAAAAAGAAGAAAACAAGGTGATTAAAGCTTTAAAAGCTAATGGCTATCAAGTGCGCCCCGTTTCTAAAACAACAGACAGTAAACATTATGATATTGAATACAAGAAAGCTGACGAGGCATGGCGTTTTTTAGAAGTTAAGAAAGATTCTGGTGGTTATTTTTATATGAGTATCTATGAAAAGCAAACTGCTGTTTCTGATGCGATTCGAGAAAAGTATGATGTTGCTATTGTTAACCAGAATAATATTCATATTATTAAAAATCCCTTTAACTTTAAGGATGAAGAAACCTTTGATATGAATTCTAAATTTAATGCCGAATCCACCGAGTTTAAAATTAATTTTAAGGTTAATAATAAAGATAATTAAGATCCATAAAAAGCATGCTGAGTTTACAACAAGCCATAGAAATAAAGGAATCGATTAAATCGTATCTTCAAGCTACGTTTACGTTTCGAAAACGTGAGGTTGCCGAAGCATTTGAGGCATTTATAGACCGACCTGCCTTAGGTATGTTTAAAGGACCTTATGTTTCCTTGAAGTTACGTTTTGTAAAGGCTAATTCTGAAGCAGTGGCACAAATACCGCTTACAATAAAACCCAACTGGCCACCTTATGACCACCAGGTAAAATCGTGGACTCGGCTTTCTACTTTAGATAAAAAGCCAGAGCCGACCATTGTTACTACCGGTACAGGTTCTGGTAAAACAGAATCCTTTCTTTATCCAGTATTAGACTATTGTTATCATCAACAACATCGGCCTGGGATAAAAGTAGTTATTCTATACCCTATGAATGCCTTGGCAACAGATCAAGCCAAACGTTTAGCAGAGATGATTCATGAAGATGTGCGTTTACGTGGTAAAATTACTGCTGGTTTATTTATTGGAGAAGGAAATGGTCCAAAAGGTCAGTTTCCAAAATCTATGGGTGAAAATCATATTATAGAGCATCGTGATAGTATTTTAGATTCGCCTCCCGATATTTTATTAACGAATTTTAAGATGTTAGATTATGCTTTAATGAAACATAATTATCACAAATTATGGGCTTATAATTTTAACGACCCTAGTTTGTTTCAGTTTTTGGTTTTAGATGAATTACATACTTATGATGGAGCACAAGGTACAGATGTAGCCAATTTGATTAGGCGTATGAAGTTGAAATTAAAAATGACTCCTGGTCAATTATGTGCTGTAGGAACTTCTGCAACTATGGGTTCAGGAATAGATGCTCCTCAACTTTTGGCCGACTATGCCACTAAGATTTTTGGAGAAGAAATTACTCCTGAAGCTTTGATTACAGAAAACAGAATTACAGCTGAAGATTTTTTTGGAGAAGATGATTTTTTAAATGATTTTATACCATTACCTAGTAGACTGAGGGCATTAGTATTTCATGAAAGTGAAGATTATGATGATTATATTCAAAGCCACCTAGACGTTTGGCAACAAGATAAAAAGCAATTGGCTGGAGGTCTCATTCAATTAAAAATTGTAAAAGATTTAATCTTAGCCATTAATAAAGGGAAAGGTACTAAGACTGTAGAAGAAATTATTAGAGATTTATCCATATTAAATGAATCTTACCGTAAACTAGCGCAGTGGGATGAGAAATATGAGTACAATCCAAAAGAGCGCGTTTTAGAATCTTTATTGACTTTAATTGCTTCGGCTAAAGATATTGATAATCCGCGTTCACCATTTATGTATTTACAAGTACAACTATGGATACGTGAATTAAGTGGTGTACAATATACCTTAGAAAACCCTGCTCAGTTTTCATTTAGAGATCAGGTAGATGCTAATCAAGAAATTGCAGCTTTGCCTCCATGGTATTGCAGGGAGTGCAATAGTTCTGGTTGGTTGGGTGTAAAACCAGAGAATAGAGATGCTTTTAGTAAAGATATTAATGAAGTTTATGAAAAGTACTTTTCGAAAAACAAAAATGTTTACTTCCTACTTCCAAAAAAAGAAATGACACCTGAAGATTTTCAAGCTATTGGTTACGTGCCAGATGATTTTCTGGAGGAGAATATTAACCCTATTCGATTAGATATCTTAGGGAAAGAAGAAGAGGGGTTTGGTATACAAGCAGTACGAAAATTAAGAGAAAATAGAATAGAGCATATCTGTCCTTGTTGTAATACCTCTAATAGCGTTGCTATTATTGGAACAAAAATACCAACATTAAGTTCTATTGCGGTTAGTCAGACCTTGGCAACCGACCTAGATCCTGCTACAGATAAATTTAGAAAAGTATTAGCTTTTACTAATTCTGTGCAAGATGCTGCACATCAAGCTGGTTTTATAGAAGGGCGTAATTACAGATTTACATTTAGAGCATCGGTGCAAAAAGTAATTAATACGTTAAATCGTCCAGTGCGTTTGGATGAATTAGCAAATGAATTTATTACGTATTGGAAAGCACATGGCGACGAAACTGGAAATGATTCCTTAAATGGTTATTTATATCGCTTTTTTCCAAAGGATTATATTGGTAAAGCTTCTCCAAAAGATTTTTTGACAAATGGAATTTATTCCAAGCATTTTCTTAAAGAGTTTGATTCTCGTGTTCAATGGGAATTGTATTCTGAATTTGGTTTTAGCTCTCGTATAGGTCGTACTTTGGAAAAAACAGGAGCTTCTTCTGTATACTTTGACCCGAAGCTATTGCAACAAGTTTGGGATGAGGTTTCTGATTGGGTTTCTGAAAATGATGTTAGTAATTCTATTAATCAAGATGTTTTTGTAAGGTTTACCAATCTTATATTGCATCGTATTCGAAGTCGTGGTGCAATAGATCATGCATTTTTGTCAAAATTTAGAACGGATAGATTAAACTTATGGGATTTAAATTGGCAAAAAGACAGCCGTCACTTTTTAAATCCGCATTTTGGAGAATTCACACGTTTTCCTAAAATATTAACTAACCAGCAATCGAAAAGAAATTTATTAGACACCACAAAAGCTAAAACGACTAACTGGTTTCATGCTTATTTTAGAAAATCATTTACCCAAACCTCTTTAACGATAGATTTTGTTAATGAATTTTATGAAGAATGGACAAAGTCTTTGGTTAAAGTAGGTATTTTAAATTACCAAAAGGCAGGAGATCATGAAAATTATGCTATTTCACCCAAAGCTGTTTTTGTAAATAAAAACGTAAAGGAATACCGTTGCAACGAATGTGAAGGTGTTATTTATTCGCATGATGATGAGATATTTTCAAGTCATGGTAGTTGTTTAAATTATCGATGTACCGGTGCATATGAGCTTGAATCAAAAACAAATAAAAATTATTATAAAGCGGTTTATAACCGTAATCGTTTCCCTAGAGTTTATGCTCGAGAACATACTGGATTATTAGAAAGAAAGGTAAGAGAGAAATTAGAAATAGATTTTAAGAATCGAGAACGATTTAATGATGCCAATACTTTGATTGCAACTAGTACCTTAGAGATGGGTATTGATATTGGTAGTTTGAACACAGCCTACAATAATAGTATTCCACCATTACCCTCTAATTTCTTGCAACGAGTTGGTCGTGCTGGGCGTAGTTCTGGAGCTGCTTTGATTGTAAATTTTGCAAAAAACCAAAATCATGATTTGTATTATTATGCAGATCCATTAGAAATGATGCAAGGAGATGTTAATACTCCTGGTTGTTATTTGGAAGCTAAAGATATATTAAAACGTCACTTTACAGCTTATTGTTTTGATTGTTTGACAACTGAGAATTCTATTGAAAATACGATACCTACTTTTATACGCGATTTAAAATTAAATGCAAGAGATTTAACGGGTGAAGATTTTTTTATAAATCGTTTAAATCTATTTATTGAAAAAAACAGATTTTTATTAGTTCATGAGTTTTTAAAGCAATACGATAATGAAATTGGTGAAAATGTTTTTGTGGAAATAGAATTGACTTTAGATTCGGGGAGTTTTTATGATGAATTACTTAATGTGTTTATCCGTATCAAGAATGAATTGTTCGAAATTGACAAGCGAAGAATAGATTTAAATAAGGAAATTAAGACATTGAATATTGCAAAAGGAGATCCGGTTTTCGAGGAATATACTCGAGAAAAACGAAATCTAAATGGGATTAAGAAATCTATTGCTGCACGAAATATACTTGAACACTTAACAAATGTTGGAGTTTTACCAAATTATGCTTTTCCAGAAACAGGCGTGCGGTTAAATGCTCATGTTCTTAGCTCTAAGGTTGAGGGAAGTACAAGCATTGGGTTAGACAAGGATTTTGAATTGGTGCGTCCTGCAACGCAGGCTATTAAAGAATTGGCTCCGGAAAACTTTTTCTATACACAAGGTTTTCGATTTGAAATTACAGGAGTGAATACCTTTGATTGGAGTGATCAGAATAATTTTCATGTAAAACGATTTTGTTCTAAATGCGATCACTTAGAGAATAATAGTTTGGCATCCAAAGGTAATTGTCCAAAATGTGGTGATCCATCGTGGGCTTCTGCTTCTAATGTTCATACTTTTGCCAAAATGACAAGTGTAAAGTCGTTTAGTAATTCATCACGTGCTACCTTAACTGATTCTAGTGATGATCGAGATTCACACCAATACCAAGTGCTTCAACATGTATTATTGGATTCTAAATCTTCAGAGGGTGCTTGGGTTTTAAAAGATATTCCATTTGGAATAGAATATGTGAAAAATGTAACTATTACTTCGGTGAATTACGGTAGGACTGAAGGGAATGATGCTCGTAGAATAAAAGTTAATGATACAGAAGCCTTAACAAAAGGATTTGTTACTTGTAAACACTGTGGTAAGTCTGCCTCGGCAACCCATTTGCTAAGAGAAGCAAAGGATTATCATTTTGGATATTGCAAACATCGAGATGTAAAATATCAACCTGGAATTATCGATGTTTTTGAAGAAATTTATTTCTTCCGTGAAATGAAAACAGAGGTTCTTAAAATCGTTCTGCCAATTCAAGAGTTTAATAGTGAGGAAGATATTCGTATGTTTCAGGCAGGATTAGAACTTGGTTTAAAGAAATATTTTAAAGGTAATCCTGGGCACATACGCATACAGTCCTATCGAGAATTTAACCAAAAAACGGATAAATTTGATCGCTTTTTATTATTATACGATACTATTCCAGGTGGTACGGGGTATCTAAAACAATTGTTTGATCATTCTGAATTTTCTTTATTTTTGAAAGAAAGTTATGAAGCTATTCGTGATTGCTCTTGTCAATTAGATGGTCATGATGGTTGTTATAAGTGTATTTATTCCTACGGTAACCAGTACAATAGGTCGGACTTAAGTAGGGCGAGAGCTGAGAGTTGGTTTGGTAAAATTTATGAGAAGACTGAAGAATGGATTAAAAATGATCTTGGTTTAACTTCTTTAACTAATTCGGGGAAAATTGAGGAGTCTGAACTTGAAGAGCGTTTTATAAAGCTATTGAAGGTTTTTGCTGAACAGTCTGATAAAGCCGAATTTTTAAGTAAAAAGCAGGACGGCACCGTTTATTATGAATTAAGAATTAATCAAGGAGATATAGAAGCACATTACTGGATTAGGCCACAGATTAATTTGGGTCCAAAGGATGGAATTGCTTATAGTACGCGTACCGATTTTTTAATTGTATGCGGTAGTTATTTATATAAAGGCAAAGACTACAAATATCAAGTTCCTAAAATAGCAATTTATTTAGATGGTTATCAATACCATGCTTCTTTAGAGCATAATGTTTTTGAGAGAGATGTAAATATTCGTAAATCAATAGCACTACAACCTGAGTTTAGAACTTGGACACTCACATGGAAAGATTTAGATGTTTTTCAAAAAATAATTGAAGGGGACAATGGAGTTGCAGATGAATTGGCAACCATTTTTAATGCGAATTATTTATCGAATTACAATAAATTAATTTCAACAGTTATTGACGATGAGAGAATAAATTATGCTTTACCAAATAGCAATTTTCAAAGGTTATGGCAACAGTTAGAAACTCCTCAGATAAGTTTGTTTGAGAAATCTTGGTATACCTATTTAGGGTCTTGGACCACTAAATTGTTAGAGCCGTCATTTGATCCCTCCAGTTTGGATTTATTGTTATCTAAAGAATTAAGTTTTGACAGTTATATAAAAAATAATAGAATTAAAGATTTTGACGGATTAATTCCGTTAGAAGTTGAAGTTTCTTATCCTTTTATTGATTGGAAAAGTTGGGTGAATATTAGAAAGAAAGATATTTTTAATCAAGTTGTTGTAAAAAACACCTCTATTATAGATAAACAAGAATGGGAGAAATTTTGGCATATATTTAATTTGTTTCAATCTGGTAGTTTTGTTGCTTCTAAAAACAATAAAACAATTATTGTTGAGGTAGATGAAATAGATTTATTTCTAGATCTAGAATCATTATATGAGTCTTATTTACACCGAATTATTAAAGAAGCCATTGAAAAAGGGATTATCACTATTGCTAATAGCGAATTCTTAGACTCTTGGGTTGATGACGATGGAAATATATTGGCTGACGCAGAACTCGTTTTATCTTCAGCTAAAATAGCAATTAACCCAAATTCTGCCGAAAGCACTAAAATATTTGAAAAAGGAGGATTTTCTATTTATTCAATAGATGAAATAAACAATATTACATTATGAAACTATTTATATACGACAAATTCTGGGATGCTTTCTTAAAAATAAATAAAGGCACGCAAAGTAAAGTGACAGACTTCATTAGTAAGTTTAGAGAAAACTCTAAAAGTGCTTCTTTAAATTTGGAATCTATTAGTACTTTTAAAGATAAAAGTTTACGCACAGCTCGTATCGATCAGAAATATAGAGCGGTAATAAAAGAGGTCAAAGCTGGAGAATTATATTTATTGATATGGATTGACAATCATGATGAAGCTATGGATTGGGCCAAGAATAAAGTTATAGATTGGAATGATCAAACACAAGCTTATCAGGTTTTTAGTTTAGATGAAACGATTGTAGAGCCTATTGAAAAAGAATCGGATGCGATAGATTTATTTATGAATTTATACGACTCTAAAGACTTACTGAAAATAGGTGTTCCAGAGGTGTTAATGCCTTCTGTTTTAAAAATAGAAAACGTTGAAGGATTAGAGAAACTCGAAGATTATTTACCTATTGATGTATTTGAAAATTTATTTTATTTACTTGATGGAGCTAATATCGATGTCTTAATATCAGATATTAGAGAAGGGTTAAATACCGATGATTCTATTGCGAGTAAAAATAATTCCCGTTCATTTATTGAGTTAACTGATGATGAGATATTTAATGAAGCACTACAAGGTTCTTTACAAAAATGGAAGTATTATTTACATCCATCGCAATCTGCTTTTGTTTATGGTAATTTTAAAGGCCCAATAAAACTGTCAGGTGCAGCTGGAACAGGTAAAACTATAGCAGCATTACATCGTTTAAAATACTTGGCAGCTCATAAAACAGATAAGAACCCTATTTTATTTACAACATTTACTAAAGAGTTAAGTGAGAATCTAAGGGCTTTGGCTAGTGATTTAGGAATAGTAGAAAATACTTATAAAATTGAAAATATTGATGCATTGGCATTTCGACTGGCTCAAAGATTTAAGTTGCTTAAATCTATTGACAAGGTTTTTGGGATGAGTTCTGTAAAAAAACCTCATGAAATATGGGAACAAATCATTGAAGAAATATTATCACCTTTTGATGAAGCGTTTTTACAAGCAGAATTCGAAGGTGTTATTTTGGTGGAAAATATTCAATCCCAAAAAGAGTATTTAAGATGCAGTAGAATTGGAAGAGGTAAAGCAATATCTAAAAGACAAAGATTGGAAGTTTGGCCTTTGATGCAAGCTTTTTTTGATAGAAAAAAACTAAGCAATCTTTACTATAAAGAAGAAATATATAATTTGTTAAGCACTTATCTTCGAGCTACGAATCAAACTGTTTTTTCACATGTTATAGTTGATGAGCTGCAAGATTTTTCAAATGTTGAATTAAATTTTATTAGATCATTAACACCAGAATCGGCTAATGATTTATTTTTAGTTGGGGATCCTTTACAAAATATTTATAATAAGAGAATCAACTTTTCTAAAGCGGGTATAAATATTAGGGGAAACAGAAGTAAACGTCTACGAATAAATTATAGGACTACAGAAGAAATAAAAAGATTAGCAATCTCTATTGTTAATGATGAAGCATACGATAATTTTGATGGTGAGCTAGAAGATAAATCGGGTTATCTTTCCTTATTTCATGGAGTAAACCCCGAATATAATAATTATAAAACAAAAGATGAAGAGTTAGAGGCTGTTACAAAAGATATTGAGAAGCTAATTATTGAAGGATATCATTATAATGATATTGTAATAGCAGCAAGAACAAAAGAAGCTGTAAATGATTTTAGAAATTATTTACATAAATGCAATATTTTATATACTACTAAGCAATTATTAAATAGTAAAACAGAAGGAATAAGATTGACAACTTTTCATGGAATGAAAGGTCTAGAATTTAAACAGGTGTTTTTAGTTGATGTTAATGATCGTACACTACCAAAACAACCATTTAATTTTAATAGCCTAACTGTTGGAGAACAAGAACAGATTATTAAAACTGAAAAGGCATTATTTTATGTTGCATCTAGTAGGGCCATACAGCGACTAATGATTAGTGGTGTTGGGCAAAAAAGTGAGATTTTAAAGTGGTTCTTTTAGGATACTCGTAATGTTACGTTCGTAAATTTTAATTCGGTTTTACCTGTTTTATTGCCAATAAGCTAGGTAAGTAGTACTTTTTATTAATAACTAAACGTTAAAGAGTATTGTGTGTTCATTAAAAACCATTGTTCAGTGACAATGAACACTAATTAATAATGAACATCATTTCCTTTTATCCACACTATTTGAAGTAAAGCTCACTAAGTTAAAAGATTCCCGCATCCTAGATCTAACACGTTCGCCATATTTCTCTTGAAGTTCTTCGGCATTAAGGTTGGTTGTAATATGTGTTAGGATGTTTTTTTGTTTAAATATCTCATATCTTGATATGAGTATTTCTCCCATTACATTACAATCTTTACCATAATGTCTGCCAATATGTTCTACGCCTAAGTCGTCAAAACAATATGCATTGTGATCACTATAATCTTCAATCATTTTAAAGCCAATGCCATTGAAGCCAAACACGATATTCCTACTAGGAATAAGGGTGTAGGATTTCTTGTGTGGCACTAGATGGGGTAATAATCGCATTAAAGTTGTTTTTCCGCAACCAACAGGGCCAGATAAAAGGATGCCTTTATTGGTGTCGATGTCTAGTTTCTTGCAGTATTCATGATCCTGGATAAAATAGCTTGCTAGTTTGAGTAAGAGCTCGTGGTCGTCTTCGTAGATTTTGAAGTTCTTGCCAAATAGTAATTTTCCTTTTACATCTAGGTAGGTGAGGATTTTAGGGAAATCATAGTTGATTTCTTTGCCGTTGAAACTTCCTAACTCAAATTGCGTAGCACCTTCGTAAATG
The DNA here is from genome assembly GCF_053601575.1 of Lacinutrix sp. MEBiC02404. Lineage (NCBI taxonomy): Bacteria > Pseudomonadati > Bacteroidota > Flavobacteriia > Flavobacteriales > Flavobacteriaceae > Lacinutrix > Lacinutrix sp. MEBiC02404. The sequence continues at coordinate 222,266 of NZ_JBSHNV010000153.1, read as the reverse complement.
ATACTCGGGTTTTTTAAATTATATGTGCTAGTAGTTTTTGTCATCTTGAGATTCATTTAAAAGATTCCCGCCTTTGCGGGAATTAAAGCGGTTGGTCATAATTTTTATTTCTGATTGTATGGAGATTCCCGCTTTCGGCAGAGCGATGGTTGTCTCGATTTTGGGACTGCTGTTTTTCTGTTTTTAGTTCTGCAGCTTTTAGTATCCAGTTTTTGGACGAAGCGTGCCAATCTTCCATTTTAATTTTGCCGCCTATTTTCCAACCGTTAGCCTGGTAATGGTTATAGAATTTTTGTGCTTCCAGTTCCGGTGCCTTTATTTTTTTGAAAAAGGCTATAACTTCTAATTCATTTTTTGGAAGCTCCAGTTTATACCTGTTTTCTATTTGTTTATACTGTTTATTAAAAGGTACCAATGCTTGTCCTTGATTTGGGGCGGATAAGTCCAACGGTTGTACTACTACTTGTCTTGCATTTGGGATAGTTGATTCCAAATTACTTTGACTTTTCTTCTTGAGATTCCCGCTTTCACGGGAACTAAAGATGAGCATCTTAATCACAGATCCTTTGAATGGATTATGTGATGGTTCATAGATGAGGTATTTGTAATGGTGTAATTCTTTGGTGCATCTGTGATAGGTAGATTTAGAACCTATCTTGGATAAACGCATGACCTCTTCCCGGTTGACATGGAAACCGTCGCAAAAGCGATTGTAATTCCATATTTGGAAAAATGCTAAATACAAACTTATGTGTGTTGGATTAAGTCTGCTGTCTTTTGAAAACTGACTAAATACTGCGTTGAGGTGCTTAATATAATTAACTTCTGCCAAAACATATCTTATGAAGCGACACGATTTTCTTTGAGTACTTTTAATATTTCTTCATACTCGTAGAGTATAATGCCTCCAATTTTTGTGTAGGGTAGTGTACCGTTGATTCTAAAGTTTTGTAATGTTCCTGGACTCACTTGAAGCATTTCCATGACCTCTGCAGATTTGAGGTATTTTTTTGGTGTTGCTTGTGGATTTGCGGTAAGTAGTTTTTTTAGTTCTCCGAATAATTGCATTTTAAAATCGTGGAGGTCGTCTGTTGTAATAATTTCTGTTGCCATTGTAAAACGAGTTTTTAGTATTAATAATGAGGTCCCGCATCCAGTGCGGGATAACTTAAAGCACTATCATATCAAGTTCTCATTCTCAATGATAGTACTTACGTTAATTTAGTTCACAAACTTTTCTTTTTTAATAAATAGGTGTTCATGAAGCTATCGATTTGACTTTCGTTCTACAAAGCTGCTATTATTTATATTGTTTTCTTCGGTATATGTTCGGTAGTACCGAAGAATTTTAACATTTTAAGACTGTTATTTTATGGGCATATTTATTGAGCTTATTTAGCATTATCAAGGTCTATGCGTTTTTCAAGACTTCTTTTTAATTGGTCTAAAAATTTTGTGGTGTCTTTTTCGCGATTCTTGATTTCGGCATAGGTTTTATAGAAATTATTGAGTTTAAGATCAAATAAGGTCGCGCAAACTTCTGCCATTTTACTCAATTCTGCTTGTCCGTTTCTTATGGCTCCAGAACTATGTAATGCATATAGTAATTCTATTAAATCTGTTTTTGATGCGGTCCAGGAAAGTCCGTTGAGGATTGCTGGACTTATTTCTTCGATAGTTATATTCTCATTTTGCTTTTTTAGCAATTTCATTTTTCGCTGGTAATAATTAGAAAGCAAGTCGTAGCTAATTACTTGCGCTGCTAGATTGTCGTGAGTGGTTGAGAATTCCGGATCTGTATAATAATGAAAGGTATCTACAGGGAAATCAAGCTTGTCATTTCCACGTACAAAATAGATGTGGTCTAATGATGTATTACAATGCCTGATATATTGAAAAAACTCTAAATTCCGCATTTTATGTTTCTCGAGTTTGTCAATCCTATCTCTGAGGTAATCCATTTGCATGGATATACTCGCCGTAGGTCTTTCTGAAATAAAACGTCTAACTTTTGAAAAGAATTTAATATGCCCATTAATAAATGGTTTATCCACTTTAAAGAATTGAATTTCCTCGTCCTGACTAATGAGACAATCTGGAGCTTTTAGTCGCCGTCTTAATTGAGTCAGTGTGTCTCTGGAGAGATTTAGGCCTTCATTTAACTCTTTTTGGTTTCTTAAATTAGACTTTTCGAATTGTGTTATTTGTTTTTTGTAATTCTTGATGATTGGGGCTATGTACTTCATCGACTACGTTTTTGATATAAATTTAATTAAATTGTAGAAAATTTTCTACAAAATAGTAAAAAAATCAAACAAATAAAATTCAAATGTGTTATCCTCTTTTTTTTAATTTCTTTTCTTTCTTTGATAAAATATCTTTTAATGCATTCATATCTGTGCTGATTTTGTTTTCTAATACTCGAGCATAAATTTGTGTTGTTGCTATTTTTGTATGTCCTAAAAGTTTGGAAACTGTTTCGATAGGAACTCCGTTGGACAATGTAACTGTAGTGGCAAATGTGTGGCGTGCCATGTGAAAGGTTAGGTTTTTCTGGATGCCCACAAAATTAGCGACTTCTTTGAGGAATACATTTAGTTTCTCATTGGATAATACTGGTAATAAAGAATCGTTTATCGCTGTACTTGGATGGTCTTTGTACTTGTTTACAATATCTAATGCTTGTCCTAATAGTGGTACCTTAACAACGGTATTCGTTTTTTGTCTTTTGGTTCTTATCCAATTTCCTCCATCCATTCCTAATACTAAATGATTAGGAGTTAAATTCATAATGTCTACATAGCTTATGCCGGTATAACAACTAAAGACGAATAAATCACGAACGCGGTCTAGACGTTTTGAAATAAAAACTTTTTCTTCCAGGTTTTTTAATTCGACTTCGGTAAGAAATTCTCTGTTGGTTTTGTCATAATTCATTTTCCATCTTACAAAAGGATCTCTGTCTATCCATTCTAAATGATAGGCGAGTGTTATCACCTTTCGTAAGCGTTGTATGTGTTTCATCCTCGTATTATTGCTTAATGCTTTTTGATGGCCTACTGGCCATATATCACAAAGGAATAATTCAAAATGACTTAGGAATTCAAAATTGAGTTGGTTGAGGTAAATGTCTGTTGTGTTTTTTTTCTTCTCCAGGAACTTAAAAACGTAATTCTCAGTAATACCAAAATTTCTAATGGAACCAACTGCTAGCGTGTTGGCGATTTTTTCACTGTGATAATCAAAAATATTTTTCAAAGATTTACTTTGCTGTCCATCTCCAGTATAAAATGATTTAATTAGCTGTGCCGTGATAAGCTCTCCTTTGAATTTTAGGTCTTGATAAATTTGGAAGAGCTTTGTTCTAACTTCATCCATGTAAATATTAATTTGTCTTGCTTGTGCAGAAGAGCCTTTCGCTTTTTTCTTTTTAGCATCCCATAGAGATAGTGGAACTCGCTTTTTTAAACTAAGGTTGACTCTTTTACCATCTACAGTAATTCTAATGTAGAGTAGTGCTTCATTGTTAATTGCTCTTGTGGTTTGTAACCAGAAGATTGTTGAAAATGTGTGTTTTGTACGCATAGTTGTCGTCTTTAGATATTAAACATCGTTAGGACGAAAGTCAAATCAACTGTACTCTTTCAAAACTATTATTCTTCAAAGTGTCTGCTAAGCAGACACTTTGAAGGTCTGCTATTCAAAGAGCAGACATTTAAGTTCAATTAATATCAAATTAAATGAATGCTTAAAAACCAGAAAACCACTCAAATCATAGTGATTGAGTGGTTTTAGTTAGAATTCTCATTCTTTAAAGTGACCTCGACTGGATTCAAACCAGTAACCTCTTGAGCCGTAATCAAGTGCGCTATTCAGTTGCGCCACGAGGCCATTTTTGTGGGTGCAAATATATTTCTTTTTAATAGAAACACAAAGCAAACTCAAAGTTTTATTTACTTTTTTTTCGTTGTAAAAATATAGAAGGATAATAGATACAGTAAAGGTTGCTTTTTAGGAGAATACACCTGATTATTACTTGTCTGAATATTAGTCGATAAGAAGTCTTTATCTTCGTTAGAAGCGCCGCGTATAAGAGAAGAAGGAAGAGATGTAATTAGTGAAAAATTAATCTAATGCATTTTTAGTTACGTACACTTTCCAACCAAAAATAGCCATTTGTAGTTTTGAGGCTTTGCTTAAATCCAATCGCTGTTTCGTGAAACTAGGTAAAATGGTTCTATTAAGCTTTGCTAATATTTTAAACACTTTCTTTTTCATTGTTAAAAATGATATATTTTGAATAACAAAATTATTGCTTTAAATAGAAGTAGCCAAATATTCTTTTTTTATAAAATAGTAAAACTTATTCTAGACTAAGTCTTACTATCGGGTAATATACTAAAGTATAGAAATAATAAATTCAATTAAAGTGGTTACAAGTGTCATCATAATTTTAAGGGTTTAGTTGTTAATAAAGCGTTTCGTTTTTTTTATGTTTTTTCAATATATATGATTTTCAAACCATGTTCCAAACGTTTTATAGAATATCAATGAATTTGCGTATAGTATTATAACTAAAAAGATGATTTTTATTATAATTTGTAATGATTATTCCTTATTTTATGTTGTAATATGTAATTATAAGTGTTGATTGTTGTTATAATATGTAGTGTTTCAAGGTGCTTTTTTATAAGGTTTAATAAAACCAAGGGCTTTTTTTACGAAAACAGATTGTTTTTATCCGTTTTCATCTTTTTTATAGTTTCATAAAACATATAATAGCTCGATATTTTTTGTGTAGATTTTTTTCTATAAGTGTTAAAGTTCTGCATTTCGCGAGGTTAAAATCGGCTTAAACCCAAACGGATACGTATTTTTACACAAAATTCCCCCTAATGAAAAAACACTACATGCTATTGATATGTTTAGTAATATATCAATTCTCCTTCAGTCAAATTGTTATCAATGAACTAGATTGCGATACGCCAAGTACGGATGATAAAGAATTTATCGAACTTAAATCAGACACACCCAATTTTCCTCTAGATGGTTATGTGCTCGTTTTATTTAATGGCTCAGCTTCAGGAAATGATTCTAGTTATTTTACTATAGATCTAGATGGTTTTCAAACAGATCCAAATGGTTTACTTTTAATTGGTAGTGATTCCGTAGAACCTTTTCCTCAAATATTGATATCTGTAAGTACGATTCAGAATGGTGCAGATGCAGTTGCCATTTATTTAGGAAGCGCATCTGATTTTCCCGACGGAACACAAGCAACTCAAACCAATTTAATCGATGCATTGGTGTACGATACTAGCGATTCAGATGATGTTGATTTAATGGCGCTTTTAGGAGTAACAGAACAGATAAGTGAAGGTTCTTCTAATAATACAAACTCTATACAACGTCTGGAAGATGGCTCGTACATAACTGCAACACCAACACCAAGAGCTGTAAATGATGGCGCAGGAATACCTTTTAAAGCAGTAAGTCTTTCTACAAATGCAACAGAATATAATGAAGGGGATACTTTTGATATTGTTTTTTCTACGGAAGAGAATGTGACAGAAGATGTAACTTTTAGTTTTACTTTAGATAATGATGGATTTGACGCTTCTGATTTTTCTGGAAATACTACAGTTACCATTCTTAACGGAATGAATTCGGTTACAACATCAATTACACTTATAAATGATATAATAGATGAAGGGGATGAAGAACCAATTATAAAATTCGGAAATGTAAATTGGCCCAATATTATAAATAATAACTTTGTAAAGCTTCGTGTGCTGGATGATGATTTTACAACAGCAAATTTTGGAGCACCTGCAACTCAATTTAACCCGTTTATAGGAAATGTAACAAGTACGCAACCGGATGGTTATTATGATAGTTTAGATGGCTTAACAGAAGATGCATTACGTCAAGCGATACAAGATATTGTAGCAGAAGAAGGTGTAGTAAGAGCGCAAACGTATGCAGATATTGTTGATATTTTAAAAGAAGCAGATCAGAACCCAGCACAAAGTAATGAGGTTTGGTTAGTATATAAAGAAATAAGTCGTTCTAAATTAGATAATCATACTATTGGTAGTAGCACAGGGAAATGGAATAGAGAACATACTTTTCCTAGATCTCGTGGTGGCTTTTATGATATAGATGCGGATGATATTGCAGATGGAAAGGAAGTTTTCTGGAATACTACAGCAGATTCCTTGCGTCACGGAAATTCAGATGCACATGCTTTAAGAGCAGCAGACGGACCAGAGAATAGTTCACGTAATAATAAGCATTACGGAGATCCAAATTTAGGAGGATATAATGGGCCAACAAATACAGCGGGAAGTTTTTATGGCGATGTTGCTAGAAGTGTTTTGTACATGGCAGTTAGATATAACGGACTGGAAGTTGTGAATGGTTATCCCAATGGCGACGGCACAGAAGGACAGTTAGGAGATTTAGCAACCTTATTAGAATGGCATAGAAATGATCCGCCAGACGATTATGAAATGAATAGAAACAACGTAGTCTATACTTGGCAGTTTAATAGAAACCCTTTTATAGATCAACCAGATATGGTAGAATATATTTGGGGAAATAAAGTAGGGACAGGAGACGTTTGGGATCAAGAATTAAGTATTGCTGAAAATAATAAACTACAGCTTCAAGTATATCCTAATCCAGCCAAAAATGCGATTTACATTAATGGTCTTTTAAATAAAGCTACAGTAGATGTGTTTTCTTTAGAAGGAAGAAAAATAGAAACTTACAGCATTACTGGTAATTCGGTTTTAAATGTAAACCTTGCGAGTGGTATGTATCTTTTTAAAATTACTTCGGAAGGTAAAACTACCACAAAGAAAATGGTGATTCAGTAAAACATAATCCCATAAAAAAAATCGCAAACATTAGTTTGCGATTTTTTTTATGCTTGTTTTTAATTGAAATATTATTTTTTGGTAACAATTAATAGGACACCATTTTTAGCTTTTTCGCCATAGATTCTTATATGTTTATCTCCTTTAAGAACATTAATAGATGCTATATTGTTTGGATCTAGATTTTCCATTTCCTCTTTGGTAGACTCTTTTTCGTCTATAAATATTAAAGGACTGTTTTCTGAGTCTGTAGAAATAAATAGTTTGTTGTCTTTTGTCTTTGCTTTAACAATCTGTACGTCATTTGCGCCTCCTTTTTCAACAACCCAAGTTTGACCATTTTGACCTGGAATAATTTCTTCATTTACTATATTTCCATCCTTATCTTTCGAGGTAAATTTTACTTTCTCTTTATTTTCTGAAGCTTCCGTATTTAAATCAATAGTAGTAGCTTTTCTTCTAATAACAACTTTAGTGTCTTTGTTATTGCTGTCTTCTGTAATAACTTCAACCTTAGCATTCTGTTCTTCTTCCGATAAAATAAAAGGATTATTGTCCGATTCCGATGGTACAATAGCAGTAGTGCCGTCTTCTGTAACAACTGTTTCATTCGCTTCTATGGTGCTAATAGAAATACTATAGTCTTGGCTATTGTAGATTATTTTAATTGGTTTAATAGCGTTATTCGAATTAGAGCTAAAATTAGTTTTCATCTTTTTAGAACTCGCTTCTATTGCAATCGCTATAATTTCATTTCGATCGTTTCTTTCAATTTTCTTAAAATTAAGAGTGACATCTTTCGGTTTAAATTCGGAAATTACTTTGTCTAATGCCACATCCGAAAAATTCTTAGTAATTATAACCGTTTCCATAGCTCCAATCGTTTGTTTGAAATTAGAAGTATTGGTATTCAAGTAAATTTCTTTCGTATTAAAACTCATTAAGAAAAGCGTTAATAATGGTAATACTAATACATATTTTAATGCATTTAATTTTCTAGATTTTGATTTGTGTAACATAACGATTCGTTTTTTAATTAATGAAGTGTAAAAGTTGTTTGCTAATGCTAATGACTGGTTAGCAATGCTTGTTTTAAGTAAAACATATTCATAACTCTTTTTATTGGTCGAATTACGTTGCGCATGTTTGTCGGCAATAAACTCTAAATTTTGCTGTACTTCTTTTTTATAAAGCCAGATAAACGGATTAAACCAAAACACAACAGTCGCTAATTGTATGCAAAGAATGTCTATAGAATGGAATTGCTTTGCATGCACTTTTTCGTGATTAATGATATGTTCTAATTATGTAGGGCTAAACGGTTTCTTATTATACACAATAAAGTGGAAAAAAGAGAAAGGAGAAATGGACTCTTCGGTTTCTATATATAGGAAGCCATTTTTTTTGGTGGATTTATTTTTACGCAATACACGAAACAAGGATACAAACTCTATAATTAGTTTTAAGAAAAAGAAACTAACGCCAAGCACATAAATACTTGCTAATCCCAGGAAGGTATAGTCGAAACTTGTAGTGGTTGTAATATTTATGTTTTCTGTAAATTTAGAGAGGTCTATTGTGGTATTTGGACTTTCTATGTAAATCGGAATTATTAATAAAGGCAAACAAATAGTAGCTAGTAAGCCTATTAATAAAAACCATCGGTTACTTTCAAAAAAAGTTTCACGGTGCAAAAAAACTTTGTAGCATAAATAGAATAGTGCTGTAATAGCAGATGCTTTTAAAAAATACTCCATACTTATTTTTTTTGTTCAATGATAGAAATAATCTCTTTTAACTCAGCAACACTTATTTTCTCTTCTTTAGCAAAAAAGGAAACTACATTTTTATAAGAGCTGTTAAAATAGTTGTCTATGGCCGTATTCATAAATTTCTTCTTATAGGCTTCTTTGGTTATAATAGGAAAGTATTGGTGCGTTTTTCCGAAGGCATTATAACTAACATAATCTTTCTCCTCTAAATGTCTAATAATAGTAGAAAGGGTATTATAGTGCGGTTTTTCTTCTTCAATTTCCTGTAATACATCTTTTACAAAAGCCTTTTCTAGCTTCCATAATATGTGCATAATTTCCTCTTCTTTATTCGTTAGCTTTTGCATCGAAAATATATTTTTGTTCCCATGAAAATGGGAATCTAGTTTACTGTCTCAAATGTATAACTATTTTTATAGTTATACAACTGTAAATATAGTTATTCAACTAAGTTTTAAGTTTTGTTTTTTCATTTGGAAGAAATACTATCTTCGTAAAAAAAAATAATTATGAGTATTGCTTTTTTAATTTTAGGCTTTGTTTTATTAGTAATAGGAGGAGAGTTTCTAGTTAGGGCTTCGGTTGCTTTATCTTTTAAATTAAACATATCTAAAATTGTAATTGGTATGACAGTGGTTTCTTTTGCTACTTCTGCTCCAGAATTACTAGTAAGTTTAAACGCCGCTTTGTCTGGCTCACCAGCAATAGCAATAAATAATGTGGTAGGTTCTAATATTGCAAATATTGGTTTGGTACTTGGTATTACTGCAATAGTTGGCGCTATTGGTGTAGATAAGTCTTTTTATAAAGTAAATTGGCCAGTAATGATGCTATTCTCTATTGCGCTTTATTATTTTCTTTGGAATGATAATCAATTAACAGCTATAGAAGGAGCGATACTTTTTGCAGCTTTAATTGTATTTATAATCTATTTAATTAAAAGTCAAAAAAATGAAGATGCTTCCGAAGAAGTAGATGATACTTTAGCAATTGTTTCTAATTTTAAAATGATTATTTGGTTGCTTATAGGTGCTTTAGCTTTGTACTTTGGTAGTGAGTGGTTGGTAAAAGGAGCTACAGAAATTGCGACACAACTTGGGGTTAGCGAAGCGGTGATTGGTGTAACTATGATTGCTATAGGAACAAGTGTTCCAGAACTTGCAGCTTCTGTAATAGCAGCAGCTAAACAGGAAAAAGCAATTTCTTTGGGTAACTTAATTGGTTCTAATATTTTTAATATTGGTTCTGTACTGGGTTTAACTTCTATGATAAAAACCATTCCTGTGACAGAGCCTTTGATATTATCTCGCGATATATTTTGGATGTTAATCTTTGCTGCTAGCGTATTGATTTTAGCACTTTTACCTAAAAGGCATGAGATTAATAAAATTAAAGGATTTGGTTTAGTAATGCTTTACGGTATTTTTATTGTCTTAGTATTTAGAGGATAAAAAGAAGCGATTTAATACAATAGTCTTTTTAATAGGTAATTAAATAGAGGAAATAGTATTAAGGGATATTTGCAGATTTATCTAAATACTTTTTTATAGTGAGCGTATTTAGAGGATAAAAAAAAAGGCTATCTAATAAGACAGCCTTTTTAATGGATAATTGAAATAATGTAAATTTTATTAACTAATATTAGCAGACTTCACAGTCTTAATAATTCTACCAGCAATTTTATATGGATCTCCATTAGAAGCAGGTCTTCTGTCTTCTAACCATCCTTTCCAGCCTTTTTCTACTGTGATAATAGGAATTCTAATAGAAGCTCCTCTATCCGATACGCCATAAGAGAAATCGTCAATAGATGCAGTTTCATGATCTCCTGTTAAACGTTGGTCGTTAAACTCACCATAAACAGCCATATGTTCTTTTACAACAGGTCTGAATGCTTCACATATTTTTTCGTATGTTTCTTTACTACCACATGTTCTTAAAACAGTATTAGAGAAATTGGCATGCATTCCAGATCCATTCCAATCCATATCTCTACCTAATGGTTTTGGATGGTATTCAATATAATAACCATATTGCTCTGTTAATCTATCTAGTAAATAACGAGAAACCCAAATTTCATCTCCTGCTTGTTTCGCTCCTTTTGCAAACAATTGATATTCCCATTGCCCAGAAGCAACCTCTTGATTAATTCCTTCGAAATTTAAACCTGCATCAATACATAAATCTGCATGCTCTTCTACTAGTTTTCTACCATGTGTATGTAAACCTCCAACAGAACAGTAATACATTCCTTGTGGTGCAGGATAACCACCAATAGGGAATCCTAACGGTAATTGTGTTTTAGTATCCATTATAAAATACTCTTGCTCAAAACCAAACCAGAAATCATTATCTTCATCTTCAATGGTAGCTCTACCATTAGAAACGTGCGGCGTACCATCTGCATTTAATACCTCTGTCATTACTAAATAACCATTTCTTCGTGTAGGATCTGGATAAATTGCAACTGGTTTTAATAAGCAATCAGAAGCACCTCCAGATGCTTGTTTAGTAGAGGAACCATCAAAAGACCACATTCCTAATTCTTCAATTGTTCCTTGAAAGTCTTCATGCTCTTCTACTTTGGTTTTACTTCTCATATTTTGAGTTGGGAAATACCCATCTAACCAAATGTATTCTAATTTAATTTTTGCCATAATACTTCAAATTATATTAATATGATGTTGGTAAATATAGGTAATTTTCATTATTACCTATGAAAAAATAGATCACTTATCGTGAGTTTTATTAAATTATGGTTAATAACCCTATTTTTTTTAGGGTATTTCTTTTTTTGAAGCTAATAATTGTAAATTCGTAAAATAAATTAAAAACATTTTTATGTCCACTTTAAGATTTTTTGCAGTAAAAGAAACCTATAATAGAAAGCCAGTTTATATTGAAGAAAAGGAACGTCGTTCTTCCATTTTTGGTGCTAATGTTTTTAATGAAGACACCATGCGACAATATTTAACTAAAGAAGCACTTAAAAGTGTGCAAGATGCTATTAAAAATGGTTCAAAAATAGATAGAGTAATTGCAGATCATATCTCTACAGGTATGAAAGAGTGGGCAATATCTAAAGGAGTTACACATTACACACATTGGTTTCAGCCCCTAACAGGAGCTACCGCAGAAAAGCACGATGCGTTTTTTGAGCCTGTTGGAAATGGTAGAGCAATAGAGAAATTTGAAGGCGGACAACTAGTACAGCAAGAACCTGATGCTTCTAGTTTTCCTAATGGCGGAATACGTAATACTTTTGAAGCTCGCGGTTATACGGCTTGGGATCCAACTTCGCCAGCATTTATTTATGGTACAACACTTTGTGTACCTACTGTTTTTGTTTCGTATACCGGAGAAGCTCTAGATTATAAAACACCTTTACTTCGTGCGTTACAAGCTGTTGATCAAGCAGCAGTTGCGGTTTGTAAATATTTTGATAAAAATGTGAAGAAAGTAAACGCGTCTTTAGGTTGGGAACAAGAGTATTTCTTAATCGATCTTGCTTTAGCCAATTCTCGTCCAGATATAGTGTTAACTGGTCGTACGTTATTAGGGCATTCTCCTGCAAAAGGACAACAATTAGATGATCACTATTTTGGTACCATACCAAATCGTGCAATGGCATATATGCGGGACTTAGAAACCGAATGTATGCTACTTGGTATTCCTGTTAAAACAAGACATAATGAAGTGGCACCTAATCAATTTGAATTGGCGCCAGTTTATGACGAAGCGAATCTTGCAGTAGATCATAATTCCTTATTAATGGATGTGATGGATAAAATTGCTGCGCGACATAACTTTAAAGTGCTTTTTCATGAAAAACCATTTGCTGGAGTAAACGGTTCTGGGAAACATAATAATTGGAGTTTGGCCACAGATACCGGAGTTAATCTTTTGAGTCCGGGGAAAACGCCAATGAGTAATCTGCAATTCTTAACCTTTTTTATAAATACTATTAAAGCGGTTTATGATAATGAAGAACTTCTTCGTGCTGCAATAGCATCGGCCAGTAATGATCATCGTTTGGGTGCAAATGAAGCGCCTCCTGCAATTATTTCCGTATTTATAGGAGAACAATTAACCAAAACATTAAGCGAGCTAGAAAACGTTACTAATGGTAAATTGTCTCCTGAAGAAAAAACAGATTTAAAATTGAATGTAGTTGGTAAAATTCCAGATGTTTTATTGGATAATACAGATAGAAACAGAACTTCTCCTTTTGCGTTTACCGGAAATAAATTCGAATTTAGAGCAGTAGGATCTACAGCGAATTGTGCAAATCCAATGACCGTTTTAAACGCTATTGTAGCAAAACAATTAATAGAGTTTAAGGGAGAAGTAGATGCATTAATTGAAAAGAAAAGTTTAAAAAAGGACGAAGCTGTCTTTAATATATTAAGAGAATATATCAAGAAATCTAAAAATATTTTATTCGAAGGAAATGGGTATGGTGAAGCTTGGGAAAAAGAAGCTAAAAAACGTGGATTGAGCAATAATAAAACCACTCCGGAAGCATTAAAAGCTAAAATCTCCAAAAAAGCGATCGATCTGTATGGTGATTTGGGTATTATGAATAAAGTAGAAGTAGAAGCGCGTTACGAAATAGAGGTAGAGCAATACACCATGCGTTTACAAATAGAAAGTCGTGTGCTAGGTGATATCGCAAGAAATCATGTCGTGCCAACTGCTGTGAAATATCAAAACGTTTTAATAGAAAACGTGAGAGGACTTAAAGAAATTTATGGTGCTGATTTTAAAAAATTAGCGAAAGAACAAATGGTTTTAATCGAAGAAATCTCTGGTCATTTAGAATCTTTAAATTCTAATGTTACTAAAATGACTAACGAACGTAAAAAAGCGAATAATCTGGCAGATATAGAGAAAAAAGCAGAGGCATATTGCTTTAAAGTAAAGCCGCTCTTCGATGATATTAGATACCATTGTGATAAGCTCGAGTTATTGGTCGATGATGAGCTTTGGCCACTAACAAAATATAGAGAATTACTATTTACCAACTAGACATAATTCTTCCTTCATTTAAAGGTCGCTTTCATAAAAGTGACCTTTTTTATGGAGCAAAAGTTAATACTTTGTATTTTGTCTAATATAATTCACATGTCAACGAATACTTTGGTTAATAGGAGTTTAGTAGCTTTGTTTTCTTTACTTTAGCAGAGCTATTAATCAATAATCAATTTAAAATGAAGAGGCTTTTCTTAAGTGTCCTTATGCTCATGGTTGCGACTTTTATATTCTCGCAGGCTAGTAAAGAAAAAAAGACACAAGATTTCAAAAAAGATTTAGTACAGACAAAACAAGTAGTGCAACATAAATAGTAACTAGTTATAGTTAGTAGGTAACTCTGCGAGTTATTATGTGTTGATTTAAGTTTTTAAGTATTTTTAATAAAGACAAATGAACTTGCTTCATTTGTCTTTATTGTTTTAAATTAAATCCATATTTATAAAAAAATCAGCTAAAATGATTTCAAATTTCAAACAAGTTTCTCTAGTTTTATTTCTGTGTTTTTGTACTGCTCAAATACGTTCACAAACCCAAAAGGAAGCGAGTAAACAAACAAAAGATAAATCACATACTTTTTTTTATAAATATAGAGCAGATAATGTTTTTACTGCCGCTTTGGGTACGGCCGTAATTAATGGGGATTACCAAGATCCGTTATTCGAGTTTTATGGTCAAGTAGGTTATAAAAGATATATTAATCCTTATATTAATGTGAATTTTACCTACAACAAATTCAATCTTGCACATAAAAATATTAGTAATAATGGGTACATGTCTTTTGATCTTAATGTAGAAAGTACCATAATGCCAGATCACTTCTTTACACCTTTTATTTTTGCAGGCGCAGGACTTAATGCGTCTAACTATTTTGCAGCAACTGGAATGAAAATACAAGGAGGTCTTGGTCTAGAATATATCATTATGGAAGATTTTGGTATAAAACTGTTTACAGATTATAACCATACTTTTTCAGATGAATTGGATGGAAAAGTGTTTGGAGATGCAAACGATGTGTATTGGAGAATTGCTTTTGGAATAAATTATTACTTTGGTAATTCTAATAAAAAGAAAAAAATACCAAGTAATGAACCAACAATTATTAATTCTAATCCAATAATTCATAATTAACTAAAATACAATTCCTATTTTTGTTGCTCAAAATAGACTCATGAGCCAAGATGTAAGTAAAAGATATGCACAAAGAGGAGTTTCTGCTTCTAAAGAAGATGTGCATAACGCTATTAAAAATATAGATAAAGGTTTATTTCCAAAAGCATTCTGTAAAATTGTTCCAGATTATTTAACGAATGATGATGACTATTGTTTAATTATGCATGCAGATGGTGCAGGAACAAAATCATCTCTAGCCTATATGTACTGGAAAGAAACAGGAGATATTTCTGTTTGGAAAGGTATTGCACAAGATGCACTTATCATGAATATTGACGATTTGCTTTGTGTTGGAGCAACAGACAATATCATGCTTTCCTCTACCATTGGAAGAAATAAAAACCTAATTACAGGCGAAGTGCTTTCGGCAATCATTAATGGTACCGAAGAGCTTATTCAAGACTTAAAAACCTTTGGTGTTACTATTCATTCTACAGGAGGCGAAACTGCAGATGTTGGTGATTTAGTGCGAACTATTATTGTAGATTCCACAGTAACAGCAAGAATGAAACGTACAGATGTTGTAGATAATGCAAACATTAAACCTGGTGATGTTATTGTTGGTTTAGAAAGTTTTGGTCAAGCCACTTATGAGAAAGAATATAATGGAGGAATGGGAAGCAATGGCTTAACTTCTGCAAGACATGATGTATTCTCTAAATATTTAGCAGAAAAATATCCGGAAAGTTTTGATGCTTCCGTACCAGAAGAATTAGTGTACTCTGGAAATATTAAATTAACAGATGCTGTACAAGATTCTCCAATTGATGCAGGAAAACTAGTATTATCACCAACAAGAACCTATGCGCCAATTATTAGTGCCATCTTGTCCAAATACAATAGTGATCGTTTACACGGTATGGTACATTGTTCTGGAGGGGCACAAACTAAAATACTTCACTTTATAGATAATCTACATATTGTAAAAGACAATATGTTTACGGTGCCACCATTATTTAAACTTATTCAAGAACAATCTAAAACAGATTGGAAAGAAATGTACCAAGTATTTAATTGTGGTCATAGAATGGAATTATATGTAACTCCAGAAATAGCCGAAGATATTATCGCTATTTCAAAATCCTTTAATGTGGATGCTAAAATTATTGGTAGCGTAGAAGCTTCAGAAAATAAAAAGCTAACTATTAAAAGTGAATATGGCGTTTTTGAGTATTAATGCATTTATCGATATTAGCGTCTTATTAAAAGCAAGATCTTAATGAGTTTTGAAAAAAAAGCACTGCTTATTATTTCGCTACTCTTATTAGTAATTAATATATATGTTATTTCTGAATACACCTTTTCGGAAAACAGAATATTAAGATTTATAAGCGTATTTGTTTATTTTTTATTATTCCTTTATTTTAAAGGGTATAAAAACAAGGCTATCTTATTCATTTTTGTGAGCTTTTTAATTTCTGCCTTTTTTATGCTTTTTTATGATGATAGAATCTATAATAAGCTAACTTCATTGTTTTCAATTGCTGGTTATTTAGTGTTATTAATTAGCGGATTGAAAAGATTACAATTAAAAAAAGTGAATAAATTTCTTATTGCTTTTTTTGTGGTAATAATTTTTTTAAACTTTTTTTTCTTAGATCAATTACTCACGTTTATAACATATAAACTGCATGACGGCTTGCAACAAATAATACTCTATTTCTATGGTATTGTGCTTATTCTAGCATGTGTTTTTGCCGGAAACTATAATTTCACAGCCAATACTACAAAGGCTATGTATTATATGTCTTTTGTTTTTGGTTTTGCGCTTTCCGATTTTTTTATGGTACTAGCTTATTATTTTAATATTAACCTATTATTTATTCCAGGAATATCTTTTTATCTTTTTGCTTTATTTTTTATGGTACGATATGCTATTGATGATTATAGTGAGGAATATGTGGGATTAGACGACTAACAATAAAAACGAGCTTTCTACCGTTTTCTTGTTAAAAACTGTTAAAAAGATTAAATACTTTGTTGAAGTATTTAAATTCGTATGCTATTAAAATTTACCCATGAAAAAAGTTTTATTCCTACTACTCGTTTTTGCTATTCAATTTACTTTTGCACAATCTGATTCTACGGCTGTAGATACTACCTTTAGAGAAAGTTTTCCTAAATGGAAAAACAAAAACATTGCTACTCTAGATGTAAGTGAGGTCGCTTTTGTTAATTGGAATTCTGGAGGAAGTAACTCTATTTCCGCATTATTAGGTATTGTTAGCCAAGCAAACTATAAATTCAAACACTTTTTTTGGAATAATAATATTAATATCCGCTACGGAATTAATAAACAACAAGAACAAGAGTTAAGAAAAACGGAAGATATTATTGAGGTTAATTCTAGTGTTGGCTATAGAAGCGATAGTTTAACTAATTGGTTTTTTACTTCTAGATTTAATTTTAAAACGCAGTTTACAAATGGGTATACGTATCCAAATACCACAAATGTAATCTCTAAAATTATGGCGCCAGGTTATTTGTTTTATGGCGTAGGTATTGAATATGGTAAAAACATAGAAAAACTTTCTGTTTACTTTTCTCCAGCAACTACTAAATCTACTTTTGTTTTAGATCAAGAGTTAGCAAACGCAGGAGCATTTGGTGTTAAACCAGCTATTTTAGATGAAAATGAAAATGTGATTAAAAATGGGGAGCAAGTACGAAATGAGTTCGGAATACTAATTACAAATGCCTACGAAACAGAAATAGCTACCAATATTTATATGAAACATGCAGTCAACTTTTATACCGATTACCTTAATGGCTTCGGAAACATAGATGTAGACTGGCAAGTGAACTTAGATTTTAAAGTAAATAATTACATTAGAGCGAATCTAGGTTCGCATTTAAAGTATGATAATGATGTGAAAAATCTGATGGCTATTAGTGAAGAAAATGAAGAGGAAGCATATGTAGAAGAAGGAGCCAGAGTACAATGGAAGCAAATTCTAGGTATTGGTGTGGTTGTAGATTTTTAGTGTATACTATTTGCACTTAAGTAGTTGAAGAACTCTAAATCTTTTAAATCTATAATCTGTTTTGTATACCCATTTTTAAGTAAGTAGATAGCATCTGCCGTATCGATAATGTCTTTGTACATATGATCGGTGATGATGATAATTTTATGCTGTTTTTCTTCGGTAATCAGCGTTTTTAGTTTCTCTATATAAAGCGGGGCAATATGAGAAAAAGGCTCATCTAATAAAATAATTTTACTTTTCCCTTTTAGTATTAAATAGGTTTCTACTAAACGACGTTCTCCGCCAGAAAGCAAATGGATCTTACTGTTTTTGTATTTTGAAAAACCTTCAAAAGTAGTCGTGAAAGTTTCCCAAGATACCTCTAAAATTTTAAAAATGGTTTTCAGTTTTAAGCCTTTCGGAACAAAATTGTATTGTGGTAATAAACTAACGCTTTTAGTTAAGTACAAAGGTTTTGTAATCGGTTTGCTATCTATTCTTACTAGTTTATATTTAGGTTGTAATGCACCAAATATTATTTGTAGTAAACAACTTTTTCCGCAACCATTACTGCCAAGAATAGCAGTAACTTTTCCTGTTTCTGCTTTCAGATAAATTCCGTTTAACACTAACTTATTGGAAAAGGAAAGCTCTACATTATCTATCTCTAAAATCATAGTATTGTTTTTGCTATTAGAAGAAAAGGAACAGATAGAATAACATCCATAATAAATATAGAAGCATATAATTTAAAAGTAGAAATACCAGCATTTTTATAAAACACTAAATTGGTTTTTGCTTTTGTTTCTCGAATATAATACCATAGAAATATGGTAAGAAGTAGCTTTAGCAATACAAGAACAGCAATATTGCTTCCTGCTAAAACATTAATTATAAACGACCAGAGAAGGAACGGTTTGTAAAAAATAAAAATAAGTTTTAGCGATTTCATGTCTCCTAATTAAAGCGTTTTTTCTGGTATTACTAAATACATTTAGAAAGGTTTAACAATATATCAAGCAAAACCTTTTATCAAGAATATAAAAGCAAGAGATACAGAACAATCTATTAAAAATAAAATACTGAGTAGTTTTAGGTTAGAAACGCCAACCATTTTATAAAAGCCAATTCTTCTTCTAACGCTAGCATCTTTTAGTAATAACCAAAATAAAATAACTACAAACAACTTGGTTAAAATAGTGAGTGCAAAGCTTTGGCTGACTATTAAAACAAGAAGGTTTATAGAAAAAGACCACAGAAATAGTGGTTTGTAATATGCAAGTATTCCTTTTAGCAGTTTCATGAGTACTATTAAAACGCAAAAGTGCACTAATTATTTTCATAACAATATTGCTAGTCTATACACTATATAAAATCCATAAATTATCGTATTTTTGGCATACAATTTTTTAGAAGATAGATGTTAGATAAATTACAAATAGTAAAACAACGTTTTGATGAGGTTAGTGATTTAATCATTCAACCAGATATTATTACCGATCAAAAGCGTTATGTAGAGTTAAATAAAGAATACAAAGACTTACGCCTTTTAATGGATAAACGTGAGCAATATATAGAGTTTACAGATAATTTAGCAGAAGCAGAAGCGATTATTGCAGATGGTAGTGATGCCGAAATGGTAGAAATGGCTAAAATGCAATATGACGAAGCCAAAGAAGGTATTCCTAAGTTAGACGATGAGATTCGTGTTCTTTTAATTCCTAAAGATCCGCAAGATTCTAAAAATGCGGTGGTAGAACTGCGTGCAGGAACTGGTGGAGATGAAGCTAGTATTTTTGCTGGAGATTTATTCAGAATGTATACCAAATACTGCGAAGGTAGAGGATGGAAAGTAGATACTGTAGATTATAGTGAAGGTACCAATGGCGGTTTTAAAGAAATTCAATTTGAAGTTACCGGTAATGATGTGTACGGAACTTTAAAATTTGAAGCTGGTGTACATCGTGTACAACGTGTACCACAAACCGAAACACAAGGTCGTGTACATACTAGTGCAGCAACGGTTATGGTATTTCCAGAAGCCGAAGAGTTTGATGTAGAAATAAACCCAAAAGATGTGCGTATCGATTTTTTCTGTTCTTCAGGACCAGGAGGACAATCAGTAAATACAACGTATTCTGCAGTGCGTTTAACGCACGTTCCAACCGGATTGGTAGCACAGTGTCAAGACCAGAAATCACAACATAAAAATAAAGAGAAAGCATTTAAAGTATTGCGTTCTCGTTTGTATGATATGGAGTTGGCTAAGAAAAATGAAGAAGATGCCGCTTTACGTGGTACCATGGTAACTTCTGGAGATAGAAGTGCTAAAATTAGAACGTACAATTATTCACAAGGTCGTGTAACAGATCACCGAATTGGATTAACACTTTACGATTTACAAAATATTGTAAATGGCGATATTCAAAAAATTATAGACGAATTACAACTAGCAGATAACACAGAGAAGTTAAAAGCGAGTGACGAACACCTTTAATTATAAGCCTCTTTTTTGAGGCTTTTTTAATGACAAATAAAAATGATTTGTCATTCCGCACTGGATGCGGAATCCACTAATAATAAAAATAGATTCTGCGTCGTAGCGCAGAATGACAAAATATTATCGATGAACACAAAAGAACTTGTAAATCAGATCCAAAAAAAGAAATCCTTTCTATGTATAGGATTAGATGTCGATGTGAATAAAATTCCGCAACATCTTTTAAAAGAAGAAGATCCAATATTCGCGTTTAATCAAGCGATTATAGATGCAACACATCATGTATGTGTGGCGTATAAACCAAATACCGCTTTTTATGAAGCGTACGGATTAAAAGGATGGAGAGCTTTAGAAAAGACTATCCATTATTTAAACGAAAAGCATCCGGAAATCTTTACGATTGCAGATGCAAAACGTGGTGATATTGGTAATACAAGTACGATGTATGCCAAAGCTTTTTTTGAAGATTTAGCTTTTGATAGTGTAACGGTTGCTCCATATATGGGAAAAGATTCCGTAGAGCCATTTCTAGCTTTTGAAAATAAGCATACTATTATGTTGGCTTTAACGTCTAATGAAGGTGCTTTCGATTTTCAAACCAAGCAAGTAGAAGGGAAAGAATTATACAAACAGGTTTTAGAAACCTCTAAAAACTGGAAAAATTCGGAAAACCTAATGTATGTAGTCGGTGCTACTAAAGCGGAGTATTTTGCGGAAATTAGAAAGATTGTTCCAAATAGTTTTTTACTAGTTCCAGGCGTTGGTGCACAAGGTGGAAATTTACAAGATGTTTGTAAATATGGAATGAATGAACAAGTTGGTTTACTAATAAATTCTTCTAGAGGAATTATTTACGCTTCCAAAGAACTAGATTTTGCAGATGCAGCTGCAAAAAGTGCAAAAGAACTGCAATCGCAAATGGAAGCATTACTGGCATTGCAAAGAACGAAGCAGTCTTTTTAAATGCAACTAAAAGATCAAATAGGAAGACAATTACATTTTAAATCCGTTCCAAAACGAATTGTCTCCTTAGTGCCTTCTCAAACCGAATTATTATACGATTTAGGTTTAGAATCTTCTATTGTTGGTATTACTAAATTTTGTGTACATCCAAAGCATTTACTAAAAACAAAAACGATTGTTGGTGGTACAAAGCAAATCCATCTAGAAAAGATAAAAGCACTACGACCAGATATTATTCTATGCAATAAAGAGGAAAATACAAAGGAGATTGTTGCTGCTTGTAGTGAAATTTGTATGGTGCATGTTTCCGAAATTGAAACCATTTCCCATTGTATAGAAATGATTCAGCAATATGGCGAAATCTTCAGTAAGAAGGAGGAAGCCTTAAATGTTTCAGAGAAAATTCAAAATAATTTAAAAGATTTTCAAAACGATATTCAAGCAAAACCGACTTTAAAGGTAGCGTATTTCATCTGGAAGAATCCTTTTATGGTTGCTGGTAAAAATACCTTCATTGATTATTTATTACAATTAAATAAATTTGAAAATGTTTATGCAGATTTAGGAAGGTATCCGGAAATTGAAATGCAGCAAAATAAAGAAGTAGATGTGGTCTTTTTGTCTAGTGAGCCGTATCCTTTTAAAGAAAAACATATAGAAGAATTAGGAGCGTACTATACTAATGCCAAAATACAATTAGTAGATGGCGAAATGTTTTCATGGTATGGTTCTAGACTTATTAAGTCTTTTAGTTATTTTAAGAAGCTACATGTAAGTCTTTAGTATACTTTTTCTTGTATACTACTTCCACAAACTGTATTGCTTTTTTATCCGTAGATCCTAGGCTTAATAACTTGTTTAAATTTGGTTTTATTTTTCCAACCTTGCAAAATTGTGCGCTCATAACTTGTTCTTTATATAAAGTACGAGTTTTCTTCGCGTTTGGATTTTAAGCAAAGGTTAAATAAAAGGTAAATTAAGAAATTACAGAATGTGCTGTATCTCTAGATAGGTATTTTAACTTGTTTAATTTACCTAGAAGTTTAATGGCTCTGTATTCAGAAATATCACTTAATGCGTGATCTGTTTGCCTTAAATTGTAAGCTTGCTCGATAAGGTTTTTGTATTTCTTATCGAGTTTGCTTTGATGCTTTTTTATTAATTCATTGTTGTTCATTGTAGTAATGTGCTATTAATCAATTAAATATACATTATTTATATTTAATTTAAACGTGTATTATTAAATTTAACAAAAAAAAAAGGATTCTTTTAAATCCAACTTTAAAAATCTAATTTGCTTGTAGAAAATAATAGGCTTGGCGTACTTTATATATTCAAATTGACTATTGTTCTTCCTTTTAATTTTCCTTTTAGCATGAGCGCCATTTTTTCGTTTAAATCACCTAAAGATATTTCTGTAGCTGCATCTGTTAATCTATCCGTTTTCCATTCGTTAGCTAATTTCTCCCATACTTTTTCTCTATATTTCATTGGGTAATTTTGAGAATCTATTCCTATTAATGTGACTCCTCTTAATATAAAAGGAAATACGGTTAAATCTAGTTTTGGAGATGCAACATTTCCGCAGCAAGTCACAATTCCCATTGGGAAAGTAGCTTTAATAATATTTTGAAGAATTGTTCCTCCAACCGTATCTATACCACCAGCATAAAGTGGTTTTAAAAGTGGTTTTTTATCCATGTTCTCGAAATCTTCCCGCATAATAACTTCATCTGCTCCTAGATTTTTCAAAAAATCAATTTCAGATTCTTTCCCTGTAATGGCAACTGTTTTATATCCTAGTTTTTTTAAAATCAGGAGACTCATAGAACCTACACCACCTGTAGCGCCCGAGACAACTATTGGTCCATCTTCTGGTCTTACAAGTTCACTTAATCTTAATACAGACATTCCAGCTGTTAATCCGGCTGTACCAATAGTCATCGCTTCTTTCATAGAAAGATTTTCTGGTAGCTTAACTGCCCAATCTGCAGGTGCTTGCACGTATTGCGCAAAACCTCCATCCGTATTCATTCCTAAATCATAACTGGTAACAATAACTTGGTCTGAAACTTTAAATTTAGACGATTTAGAAGAAACAACGGTTCCAACGGCATCAATACCTGGCGTGTGCGGGTAATTTCTAGTTACTCCTTTATTTCCTGAAGCAGACAAAGCGTCTTTGTAGTTTAAAGAACTATAGTGTACTTTTATGCGTATTTCTCCTTCGGGTAAATCAGAAAAAGGCATGTCTTTAATGGAAGAAACATAGTTGCCATCATTATCTTCTACTCTAAAAGCTTTGTATGTTGTTTGCGTATTCATAGTTGTTCTTTTATTTGTTTTACTTAATTTTACATTAAATTTCGTTAAAAATGTGCTGATATGCAAGAGCTTACATTTTTTGCGCATACGAACATTTTGTGCTGTTTTGTCTGTTTATAAGGCGTTTAAGAATAAAAAAAAATGAAAAAAAGTTATTGTCCAATAGATACATTTATAAATACGATTAAAGGAAAAAGGAAAGGAACTATAATTTTACATCTTTTTCAAGGAGATAAAAGATATAGTGAGTTGGTGAGATTAATGCCAGATATTAGCGAACGAATGATTACCAAACAGCTAAAAGAATTAGAAGTAGATGGATTAATCAATAGAACAGCATTTCCTGAAGTTCCTCCAAGAGTAGAATATAGTTTAACAAAATTAGGTAATGAAATTCATCCTGTTTTGAAAGGAATGTATAAAGGCGGTTTACTTTTTGAAGAAAGTATTAGTAGTTTATAAGTTTCATTTGTTGGTTGAAGTTATTGAATACGAAAGGAAGTGTCGTTGCGACAAACAACTAATAAATAAAAAGCCTTTCAAGAATTATTTCTTCAAAGGCTTTTTATGTTTAATTAATCGAGTAGTCTAAAAGTTCTTCTCTTTAGGAAGGATGTAAGATGAGACTAATCCTGCAAAGCAAAAACTTTACGTAATAAATCGGTAGTTCTAGAAGAAGATTTACTTCTTATTTCTTGTTCTTCTACGGCAATCATTTTATAAACGCCATTTAAAGCTTCACCAGTAACATAATCTGTTAAGTCTGGATTTACATTACTTGTAAAAGGAATCGCGTTATACTTGTTAATTAAATTCGCCCAAACCTGATCTGCACCAACTTTACTAAAAGAGTTTTTAATAACAGGATTAAATTTAGCATATAAAGCGGTTTGCGTTTTGCTTGTTAAGTATTGTGTCGCAGCATCATTTTTACCAAGTAGAATGTTTTTTGCATCAGCAAAAGTAATGTCTTTAACCGCATTAACAAAAATAGGAGTCGCTTCACTTACCGCGTCTTCTGCAGCTCTGTTTAATACTTTTAACCCTTCATCAGCTAAACTACTTAGTCCAATATCACGTAGTGCTTTGTCTACTTTTTGTAATTCTTCAGGTAGAACTATTTTTACCAATTCATTTTTAAAAAAACCGTCTTTCTGGGTTAATTTGGTTACTTGTTTGTCAATACCAAGTTCTAACGCTTCTCGCAAACCAGAGCCAATTTCAGATTCAGAAAGAGAACCAACCTCTTCAGGTAATTGGTCTATTACTTGTTGTAATTCTGCGCATGCAGTAAAATTTAAAATAATAACTAAGGCTAATATTTTTTTCATAATTTATATTTTTTGGATGTAAAGATACTTATTCTTATGGCGTATTTTTAGTGAAATTTTGTTTTGATATGAAATTAAAATTACGCATTCAAAATAACTAATGAAACTAATTGTAAAGTAACTTAAGATTTTTACTAGAAACCAAAATGTCAATAAAAACCGCGTTTTCCGTTATATCTTTTTGCGAAAAACAAAAAGGATGTCACTGCAACCGCTCACGCAAATAGTAACTACGAGAAAATAACCGTTTTATTATTATATACCATTACCTTTCTTTTAATATGAAGTTTAATAGCATTGGCTAAAACTATTTTTTCTAAATCACGTCCTTTTGCTATTAAGTCTTCAATAGCATGTGTGTGGGAAACACGAGCGACATCTTGCTCTATAATTGGTCCGGCATCTAATTCCTCAGTAACATAATGACTGGTTGCTCCAATAATTTTAACACCTCGTTTATAGGCCGAATGATACGGTTTTGCGCCAACAAAAGCGGGTAAAAACGAATGATGAATATTTATAACCTTATTGTTATACTGACTAATTATTTTGCTAGACACTATTTGCATATAACGAGCAAGTACAATAAAGTGGATGCCAAATTCTTTACATAGTTTTAATTGCTGTTCTTCGGCTTCTGCTTTGGTGTCTTTGGTTACCGGAATATGATAAAACGGAATATTAAAGCTATCTGCAATAGGCTTTAAAGTATTGTGGTTACTTATAATAAAAGGAATATCTACATCTAGCTCTCCAGAATTATAACGGCCTAAAATATCATACAAACAATGATCATATTTAGAAACAAATAATGCCATTTTTGGTTTGTTTTCTGCGGAATATATTCGCCATTTCATTTTAAATTGTTCGGCCAAATTAGACTTGAAATTTTCCTTGAAAGCTTCCGTATTAAAAGAGGCTGCTTCAAATTCCCCTTCTAAACGCATAAAGAAAATATCTTGCTCTCTATCCACGTGCTGATCTATGTAAACAATATTTCCTTTATTATTCGCAATAAAATTAGTGACAGTTGCAATGATTCCAGACTGGTCCTTGCAGTTTATAAGTATGGTTAGTTTTTTCATGTTTGTTTTCCGCGAAAGCGAGAATTTTTTATATTTTTATTTCCGTAAAAGTAAAAATCTAATAACGAAATAGTTATACTAAATTACTCTAAAAATTTCAGGTTGGCTTTTTGTTTTTAACTTTTAGATAATTACAGATTATAGAGCGATATTTTTGAATATTCCGTAAATTGCAAGCCTAAAATAGATTATATTTTAAGAATGAAACATGCATTTCTTTTTTTTGAAAGTATAGAAAGATAGAAATGCGTGTAACATCTTTTAAATAAAAAGCAATAGAAACCATAAGATGACACAAGCAACACCATACAAACCAAAATATAAAGTAAGAATAGTTACGGCAGCAGCATTATTTGACGGTCATGATGCATCCATAAATATTATGCGTCGTATTATTCAATCTACAGGAGTAGAAGTGATCCATTTAGGTCACGATAGAAGTGTAGATGAGGTTGTAAATACAGCCATTCAAGAAGATGCAAATGCTATTTGTTTAACTTCTTACCAAGGTGGACATAACGAGTATTTTAAATATATGTACGATCTTTTAAAAGAAAGAGGTGCAGAACACATCAAGATTTTTGGTGGTGGTGGTGGTGTAATCCTTCCGTCTGAAATTAAAGAATTAATGGATTATGGTATTGCACGTATTTACTCGCCAGATGACGGTCGTGCGATGGGATTACAAGGTATGATTAACGATTTGGTAGAGCAATCTGACTTCGCTATTGGTGATGTTTTAAATGGGGAATTAGATATTTTACCATCTAAAAATGCAAGAGCAATTGCTAGAGTGATTTCTTCTGCTGAAAACTTTCCAGAAGTTGCAAAAGATACTTTAGATAAAATTCATAAAAAAAATAAGAATTCTAAAACACCGGTTTTAGGAATTACAGGAACTGGAGGGTCTGGAAAATCCTCTTTAGTCGATGAATTGGTTCGTCGTTTTTTAGTGGATTTTCCAGAAAAAACAGTTGGTTTAGTTTCCGTCGATCCTTCCAAACGTAAAACAGGAGGAGCGCTTTTAGGAGATCGAATTAGAATGAATGCCATTAATTCGCCAAGAGTATATATGCGAAGTTTGGCTACTCGTCAATCTAATTTAGCATTGTCAAAATATGTAAATGAAGCAGTACAAGTTTTAAAAGCTGCGGAATATGATTTGATTATTTTAGAAACTTCAGGAATCGGACAATCAGATACCGAGATCATGGAGCATTCCGATGTTGCATTATATGTAATGACTCCAGAATTTGGTGCTGCAACGCAATTGGAGAAAATCGACATGTTGGATTTTGCCGATTTAGTTGCCATCAATAAATTTGATAAACGTGGTTCTTTAGATGCGTTACGCGATGTGAAAAAACAATATATGCGTAATAATAATCTTTGGGATGTGCATCAAGATGATTTACCTGTTTATGGTACCATCGCTTCGCAATTTAATGATCCGGGGATGAATACGCTGTACAAAGCGATTATGGATAAGTTGGTAGAAAAAACAGCTTCCGATTTAAAATCGACGTTCCATATTTCTGACGAGATGAGCGAGAAGATTTTCGTTATTCCTCCTTCTAGAACGCGTTACTTATCTGAAATTGCAGAGAGTAATCGTGCGTATGATAAAACAGCAAGAACACAAGAGGAAGTTGCTCAGAAATTATACGGAATTTATAAAACATTAGAATCTGTTTTAGATGCCACACCAGTTTTAGATAAAGCAGGAATTGCTTCAGAATCGATTACTTCTACGGAAGACAATAAAGATTTTGTTAGATTATTAGTTGGCGAATTTGATAGAGTAAAACTAAACTTAGATCCGTACAACTGGGAAGTAATTACCGGTTGGGACGAAAAAGTAAACAAATATAAAAACCCGATTTATAGCTTCAAAGTAAGAGATAAAGAAATTAAAATAGAAACGCATACCGAGTCATTATCGCATTTACAAATTCCAAGAATAGCGCTTCCAAAGTATCAAGCTTGGGGAGATTTATTAAAATGGAGTTTGCAAGAAAACGTACCAGGAGAATTCCCATATACTTCCGGGTTATATCCTTTTAAACGTACAGGAGAAGATCCAGCACGTATGTTTGCAGGGGAAGGTGGACCAGAAAGAACGAATACACGTTTTCATTATGTAAGTGCAGGTTTGCCAGCAAAACGTTTGTCTACCGCTTTTGATAGTGTGACGCTTTACGGAAACGATCCAGATTTGCGTCCGGATATTTACGGTAAAATTGGTAATGCAGGAGTTTCTATTTGCTGCTTAGATGATGCTAAAAAACTGTATTCTGGTTTCGATTTAGCAAATGTAATGACCTCTGTAAGTATGACTATTAACGGTCCTGCTCCAATGTTACTAGGCTTTTTTATGAATGCTGCCATTGATCAACAATGTGAGTTTTATATTAAAGAGAATGGTCTTGAAAAAGAAGTGGAAGCTAAAATTGCTAAAATTTATAAAGATAAAACGCGTCCTTTTTATAATGGCGAGTTACCAGAAGGAAATAATGGTTTAGGGTTGATGCTATTAGGTGTTACCGGAGATCAAGTATTACCAGCAGATGTGTATGCCGAGATTAAAAAGAATACGATTGCTCAGGTTAGAGGAACCGTTCAAGCAGATATTTTAAAAGAAGATCAAGCGCAAAATACTTGTATTTTCTCTACCGAATTCGCATTGCGTTTAATGGGAGATGTGCAAGAGTATTTTATCGAGAATAATGTGCGTAACTTTTATTCGGTTTCTATTTCTGGATATCATATTGCAGAAGCAGGAGCAAACCCAATTACACAATTAGCGTTGACTTTATCTAATGGTTTCACGTACGTGGAATATTATTTAAGTCGTGGCATGGACATCAATAAATTTGGTCCAAATCTATCGTTCTTTTTCTCTAACGGAATTGATCCAGAATATGCAGTAATTGGTCGTGTAGCAAGAAAAATTTGGGCGAAAGCAATGAAGCATAAATATGGTGCAAATGCAAGAGCGCAAATGTTGAAATACCATATTCAAACTTCCGGACGAAGCTTACACGCGCAGGAAATTGACTTTAATGATATTCGTACCACGCTTCAAGCATTGTATGCTATTTATGATAACTGTAACTCGTTACATACCAATGCGTATGATGAAGCGATTACAACACCAACGGAAGAATCGGTTAGACGTGCCATGGCAATTCAACTAATTATTAATAAAGAATTAGGTTTAGCTAAAAATGAAAATCCAATTCAAGGATCTTTCATTATTGAAGAATTAACCGATTTAGTAGAAGAAGCTGTGTTGTTAGAATTTGATAGAATTACAGAAAGAGGTGGTGTTTTAGGTGCTATGGAAACTATGTACCAACGTTCTAAAATTCAAGAAGAGAGTTTATATTACGAAACATTAAAACATAACGGGAAGTTCCCAATTATAGGTGTAAATACCTTCTTGAGTTCTAAAGGATCTCCAACCGTTATTCCTAAAGAAGTTATTCGTGCAACGGAAGAAGAGAAGCAATTTCAAATTAAAACTTTAGAAAGCCTTCATAAAGCAAATGATACAGAAGCATTGTTAAAAGATTTACAACATAAAGCGATTAACAATGAGAATATCTTTGAAGCCTTGATGGATGTTTGTAAAGTATGTAGTTTAGGAGAGATTACGGAGTCGTTGTTTGAAGTAGGCGGACAATATAGACGTAACATGTAAGTAGAGAGCCGCTTTTCATTTTTCATGAAAAGCGTGCGAATCACTTATCCCGAACTCGTTTCGGGATCTCTAAAAAAAAAATAGAACAAACCACTTTTCATGTTTTTTGAAAAGTGGTTTATTCGTTTAAATAAAAAAACAAAGAACATGGCATTTAAACATATTTTCAAGGCCAAAACGCAATGGTCTTCTAGTAAAGGAGAAAGTACATTAGATGCTAGAAGCTACAATAGAAATCACACAGTAAGTATAAAAGGAAAATCAGAACCTTTAAAAGTGTCTTCTGCAAAAATTTTTAGAGGAGATGATGCACTTTATAATCCAGAAGATATGCTGTTAAGTGCTGTTTCTTCTTGCCATATGATGTCTTATTTTTATGTGTGTTCGCAAAACGGAATAGAAGTAGTTGCTTATGAAGATCAAGCAGAAGGTGTTTTAGAAGTGGATAATAAAGGAAAAGGACAGTTTGTTTCCATGCAATTAAATCCTGTAGTTGTAGTTAGTAAACAGGAAATGGTGGAAAAGGCAGAAAGCCTTCATGAGCAAGCAAATGCGTTATGTTTTATTGCTAATTCCTGTAATTTTCCAATCTCTCATCGCGCAACGATACAAGTAAAGTAGTGTTGTTTTTGGAGTTTGTTAAACAAAATTTAGTTTAGGATTTCAAAAATATAAAAACGCAAAGCTTTGTATTTGTTTGCTTTAGGTTGTGTTAAAATAGTAAAAAACATTAAATCACGACAAAAATACGTATATTTGTGTAAAATGTCATAGTTATGAGAAATTACAAACTTGAAAATGCAATAAAAGATTTGGCAAACGAGCCAGAGGCCTTTTATAATTTGCAAAACAAATATGATAGAATCATTAGTGTTTTAGGTGGTAGTTTACAGGTTGGGCAAACCATTTCTAATGATTTTGATCTCATAGAGATTACTCGTAAAGGTTTACCGAAATCTGTAGTACATACTATAAGCAGTCTACTTGGTATTTCTATGGAAAAAATGAGTGCATTAATTCATGTTTCCCATCGTACCATCCAACGAAAAAGTGATGAAGAGTTATTAAATGTATATCCTACAGAACAAATTTTAGAGATAGCAGAAGTGATTTCTAGAGGTATCGAAGTGCTTGGTACTCTAGAAGCATTTACTTCATGGTTACACAGTGAAATACGGGTTTTAAACTACCAAAAACCTATAAATTTTCTAGATACCAGTTTTGGTACTAGTCTAATTAAAGATACGCTTGGTCGTATTGAATTTGGTGTTTATTCTTAAAACCATTCTTTTGAAAATTTACAGAATAGCAAAAAAGCAATATCTAGAAGATGTATCTGGAGAAGGAGCACGATTATATGGTGGAAGATGGAATAAAAAAGGGTATCCCATGGTTTATTTTTCCGAAAGCTTATCCTTGGCTGTTTTAGAAATTTTAGTGCATATAGATTTTAAATTTTTAACCAACGATTTTGGTTATTTAGAAGCGGAAATTCCGGACCTTCTAATTTCTCCGAAGCAAAAAGAAATCGAACTAGAAGAAAGTTGGCGTGAAAATCCGCCTTCTAATTATTCTATGCAATATGGGACAGATTGGCTTAAAGCGAATAAAAGTCTAGCAATAGAAGTTCCTTCTGCCATTTTACCAATGAGCAAAAATATTTTGGTAAACCCAAGGCATCCGCTGATTAAAGAAGTTAAAATTATAAAAACAGGAGTTTTAGATGTCGACTCTAGGGTTTTTCAGAAAAAATAATGGTTGAAACATGCATCTTTTTATAAATTGTCTCGTCTACTATATGAACTTAAAAAATAGAGGTCATGAAAAACACAGAATGTACTTGCAACTGTGATAGTTGCTCCAAAGGAAATTGTCAAAATTGTACTTGCGCTAATTGCACATGTACGAATTGCAACTGTTAAGCTATTACTAATAGAAGAAATTAACAACGCTAATTGTAGTAAATTTATACTGTGATTAGCGTTATTTATAGAATATCCTTATGAAAACTCAAGACATTTGGCAATTGCATGCAGACGATATTAAATTCTTTATTTTAAGTAAAGTGAAGGATGCCGTTATTGCTGAAGATTTAGTACAGGAAACCTTTATAAAAGTACACACAAAGCTAAATACATTAAAAAACGAAGAAAAGATGAAGTCTTGGTTGTTTACAATAGCCAGACATACGGTTTTAGATTACTTTAGAAATAAAAAATTAGTATATGAAACCACAGAAGAAGATTTTATTTTTGAAGAACAAAAGTTAGAACATACAGAAGCAGATTGTTTGCAAGGTATTATTAAAAGCTTACCTAAAAAGTATAGAGATCCCTTGTTTTTAAGTGACATAAAAGGACTAAAACAAGCGCAAATAGCCGAACAACTACATGTGCCATTATCTACGGTGAAGTCACAAATACAACGGGCTCGTAAAATGATAGCGCAAGGGTTTGTAGACTGTTGTGACTTTGTAATAAATGAAGAAGGTTATTTAGTTGGAGAAATCAAAGAGAAAGCAGACTGCAAAATGTGTCATTAATACGTACCTTTGTGCAAAATTAAGGCGAGTTACTACGCTTTACAACTTACAAATTTACTTAGCATGTCCTTTAAAAAATTAAACCCAGTACTAAAAGAAGCTTTAGAAACCTTAAATTATGAAGCGCCTTTACCTTTTCAGAAAGAAATATTACCAAAGATAAAAGGGGGAGCAAATGTATATGGATTAGCACCAAAAGGTTCAGGTAAAACGACAGCTTTAATCATTGCCATCATTCATAAGTTAAAAGCAGAAGCTTTTGAAGACTCTCCTAGAGCATTGGTTATTGTAAAAGACAAGCAAGCAGCATTAGATTTAAAAGAGGAGTTTGAGAAGTATATGAGGTATATGGATTTAAGAGTCTATGCAGCTTATGATGAGCAAACTTTAGATCAACAGCGCGAGGAAATTTATTATGGTGTAGATGTTTTAGTAGCAACACCAAAACGTTTAAATAAGCTGTATTTTATGAATAGTTTGCATTTAGGGCAACTTAAAATATTAGCTTTAGATGATGCAGAATTTTTAATACGAAACAATTACCATAACGATGTTTTGCGTGTTACAGAAAGTTTAGCAAAATGTCAATATGTGCTTTTAGCAGAAAAAATGCATCCAAAATTTGAGCAACTGAAGGATACTATTATGTATAATTCGCAAATAGTATCGGCAAAATAATTACAAAGTAAGCATCCAGCTATTTTGTAGTTTTTTAAAAACTTTAAGTTCTCTTCTTAAAATAGGAATATACTCCTTACCATTACTATTGCATTTTTCTAAGCGCTTACAATGGCTATATAGTCTATTGGTAAGTTGTCTTACAGAAGCAATATGTTTGTGCTTTTTATCGGAAAAGCGTTCCATTTCGGCATTAATAATTTCTGGAGCAAGAGAAAGAGAATGTCTCACAATATCCCCAGAAAAATAAATATTTGCATCTTCAGAACCATCTTCTTTTAAGTATGCTAAATCTTGATTTAGATACGTAGATATACTTCTAGACAACAGAAAAATATGCAAGGCCTGCTTGTATATAGGTAAGTCTGAAAGATGTGATGGAATATGCGCTAACATGATATTTTTTCGATTACCATCAAATTTAGTCACAAGAAAGTATTAAATACTTTCGTTTTTAAAGTAAAGATGTATATTTGCTTTAGAAATTAAAATGTTTTGACCTAATACTTTAAAAATGAGCTTAGATAATCTTAACTGGAATATTTTGAAGTGTTTGCAGGAAAATTCGCGACAATCTAATGCGGCAATTGGTAGGCAAGTTGGTATCACTTCTCCAGCAGTTTCCGAGCGTATTAAGAAGATGGAAGATTTGGGGATTATTCAAAATCATATCACCTTAATTTCTCCTTTTGAGGTTGGTTATCAGCTAAAAGCACTTATTACTTTGCGTGCTTTTATGGGAAAACTAAAGCCGTTTCTTGAAAAAGTAAAAACCTTTGATGAGGTTATTAATTGCTACAGAATTACAGGCGATGAAAATATTGTAATGGAAGTGATTTTAAAAAATCAAAAACATTTAGAAACATTTATCGACCAACTTATTGTGTATGGCGAAAGCAAAACCCAAATTATCCTTTCGCATGTAGTGAAGAATAATGCTATTAATAAGATTTAAATTCGGGAAGTAGTATATAAATCTTATTAATAGCTTGTTTTATTTTATTGCGCACTATTTTTATTCTTCATGTAGATCTTTAAAAACAGGAATAAAAAAGCACAAACACTTCCTAGTGCAGCCATAATATACCAGGTTTTATTAAAACCAAATCCATCCACAGATCGCATTCCTGCGTTATGTCCAAAAATATGTGCTATAGAAAATGCTATAGAATATAAGGCCATGTATTCTCCTTGATTTCCTTTTTTAGCACGTTGCATTGCAAAGGCATTTGAAAACGGAAAAGCAATCATTTCGCCAACGGTCATTAAGAACATTCCAATAATTAATATTCCAGACCAAGTGGTTAGATTTAAAACCAAAAAGCTTAACGCAGTTAATGTTACACCAAAAAGCATTAAACCAGATTTCGTATATTTCGAGTTCTCGAGCCATTTAATTAAAGGCATTTCTAGTAGAAAAATAAAAAAGCCGTTTGCACCTAAAAGCAAGCCTATTTGCAATTCGGTAAGCATGTGCGTTTCTCTGTAATAAATTGGCATGGTAGAAAAGTATTGTAGAAAAATAAAACCAAACAAAAACATAGCTACTAGAAAAATTAAGAAAGGTTTGTCATTATATGCAGAATCTGGATTTTCTACAATAATATTATCCAGTACTTTAGCTTTTTTAGGGTTTAATACAAGAATAAGTACTATTGTTGCTAAAATACAAGTAATACCATCTACCCAAAATAAACCACTATAATTCATTTTTGTTATAATAAGTCCGCCAACAGCTGGTCCTGCAGAGAAACCTAAGTTTATGGCAAGACGAATTAACGTTACACTTCTAGTTTTATTTTCTGGTTTACTATATGCGCTTAAAGCAACAAACATTGCAGGTCTAAACATATCTGCAACTAGCATGACTAGAAAAATACCAACACATAAAGAGGCAAAAGTATTTAAAAACTGAAGCGCTACAAATAGTATTCCTGTGAGCAATAAACTTCTAACCATTACTTTATAATAACCAATTTTGTCTGTTAATTTTCCTCCCAACCAAGATCCAGCGACAGAACCTAAACCAAAAGCAGACATAATCCATCCTACATCTTTATACGTAAAGTGTAAATCTTCTATAAGATATAAGGATAGAAAAGGAATAACCATGGTTCCTGCTCTATTAATTAAAGTAATCAGTGCGAGCCACCAAACTTCTGTAGAGAGACCTCTAAAAGTATTTATGTAGTTATGGAATAGTTTTTTCATATTGGTTGGTTTTAATGGTTTCTTGGTTTATTTCATTAGCAAAAAGGGTACTTCGTTATTAGACCTAAAATAAAAAAGTCCAACTACGAAGTTGGACTTTTAATATTGTATTAATTGATATTTATATCATCATAATATATAAGTAGCCCAGCCTGCATTTCTACAAGAGGTATATTGCTTATAATTAGTAATGACTAAATTCATTTTATTTATAATTTGATGATTCAAAGCTAAACAAAATAATTAGAAGTTGTATTTTTAAGCCGAAAAATAATACCATGAAAAATTTATTCTATCTATTTATATTTATATCCGCTTTAAGTTGTGCTCAAGAAAAACAGCCTTTATTAGGAGATACCGATTGGCAACGAGAACAGAATGCCGATTTCAAAGACGCTTCTAAATCGCCTTTAAAAAGTAAAGACAGAAAGGCTTTTAGAACATTAGACTTTTTTAAGTTTGATGCTAAGTTTGTGGTAACTGCCACATTGGAAAGAACACCAGATTCGGAATGGTTTAAAATGAAAACAACTACAGATCGTGTTTCTAAAGAACGTGTTTATGGGGTTTTATCTTTTCAACTAAACGGAAAAAACTATCGTTTGGATATTTATCAAGGACAAGATTTAATGCAAAAAAAAGGTTTTGAGGATTATTTATTTCTTCCGTTTATAGATAATACGAATGGCGATACTACCTATGGTGGCGGACGATATATTGATTTGCGAATTCCGGAAGGAGATACTTTAACGCTTGATTTTAATCAGGCATACAATCCGTTTTGCGCGTATAATGAAAAGTTTTCTTGTCCAATTGTACCTAGAAATAATTATGTAGATGAAAGTATAGAAGCAGGAGTGAAGGCTTTTGTGAAGTAGTTTTAAGTATTGCGTGGCAGTAGGTGAAAATGGCTTCGCATTTTAGGTCAAACTCTCCGATTCCGTTAAAACGGAATCACCTCTCTTTAGCTAAAGAGAGGAGTTGGTGTGGTTTTAGTGTTCAGTAATCAGTGCTCATCTTAAATCTATAATCTTCCGTCTTCCAACTTCAATCCCGTTTTACTTCGCTAAATACATTCCTGAAAAAACAGCTAAAAATCCTAAAACAAAACTAGCAATGGTATAAATAGCGAAACTAGTGAAATCTCCAGATTTTAAAAACAGATGATTTTCATAAGCAAAGGTTGAAAAAGTTGTAAAACCACCACAAAATCCTGTAGCTAATAATACGGTTTGGTTAGAAGATAAACTATTATTTTTAATTGCATATCCTAGAATTAAGCCAATTAGTAAACTACCTAAAATGTTTGCTAAAAAAGTTCCGTACGGAATTCCGTTTTCTGTATTATTTAAATACTTTCCAATAATATAACGTAATACACTACCAAAACCGCCACCAACAAATACGAGTAATAAATTCTTCATTTAACAAATATACTACCTAATAGATTACGATAGAATTAATTTTTAAAACATGTTAACCTTTTTAGTTTTTGATTATTAAAATTTGAATTCCGTTAATTCATTCTCCTTAATACACTGGTTTAGCCTAAAGGCGTAATCCGAAAAGCCTAAGAATAGAGTAGGTATATCTTAAATTAAAAAATCATGGAAAAATTAAGCGAAAAGCAACTATTGGTTGCAAGACAAGAATTTAGACCTTATTTAACCTCTGGAAGTAAAACGCTTTCAAAATTAAAACTAAAAACACCGCTAAGTGCTTTTAAACAACAGCTAAATACCACTTTTGAATCTTTAGGTTGTGTTGGTTATAACGCGGTAAAGAAGCAATTAACAGCAACTGTAAATATTAAAAGAGCAACAGGATATTCTGGGGATTTATGTGCTAATGGATCACATGAATATGTGCGATTTTATTTAGACTATCAAGATGGTGCTGGTTGGGAAGATATGGGAGTTGTAGGTTTAAATGTGCATGACATTCCAACAAAAAAAGATTGTCAAGGAGAAAATGAAAAGCCAATGAGCTATGTGGTTAGGTTGAATATTAATCCGAAAAAGAAATATTGTACAATACCAAACTTACCATTAGTAAGAGCTGTTCTTGCTTGGAATACAATTCCAGAGCCAAACGATCCAAACTTAACAAAAGGAACTTATGTTTGGAGTGATAAAAAAGATGCTAGAATTCAAATAGCACCATTACAATTTTTTATTCCAAACTTTCCAGTTTTAGAGATTGATGAATTGTTACATGCTGCAATCTTAAATCCAAATTTGTCCTTAAATACGATTGCCTTTGATAAGCCGGAACACATTTCAGCATTACAAAAAGCAAAACACACTATTATTCCTAAAGACTTACCATTTAATGCTCTTGTAAATTTATATGCAAAAGATAAAATTGAACCATACCGGTTTGGTTATAAGTTGTTGGATAAGATTCAAAATACTGCGTTTACAAACAATGTTAGTGATATTTCAAATTTATTCGAAATGAACAATATCTCATTATCTGACAGTTTAATTCATTTAAATACTCTTAATTGTAATACAAACTACGAAGAGTTAGTTTGTGTTGGAGCAGATTATAATAGAGAAGCTTTAGTAGGAACGGTTAAAGTGAAAAAATCTTCGGGTTATAGCGGAAGTCTTTGTAGTAGCGGAAGTAAAGAGTACGTGTCTTTCTGGGTGCAAACCGAAGAAAATTGTGAATGGGTTCA
The DNA here is from genome assembly GCF_053601575.1 of Lacinutrix sp. MEBiC02404. Taxonomy (NCBI): domain Bacteria; kingdom Pseudomonadati; phylum Bacteroidota; class Flavobacteriia; order Flavobacteriales; family Flavobacteriaceae; genus Lacinutrix; species Lacinutrix sp. MEBiC02404. The sequence goes on along the minus strand of NZ_JBSHNV010000153.1, from coordinate 184,422 downwards.
CGCGGGAACCTCTTCTGTTGCTGTATATGACATTGATGATATGCCAAGTGAAGGCTTGTTTTATTCGGTAGTTTTACCTTATAATTTTCAAGATTTAAAAAGAAATTGTAATACACCAAATGTTCTAAAAGTACGGGCTGTATTGTCATGGAATGTGCCACCAACAGATAGGAATTGCTCTAATTGGGGAAATATTGTAGAGTCTTACATTCAATTAAAACCTAGGGATGCATGGCATGGTATTGGTCCAAAACTAACCGTTATTGGTGGTGTTAGAGTGGAAGATATTGGTAATGATGGTTTAACAAAACCAGGAATTTTCTTTGATTATTATGATACTCCAGTGCCTTATGATAATTGTGCTTTTGCTAGATTAATAATGGTAGAAGCCAAAACAAATGCATTTGCTGGGCAGAAATATAAAATTAGAATAGATAATCTTACTACGGGAGAAAGTAATTATCTAAACAAATCATTTAAATTAGATGATAATTCAGAATCTATAGCGAACGCAGCTAATGAATATACCTATTATGGGGATGCCACTAACAATGAAAATAATATTGTTGCAAGGTTCTACCCAGGAAATAATGATTTGTTAAGAATTACATTAGAGCATTTAGATGGTTCTACTCCAGATAGCCAAGTAATTCAAATGGATAACACGATTCCAGGTTTAACTTTGGATATCATTAATTATGGTGAATGTTCTCATTTTGTAAAAGGAAGTCCTATTTCGGGAAGTTTTTCTGTGGAAGAAACGCATTTAGAAGAGTTCCATTTACATACTAGTTTAACAGATGCTTCTAGTTTTACTGTAGCAAGTGGAACAGCATCAATAAGTGACGAGCCCTTTACTGTTGCTACTTCTAGTACTAAAAACTGTGGGGAAATAACTTTAACTGCAAAACATCGCGTAATTCTTGACAGTCAAAGAATATATCCAGCAATACATATTAGAAAAATTGTTTGTCTAAAGGACGTGGTTTAACAACCAGAAAATTAATTTAAAATAGAAAAGCAGCTCAAATTGAGCTGCTTTTCTATTTTAAATTAATAGGATGAATGAATTATTTTATAGGATAGTAAATATCTGTTTGAATATCTTCTGGTTTTACCGTTGTAGGATCATTAACATAAAGTTCCCAAACAGAGGTTCCGTTCATTTCTAATTTATTGTCCTGCATATATTTTCCAATGGCAGTGTGTGCTTCATAATCACCAGAACCATAATTACCATATTTTGCAATTTTAACTGCATTTCCTTCTGGCACATTAAAAGAAGTCATTCCTTGTGCCGGAGCTAATTCTTTTTTTAATAATAAACCAATATAGAATTCTGCTTCTTTAGTTTCTTCGTCCCATTTGGTGTAATAGGTACCAGGAATAAAATCTTCGGAAGTTAATTTACGCATGGCATAAGCACCAGCTTTTGGCATGAATTCGGTAAATAGATTGGTCATTTCTTCTGGAGACAAATCGGTAGTAGTATTCTGTTTATACCCTATAAATTTTTGAGCAGGAATAGCGACTTCAACAACGTCATCTAATCTATAATCAACTTTCGGTATTTTTTTAAATTCTTCGGTTACTATATTATCTAGTTTATTAAGTCCTTTATTAAACATAATTCCTAGGTTTTTTTCCATTCCTCCTTGCGCTACAGCAAACGCTTTAAACATAAAGTTCATTTTGTCATGTTTCATTCCCCAAGTTACTTCTGTGCCATTTTCAACTTCATTAAAAATCCAATACACATCATTGGGTTCCATGCCGGCAAAAGATATTTTTTGATCTATAGATTTATTTGGTGTTACGGCTACTGTTTCCATATAGCCCGGTCCTTCTGTACCTTCCCAGGAATAGTTCCCTCCAATTCCAGCGGTTTTTTCAGGATAGGTAATGGTCATGTCAGGATCTTCTGCTTTCCACGGCCCCCAATTTTCCCAGTTTTTAAAGTCGTTAATTTGGTGGAAAACCATAGCTACTGGAGCTTTAATTAATTTGGTTCGTTTTACATCATAACTATTTGGTTGTACAGCTACATAAACTGAAAAACCGACAATTAAAATCAGTAGTAAAAAGAGAACGTATTTAAAAGTTTTCATTATTTGTTTATTTGATATAGTACCAAATATAATCAAATATTTTTCAGTTTTAAAAGGTGCTGATTAACAGCTATTTATTAATGCTAAATTTTAGTAAAATGAAATTGAAAATAAGCAGAATAAAAAGTATTGATATTATTTGAAACATTTTAAAAGTATTTGTTTTTTTTAATTTATGGAATTATTGGAAGGAATAAAATCCCCAATAAAGGGGATTTTATTAATTAGAAGGAGTATTAATTTTCCCTAAAAAACACGTGCTATTCTAATTAGTTTTTAATGATACGTTTAGTGTAATATTTGTCTTCTACTTTAAATCGGATTAAATACATACCAACTTCTATTTTGGAAACATCCATTTTAGAAACAGCTCCTTGATTTTGCATGATTTTTTTACCATTTAAATCAAATATTACCATTTCATCTATTTGCATATTTGTAGAAATATTTATAAAGCCTTCCGTTGGAACTGGAAAAACCTTAATTTGATTTTTTGTTAGACTTTCTTCTTCAATACCTAAAGAAGAGTCAAGAACTGTTACCGTAATTGTTACGGCCGTTGCATTACCAAAATTATCTGTAATTGTTAATGCTACAGGATAATCTCCAGGCATTGTAAAAGTATCTATATCTATACTTAAAGAAAAAGTACAATTGTCTGAAGAGCCATCATCCACATCATCTACGGTTATAGTTATAGAGGGATTTCCTTCTAAATCGACTGTGATATCTTGACCACTTACAGTCGGATTTAAGGTGTCTACGACAGTGACAACTGCCGTTTCGGTATCGCTATTATTACTCGCGTCAGTAACTGTTAAAGTAACGGTGTTATCTCCAATATCATCACAAGTAAAAGAGGTAATATCTAAACTATAACTTGCAATAGAACAATTATCTATGGAATTATTATCTACCATATTTGGAGTAATACTAGCATTCCCATTAGCATCTAATTGTACCGTAATATTTTGGGTGCTTGCTGAAGGATTTATTGCATCTTCAACCATTATGATTGCAGTTGCTGTTCCTGTATTATTACTTTGATCTGTAACAGAAAGCGTGACTGTATTCGCTCCAAGATCTGTACAATAAAAGCTAGTTATGTCTAAACTGCTACTTGCTATGGTGCAATTATCTGTAGAACCATTTTCTATTTCTGATTCTAAAATACTCGCAGTACCATTAGCGTCTAACTGAACAGTTATATTTTGGGTAATAACTGAAGGACTCATAGCATCTTCAACCATAACTATAGCAGTTTCGGTATCGGTATTGTTACTTTGGTCTGTAACGGTTAATGTAACGGTGTTATCTCCAATATCATCACAAGTAAAAGCAGTAATATCTAAACTAGAATTAGCGATAGTACAGTTATCTGTAGAATTATTATTCACCATATTTGGTGAAATAGTAGCAGTACCATTAGCATCCAACTGCACTGTAATATTTTGAATGCTTGCTGAAGGATTTATTGCATCTTCCACGGTTACAATAGCTGAAGTATTGTTGCTGTTACCAGAAGTATCTTCTACGGTAAACGTAACTGTATTCGCGCCTAGATTGGCACAATTGAAACTTGTAATATCTAAAGTGGTTGTGGCAATAGTACAATTATCTATAGAACCATTTTCTATTTCCGAAGCGGTAATACTAGCATCTCCATTAGCATCTAATTGCACCGTAATATTTTGGGTAACAGCAACAGGATCAATAGAATCTATAACAGTTATGGTTACATCTTGTGTACTTACTTTGTTTTCGGCATCTGTAGCAGTAATAGTTACCGTATTTGCGCCAAGATTTACACAAGTATAATCAAATTGGGTTTGGTTTAATACCACCGAAACTAATTCGCAATCATCAAAAGTACCATTGTTCACATCATCGATGTCTATAGAAACTTGACCATTTGCATCTAGTTCTGCAATGATATTTGGAAATACGACTATGGTAGGAGGTAAGTCGTCATAAACATCTACATCTAATGTAATTTTGTACAGCGAATAATTACCATCTGCATTTTTTACGCTTAACCAAATATCATGTAAATCGCAGGTAACTAGATTTGTCGGGATTTCTACGAGATATTCATCTGTGTTTCCGGTAGGTGTTAAAGCAGCGGCAGTTCCTGTACCAAAGCCTAATTCGGCATCGTATAAAAATTCAGCTTCCGCTAAAGCAGCAGGTGGTTGATTGTCTTCGGCTTTAAATACATAAAATATTTTCTTTTCGTATATACCCCAAGTTCCATCTAGATTTTGAGTTCGTAATCCTAATTTATGAAAACCAGCATCCAGTATTCCTAAAGGAATTACAAAGTTTTGCGATGTTTCATTCGGACTACCAGAAATAGTCAAAGGATTGCCATTTCCTTGTCCGGGATCTGCATCAAACCAATATTCTGCTCCTGCAATGTTAGAAACAGGATCGCTTCCGTCAATTTCTTCCGAAACATAAAATATTTTCTTATCGTACAAACTCCATGTTCCATCCAGATTTTGTGTTCGTAAACCTATGGTATGAAATCCAACATCTAGTGTTCCTAAAGGAATTACAAAGTTTTGTGAAGTATCACTAGGACTTCCGGATATGGTAAGCGGATTTCCGTTTCCTTGTCCGGGATCGGCATTAAACCAATATTCTGCTCCTGCAATGTTAGAAACAGGATCACCTCCTGCAATTTCTTCCGAAACATAAAATACTTTCTTGTCGTATAAACTCCATGTTCCATCTAGATTTTGAGTTCGTATTCCAATAGTATGAAAACCAGTATCTAAAGTTTCTAAAGGAATAGCAAAATTCTGAGTAGTATCACTTGGACTTCCAGAAATGGTTAACGGATTTCCATTTCCTTGTCCAGGATCTGTATTAAACCAATATTCTGCTCCTGCTAAATTAGAAATAGGATCACTTGTATTAATTTCTTCTGAAATATAAAAAGTAACATCTTGGTATAATCCCCAAGTACCCAAATTATCTTGAGCTCTAACGGTTAGCTTATGAAAGCCTTCATTTAAACCAGTTATTGATAAATTTAAAGCTTGTGTAAGTTCGCCTGTATTTGCGTTTGCAGTTACCAAAGTACCATTACCTAATCCAGGATCTGTACCAAAATAATATTCTAATTGTTGTATGTTTTGCGAGGTTACTGTGGCAAAACTAAAAAAGAATAATAGTATACATCCTAATAGATAATTAATTGGCAAGCGCATGTTTTTGTGTTGCGCTTTCATAATTAATGCGCTTTTGCGTTAATAGTTACATTAATATTGCCGTTTTTAGGTACAGCACCATCATAACTAATTACGTCTAGTGTTGGTATGCCTTTTGGGTTACCAAGCATGTTATATAAAAAGCCATTGTTATGTAAGCCCATTTCAGAACCACCACCTCCACCAATAAGTGCAGGGGATCCTGATTGTAAGGTTAGATCTTCTTCTAAACGGGAGGCTGGGTTATAAGATCCAGAACCTGCAAGACTGCCATTTACAGAATTATCAATGTTTGTAAACAGAGGATTTATATCTGTTAATGTATTAGAATCTAAATATGTTCCTCCACTACCATTTGTAAATATAATATTGAAAGTGTCAGCATAATTATAGGTAAGGTTGTTAGATAGGTTAAAATCTCCAGTATTAAAATAAACGTTTGCTTCTGCACCATAATTAGAAATAAACATATTGTTATATAATATGGCTGTCCCGCTTACATTGCTGTTAGTAAGGCTTAAACTAGAAGTAAACTTAAAAATATTATTGGCAACAACAAGACTTGTTGTGTTATAAATACTTAGAGGACTACTGTAAGTGAAAATATTATTAGAAAAAAGTACATTGGTAGCATCTTCATATATGTAATTATTTCCTGTTAAAAGACTACCTCTTATTTTAATATCGTCTATAACCACTATTGGGGCAGCATTACCTTCACCAAGGGTTAGATTAGTTACATAGCACTCGTCAATATCTAAACCAATAAAAGGAGGTGCGATTGGTGCGCCAGAACCTTGTGGATTCAACGAAGCTATTTTTAAACCTTTAAGCGTTACTGCGGAAGAGCGAATGATAACTGATGCTAATTGCGAAACTTTACTAGGTTCACTATGTGATCTACCAACTATAGTTAATTCTTTATCTATGGTAACAGCACCATATGATGTGCCAGAAGGCTGTACATAAATAATGTCTCCAGCTGAAGCAGCATCATGTGCAGCTTGAATAGTTTGGTGTGTGGTTGTAGAACCAGAATTATTATCAATAGTGATAATGGTTTGTGCTAATAAACTTGTAGAAACAAGTGTAAAGCATAAGATTAAGGCGTTTTTGAATGTTTTTGTACATGTTTTCATGACTTAAGTTTTTGTTGATTAATAGAGTCCTAATGTAGAAAAGGACTTAACACAAAAAAATCCCCAATAGTGGGGATTTTTGAAAACAAGAATTAGTAAGCGTTATGTTTTAGAGCTAATAATTTAATTAATTTTTAATGATTCGTTTTGAAACGGTTTTGTTTTCTGTTTGTAATTTTAAAATATATACACCAGGAGAAAAATTAGAAAGATCTATTTTATTGGAAGGTTTCTCTATATGCTTAATTTTTTTTCCTAATAGATCGAAAATTTCAATAAAATTCACAATGCGATTACTTGAAATGTAAAGCATAGATTTTGTAGGAATAGGATATATCTGTACCTTTTTTAATTCGTTTTCATTAATACTTAAAGCTACATCTACAAGTATAGGTGCTCTAATAATTTCAAAATTAGGAATATCATTATCGGTTATTACACAATGGTAGCTTCCAGAATCGGAAGGTTGTGCATTTGTAATTATGTACGGATTTGTATCTGCTCCAGAAATAATAAGGTTGTCTTTATACCATTGAAATACTGGGGAACTAGAAGTTCTACTAGAAAACCTCCCTGCTGTTTCACTAACAGATAAGGTGATGTCATTACCTGTGTTTAGATTTTGGCTTCCAGGAGTATCTAAAGTGGTTTGTGGGGAGTAATACCAGCTACTATTCCAATTCGCTTGTGTGATGTAATCATTAAATTGATCGGAGAAATCGGAAGCATAAAAATGGTTGTTATTAATATTTATATATTTTAAGTATTGTAATGCAGTGAAATCTGGTAATATACCTTGAAAATTATTATAGCTAATATCAAAATACACCATATTAGGATAATTGGTTGCTATAAAATCTGGCACCTCACCCGAAAGCTGGTTGTTATTAAACCAAAAACCTCTTAACTCCGTTAGGTTAGCGTAAGAGGCAGGAATGGGTCCTGTGAAATTATTGTATTCAAAGCTTAAAACGCGTAACTCGGTTAAGTTTCCAACTTCTGGAGGTAATGTTCCATTAATGCTATTTCCAGAATAAAAAGATAAATACTCTAAACCAGTTAAATCACCAATTTCTGGAGGTAATGTTCCTGTTAAATTATTATTTGAAAATTCTAGTTTCGAAACTTTATTACCAGTAACGGTTACACCATACCAATCTGAAACAGGTTCTGCACTTAACCAATTGGTGTTGTCATTCCAGCTACCTCCGTTAGTAGAAATATAAATAGCAATTAAAGCATCTTTTTGTAATTGCGATACTTCGCCTTTAATTTCGATACTATTTCGCTCAATTACTAAATAAGGAACACTGGCGCTGGTTGCTCTACAAAAATACACATCAAAATTTTGGTCTTGTAAATTGGTTATAGAATAAGTATTACCGGTTGCTCCTGGTATTGCATCATCACTTGCATTAAAATAGTTGAAACGTTTTTTATACCATTGGTATTGTACATTTGTACCGCTTATTGGGTTCATGGTTAATGTGTAACTGTTTCCTGTTATACCATCAAAAGAATCTTCAGTATCTCTTTTGTTTTGTGTTTGATATATAAAGGAGGCTATAGTGTTATTACTTGCGTAATTGGTTTCTAAATCTGAAAATGAAAAGTCATTATTAGAAATATTTACGGAATTGATTGTTGTTATTGTTCCTATATCTGGGAAAGTTCCGCTTATTCCATTATTGCTAAAATTTATTTCTTCTAAGTATGGTAAATTTAAAATGGAAGCTGGAATAGTTCCGTTTAAATTATTTGCATTTAATAAAAGTTTAGAAACATGACCATTTTTCACTGTAACGCCATGCCATGAAGATTCTGGATTTGTAGTATTCCAGTTGTTTTGATTTGTCCAAGTTGCACCATTTGTGTTATTATATAAATCTTGAAGTGCTGTTTTTTCACTTGGAGTTACCGCTTGCGGGATGTCTATAGTTATGGATGTATAGTTTGATTCTCCATTGGTTCTGTGTATGATAACATAATAATTAGTTCCAACTGTAGGAGTAAAGGTTGTTTCACCAGCATAAGTGCATGGAGAAATATTTGTTAGTTGGCTGTCACTGGTGGCATTTAAATCTGAAGCAGAATAAACAATAGCAAAAGCATTACCCAAAGTATAACCTTCACGTGAGTCTTCTATTGTTATAGAAATTATGTTTGTATTAGTTGCAGTAAACTTATAATATATTTGTTGGTAATTAACACCAAGTTCACAGCCGTTTTGTCCGCCATCTCCAACACTTGCTTGGTCTATTCTTACGTTTCTTTCTACGTGAGGAGATTGATCTACCAATGTAGCATTTTGAATAAGATCGTTTGCAGGTACTTGAGAAAAAGTACTTTGAATTGTTAAAACAGTAAGTGTAAAATAAAGTAAGAGTTGTTTCATGATATTTTTTATTAATTAATAGCGACTATAAGATAGTGATAATCTGATTGTTAGCAAAAGAATGTTTTTAAAATCTTAGTTCCTTTTAAAGGATTATAACAAAACTAGGAGAAACATATCATGAAAAAAATACCTAGTAATGGGTATTTTAAATGTACTAGAATTTATACTTTTTCTCTAATGCATAACGCATCAATTCCCCTTTACCTTGAAGACCAAGAATACGGATCATATTTTTTCGGTGTGTATCTACCGTATGAATACCAATAAATAATTGTTCGGCAATCTCTCGTGAGGTTTTACCTTGTGCAACAAGTTCTAGTATTTCAATTTGTCTTTTGGTTAAAAGTCCTTTTTTAGAATTGTTTTTATCGGTGCCAAGCGCATTGGTATCTATGTTTTTATCGAAGTACGTTTCTCCTTTATATACTGTTTTAATTGCTTGTAAGACTTCGGTTAGCGAAGAGTTTTTTAAGATATAACCTTTGGCTCCGGCATCTAGCATTTGCTTTATAGCATCCAATTGATCAAACATAGAAAACGCTAATACTTTTGTAGTTGGAAACTCTTTCATTATCACTTTTGTAGCGGCAATTCCATCTAATTTTGGCATTCTTATATCTGTAATAATAACGTTTGGCTGTTTTAATCTTACTATTTTAAGTAGCTGTTCGCCATCATTTGCAGTACCAATTATAGAAATGTCTTCTTCGTATTTTAAGAGTAGTTGTAATCCATCAATTAAGGATTGATGATCTTCTGCTATGGCTAATCGTATCATTATTTTCTATTTTTAATTCAAAAATCAAACTCCTCTAATTTATAGATAACCATCTAAAATATAGGATCTTCTCATATCGGTAAATCTATTATTATTGTTGTGCCTTGATGAATTTCAGATTCTATGGTCATGCTACCTTCTAGATGTTCTATGCGCTTATCTATACTATGAATTCCCATTCCTTTTTTAAAAATGGTTTTTGTGTCAAAACCAACGCCATTATCTTCTACCATAATGTTTAAACTATTATCATGGTTAGTAAGGTGAATGGTTACGTGTGTGGCTTTTGCATGTTTTATAGTGTTGGCAACAAGTTCTTGTATGATTCTAAAAATAGTTAGCTCTAAACTGTTTTCTAAACGGTTTTCTAGTCCGTGATCTATTACTTCTATTTGTGTTTTATTAGCTCCCGAAACTTTGTTAGCCATTTCTTTAACCGCTTTTAGAAGTCCTTGTTTAGCAATAACGCCAGAATTTTTTGCATGTGCTATATTTCGTATTTTGGTATATGCTTCGTCTAATAACGAATTTGTTTTGTCAAATATTTCTGTGGAGTTATTTTCTTTTAAGGAGTTAAAATGCAGTTTTACGGTAGCCATGAGTCCACCAAGATCATCATGTAAATCATTAGCAATCCGTTGTCTTTCTTTTTCTTGACCAGCAATCATAGCGTCAATACTTGTAAGTTCTTGTTCTTTAAGTACCGTTGCTAATTTTTGTGTTTGCAGCTCTTTTTCTTGTTCGGCAAGTAGTTGTTTGCGTTTGGTGTTTTTCTGAATTAAGAATGCAGAAAACCCACCAAAAACTAGGAGGAATAAAGATGCAATAAGCAGGTTTTGATTTTGTTTTCTTTTTACTTCGCTTTCTAGGTTGTCTGCACGTAGTTTTTGGTTATCGTATTGTTCTTTAATATTGGCGATAGCTTCTTTATGATCTTTGGTATTTAAGCTATCCGAAAGTTCAAGTGATAATTTTAGACTATTATATGCGTTATGGTACTTTTTCTGTTTGGCAAATAAATCCGATAGATTTTCATTGATTTTTTTACTATTCTTAAGGATGTTTTCTCGAGTAGATACACTATCCGCTTTCAAATAAAATTTTTCAGCTTCATCCAGTTTATTTAATCTTTCGTACGAAACACCAATATTAAAATACGTGTTAAAATAACTTTCTTTTGATGCATGACTTGGTGATTTTTTAAAGAAGTCTATTTTCTTATTAAAATAATATATGGCAGAATCCGATTGTAATAAATTGTCTTCAAACAATGCCCCTAAATTATTATAGGTATAAAGTAAATAAGCACTATCTCTTTTTTTGTAGTTATAGCCTAAAAGCATTTTATAATTACGTAGTGCTTCATTATTTTCATCTCTATAATAATAGTACGTCGCTAATAAAAAACGATGAATTATTTTATACGTAGTATTATTATACTCTTTTGCTTTTTGTTCTAAATCATTTAAATATTCTAGATTATAATAGTTGTCATTATTATAGTCATAAGTCTGGCTAAGCGCTGAAAGGCTAGACAACGTGGTTAAAGTATCTTGAGTTTTTTTTGCTAATTGAAGTGTTTGATAACTTTTTTTAAAAAATAAAGAATCGTTACTCGTTATTTTATTATAAAACCCCTCAAAATATAAGACTCTGCATTGTTGAAATTTGGTAAGTTTTTTATTCTTTTCTAGCAGATTTATATAAAAAAACATAGAATCACTATCTCTTAAACGACTATGGTATATTAATTTATAGAATGTAGCATCTGTGGTATTTTTAGAATTTTTAAGTTTGGACTCTAGTAACGCAATAGGCGTGGTAGCATCAAAATAAAAATAGGCAGAATCCTTTTGTGCTAAGCAAATAGTAGAACAACAAAAAATACAGACTAATTTTATAAATGAAGCTCTCATGAAATTACTCCAAAATTCCACAATCAAGAGTTATTGGAGATCCTTTTATTATCGTTTTTTTCTTTCTTTTTGTAATGCTACTTGCGTTACAGTCAAAATTTTCAAACTCCACTATAATGGTTAATCCTGCGCCAGGTGTTTTGGATAAACTATTTTTGCTAAACTGTTGAAATTTTGGTTTTGTAAAATCTCCGCTACCAGTAATGTTATAGGTTATAATATTATTTTTATTATCTACCTCGGTTAACTTGGATCCACTAGGATATGGAATTATGTATTTTGCTGTTCCGTCGATGGTATTGTAATCATAGCCTTGGTTTAAAATTGCGCAAGGATTCTTGCACAAATCAAAACTGTAATTTTCTTGCTTCAGGTTATTGTCTTTGCAATTCATTAAAAAAATGAAAAAACATAATAAGCGCACCGAATTTAAATTTCCCATAGTTTTGGTTTGGTTAGTTGCAAATATCTCAAATATAGACATGCGAAAAAATACCTAGTTACAGGTATTCTAAAAAGTTAAGGATATTTTTTTTGAAGTATATAAAATTCAGACAAACAACAATAATTGCAGTTGAATTACTTTAAGAAGTGCTTAATAGAAACAATAAAAAGGATAAAACAGATAAAAGCAACTAAAACCCAAATGCTTCCTTTGTAATGACGTTGGTGTAGTTTTAGGTCTTTTCGGTACGTGTACGTAATTACGATAATAAATGCGATTGCAAATAAAATTCCGAAAACGATTTGACCAGTACTAAACATATATCTATTTTTATGCAAAATTAGTGAAATTAATAACGATAAGGTTTCCGTTTTCACGGAAATTGATAAACAAATATATTTATATGAAAAATAAGATTGAAGCTGTAAAAGCATTTCATACTGCTTTTAAAATTGGACATAGAGAAGCACCAAAAGCAGATTTAGGAAAAGATAAGAATACACTTCGTTTTAATTTAATGCAAGAGGAAAACGAAGAATACCTAGAAGCTGCTAATAATAATGATTTGGTAGAGGTTGCAGATGCTTTAGGAGATATGTTGTATATTCTTTGTGGTACTATTATAGAACATGGTATGCAAGATAAAATAGAGGAGGTCTTTAACGAAATTCAACGAAGTAATATGAGTAAGCTTGGAGAAGACGGACAACCAATTTACCGGGAAGATGGTAAAGTGCTTAAAGGACCAAATTATTTTAAACCCAATATTTCTGAAATATTAGATAAGTAAATAAAAAAAAGCAACCCACCGGGTTGCTTTTTTTACTTTTTTATTTTACAGCTACTCGCCAATTATGGTTGTCTTCTGCTTTGTTATATTGTATGTCTAATAGTTTTCTTTTGAAAACAGTAGAATAAGAATCGGCATTCAATTCCGGTAATTCATATACTTCTTTAGCATGTTCAAATGCTGAAATCGGACTAATTACTGCAGCAGTTCCAGTTCCAAAAATTTCTTTTAAAGATCCGTCTTTTGATGCTGTTTTTAATTCTTCCACCGAAATAGGTCTAATATCTACTTCTACATTATTGTCTTCTGCTAATTGAATAATACTCTTTCTAGTAATTCCATCTAAAATACGATCACTTGTAGGTGCTGTTATTAGCTTGTCGTTTATTCTAAAAAACACATTCATGGTACCTGCTTCTTCCAGGTATTTATGTGTACTAGCATCGGTCCAAATAATTTGTTGGTATCCTTGATCTTGAGCTAAAGCTGTAGGGTAAAACTGTGCGGCATAATTACCAGCAGCTTTTGCATAACCAACACCTCCATCTGCAGAACGACTAAATTGTTCGGCTATTAAAACGCGAACTAAACCAGTATAATACGCTTTAACTGGAGAGCAAATAATCATAAACTTATATTCGCTAGCAGGCGCAGCTGAAATAGCAGGCTCTGTAGCAATAATAAAAGGTCTTATATATAACGCATTACCATCTCCCTTTTTAGTCCAATCTTGGTCTAAACTAATTAAAGTACTTAGTCCTTCCGTAAAATATGCTTCCGGAAATTCTGGCATTGCTAATCGTTTTGCCGACTCATTAATACGTTTAAAGTTTTCTAAAGGTCTAAATAACCAAACTTTATTATTATCATCTTTAAACGCTTTCATTCCTTCAAAAACGGCTTGACCATAATGAAACACGCGAGCCGAAGGGTCCAGTGTTAATGCTTGGTAAGGTTTTATTTTTGGAGTTTGCCATTCGCCATTTACAAAATCACACTCAAACATATGATCCGAAAATTCGCGACCAAAAGCTAAATTTTCAAAATCAACGCTATCTATTCTTGATTTTTCTACTTTTACTATATCCATTTTGTTTGCAATTGTTTATTCATGCTAAAAAACATGTATTAAGACACAAAAATACAGAATAATAGTGGTATAAAAAAGATTAATTATTTTTTAAAAAGTACTATCTTTATGCCGAAATATTAATATTAAAATAGAATTAAAAATGAAGAAATATATATTAATTACAATGCTTTTAACTGTTTTTGTGGCATGTAAAAACGATGCGAAAAAAGGGGATGCTACAATAGAAGAAGTTAAAGAAGTAGCATATAAATCTTTTGGAGAAGAAATTATTGCAGCAGATGCTATTACGGCAACTTCTATGGCGGAACACTATAAAACAATGAAAGTTGGAGATAGTATAAACTCTAAAATGATTGCAAAAGTGGCGGATGTTTGTCAAGCTAAAGGTTGCTGGATGAAATTAGATTTAGAGAATGGAGAACAAGTTATGGTTAAGTTTAAAGACTATGGTTTCTTCATGCCTAAAAATATTGCAGGACAAGAAGTAATTATAAATGGTAAAGCATACGTAAACGAAGTGCCTGTTGAAGAACTTCGTCATTATGCAGAAGATGCAGGAAAATCTGCTGAAGAAATTGCACAAATTACAGAATCCAAAAAAACATATTCTTTTGAAGCAGATGGCGTTTTACTTGTAGAAGAACAATTATAGATGAAACATGTGCTTTGGTTTTTTTGTTTCGCTTTTTTATTCAATTGTAATACGAAAGAAAAACAAGTCGAAAAAAAAGAAAAAAAGGTTTACGATATGTATGAGTCGTCAGAAATGGCAATACTCATGAACGAAATGTATGCGCATAATTTAAAGATTAAAAAAGAAATTATTGCTGGTGAAATTCCAACAGAATTTCCGTTAGATTTTTTAAAGATTCATACTGCAGAACTTTCCGATTTTAAATCTAGAAGCGAAAGGTTTCAAGCATTTTCTACACTTTTTGTTTCCGCAGAAAAAGAGGTTTTCAATACAGATTCTAAGACACCTATTGAAGATCGGTTTAATAATGCTGTTGGTCTTTGTATTTCTTGTCACCAAACCGAATGTACAGGACCAATACCAAGAATAAAAAAACTATTAATTAAATAGTTCGTTTTGAAACGTAAAATAATAATTACAGAAGACGGTTCTACAACCATTCATATTCCAGAATGGAATGAACATTATCATTCTACACATGGAGCAATTCAAGAAGCAGAACACGTGTATCTTAAAAATGGTTTACATCATTATGTAGATGAAAATAATGCGGAAAGTATATCGATACTAGAAATAGGTTTTGGTACTGGATTGAATGCCTTTATGACATTGTTGGAAGCCGAAAAACGAAACCTTAAAATTCAGTATAAAGGAGTGGAAGCTTTTCCTATTTCATTGGAAGAGTTACAACAATTGAATTATGTTACGCAATTAGATGCTTCAAAAAAGGAAGTTGCTTTTAATAAACTACATGAAGTTCCTTGGGAAACCGAAGCGCAAATCACCAGTAATTTCCATCTGATTAAAGAGCAAAAAGATTTTTCAGAAATAAACGAAAAAGAGGCTTTTAATATTATCTATTTTGATGCTTTTGGAGCAGGAGTACAACCAGAATTATGGACCGAAGAGATCTTTAAAAGTATGTTTAATGCACTAAAGAAAAATGGAGTTTTGGTAACATATGCTGCTAAAGGAACTGTTAAAAGAGCATTAAGAAGTGTAGGGTTTGATTTAAAACGCTTACCAGGTCCTCCCGGAAAAAGGCACATGTTAAGAGCAACTAAATTATTGTAATTAGTTCGTGCCTAGTAGACTGTCGCTTTTTTTACACTGCAAGTAGTAGTGGTCATACATTGCCGTTATGGTTTTATAAAAAGAAATTTTCTTTTTATAATTAACAATATATTTACAGCTACCTTCTAATTCTACTAATTTTTGAAAACCTAAAATTAATTTAGATTTATCTTCTTTAAGCATATCTAATGCGGTTAGTATGTTCCAATAATGAATTACATTATAATTACTTACATCATTATTTAAAGATTTTTTAGTTTCAGAAATTACATATTCTGCAAAGCTAAAGTGATCATCTGTTACCGTTTTTTTTTGCTCTGGATTATAAGAGAAAAAGTCGGTTTCAAAATTTTCAAAACTTAAGGTATTAGACGCTTGGCTATAGCTTGCAGCTATACATGTGAATGTAACTAAAAATGTAAATATAAATTTCATTGGTCTCTCTAAATATTTAAGGCTTTCTTCAAAAAAAAATACTGGTGAAAATATAGCTTCTAATTATAAAATGTAAAGTAAAAGATTAATAAATTTTAATTATTCGATAAAAAGCTAATTTACTCGATTTTAATTAAGTAAATCGCTGGTAGTTATTGTTTTATAGGGTGCAAAACAAAAATAAAGCCACACGTAAAAGTATGGCCTTATTTTTTATAAAAGTAATTATGACTTAAGCTTTTTTAGCTTTAATAGTAATCTTTAATTCCATATCATCATTAATAAACTTGTCTCCAAGGTTGTCAAAAACAGATTTAGAACCATAGTTAATTCCCCATTGTGTTCTGTCAATAGTAAATGCTTCACTAGAAATGGTCATGATATCTCCTTCGTTAGTAATAGTAACAGGAAATGTAACATTGTGTTTGTTTCCTTTTAAAGCTAAGTTACCAGAAAGCATTGTTTTTCCACCTTCAGCAGCTTGCGTTCCTGTAATTTCAAAAGCTCCTGTTGGAAATTTGTTTACATCAAAAAAGTCACCTTCTTTACCTGCAACAGTTCCCATTAAATGCGCATCTAAACTCTTTTTTTTATCACCTTCAACATCTGTAGAATTGATAGATTTCATATCAATTAAAAAAGTACCACTTTGTAAAGTACCATTATCTACATGAAATATTCCACTTTCAACGTTTATAGTACCGTTATGTGTTCCTCCAGGTTTAAAACCTTTCCACTCAATGGTAGATTCAGATACATTTGCAACATACTTTGCCGTTGCACTTTCGCTAACAGCAGCAGCTTCAGCGTCACTTGTGTTAGCTTCTTTTGCTTTTTTACAACCAATAACTGCTGTACATAAGGCAATAACAGTAAAAATATTTAAAACTTGTTTTTTCATAATTATTATTTTGTTTATAGTGTTAAGTGACAAAAATACAAATTGTTAATTTAGTTAAATAAGAAAAAGCATAAAAAAAAGTCAATGACATTTTGACATTTTTATAATAATGGCAGTACTTTTGCCATCTGTAAAAAGGTATTTAAAATCTAGGTACAAAAATGAGCAAGAAAAATAAAGAAGAAGGTATAGAAGAGCAAGTAGAACAATCAACAGTAGAAACGCAAGAGTTAACTGTGGAAGAACAACTACAAGCAGAATTAAAACAAGAAAAAGATAAGTTTTTACGTCTTTTTGCGGAGTTTGAAAATTATAAAAAACGTACATCTAAAGAACGAATTGAGTTGTTTAAAACAGCAAGTCAAGATGTTATGGTGTCACTTTTACCGGTTTTAGACGATTTTGAACGCGCTTTAAGTCATATTGAAGACGACAAAGAAGCTGAAGAACTGCGTAAAGGAGTGAATCTAATTTATCAAAAATTACTATCTACGTTAGAGCATAAAGGTTTAGCCGCTTTATCTGTTAGACAAGGTGATGTCTTTAATGCAGACCATCATGAAGCAATTACACAAATTCCTGCGCCAACAGACGATTTAAAAGGAAAAATTATAGATGTAGTTGAAAAAGGATACAAACTAGGAGAGAAAGTAATACGTTTTCCTAAAGTGGTAATAGGACAGTAAAACGGTTTTTCTTATGCTGTTATATTCCTTTACGGCGTAGCGCAGCATAAAGAAACTGAAAATTAAAATAAATAAAGTGTTCAGTAAAAAGGTACAGTATTCTTAGAGTATTATCGATGAAAACGGGTATGGAAAACTGAAAACTCAAATATTATATGGCAAAGAGAGATTATTACGAAATATTAGGTATAAGTAAAAGCGCAACAGCTGCAGAAATAAAAAAGGCCTACAGAAAAATGGCTTTAAAATTTCATCCAGATAAAAATCCAGATGATACGGAAGCAGAATCTAAATTTAAGGAAGCTGCAGAAGCTTACGAGATTTTAAGTAATGCTGACAAAAAAGCACGCTATGACCAATTTGGACATCAAGCATTTGATGGCTCTGGTGGTTTTGGAGGTGGTGGAGGTGGCATGAATATGGATGACATATTCAGTCAGTTCGGTGATATTTTTGGTGGCTTTGGCGGCGGCGGTGGTTTCTCTGGTGGTGGTTTTGGTGGCGGTCAACAACGCAGAGTAAAAGGAAGTAACCTTAGAATTCGCGTTAAACTTACGCTAGAAGAAATTGCGAATGGCGTAGAAAAGAAAATTAAAGTAAAACGTAAAGTTCAAGCAGAAGGTACTACCTACAGAACCTGTTCTACTTGTAACGGTTCTGGACAAATTACTAGAATTACCAATACTATTTTAGGAAGAATGCAAACAGCAGCAACATGTACAACATGTGGCGGAGCAGGACAAA
The DNA here is from genome assembly GCF_053601575.1 of Lacinutrix sp. MEBiC02404. Lineage (NCBI taxonomy): Bacteria > Pseudomonadati > Bacteroidota > Flavobacteriia > Flavobacteriales > Flavobacteriaceae > Lacinutrix > Lacinutrix sp. MEBiC02404. The sequence goes on along the minus strand of NZ_JBSHNV010000153.1, from coordinate 166,006 downwards.
CTATAGATAAAAAACCAGCAGAGGCAGATGCGCATGGTTTAATCATTAAGGAGGAAACGGTTTCTATTAAAATTCCTGCAGGAGTTGTAGATGGTATGCAGCTTAAAGTAACAGGAAAAGGTAACGAAGCACCAGGAAATGGAATTGCTGGAGATATGCTAGTTGCTATTGAAGAACAAGATCATGAATCCTTGCAGCGTGAAGGTGATAATTTACATTATGATATGTATATCAGTCTTCCCGACGCAGTTCTTGGTACCTCTAAAGAAATAGATACGGTAACAGGAAAAGTGCGAATTAAAGTAGAAGCAGGAGTGCAGTCTGGTAAAATTTTACGCTTACGCGGAAAAGGAATACCAAATATTAATGGGTATGGTAAAGGTGATTTATTAGTCCATGTAAATGTTTGGACACCAAAAACATTAAACAAAGAACAAAAAGAATTTTTTGAGTCTATGCGAGAAGACGAACATTTTTCGCCTAAACCAGAAAGTACAGATAAATCTTTTTTTGAAAAAGTAAAAGATATGTTTTCTTAAAAAAAAAAAGCAATAGTATATATAAAAAATCCACTTTTTAAGTGGATTTTTTTTTGATAAAGAGTAACAAATCTATTTCTATTAACATTTATTTAGCAAAAAATAGTATATTTGGTTTATCACTAATTAATTTTAGTGGTAATTTTTCTTTTTCATAGCAATTTTTTCCCATCCTTTCACTTTAAGTAAAAGGGTGGGTTTTGTTTTTTAATAGTTCTTGTTTTAACAAATCGTACTATGATTAGGTGAATAGTTTATACGTTAGTAGCTATCTTTAATTTTAATTTAATGCATGCTATTTCTTTTGTAACATTTTCTATCTTTACAACACTTATATCGTACCAAAACATTTGTTTGGTATTTCTAAATACATATTATGAAAAACCTCTTAGAAGCACACGCAGTTTCTAAAAACTTTGGAGATTTTACCGCATTAAATAAAGTGTCTATTTCCGTTCCTAAAGGAAGTATTTTTGGTTTATTAGGACCAAACGGAGCAGGGAAAACAACCTTAATACGTGTAATAAACCAAATAACCATGCCAGATTCTGGTCATGTTTTATTGGACGGAGAACCTTTGCAATCACATCATGTGCAAAATATTGGCTATTTACCAGAAGAACGTGGTTTATATAAATCGATGAAAGTTGGCGAACAAGTATTGTATTTAGCACAATTAAAAGGTTTGAGTAAAGGTGAAGCTAAAATCAGATTAAAATATTGGTTTGATCGTTTAGAGATTGGTGATTGGTGGAACAAAAAAATTCAAGAGCTTTCTAAAGGAATGGCTCAAAAAATTCAGTTTGTAGTTACTGTTTTACACGAACCTAAATTATTGATTTTCGACGAGCCTTTTTCAGGATTCGATCCAATAAACGCGAATTTAATTAAAGACGAAATTTTACGTTTAAGAGATAATGGAGCAACCGTTATATTTTCTACGCATAGAATGGAATCTGTAGAAGAGTTGTGTGATCATATTGCGCTAATACATCAGTCTAATAAAATACTAGATGGAAAATTAACAGATATAAAAAGACAGTATAAAACCAATACCTTTGAGATTGGTATAAACGCAGCAGATAAAGTAGCACTTGCTGAAACTATTTCGCAAAAGTTTGATGCATCGCTTACTGATTTTAGATCTTTAAACGATGAGTTAAAATTAAATATAAAGCTTTCCGAAAACGAATCTGCAAACGATCTATTAAGTTATTTAACCACTAAAGGAGAGGTTTCTCATTTTGTAGAACTCATACCAAGCGCTAACGATATTTTTATTCAAGCAGTTAAGAATAATTAATTTATGAACCATTTACCACTTATTATAAAACGCGAGTATTTAACAAAAGTTAAAAACAAATCGTTTATTGTCATGACTATTTTAAGTCCTATCATTATGATAGCACTAATTGCTGTTGTGGGTTATTTATCCCAATTAAATAATAATAAAACACGAACTATTTCTGTTTTAGACGAATCTGGATTAGTTACCGATATTTTTCAAAATGCAGAGCATACAAAATATAATATGCTTGATAATGTATCTCTAGATGATGCTAAAATAATTGTAGAAGAAGCAGAAACCTATGGCTTGCTTTATATACCAAAACAAGATAGTATAGATGCATTAGTAAAGCATATTAAGTTTTACTCTAAAGAAACACCTTCGTTATCTGTTATTTCTGGTTTAGAAAGCAAATTAGAAAACAGATTAAGAGACGTTAAATTACAAGAACAAGGTATCGATTTAGCAAAATTAACAGCATCAAGAACCAAAGTTAATATTGCTCAAGAAAGTTTTATTGGCGAAAAAACATCCAAAATAGATAGTTATTTTAAATTAGGTTTTGGTTTGGCTGCAGGGTACTTACTATTCATGTTTATTATTATTTACGGTAACATGATTATGCGAAGTATTATTGAAGAAAAAACAAGTAGAATTATAGAAGTTATAATCTCTTCCGTAAAGCCAATTCAATTAATGCTTGGTAAAATTATAGGAACTTCTTTAGCAGGAATAACACAGTTTGTTATTTGGATTATAATAGGAAGTATTTTAATGACAGTAGTGTCTGCCATTTTTGGTATCGACTTGATGCAGCAAACACCACAGAGTGAAATGATGCAACAAGCTATGGATAACCCAGAAGTAGCTATGGAAATGCAAAATGCAATTACTGCTTTTTATAACTTGCCAATCGCAAATCTAATTATAGCATTCATCTTATTTTTTATAGGTGGATATTTGTTATACAGTTCTTTATATGCCGCAATTGGAGCAGCAGTAGATAACGAAACGGATACGCAACAATTTATGTTACCTATTATAATGCCTTTAGTTTTAGCCGTATATATTGGTATATTTACAGTAATTGAAGATCCTCATGGTACTGTTTCTACTATATTTTCGTTTATACCGTTTACCTCTCCAGTAGTTATGTTAATGCGTATTCCTTTTGGTGTACCCATTTGGCAACAAGCACTTTCTTTTTTAATATTAGTTGGTACCTTTATGTTAACCGTATGGTTTGCAGCGAAAATATACAGAGTTGGTATTTTAATGTATGGTAAAAAGCCGAGTTATAAGGAACTTATGAAGTGGATTAAATATTAATATGAAAGAGATAAAAAACATACTATCTAAATCTATTCAAATCTCTAAAGATGTAGAGATTAGTGTGCAAAATATTTTAATTTTACTTTTAGTCATATTATTTGCAACCGTATTTTTAAGGCTTCTTAGAAAGTTAATAAGTAGAAAATTACCTCAAGATGATAAATTAAAATTCAAAGCTGTTTTTTCTTATGCAACTTGGTTTAGTTATGTCATTATTGTTTTGGTGACTTTACATACCGTTGGTGTTAATGTTACAGGGATTTTTGCAGCATCTGCAGCATTATTAATTGGTATTGGTTTAGCATTACAAACGCTTTTTCAGGATATAATTTCCGGTGTTTTTATTTTGGTAGATCAATCTGTTCATGTTGGTGATATTATTGAATTAGATGGGAAAATAGGGCGCGTAGAAGAAATTAAATTACGTACCACAAGAGCTGTTACTATCGATAATAAAGTACTAGTCATACCAAATCATTTATATTTAACCAATAGTTTGTATAATTGGACGCAAAACGGAACCACAACACGTGAGAGTGTAGATGTTGGTGTGGCGTATGGTAGTGATGTGCAATTAGTGAAAAAATTACTTATTGAAGCAGCTAAAGGTCATAAAGATGTTTTAAAATATCCAGGGCCAGCTGTGTTATTTACAGATTTTGGAGATAGTTCTCTAAATTTTAGAATAGCGTTTACTATCAACGATAGTTTTAATGCAAGAATACCAAAAAGTGATATTCGTTTTGAAATAGATAGATTATTTAGAGAAAACAACATAAGTATACCTTTTCCACAAAGAGATATTCATATTATTCAGAAATAAAAAAGAGATAAAGATGCCGAAAATATTAGTAATCGAAGATGAAGCAGCAATCCGAAGAGTATTGGTAAAAATACTTTCCGAAGAAAACGATACGTATGAAGTAGAAGAAGCAGAAGACGGTTTAGTTGGAATCGAAAAAATTAGGAAAGAAGATTATGACTTAGTGCTTTGTGATATAAAAATGCCAAAAATGGATGGTGTAGAAGTATTAGAAGCGGTTAAAAAATTAAAACCAGAAACCACAATGGTGATGATTTCTGGTCATGGCGATTTAGATACCGCTGTAAATACCATGCGTCTTGGTGCTTTTGATTATATTTCAAAACCGCCAGATTTAAATCGTTTATTAAATACCGTTCGTATTGCTTTAGATAGAAAAGAGCTTGTTGTAGAAAACAAAATGCTTAAAAAGAAAGTAAGCAAGAACTACGAAATGATTGGTAAAAGTGAAGCCATTTCGCATATAAAAGAAATTATTGAAAAGGTAGCACAAACAGATGCGCGTGTTTTAATTACTGGTCCTAACGGAACGGGAAAAGAATTAGTAGCGCATTGGTTACATCAAAAAAGTGCACGTTCTAAAGGACCTATGATAGAAGTAAACTGTGCGGCAATACCAAGCGAACTTATAGAAAGTGAACTTTTTGGACATGTAAAAGGAGCTTTTACAAGTGCAAATAAAGATAGAGCTGGGAAATTTGAAGCAGCAAATTCAGGAACTATATTTTTAGATGAGATAGGTGATATGAGTCTTTCTGCCCAAGCAAAAGTGCTTCGTGCATTGCAAGAAAGTAGAATACAACGTGTTGGTAGTGATAAAGACATTAAAGTAAATGTTAGAGTAGTAGCAGCAACCAATAAAGACTTAAAAAAAGAAATAGAAGAAGGTCGATTTCGTGAAGATCTTTACCACAGACTAGCAGTAATACTTATAAAAGTTCCTTCGTTAAATGATAGACGAGATGATATTCCGTTACTGATTGAATATTTTTCTAAAAAAATTGCAGACGAGCAAGGCACAGCAAAAAAGAATTTTTCAGCGAAAGCGATAAAATTATTGCAAGAATACGATTGGACCGGAAACATACGAGAACTACGTAATGTTGTAGAACGTTTAATTATTCTTGGTGAAAAAGAAGTAAGCGAACAAGATGTGAAAATGTTTGCGAGTAAGTAGCTCTAAATTATTAAAAGCAAACAATTCAAAAATATTACATGGTATAGTGAATTATTGCATATTCTAAACGGAAGAATTTTAACATGGATTAAGAAATACGTCATGTTATAGTACATTTTTTATTGTAAAAATAACGTGGTATTGTTCCCTTTTTTATCTACAAGGATACGTCTAGAGTCCTTTTTTGGAAGTATAATTTATATAGATTATATAAAAACCTCAATATTATATTGAGGTTTTTACTTTTTACAAGTATTTAAAAGTTGAAGATGATTTTCGGTAATACGTATTATTTTATTTAAATAATATGCTTTAAGTTCTTCTATCGTTTTGGAGGATAATGTTATTTTATTTTCAGTGCTATTATTAACTGTAGTATTGCAATCACACGTTTTTAATAAATCGTTATAGTTTTTAATGTTTTCTACTATTGTTTTGTCTTGCAATGTTATAAATTGTTCTTTTTCTAATAAAGATTTTTTAACTTGTTGTTCTGCAAGTTTTCTTTTTATTTCATTTGCTTGTTGTTCTAATTCCGCTTGTTGCTGTTTTAATTTCGCTTGTTGTTGCTCTAAGTCGGATAGCTGATTGTTACTGTTTTGTGTCAATTCATTGTTCTCATTTGTTAGCGTATTACAAAGTTCATATTCATAAAATGTTTTAACAATTAATTCTTCAGCCATATACAAATAAGTTCTTCCAGAAGCCAAGTCATCAGCTAATAAAGCAGTATCTAAATACGTAGAAATACTTATGGATAAGTCTAAAGCACTAGTGCAGTCTGTAGCTTCTAGAGCTTCTATGACATTTTCAATAGCTTGTTTGGATAGATCCGCATGATACTTTAAGTCTATTATATTATAAGCTTTAATTCCAGCATCTATATTTTTAGTAACAATTCCTAGATTTGTATCTCCGTTTCCTGATTTAGAAATTTTAGCAGTAATAGTATTTAAAAAGATAATAGGTAGAAGAAAGAGTAGGTATTGTTTTTTCATAAGTAGGATCATTTAAGTTACGGGAGTAAAAATAATCAAACTTTACAATTAAACGTGATAAAGCAACTTTTAATCGGTGTTTGTTTTGTTTTTAAAAGGAGCTTCTAATATTTATTACATATTGAAGATTTAGAAAGAGATGCGTAAAATTAATTACATTATATCTTTTAATAAACTGGAACCATGAAAAACAGCAAATAGTACGGGTCATAAAATCACTTTAACATATAAAAAAAGACACTAATTATTTAGTGTCTTTTTTAGTTTTTCATCAAAGGTATTAATACTATTTTTTACCGCATTAGGAATATGATCATCAGCAACCCAAGTATGAATGTCTCCTAAATAATGCATTCCTAAATAGTTTGCAGATTCTACAAAAGGCATATTAAAACCTTTTACTAAATTCGGACTATTACTAGTACTTATCATTGCCATATGTTTACCTCGTAGTTGTCTGCCTAAATCTTTTTCTGTTCTAATAACATCCGAAATACGATCAAAAAAAGCTTTCATTATACCACTCATAGTATACCAATAAACCGGAGTAGCAAAAATAATAGTGTCATAATTTGTAATAACTTCTGTTATGACATCCATAAAATCGTCACCCGCATTTTTATATTCATAATCATATTGGCTAATAACTTTGGTTTTTAAATCTATAACCGCATAGTTGCATTTGGAGGCAAGATGATTCACTATTTTATAGGTGTCGCCAAAACTTCTTGCGCTTCCTTGCAGTATTACTGCTTTATTCATATTCATTAAGTTTATGAAGCTAAGCAATGACTTTGATAAGACTAAAATGCCAATTTCTAATAGAAACAATTAATGGTCAAATAGAAAATATGGATGTATTTTAAAAAGGAAAAATGAGGTGGCCTTATATTTTGAAACTAACGCTAACACCAGTTTGTATATCTGGATTGTTGTTTACCGTAAGATCTTGTTGTAGATAAATAGTGGTGGTAACCTTTCTTGTAAAAGAATATAGTAAAGTCCAATAATTATTGTTTTTATATAAATTGGTAGTACCAGTTCCCCAAGCATCATGCGCATCTGGATGGCGAATAGGTATTATATAATCTAGCTCCTTCTTTTTATTTAAGCTAGTTTGTATGTAAAAATCTAAACCTATAGAATGTGTCGATCCCTTTTTAGATATAAAATTATACTCTAAAGCACTTTCTAAAAAGGCTACATAATTATTGGTTCCAAATTGTACATTGTCTTTTTTTAAATTAATGGCATTCTTTCTTAGGGAACCTAAACTAGCACCTATTTGTGCGTAGTTTTCGTTTTTAAATGCAATCTTTTTAACGGCATTAACAGAAACACCTAAATCTATAGACGTATTATATTTGGATAGATTTGTACCAAGGTGAGAACCCAAATTCATAAAGAAACTTTTGTTTTTATTTATCAACCATTCCGGATAATAATAATAATAAGTTTCTATTCCGCTTAAAAAAACATCATTTTTTTCAAGTTCTGCAGTGTTGCCATTTCTGTCTGTATATTTAATTCCGGCGTCATTTAATTTAAAAACCTTTCTGTCAAAAGGATCTTCTCCTCCTGCAATTTTACTGTGAAAATCTTCAATAAATTTATCACTAGTAAAAAAAGAAAGGGGATATTCTCCATTCGTTAGCATGGCAACTCGTAAGGCAACTACTAATTCTTTGTTGTCACTTAAATTAAAAGCAACATTTGCTTTAATGCTTTTTATAACGCCATCTATTTGTAATTGAAAAGTTTCGGCATCTAAATCTTCTACATCAAAATGATATTGAGCCAAATCCCAATCGTATTTTCTAGCTTCATTTCTTGTCGCTTCATCATTTGGAACGTATGTGGTTACTGGCGGCCCCCAAACATTTGCACTTTCTAAGCTAATATTAACAACCGCTTTTTTTGTGGCATGTGTTTTAAAATTTCCTTGTAGTCTTGAAAAAAAGATACCAAAAGGATGGGAAGACACAATGCTAGGTTTTGTAATTCCATTTTTTATAGTCGTAGGTATCGAATCTACTTGTTGCGAAAAAGTTATAAAAGGAAATAGTACTAGTGTAAATATGAATAGGTAAAAAGATTTCATGAAGATGAATTAGTGAGACGATAAAATTACAATATTTATAATGAGCTCGACTAGAAAAGTTTAGGCAAATTAATAGCAGCTATTTATTAATAGAATTTCTATTAACCAAAAATATTAATATCTTTAAACAGAACTTATAAAAGCCTTGGAAATTGAAAGACATTAAAATAAACGACTTTAAAATACAATCTCAAATAGAAATTTCTAAACTAACTACAACCTTTAATTTAGAAGCAGAAGAAGAAGATGTAAAAGACGAGTTAAGAAAAGTAAGACGAAAACTAGGTGAACTACAAGACACGCTTTATGCACATGGTAAATATGCTGTTTTGGTTTGCTTACAAGGAATGGATACTGCCGGAAAAGACAGTTTAATTCGTGAAGTATTTAAAGATTTTAATGCAAGAGGAGTGGTGGTTCATAGTTTTAAAGTACCAACAGAATTAGAATTAAAACATGATTTTATCTGGAGACATTATATTGCACTTCCTGCTCGCGGTAAGTTTGGTGTGTTTAATAGAACGCATTATGAAAACGTATTAGTAACCAGAGTGCACCCTGGCTATATTATGGGAGAGCATTTGCCGCATATAAATTCCGTAAAAGATATAGATGAGGCTTTTTGGAATGCACGTTTTCAACAAATAAATAATTTTGAAAAGCACATTGCAGAAACTGGAACTATTATTTTTAAATTCTTTTTAAACTTATCTTTAGAGGAACAGAAAAACCGTTTACTACGTCGTTTAGATAAACCATCTAAAAACTGGAAATTCTCTCCAGGTGATTTAAAAGAGCGTAAACTTTGGGGAGCATACCAAGAATGTTATCAAGATGCTTTAAATAGAACATCAAAACCACATGCGCCTTGGTTTAATATTCCAGCAGATGATAAACCAACAGCAAGACTGATAGTCGCAAAAATAATGTATGATACATTAAAAGAATATACGGATATTAAAGAACCAGAATTGGATGATGATGTGAAGGCAAATATTGAATGGTATAAGGAGCAGTTGAATAAGGAATAGTTTCCTATGGATTTCATCCTTTTTTTGAGAGGAAGAATTATGTGCTTTTTTTTAGGGTAATGAGTTGATAAAAATAATTTGTTGCCCTTTGTTGTTTTTGAAATATATCATTAAAAATAAAATATTTATCGTTTATCAATAAATGTTTATCTATATTTGTAATATATTTATAGCTATTCTAATCATGTCAGAAACAAATAACGTCGTATTTAAAGGTTTAAAAATTGTTGCTTGGGTCATCTTTGTTGGTCTGTGTATTGAAGCAGGAGGCTTGGTAGTCAACTTTATTTTTAGTCTGTATAACCCGGAATTCGTTTCAAAATTATATCAGAAATTAGACTTAAGCGAAATGTACGCAAGCAGTAAAAGAGCTTTTTATAGTATGTATAGTTTTATCCTAATCATCTCGATTCTTAAAGCATATCTATTCTATTTACTAATTGTACTCGTAACCAAAATTGATTTATCTAAGCCGTTCAATAGTTTTGTTTCTAAGCAAATATCACAAATTAGTTACTATACATTTTCCATAGGCTTATTAAGTTATTTAGCAAGGCAGGTTGCTAAAAATTTGCAACATCGTGGTTATAATATCGATATGCTAAACCAGTTTTGGGCAGACAGTCAAGCCTTTATTTTAATGGCAGCTGTAATTTATGTGATTGCTATTATTTTTTCAAAAGGAGTAGCAAATCAAGAAGAACTAGAAGAAACAGTATAACATATGGCAATTATTGTAAATATGGATGTGATGATGGCAAAACGTAAAATGTCACTTAACGAATTATCTGAAATCGTAAATATCTCCTTAGCAAACTTGTCTAAACTAAAAACGGGAAAAGTAAAAGCAATTCGGTTTAGTACTTTAAATGCGGTTTGTGAAGCATTAGATTGTCAGCCAGCAGATATTCTAGAACATAAAAAAGATCAAGAATCTTAAAAATTATGCTAACTACTATCATTCCAAAATTACCAATGCTTGATAAAGATGTCACAAAAGCTTTTTACATAAATAAGCTGGGTTTTAAAGTATTTATTAGCACGAATTTTAAAGGTTATTTGAATAGAGTAAATTTAGAAAAATAATAAGATATAAATGAGATGGATAATAGTATTAGTTTTAAGTTCTACTGTGGTATTTGGCCAAAAGGATAATGCGATTATTCCGTTTGATAAAAAATTAGGTGAATTTTATAACGTACGCGATTTTTGTATTTCTAATACTGGTAAGGAAGCTTTTTTTACCATACAAAGTCCAGATGCACAAATTTCACAAATAGTAGTCGTCAAAAAAGAGAAAAAGGAATGGTCGGAACCAGAATTAGTGTCTTTTAATGATTCCTTTATGTATTTAGAACCTTTTTTGTCTCCCAAAGGAAATCGACTATTTTTTGTTTCAGATAGACCTTTAGACCATACTTCTAATGAAAAGAAAGATTTCGATATTTGGTATGTGGATAGAAATAATACTAAAGACAAGTGGTCGGCACCTAAAAATATAGGAAAGCCAATTAATTCCGGTTTTAATGAGTTTTATCCTTCCGTGAGTAAAAATAATAATTTGTATTTTACGATGGAATCTCCTAATGGATTAGGAAAAGATGATATTTATTTTTCTAAATGGAATGGCGATGGCTATGAAGCACCAATTCTTTTGAATGAAAACATAAACAGTAGTGGTTATGAGTTTAATGCTTTTATCTCTAGAGAAGAAGAATTTATAATATATACAAAGTATAAGGAAGAAGGCGGACAAGGAAGTGGGGATTTGTACATTTCTAGAAAAGATGCAAATGGAAAATGGGAAAAAGCAAAAAATATGGGGACTCCTATTAATACAAAGTATATGGAATACTGTCCTTTTTATGATGCGGAAAACGGAATCTTATATTTTACCAGTAAAAGAAGAAATCTGGAATCTAGAAAGTTTAAGGATGTTTTAGATTTTAAAAGCTATATTCAAGGAAATCAAAATGGCTTAAGTAAAATTTATTCTACGGCTATAAAAATGGAATAAAGCAAAGCAAGAATGAAAAGGAAAGTTGCTATTCTAAATACCGGTAAAACGGAAAGCACTTTGAAAACCATAAGAATCAAAAAATAAAATAAACGATGTCCACAACAAGCCACCATGATGCACGTATTGCAAAAATGACATTCGCTTCCGTGTATCCGCATTACATTACCAAAGTGGAGAAAAAAGGTAGAAGTAAAGACGAATTACATCAAGTTATTCATTGGTTAACGGGTTATGATGAACAAGAACTAGAAGAACTAATAGCTAAAAAAGTGACTTTTGAAATATTTTTTAAAAGTGCAAAATTAAACCCAAATGCCCAACTAATTAAAGGGGTGATTTGTGGGTATAGAATTGAAGAAATAGAAAATCAGCTAACCAAAGAAGTCCGATATTTGGATAAACTAGTAGAGGAATTGGCAAGAGGACGTAAAATGGAAAAGATATTGCGCATTGCATAAATCGATTAATGAACAGTTAAATTAATTGTACTTTAAAAGGAATACTAACAAACAAACGATGAATAAATCTATTTACTTTCTACTTTTTGTAGCTTTACTAACTTCTAGTTGTTGGCAAACCATAACCATTCATGACGTTATTCCAAATCATGATAACTTTACTATAAAGTCCAAATTTGTAAATGAAACGCGCGTAATTAATGTGTGGGTTCCACCAAATTATATAAATGGTACCGATTCTTTTCCTGTTTTATATATGCCTGATGGCGGAATAAAAGAAGATTTTCCGCATATAGCGAATTCCATTGCTAAGTTAGTGGAAAGGAAAAATATACCGCCGGTAATTCTTGTCGGAATTGAAAATACAGAAAGAGGAAGAGACCTCACAGGTTTTTCGGAAACGGAATATGATGCACAATTTTGTCCGTTAACCGATGGAGCAAAAAACTTTAGAGCATTTATAACCGAAGAATTAATGCTTCAGATAAATAGTAAATACAGAACTACTTCTCAAAAAGGTATTATTGGCGAATCGCTAGCGGGCCTTTTTGTTATGGAAACTTTCCTCTTAAAACCAAATGCATTCGATTTCTATATTGCAATGGATCCTTCTCTTTGGTGGAATAATCATTATCTAGAACAAAATGCTTCGACATTCTTAAATGCTTTTCCGAATAAAAAAAAGAAACTTTGGTTTGCTGGATCGGGAGTAGAAGATATTTCCATACATACCAATAACCTAGCTAAAACCTTGCAAAGTAATTCGCCTAGTACATTAATTTGGAAATATGAAGATGCGCCCAATGAAAAACATAATACCATTTTTAGAGCTAAAAAAGAACAAGCATTAACTTGGATAATGAATACTGAGGAATAACATATAAATTAATGTTTTATATTTTATTTAAGGATTCCTACTTTTTAGAAGTAGTATCTTTCAAACTTAAAATGGCATCCCTAAAATAATTACCCATGAAAAAAATCCTTCTATTACTTTTAGCCTTAAGTACGATTACTAGCTATTCGCAAACCGACGAAGAAATCCTTAAAGAAATATATAAACAATCCTTAACGAATGGTAAAAGTTACGAATGGCTAGATTACTTATCCAATCAAATAGGAGGACGTTTATCAGGATCTATACAAGCAGAATTTGCTGTAAAATGGGGAAAAGAAGAATTAGAAAAGCTAGGCTTAGATAAAGTTTGGTTGCAAGAAGTAATGGTTCCAAAATGGGTTCGTGGTGCAAAAGAATACGCATATATAGAGTCTTCACAAAAGAAAACGACAACCAGTGTTAATATTTGTGCGCTTGGTGGCTCTGTAGCCACAAACCCTTTAGGTTTAAAAGCAAAAATCATTGAAGTACAAAATTTTGAAGAATTACAGGGACTTGGTGAAGCAGTAATAAAAGGAAAAATTATATTCTTTAACAGGCCAATGCAAGAAGATTTAATTAGTACTTTCAATGCCTATGGTGGTTGTGTAAATCAACGGTATAGTGGCGCAGTAGAAGCAGAGAAGTTTGGTGCTGTTGGTGTCATTGTTCGTTCTATGAATTTACGTTTAGACGATTTTCCACACACAGGAAGTATGACTTATGACGATCTTCCTTTAGAAAAACGTATTCCTGCAGCTGCAATAAGTACTAATGATGCAGAGCTTTTAAGTACCGCATTAAAATTAGATAAAGACTTAGAATTTTATTTTAAACAAAGCTGTTCGCAATTTAGAGATGTATTATCGCATAATGTCATTGGTGAAATTACAGGAAGTGAGTTTCCTAAAGAATATTTTGTAGTTGGAGGTCATTTAGATTCTTGGGATTTGGGAGATGGATCGCATGATGATGGAGCAGGAGTGGTACAGTCAATGGATGTTTTAAGACTTTTAAAAGCATCAGGTATTAAACCTAAAAGAAGTATTCGTGTCGTTTTATTTATGAATGAAGAAAACGGATTGCGTGGCGGAAATAAATATGCAGAAGAAGCAAAGCGAAAAGGAGAAAACCATGTGTTTGCTTTAGAAAGTGATTCTGGCGGATTTACACCAAGAGGATTTAGTTTTGATTGTAGCGATGCTAATTTTGACCAAGTATTAAGTTGGAAACCTTTGTTTAAACCATACCTTATTCATTATTTTGAAAAAGGTGGAAGTGGTGCAGATGTTGGTCCTTTAAAAAATGATAGTAATGTATTAGCAGGATTACGTCCAGATTCACAACGTTACTTTGATCATCATCATGCGGCAAATGATACCTTCGATGCCGTTAATAAACGCGAACTAGAACTTGGTGCAGCAACCATGACTTCTTTAGTGTATCTGTTTGATAAATATGGAACTAATCCGTTACCAAAACAAAGTACGATTAAAAATTAGTTTTTGTTTTCCACAAAAAAACTACCTTTATAGATAAAAAGGCTCCATATGAAAGGTTTTCCAAAGTGTGATTTTAAGAAATATTTTTTAGTAATCATTATATTTTTATTTGCACTACATAGTAAAGGCCAAGATTCGCGGTTAGGTGAAAATGTGTGGTATTTACAAAATGTAATTGTTAATGGTCAAAATAATTATCCGCCATCTAATACCGAAGTTGCATCGGTTTCATTAGCTTTTTTTACAGGTTTTGATTTTGAGACTAACGTATGCAACCTTCTTAGTGGAAATCTAATCTTTGATGATGCTTTATCTACTTTTACATTTTCAGAATTATATCAAACGTTGATTGTATGTGATATGCAAGAAAATAGTAGTTTTGAAAGTCTTTATTTTTCTAATTTTTATTTTGCGAATCAATCCGGTGCATTTACATATAATATAGTGCAACTTATAGATAATACCTATACATTAACTATTACTACTAATAATGGGGATCAAGCAATTTACGGAAGCGCTTTATTAAGTACAAATAAGCATATAGCTTCTAAAATAAAGTTGTTTCCTAATCCTGTTATTCATTCCCTAACTATAGATAAAACGAAGGATCTTTTAAACCTAAAACTTACGGTTTATAATGTGAAAGGGCAAAGGAAGCTTTCCCATAAAATTGCTTCTAGTAATACTACTAATTTAAATGTGAGCAATCTAGAACCTGGAATATACTTTTTTGTTTTTGAAACTGAAAATGGCGAAATAGAAACTAAAAGAATAATTAAAAATTAATCCCGTTTTTTATTATTGAATAAAAATAGTATCTGTTTTCTTCATGTCTTCCAAGCGCTGAAGGGCTAATACTAGTTGGCTGGCATCCCAATATCCATATTCAAGAACTATTTTTTTATCAATAAATTGATAAGTAATATGAACCGGCATTTCAATTTTTTTATTGTTCTCTAAAAGATTGCCTTCCCAGATTCCCCAAAAATTCACCCAGTTTTTTCCACTATCATCCGTAACCATTTCAAACTCTCTTCTGTTTTCTTCAAAAGCTCTAGTTAAAAAACTGGAATCATTCCTTTTATGATATTCCGGTAAACTTTTTGCAGTAAAAAATTGATCTCTTGTGTTGTAATATACTTTCGCGGTGTCGGCATATTTCATCGTTAAGCTATCCCATTTCTGGTAGTCATAATTATTTATAACCGCTTTAACAATGTCAATTTCTGGAGAGTTTTGCGTGTATCGCTGTTTGTTACAGGAAACTATTACGAATAATAGTATTCCGAATAGGATGATTTTTTTCATAAAACTAAAATTTAAATTAATAAACCGTTTCCATAAAGAAATAGGTTGATTAATAATTACAGCAAAAGTGAGGCAATACTTATTTTAGTTTAATTAGTAGTATTATTGATTAATATAAATATACAAAATAAAACGCCTTAATCATTGATTTACAGTAAATTAATAATTAGTAAAAGATGTCTTCTAATGCACCTGGTTTGTAATTTGTTTTTTTTTTTTTGAATAAAATGACCCTATGTAAAGGAAAGCGCTATTTAAGTAGTTGAACGTCAATAGTTGTCATTTGTAGTAGAATTTTAGATTGTCTGTTTCCTTTTTGTACTTTTAAAAGCTAATTATCAATCTTTTAAAAAATGAAAAAAAAATTACTTTACTTAGTCTGTTTAACTACTAGTTTTGGTTTTTCGCAAAACATTGCAACCTTTAATAGTGTGCACATGTCTAATTATGCTATTGTAGATGGTGCAGTAGATCAAAGCCCAATGGGAGCAAGCGCTACTTGGAATTTTACAAGCTTAACTGATGCGGGTAACTCTACAGATACCTATGCTGGACCAACCACGGATCAAACAAATACGTTTCCTGGAACAACAAATGTGTTTTCTTCAGGTGATAACGATATTTTATTTAAAAGTGTGGCTGGTGAACTTTTTATTACCGGAGCAATAACGCCCGACTTAGAATTAAATTATAATGACGATAATGCGCTTATTGGTACATTTCCATTAAGTTTTGGTTACAATAACACCGATCTTGTTGAAGGTACTTTCACTAATCCAGATATTTCTGGCGAATTTACTGGTGACATTGTAAAGACAGTAGATGCTTATGGAACGCTTAACATGAATGATGTTGGTGTTGGAGCTTATAGCTCGACGGTTACTAGATTAAAAGTAGTTCAAACAGTTAATTTAGGTCTTCCTCCTTTTTTACCTAACGCAGGTACCGCGACACAAACGTCTTACTATTATTATGATAATGGTAATGGTAATTTAGTTTTTAGATCTAATACGGTGCATATTGTAATTCCAATTGCAAGTGTGGACGAAACTACTACTATTAATGAAGCATATTTAGTCACTTTATTAGGGATTAACGAAAATGCATATAATGAGATATCCGTTGTTCCTAATCCGGTGCATTCTGTTTTAAATATAAATTTAAAAACACCAAACCCTATTAAAACTATTGGTATTTATGATATTAATGGACGACAAGTTCTAAGTACAACAAATAATACAACAGCTATCGATGTTAGTGTTTTGCAAGCAGGAATGTATGTTGTAAAAGTAGAAACAGATAGCGCGGTGCTTACTAAAAAGTTTATTAAAAAGTAATACTTCGTTTTATAGAAAAGGCATAAAACCTGAAAAGTTAACTTTTCAGGTTTTGCATTTTCATTTGTTTTCGTAGTTGTTTTATGGTAAGTGTACTGCCATCATGACTCCAACCAGGAGCCGCAAAAGCATACATGAATTTATGGGACCAGTTTTTAGATTTTTTCATATCGTTCCAAATATCTTTGTATTCATGTGTTAAAATAACAAGTGGATTATAGGAGTTTGGCGCATGAGTAACGCCGTATTTAATTTCAATATTCTCATCTAGCTCTTTCCAAGTACCAAAAATTTTATCAAAAATATTTAAAAAACCACCATGGTTTTTATCCATATATTCTATGTTTTGTGCATGGTGTACTTGATGCATAGTATGCGTGTTAAATACTTTTTCAATAATACCTAATTTAGGAACGTAAACGGTATGTAATTGAAATTGCCAAAGCGATTCTATACCTAAACAAACGACTACCATTTCAGGCGGAAAGCCAATAGCGGGCATCCACATGTAAAATAAAGGTTTGTAAAAAAGAGTAAACCATCCGTTTCTCACAGCTGTCCCTAAATTAAAATTATTAGAAGAATGATGCACAATATGGGCGGCCCAAAGAAAGCGTACGTTATGGTTTTGTCGGTGAAACCAATAATAACTAAAATCGTCGCAAAGCTGGCATATAAACCAAATATACCAAGCGTATCCAAAAGACTCGTATCCCATAATATTGGTGTGTACACCAGCTACTATTGGGTTAAAAAGGTTGTAAATAAAGTTAAATAATACAATGGCTGCAATGGTTTTAGTAAGTGGCGCTATAATAGCAGAACCAACACCCATAGTTACACTTGCCCCTAAATCTTTCCATCCGTATAATTCTTGATTACGAGGTTCTTTACGGTGTTTGCTATAGCTTAACTCTAATAAAATGAGTCCTAAAAAACAAGGTACGCCGTAAACTAAAGGGTTAGTGAAATCCATTAAATTTTATTTTTAATTTCAAAAATACCTTGATTTTGCTGGAAAAACGCAGATAAATGGTTTTTCTTACGAAAAAAAAATCCGTTTTAAGAATGTGCTGTCTTAAAACGGATTTATATTGTATAATTGAAGTGTCTTATTTTACTAAAATATTTTCCTTCTTTTTGCTAGAAGTACCTATTTCTATTTCAATCTGATTTTTCAGTATATCATCAAAAGTTTCTCTTTTTCTAATTAAGTGCGCTTTGTTATTTAGCCAAAGTACTTCTGCTGGACGATAACGCGAATTATAATTGCTAGCCATCGAATAGCAATACGCTCCTGCGTTTTTAAAAGCTATAATATCTCCTTCGTTAATTTCAGAAATACGTCTGTTATTCGCAAAAGTATCTGTTTCACAAATATAACCTACAACACTATAAAAACGTTCTCTACCTTTTGGGTTTGAAATGTTTTCAATTTCATGTTGCGACCCATAAAGCATTGGTCGTATTAAATGATTAAATCCAGAATCGATTTGCGCAAAAACCGTTGAGGTTGTTTGTTTTACCACATTTACTTTCGCTAAAAACTGACCAGCTTCACTCACCAAAAATTTCCCTGGCTCAAAAGCAAGCGTTAATTCTTTTCCGTATTCTTTGCAGAAATCATTAAAACGTTTGGTAAGTTTTTCTCCAAATTCTTCAATATTTGTTTCAATGTCTCCTGCTTTATAAGGTACTTTAAAACCAGATCCAAAATCAATAAAGTCTAACGTTTTAAAGTGTTTAGCGGTTTCAAATAAAATCTCACTTGCATATAAAAACACATCAATATCTAAAATATCACTTCCGGTATGCATGTGAATCCCGTTAATATGCATTCCTGTGTTTTCTACAATACGAAGGATATGTGGTATTTGATGGATGGAAATTCCGAATTTACTATCTATATGTCCTACAGAAATATTCGTGTTTCCTCCAGCCATTACATGCGGATTGATACGAATGCAAACCGGTGTTTTTGGATGCTTTGTACCAAATTGTTCTAAAATAGAAAGGTTGTCTATATTAATTTGAACACCCAATTTTGCAGCTGTTTCAATCTCTTCTAAGGAAACACCATTGGGAGTAAAAATAATTTGATCTGGAGTAAAACCAGCGGTAAGTCCTAGTTTTACTTCTTGAATAGAAACCGTATCTAATCCGGCTCCTAAGGATTTCATTAATTTTAAAATGGAAATATTAGATAGCGCTTTAACAGCATAGTTCAGTTTTACCTGCTTCACCTTTTTAAAAGCAGAAGTTAAACGTTTATATTGAAAAGCTATTTTATCTGCGTCATAAACATAAATCGGACTCCCGAAATCTTTTGTTATCTTTAATAATTCGCTGTTTTCCATGTGTGATTTTTTTTCAAATATATTTTTTTTTAGGCTTATAAAAATGAAAATAACATAATATTACACATTTTAAACATATTGTTAAATATTTAACAATATGAGATTTCTATAGTTTGTTCGTTTTTTAATAATTAAATATTAGGGTAAGTTCTTGTGATTATTTACTTTTGTTTCATTATAAATTCTTTGAAGCTTTTGGCGAAAGAGAACTAACAATTTTACTTTAAACAAGATGAATTTACACGAATATCAAGGAAAAGAATTATTAAGCAGTTTTGGCGTACGTATTCAAAGAGGAATCGTTGCACAAACCGCTCAAGAAGCAGTTGCTGCAGCAAAAAAAATGACGGAAGACACAGGAACTGGTTGGCACGTGATTAAAGCACAAGTTCATGCTGGTGGACGTGGTAAAGGTGGAGGAGTTAAGCTTGCTAAGAGCTTACAAGAAGTAGAAGAAATTGCTGGACAAATTATTGGAATGGATTTGGTAACACCTCAAACTTCTGCGGAAGGTAAACGTGTACACCAAGTTTTAGTTTGTGAAGATGTTTATTATCCTGGAGATTCTGAGACAGAAGAGTATTATATGTCTGTACTTTTAAATAGAGCTACAGGTAAAAATATGATTATGTATTCTACAGAAGGTGGAATGGATATTGAAACGGTTGCAGAAGAAACACCACATTTAATATTTCATGAAGAAATAGATCCTGCTTTAGGAATAATGGGTTTTCAAGCTAGAAAAATAGCTTTTAACTTAGGTTTATCTGGTGTTGCTTTTAAAGAAATGACAAAATTTGTAACTGCATTATATACAGCTTACGTAGCGTCTGATTCTTCTTTATTTGAAATTAACCCAGTTTTAAAAACAAGTGATTCTAAAATAATGGCTGTGGATGCTAAAGTATCTTTAGATGACAACGCATTATATAGACATAAAGATTTAGCTGCTTTACGTGATTTACGTGAAGAAAATGCAATTGAAGTAGAAGCAGGTGAACATGGACTTAACTATGTAGATCTTGACGGTAACGTTGGTTGTATGGTAAATGGTGCAGGACTTGCAATGGCAACAATGGATTTAATTAAGCAAGCAGGTGGTGAGCCGGCTAACTTTTTAGATGTTGGTGGTACTGCAGATGCTGCAAGAGTAGAAATTGCATTCGAACTTATTTTAAGAGATCCAGCTGTAAAAGCAATCTTAATTAATATTTTTGGTGGTATTGTTCGTTGTGATCGTGTTGCTCAAGGTGTTATTGATGCGTACAAAAACATGGGGAATATTGAAGTGCCAATTATTGTTCGTTTACAAGGTACTAATGCCGATATTGCGAAAAAATTAATTGATAATTCAGGATTAGCTGTAATGAGTGCTACAGAGTTTCAAGAAGCTGCAGATAAAGTACAAGAAGTATTATCTAAATAAATTTCAATGTGATGCAGAACTAGTTTCTGTATTTCATAAATATATAGAAAAGAGCAACCATTTGGTTGCTCTTTTTTTTGTCTTAAAATGGGAAATGACAGATACGTTTTCTTTAAATTTTGGTAAGTATAGACCAAAAAAAAGAGCAACTAATCGTTGCTCTTTTTTTGTATCTTATTCTTTGTTGGCGTATCGCTTATTTTTTTCTCTCCTTTTTTTGGCATTGGTCCACGTAAATGAATCACTAAACCGTTAAGGAAATTTCGTAAAATCTGATCGCCACATTCCATATATTTTGGATGGTCTTCTTTTCTGAAAAAAGCATTAAGTTCACTTTTTCCGATTCTAAAATCTACTAATTCTAGAATTTTTATAATATCCTCATCACGAAGTTTATGTGCTACTCTTAGTTTTTTAAATATGTCATTATTAGTCATAGTAGAATTTTAATTTTTTTGGTTAGTTTTAGAAGTGAAAATCGTCTGAAACATGTAAAACAAAGGTGTTGTATGTTGTTCTATAAGATTTTGTTTCTATGAAACTAGTATAAAAGCGATGAATTGCTCTTTTTTTTTCGACAAGATACAATATATCAACGATTATAAAAGAGGGATTATATCTAACTTTATAATAATTAATTAATTCCTCATAGTAATGGTAAATAGGGTAGAAAAACTATGCCTTTTGTCGGAAATGATTGCATTTGCAAAATGCGACAAGATGATAAAAAGTATAGAACATAAATTTTTATTAGGTGTAGCGAAGCAGTTACATATTTCTCGTGAAGATTTTGATTATCTTATAGCAAACCCTATCGATTATACCCATTTAAAATCACATAGCGAGCGCATTGTACAGTTTCATAGGTTGGTTTTACTAATGAGTATTGATGGAGATATTAATGATAAAGAAATTATTAAACTCCATAATTTTGGTTTGCGAATGGGTTTAAACCATGAGTCTATTAATAAGGTATTGTACTTGATGGAGAGCTTTCCAAATAAGATGGTGCCACCAGATGTATTGATCGATATTTTTAAGGTACAGTATAATTAAGGTAGGTTCTAAATGGAAAAGCCTTTTGGTGCATTCCATTTGGTTAGTGGGACTTATTCCGCTAAAATGCGGAATCTTCTGAATTAAGCTAAAAATTTCTTTGAAAAGAATATCCGTAAAAAAAGTTTTCTCGACAAGCTCGAAATGACATAGGTTTCAGTCATCAGTCATCAGTCATCAGTCATCAATAGGTAAGGCAACATTTTCGTCTTTGTTCGTAATTTCTCCGTGCAACTTTGTGGATCTTTGTGAGTCTCTGTGTAGTAAACTATTGCAGTCGTCGGTCATTAGTTATAAATTAGGCCTTCAGTGCTTCCAGTTTACCTTGGTAGCTTTTAATTTCATCACGTAGTTTTGCAGCAACTAAAAAGTCTAATGCTTTGGCAGCTTGCTCCATCACTTTTCGTTTTTCACGAATTTTCTTTTCCAGTTCTCCTTTACTTAGATATTCGCTTTCTGGTTCTGCAGCTCTTGCAGCTTCTAGTTCGTAACTATAGGTACTTACCGAGTTTTTCGATAATGCACTATCCAAGCTCTTATTTAATGCTTTTGGTACTAAGTTATGCTGGGTGTTATATGCGATTTGTTTTGCACGTCTGTATTCGGTTTCATCAATCGTTTTTTGCATGCTTTTGGTAATTTTATCGGCATACATTATTGCTTTTCCATTAAGGTTACGTGCTGCACGACCAACCGTTTGGGTTAAAGACCTTGCCGAACGTAAAAAACCTTCTTTATCTGCATCTAAGATCGCAACTAAAGAAACTTCTGGTAAGTCTAAACCTTCACGTAATAAATTCACACCCACCAAAACATCATAAATACCGCGACGTAAATCTTGCATGATTTGAACTCGCTCTAAAGTATCTACATCACTATGGATGTAGTTTACTCGGATAGAAATTCTGCTTAAATATTTGGTCAATTCTTCCGCCATACGTTTGGTAAGCGTCGTTACTAAAGTACGTTCGTCTTTTTCTATACGTTGCTGTATTTCTTCAATTAAGTCATCAATCTGATTTAAACTTGGTCGCACTTCAATAATCGGATCTAATAAACCAGTAGGTCTAATGACTTGCTCTACATAAACACCATCCGTTTTTTCAAGCTCATAATCTGCAGGAGTAGCACTCACATAAATGACTTGATTTTGAAGTGCTTCAAACTCTTCAAATTTTAGAGGTCTATTGTCCATGGCAGCAGGAAGTCTAAATCCATATTCTACCAAGTTCTCTTTTCTGCTTCTATCTCCTCCGTACATAGCATGAACTTGTGAAATAGTTACGTGACTTTCGTCTACAACCATTAAATAATCTTCTGGAAAATAATCTAACAAACAGAAAGGTCGCGTTCCCGGCTCTCTTCCGTCAAGGTAACGCGAATAGTTTTCAATACCAGAACAATAACCAAGTTCCCGAATCATTTCTAGATCAAATTCGGTACGTTCTTTAAGTCGTTTTGCTTCTAAGTGTTTTCCTATTTCTTTAAAATAATCGTATTGTTTTACTAAATCGTCTTGAATACCTCTAATGGCTCCTTGTAAAATGTCTGGAGAAGTAACAAACATATTTGCAGGATAGATAGTCAGTACGTCATATTTTTCAATAACCTTATTGGTTTGAATGTCGAAAGATTCGATTTCCTCAATTTCATCGCCAAAGAAGTGAACGCGAAAAGCATCATCAGCATAACTTGGAAATATATCTACCGTATCTCCTTTTATTCGGAAGTTTCCATGATTAAAATCTGCTTCGGTACGCGAATACAAACTTTGTACTAATTGGTGTAATAATTTGGTACGAGAAATGACCTGATCTCGTTTTAATGTAATGACATTTTTTTGAAACTCTACCGGATTCCCAATACCATATAAACACGAAACGGAAGCAATAACAATGACATCACGACGACCAGAAAGGAGGGAAGAAGTGGTACTTAATCGCATTTTCTCTATTTCTTCGTTAATAGATAAATCTTTTTCTATATAAACACCAGAAGTTGGTATGTAGGCTTCGGGTTGGTAATAATCATAATAAGACACAAAATATTCTACAGCATTTTCTGGAAAAAACTGTTTGAATTCACTGTATAATTGTGCCGCTAAAGTTTTGTTATGTGCAAGAACTAAGGTTGGTCTTTGTGTTTCTTCAATAACATTAGCAACTGTAAATGTTTTACCAGAACCTGTAACACCAAGTAAGGTTTGGTATTTTTCATGGGTGTCTAAACCATGCACTAATTGTTTTATGGCATTTGGTTGATCTCCAGTTGGTTTGAATTCCGATTCTATTTTAAATTTCATAAGTTATTGGCATGCTAAGCTACAACGCAGCAACAAAAAAAAGGTTATTATTCCGTATTACCTGTGTCGAAAAGCATAGTTTAAGCTTACGGAATGACAAATGTTTCCATCTGTAATTCAGCTAAATTACTTAAAGTTACTTTAATATAAAATGTAAGACTCCGAAAACTTTATAG
Source organism: Lacinutrix sp. MEBiC02404 (assembly GCF_053601575.1). NCBI lineage: Bacteria > Pseudomonadati > Bacteroidota > Flavobacteriia > Flavobacteriales > Flavobacteriaceae > Lacinutrix > Lacinutrix sp. MEBiC02404. Next base: position 141,898 of record NZ_JBSHNV010000153.1, on the reverse strand, counting down.
ATTATCTTTTAAGTGTAAAATGCCCTTTAAGTTCTTCTCCGCTATGTAGTGTGATTAAGTACCAATAATCATTGGTTTCTAAATTATAACCTCGGTATGTTCCATCCCAAAATTTAGAACTCGGCGAAACTTGCTTTAGAAGTTTACCGTATCTATTAAAAATTAGGATTTCTTTAATGGTATTTTGAGTATCTGTTATTAACCAGGTATCATTAAAGGTATCCCCATTGGGTGTGAAAAATAAAGGAATATTTATTTCTTGAATACTATCGATTGTAAACGGAATAGATTTTACTACACAACCATTTTCATCTTGAACCACTAAGGTGTGTATGCCATTTGCAAGATCTGTAAACGTTGGATTTGTTTGCGTAGCTCCAGTGTCTACTGCGTAGATATAGTTTATGGACGTGTCTGTCATACTAACCGTTAAAGTATTTTCAATAATGGTAATATTAGAAGCATCCAGTGTGAAATCTGTAGCTGGATAGATGGTTACATCAAAAGTGGTTTCATTATCACAAGTATTAGGAGCAGTCCCGGATATATTATAAATAAAAATAGTTTGCGATGTAGTGATCATATCACCAGCATTAAGTGGTGTTCCGCTACCATTGCTTGCAGTAAAATAGTTTCCGTTAGTAAGTATTGGTAAGGTGTAACTTGTACAAACTGCTTGATCAGATAAAGTATCTACAGGAGGATTCCCGGTTACCGTAATGGTGAAATTAGATTCGTTAGAACAAGTGTCAGGAGCAGTGCCAACTTGGTTGTAAATAAAAATAGTTTGTGTAGCTGTAATGTTATCGCCAATGTTCAGTTGTGTTCCGCCACCATTGGTTGCTGTGTAATAGTTTCCGTTGGTAATAGAAGGTAGTGTGTAACTTGCACAAACAGTTTCGTTAGAAACGGTATCTACAGGAGGCGTTCCACTTACTGTAATGGTGAAGTTCGTTTCGTTATCACAGGTATTAGGAGGCGTTCCAGATATATTATAAATATAAATAGTTTGCGATGTAGTGATCATATCGCCAACATTTAATTGCGTTCCTCCACCATTGGTTGCGGTATAATAGTTTCCGTTTGTTAATGTAGGTAAGGTATAACTTGTACAAACCGCTTCACTAGATATGGTATCTACAGCAGGATTCCCGGTTACCGTAATGGTAAAATTGGATTCGTTAGAACAGGTGTTAGGAGCAGTCCCAACTTGGTTGTAAATAAAAATAGTTTGTGTGGCTGTAATGTTATCTCCAATGTTCAGTTGTGTTCCGCCACCATTGGTTGCTGTGTAATAATTTCCGTTAGTAATAGAAGGTAAAGTGTAACTAGCACAAACGGTTTCGCTAGAAACGGTATCTACAGGAGGCGTTCCGCTTACTGTAATGGTGAAACTCGTTTCGTTATCACAGGTATTAGGAGGTGTTCCAGAAATATTATAAATAAAAATAGTTTGCGATGTAGTGATCATATCGCCAACATTTAATTGCGTTCCGCCACCATTGGTTGCAGTATAATAGTTTCCGTTTGTTAATGTAGGTAAGGTATAACTTGTACAAACCGTTTCGCTTGACAGTGTATCGACTTCCACATTACCAACATGTAATTGCGCCGCATTCGTAACTAAATCACAACTAGTCGAATTGACTTCGCAATAATATTGATTCGCATCAAAAGTTAAAGGCGCATTGGTAATAGTTAATGTATCTGTTGTAGCTCCAGAATAATTTGCATCATTGACTACGTTTACCCAGTTTCCTGCACTGTTTAAAACTTTCCATTGGTAGGTGTATGTTTCGGTACCAGAGATAGAAATTGTAAAAGTAGCAGTGCCATTTTCACAAATGGTTTGTGAAGTTGGATTTGTAATCGTTGGCGTATTATTCGGAATTGGATCTGCAGTATGCGAACCTAGATCGGAGCAATCTTCATTAGAATTTATAGACCAATCACTAGCAGTATAAGTAGTTTGGGTTACGGCAGCATCGGGGTTTCTAATAATGGTATATCCTTTATCTGCAGGAGCATTAACAATATCGATTAAGGTACCGTTTTTAAAAAGTTTAAATTCATCATTTTCGTTAATTCCTGTGCCAACATTAAAATCAGCAGTTAATGAAGGGCAATCAGAACCACTTCCTAATATAATAATAAAAGTGTCTAAAGGAGGTATGGTTCCTAGTACGTTATAGGTTTGGCTTGGTGCAGCATTTCCAATATCACCAAAACGCTCAATAATATAAACGCCATCTAAAACAATAGGAGTATTTGTTGGATTATATAATTCAATAACCGCATAACTTCCCGAAAACGCATCATAAATTTCAGAAATATAAACATCTGCAGTAGTACATTCGGAAGCTAATAACGTAAAGTCTGTTGCCGAGTTTCCTACACAGCCACCAGTACTAGTAATAGTTATATTAGAAGATGCTGAAATTCCAGCAGGAATAAAAGCTTCAATTTCATTATCGTTAATGATAGTGAAGGTAGTACTTATTCCGTCGAATGCTACTGTTGCTGCAGTAGTGAAATCACTTCCGCTAATGTAAACTAATGTGTCTTCTGGTCCACTAGAAGGGAAAAAAGAAGTTACAACTGGAGCAGGACATATTGCTTCTAATTTTAAAACCCATAAATCTTGGTCACCTTTAGGGTTTGCAATGTCTCCATTAGTAGATTCACTTAAGCCAGTAAAAACATGCCCTCCATCATTTGTTTGAACAATGTTATATCCTCCATCTTTATTTGTTCCTCCAAAGGAAGATTCCCAAATAATATTACCCAAACTATCTGTTTTAACTATCCAAGCATCACTTGAATCACCTGATAAACCTGCATTTCCATTATGATTAGATACATATTGGTCATTAGAATTCGAAAAGTGTATTAACGTATAACCATTATCTGCATCTTGTGACATAGAAAATAGTAATTCGTCATGTAAGCCTCCAAAAGGTTTTTGCCACTCTATGGAACCATTAACATCTAATTTTGTGATATAAGAATCTGGATAATAAGATGTAAGAGTTCCATTAACGATACCATTAGTAGAAGATTGGCTGGAGCTTACTAGAAAGCCATTATCATTTGTGTTAATTACGTTTACTCCTTCAACGGTAGAAAATATGTTGTTATTCCAAGATTGTTTCCAAGTAATAACTCCATTAATATCTAGTTTAACAACCCAACTACCATTAGAAATACCTTGTAATGGTAATCTATCTCCATCTGAAGAATCGGATTTTCCAGAAACTAAATAACCATTATCTGTGGTTTCAACAATAGAAGTAGAAATATCTATATCGGAGCCACCAATAGCATTTTTCCACATTATATTTCCTGAAGCGTTTAACTTTAATACCCAAAAATCATAATTACCATGAGCTCCTGTTACATCTCCATCATTAGAGTTTGAATAACCAGTAACTATAAAGTTTCCATCAAAAGTTTCTTCCACTTTTCTACAAAAATCATAACCTGTTCCTCCAAATGTTTTTTCCCATTGTAAATTACCTAAACTATCAATTTTAAAAATCCAATAATCTGCACTACCTTTATTAACGGATACATCAAAATCATTAGAGTACGAGGTAGCAGATATAATATAGCCTCCATCTGAAGTTTGATCTACCCAACTAACATTATCATTAAGAGAACCTCCATACGTTTTTTTCCATATGATATCTCCATCTGGATTTAATTTTAATAGAAAAACATCATAACCTCCATTATTTGAAGTAACATCTCCGTCATTGGAATAGGTATCTCCTGCAACTAAATATCCTAAATCTGTTGTTTGTATTATTTTTTTACCTAAATCGGCCTGCGTTCCACCGTAATTTTTACTCCATGCTATGTTTGGAACTTGTGCAAAAGTATGCAATGCTGCTAATAAGAAAAGTAATGTAACTTTTTTCATTCTATCAATTTTATTTTAAGTAATTATGAACCTTAATTTAAAGTTAGGTGACTGTTTTTTAATGTTTTAAAGCAAAATGTCCTTGGTGTATTTTTCCATTAGAAAAAGTAGCAACAAACCAATAATCTGAAGTTGGTCAGTTATTACCATCAAATGTATCATCAAAACCTGAATTTTGTGGGTTTTCTTGTTTTAAAGGCGTTGCTTGCATTGTAAATAAAAAAAGTACAAATAAAAACAAGTAAAAGTTTAATAGGTTTCATTAGCTATAATTAGGGCGCAAAAATAATTAATATTTAATTTCTTACGTTATGTGATTGTTACCTTATAAAAAAAAGGAACCTTATTTGAAAAATAAGGCTCCTAAATATATAATAAAATATTAGATTAATAAAGAATACTTAAACTATACGTTATTTATTAAGGTATACCCAACCTATATATCTTTGTTTTGTAGCATTGGCATCGTTAAGGTGTAATACATAAAAGTAGGTTCCTACAGGGAGTGTTTTATCTGTACTTAAAAGACCTTTATTCGCTTTTCCGTGCCATTTATTATCGTTGTTTCCTTTGAAAATAAGTGATCCGTAACGGTTATAAATTTCTAGGCTATGATTTGTGTACGTGTCATAAAGTCCTTGAATATTAAACCATTCGTTAATTCCGTCTCCATTTGGAGAAAATCCGTTAGGAATTACTATGGCATCCAGATTAACAAGAACCTCAAAAGAAATAGATTTAGAAACACAACCATTTGCATCTTCCACATAAAGCGTATGTGTTCCGTTAGAGAGGTTGGTAAAAGTTTCGTCTAGTTGAAAATCTCCACTATCGACTGCATACATATAATTAATTGTCGTATCATTCATTGTTACTGTTAATACATCTTCATTTACAGTAAGGTTATTTGCTTCAAGCGTAAAATCTGTAGCAGGTAAAATGGTAATATCAAAACTAGTTTCGTTAGTACATGTAGCTACGGAATTGTATATATAAACCGTTTGTGAAGTGGTAATCACATCACCAGCAATAAGTGTTGTTCCCGTTCCATTAGTTGCTGTGAAATAATTACCATTCGTTATTGTTGGTAACACATATTGGGAACATGCTTCGGCATTATTAAGTGTGTCTACTAAAGGCATTTGGTTTATGGTAACGGTAAAGCTAGATTCGTTAGAACAATTGTTAGGTGCAGTACCTAATTCTATATAAATATATACTGTTTGTGACGAAGTAATAGCGTCGCCAGCGGATAATGCGGTTCCTGTTCCGTTGGTTCCTGTAAAGTAATTACCATTGGTTAAAGTTGGTAAGGCATAGCTATCACATGCCGTTTGATTTGCTAGAGTATCTACTGTTGGTGTGCCATTTATGGTAACGGTAAAACTGCTTTCGTTAGTACATGTTCCTACAGTATTATAAATATAAATGGTTTGTGTCGTTGAAATTACAGCACCTGCATTTAAAGCAGTTCCAGAACCATTGGTTGCCGTAAAATAGTTTCCGTTAGTAAGTGTTGGAAGCGTATATGAAGTACATACAGAAACACTAGATAAAGTATCCACGCTTGGAGCAGGAGTTATTGTAACTATAAAACTACTTTGGTTGGTACAAGCACCTGTTACATTATAAATGTAAATAGTTTGTGAAGTCGAAATAATATCGCCAGTAGTAAGTGCAGTTCCTGTTCCGTTAGTTCCAGTAAAATAATTACCATTAGTTAAGGTAGGTAAAGTATAACTTTCGCAAACCGTTTGATTGGTTAAAGTATCTACAGCAATAATACCAATTTCTAATTGCGCTGCATTGGTTATCAGTGTACACGAAGGCGAAGTGATTTCGCAATAATATTGGTTATCATTAAAACTTACAGGAACACTATTAAGGGTTAATGTACCCGTTGTAGCACCTGAATAATTCGCGTTATTGTTTACGTTTACCCAGTTTCCGGAAGCGTTAAGTGTTTTCCATTGGTATGAAAATGTTCCAGAATCTTCGGAAGCTGTAAAAGTAGTTGTCCCATTTTCACAAATCGATTGTGAAGTAGGATGCGTAATGTTTGGTGTGTTATCTGGAATTGCATCTGCAGTATGTACACCTAAATCGGAACAATTTTCTTGAGAACTGATAGACCAATCACTAGCATTATATGTGGTTTGGGGAATGGTAGCATCTGCATTTCTAATAATACTATATCCTCTTTCGTCTGGAGCATGCACATTATCTATGATGACACCATTTTTTAAAAGTTCAAATTCATCATTGTCATTAATTCCTGAGGGAATATTAAAATCTACACTTAATGAAGGACAATCTGTACCACTTCCCATTTGAATTATAAAAGTACTCAAAGGAGGTATCGTTCCTGTGATATTATTAAAGATATTGTTTGGCGCCGTATTTCCAATTTCACCATATCTCAAAATCTCATAGATACCATCTATTACTACGGAAGCATTGGTTGGGTTATACAATTCTATAACGGCGTATTCTCCAGAAACTGCATCATAAATTTCGGAAATATAAATTTCTGCCGTAGTACATTCTGAAGCTAACAACGTGAAGTTTGACGCAGATGTTCCTGTGCAGCCTCCGGTACTTATAATGGAAATAGTAGAAGAATCGCTAGTTCCTGCAGGAATAAAAGTGGTTATTTCGGTATCACTAATAATATTAAAAGTAGTATTTACTCCTCCAAAGGTTACAGCATTAGCTGTGTTAAAGTTACTTCCAGTAATGGTAATTAAGGTGTTTTCTGGTCCTGAAGAAGGCGAGAAAGAAGTGATAATAGCAGCAGGACATTCTACTGTTGTATTACTGTTTTTAACAAGATTGGTATTGCTAGATGTACTAGTGGTAGTAAATAATAAAAGCGCAATAGAACAGAATAGAGTAATAGTTTTTTTCATTAAATAATTTTAAGGATGGTAAAAATAATAAAAAATATAATAGACAATGTGATGCTATTGTAAACAATAATTAACGCACTAAAGCGAAATGTCCTCGGTAGGTTTTTCCGTTAGAAAAACGAACGACAAACCAATAATCTGACGACGGTAAATTTTCGCCGTTAAATGTACCATTAAAACCTTGACTTTGCGGCTTTATTTGTTTTAAAAGTTTGCCATACCTATCAAAAATTTGAATAATCATGGTTGCTTTAAAATCTAAATCGACACCTAATGGCATCCAAGTTTCGTTATAATAGTCCCCATTTGGTGTGAAATACGAAGGGAAACCTAAAACGTAAATAATTTCTTCGACGGTACCGCAACCATTTTTATCTCGTATGTACGCTATGTGTTCTCCTGCGGAAATATTAGTAAAAATAGGACTGTCTTGGTAGTTGCCATTATCATCATCTAATGTGAATTCGTAATCTCCAATTCCTGAAACGGTAATAGTAATCGTATTGTTTGGCGCAACACCAGAAACAGAAACGGATTCTACAAAGGCTGTATCTTTAGGTTCTACAACGATATCTCTAGTAGCGGAACAGCCATCTGGATGCGTTACTATTACAGTATAGGTACCAACTTCATTAATGTTTATGGTCTCGCTTGTAAAAGGTGTAGGTACAGTATTGAATAGCCATTGATAGGTGAAATCTCCAGGAGCACCAAGGAGTAAACCAGCTTCTAATGGAATAGTGTTTGGGTACGTATTTAAACAGTAGTTTGTAGTTTCGTCTGCTAAAAGAATCGGTGTGTATTTCATCGATAGCATTACTGTACTAACTGCAAAACAACTGCTTCCGTTGGTGATAAGCACATAAATGGTTTCTGTATTTTGAATCGTATTGGTATAGTTGCCGTTGATGCTATTTGTTGCTGCTAGTAAGTCTGCTTCCGAAGGAAAAAATGTAATGGTAGATCCGGCAGGAACTTGTGTCTCTATTTGGGAACGCAGTAGGTTTAAATCAAATTCCGTAAAACCATCTACAGGAAAATTATCACATGCTTCAAAAGGAGCAATAGTAACGACGTTATTTGAAATATCTAAAAGCAATTCTGCGACAGCGAAACAACCAAACTGATTTTGTACACGCGCAAAAACGGTTTGTAACACCATCGTGTTTTCGAAAACTGTTGCACTTAGTATTTCATCTATTTCATCTTCTGCATCTACAGCATATAGATAGTAATTAGTGACAAAATCTCCACCAACGGTGACGATATCTTGTTGCGCATCGAATAGGTTGTAGGTTGTAATTCCGTCTTGATTTAAATCACAAGCTATTAATGTGGCGTCGTTTACAATTGGTTTTGTTCCATATTCTACAGTGATTTCTCCAGACGTTACGCAGGTAGTAGGATAGGTAATAGTAATGCTATATGTACCAGCATCTAGAATGGTATAGGTTGGACTAGTTGCCCCTGCAATTGGTAAACTATTTTTAAACCAAGTATAGCCTGTAGCTCCAGTTTGGGTAGCATCTAGATCTAAAGTTTCGTTTTCACATAAAGAGTTTCTAGTAGCAAAAAGTCTATCTATACCAAGATCAATATCCGAAGTAAAACTTCCAGCTTCTAAAAAAACAGCAGAGTCATATCTATAATTTTGCTCATCTGCAATTACTAGTTTTACATGATAGGTAACATTAGGAGTAATGGTTGCTGTAGCGGTTAGTACAGTGGTTTGTCCGTTGAAATTTATTGGAGCAGAAGCGTTGTTCCAACCACCAAAGAAAGTTTCATTAATTGGGTTGCAAGCACCTGGAATACCAGAATGCACTGTGGTTACTTTTACAGGCGTGTTGGTTCCTGGAACTAATGCTATATTGGTGTAGTTTGTAGAAGTTGTTGGACGAATTAAAAAGCCAAACAAATCGGAGTACTGACAGGTATTATTATTTCCTTCTTGGTATTCTTCGGAAGCAAATAAATAACGAAAGCTTATTTGGTTACTAAGCGATTGAAAATCAAATTCTAAAATGGTTGCGTTTATAGTATTGTTTTCGTTTAAAGCAGTTTCTAGATCATTATCTCCAGACCAACCTGGGGCATCATCATCGCTTAAACTACTATTAGGACCCGGAACATTAGATAATCTTCCGGTGCTTAAAACCAAACCATTTGCTATAGGAAAGGTGGTTCCGGAAGCATCAAAATAACCATAACTTTGGTCTGTTCCATTAAAATTACCACCTTCTACATTAGTAACAACAACATTACTAATACATTCACTATTAATTAAAATGTCTTCAATAAGTTGTTGTGGCGTGTAGGTAGTATGATCTACTTGTATGTTTTGCGAGAATAGCAAACAAGTAAAAAGAGATAACAAAACCGTAAAGCAATTCTTCATTACATATAATTGGATTGCAAATATAAAGAAGTGTTACGTTTTATAAGGAAAATGATATGTTAAAGAAATTGGGATTTGTATTTATCGCTTTAGCGTAAAGTTTCCTTTAAGTTCAAACTTTTTACCGTCTTGTATTACTTCTGCAAGAAACCAATAATCACTTGTTGGCATGTTTTGTCCTCTGTAGGTTCCGTCCCAACCTGGAGAAGTATGAGAAAGTGTTTTCAATAGTTTTCCGTATCTATCAAAAACATAGACAATGGTTCCTGTAAGTTGATTAACACCAGTAATGTGCCAAGTATCATTATAGCCATCGTTATTTGGTGTCATGAATAGTGGCGTATCTATAATTATAATTTCTTTAGTAGTAGACGCACAACCATTGGCATCTAAAACGGTAATAACATGTGGTCCAAGTGTTACATTATTAAAAAAGTTAGATTCTTGTGCAGGACCATTATCTAGAATGTAGAAGTAATCTCCAATACCACTAATGGTAACCGTAATATTATTAGGATCTGAAAAATCTACTTGCTCGGTAAACTCAATAGTTGCTTGTTCGGATTCTATTACATTAAAAGTTGCAAAAGTGGTACAACCAAAAGCTGTAGTAACCGTTACCGAATAACTTCCTATTGCTGTTATTTCAATTTCTGAAGTTGTAGCGTTTGTAGACCAAGCATATGTATCATTAGTAAATCCAGTGTTTGCGCTAACTATTAGTGGAAGACTTTCTAAACAGATGGTTTGGTCTTCAATTTCTAGAATAGGTTTTCTGTGTACAATAGTATTAAAGTTTGTTACCGTATAACATAAGGTAGTCTTGTTTTCTAAACGTATGTAAAAGGTTTGTCCATCAAAGGCAGCAAAGTTTAAATCTGAAATAGCATTTTCGTTAGTATTTGCTTCGTCTTCTAATTCAAAATAAGTAACTGTAAAATCATTTGGATTTTGACTGCCTAAAACGATGGCAGTTTGTTCTTCTAAATTAAACTGTTGTATTTCGTCATAGTCATCATCACAGGCTTCTAAATCGGTTAACGTATTAGCTATCGGACTACTATTTACTTGTAGAACAAAAGAAGAGGTAGCGTGGCAGTTTGAATTCGTGTTTTCTGCTCTTACATAAATCGTATCATTATTAGAAAGATAGGTGTAATTTGTGTTTAACGGATTTTGTGCATTTTCAGCATCATTAAGAGTACTATAAAAAGTGACAGCAACGTTAGTAGTATCATCTATTAAGCTTTCTGTTGTTTCGGAAAGATTAAAGGTGTTGTCTTCATTATCACAAGTTTCTACATTTGAAATTGTATTTATTGTTGGCGGCACGTCTACAATTAGCTCTATTGGTACAGCGACATAACATAATGAAATGGTGCTTGTAATTTTAATATATGCGGTTTGCGGATTGGTAGTATTAGTATAGTTGCTTGGGTTGTTTATTATATTGGTATGTGCTTCTACATCGTTAAAAGAGGGATGGTATGTTATTGCAATATCATTTTGTCTTACTCCTAAAACATCAATTTCTACAGCTGTTAAATCAAAATTTGTAAGTCCGTCGGTATCCGTATCGCATTTTCTTAATGGACCTGTAGGGTTTACATTTGGTACTTGTATAATATTTAATCCGAATTGTGAAATACCATGACAATAGGTTCCGTTTTCTATTCTTGTATAAATTTGTTGCGGATTATCTGTGTTTTGATAGATCAGCGGAAGGCTATTCTCTTCATTTTCTGCATCATCAAAAGAAAGGTAAAATGTAATGGTTAAATTTTCGGTGCTAGAAGCAGACATTTCAGCTACCTTTTCAGAAAAATCAAAGGTTTCTATTCCATCATTGGCAATATCATCACAAACTATAAAATCCACTGGAGCCGTGAATTCAGGAATCAATCCTACTTCAATTTCAAAAGAAGTGGTGTCAAAACAATCGTGGTCTGAGTAATTTTCTACACGAATAAATATTTCTTGTGGATTTTCGGTGTTTTGATACACTGCGTTTTTATCTATTATGTTTGTTCTGTCTATTGCGTCTTGTGCGGTTTCAAAATATAAAACCTGTTTCCCAGGTTGTCCATTTAAGATTTCCGCATCTTTTTCATTAAAAATAAAATCTCCTGTTTGATCGCCATCTGTTTCACAATGTCTAAAATTAGTAATTGTAGTAAAGACAGGTTGTGTGTTTACCGTTATTTCAAAAATAACAAGAGCGAAACAAGTGGTGATATCACTTTCTACCCGTGTATAAATGGTTTGCGTATTTGCGTTGTATGCAGTTGTGTTGGTTATTGCATTGTTATTTGTATTTGCATCATTTATTGAAGTGTGAAAAGTGATCGTTAAATTAGAAGTGCTGGTTATTATTTCCGCTATTTTATCCTCTAGATTTACTAGGTACAAAGCATCATAATCATCATCACAAATAACAATATCGTTGGGTTGCATAACTGTAGGAGCAGGAATCACTTGTATTTCTAACTCGGCAACATCATAACAGCCTGTGGCAGTATTTCTAACTCGTGTATATACTATTTGCGGATTTGTTGTGTTTGTGTAAAAAGGAGGTAATGCGTTTTCATTATTATCTGCATTTTCTTCTGTTAAAAAATATTTTACAGCAGCATTTGCGATGCCATCACTTACATAATCGTTAAAATCTTCTAAAGAAATAGCGGTATATCCATCATCATCTGTATCGCAATAATCCACCGTGTCTAATGGTTGAATAATGGTTGCTGGATCAATAATTAAATTAATGTTTGAAAAGTAAATACATTCAGGTGTTTCAATGGTAACATATAAAGTATGCGGACTCTCTGTTATTGTGTAAAGTACCGACTTGTCAATTTCGTTTTGATCATTGGTTTGGTCGTTTTCTGTTTCATAAAAAGTAACAGTAGCGTCTTCTATATTATTTGCAATTATATTGCCAACAGTATCTAAATTAAATTCAACAATACCATCATTAGAAGCATCGTCACATTTACTAAAATCTCTAATAGCAGTTCCAGATTGTAATAAGTTTGCATGTAACTCTACTGTAGATATAGAAGCACAACCGGTATTGTTGCTTACCACTCTAATAAATACAATTTGTGTATTTGGTATTGTATTATTAAAATTTTGATAATCTATAATTGGGTTATCTCCCGTTTGTGCATCTGCATACGTTACATGAAATGTTATGGTAACATCTGTTAAGCCTTCTAATACATCAGGGATTATGGTAGATAAATCAAAAGAAGCTAAACCATCATCATCTGGTTCACAAGCGTTAATTTGCTGCGTGTCTGTGTTAATATCTGGATTTTCTAAAACATTAATAACTAGTGTTGTTGTGCTCACACAACCAGTAGAAGTATCGACAACACTTACAAAAAGTTGCTCTGTTGTGCTGGTATTTGGATACGGCATCGCAATTGGATTTGCTGCAGTATCCGCGTCTATTTGCGAGTAATGATAGTTTACAATATATCCCGTGTTTCCGCCAGTAATTTCATCGTTTTTCACCGATAAATCTATCGTTGTAAAACCATCTGAAGTAGCATCATCGCAAACATCTAGTTGTGTTGGATCTATAATTGTTGGTAAAGGATTTACTATTAAATTAAAAGTAGAAAATGCTAAACAACCATTATCTGTATCTTCAATTCTTACATGAATTAGTTGTGGATTCGTTCCGTTTATAATAGGAGCAGTAATTGCATTGTTTCCGGCTTGTGCGTTAGAATTTGTATAGTGGTAACTTATATTGTAATTAGACATTGGAACAGATGCTAAAACTTCGGCATCCATTGTAGAAAGATCGAAGGTCTCTTCTTCATCATTACTAATATCGTCACAGATTTCGTAATCTTCAATATTTCCAGCAGATTGTTCTGAACTTAATGTGACAAGGATTTCATCTGTGATCTCACAAATGGTACTACCAATTGGCATCGTTACTACAACTTGATATAAACCAGACTGTGTTACGTTTTTTATATGCGGTGGTGTTTCGTTAGGGATTAAAGTGCTATTTAAAAACCATTCATAGGTCGCTAAAGGGTTTTCTGTGTCGGCATTTAGGGAAACGGAATCGGCACATGTTGTAATATCTGGGCCTAAATCTACCGTAGCATTAAAACTATTTCCTTCAATAAAAACAGCAGAATCATAATTTTGATCGTCTTGATCTGCAATTACTAACTTTATATGATATTGTACATTTGGTAGAATAGTTGCTGTAGCAGAAAGCACCGTAGTTCGTCCATTAAAATTCGTGTCGCCAACGTTATAGCCGTCAAAATACATTTCGTTTTCGGCAGCACAATGACCAACAATTTCGTCGTGTATGGTACTTGTGTTTACCGGTATGTTAGTTCCTGGTACCACTGCAATATTGGTATATGTAGTTGTGCCAACTTCTCTTAAAAGGAATGCAAAGCCATCCGAGTATTCACAAGGATATGTTGCATAATATTCTTCGGAAGCTAAAATATAATTGAACTGAATTTGGTTGGTAACCGACACAAAATCGAATTCAATAGATGTTGCATTTACGGTGTTTGAAATACCAAGAGCCGTTTCTATATCTGGATCTGCTCCCCAATTTTCATCTCCATCATGCATGTTATTGGCATTGGTGGAATTACCAGCGGAAACCGAATTCCCTGTAGATAATAGAATCCCGTTTTCAAAAGGGAAATTGGAAGTTCCTTTTTCAAAATAACCATAACTAGTTAGTCCATTGATGCTTCCGTTTACATTAGAAACTATATTGGAAACTTCTACACAACCTTGAATTAGATTATTCTCTATAAGTTGCTGGGGTGTTTGTGTGTTGTCTATTGAAATTTGTTGCGAAAACGAGTTTTGCAAAAAGCAGCTGCTTACTAAAAGGCATGTGAATAGTAGCTTTAGCTTATGGATTGTTTTTATTGAACTCTTTTTCAATTTATTAGGGCTTTATTTCTAGACCCCAAAAGTAAGTGAAATTTAGGTGAAATGCAAATAAAATCGACGAAATACAAGGTGTTGAATGCGCTATTTATTTAAATAAACCCAACCGGTAATAATTTTATAGTTACTGTCATTTAGATTTAGTACATAAAAATAGGTGCCAACAGGAAGTATTTCACCTTGATTATTAATACCTCGATTGGCTTTGCCTTCCCATCTTGTGGAATTATCTCCAACAAAAATTAGCGTACCATATCTATTGTAAATTTGAAGTTCATGTTGCTCAAAAATATCATATAAATCTTGAATGTTAAACCAATCATTAACCGTGTCATTATTTGGAGAAAACCCTTGCGGAATGGTAGGAGGACAGTTTTCTGTTTGTAGATTAAATTGATAGATGGTATAGCATTCCTCGGTTGTATCTTTTATATAAATCGTTTGCGGACTTGCAGTGCTTTGGTAATCTTCGGGGTGCATTATATAATTATCATTATTTATAAGATCCTCCAAATTTTCATAAAAATGGATAGTAGAAATATCTGTATATGTAATGCTGTCTAATGGGTTTGTTAGATTAAAAATAGCGGTATTAAAACCAATATCACAATTTAAAATAGCTGCTAATTCTATGCTTTCTGGTAATGGAATACGTTGTAGGTTTTCTGTTGTTATGTTATTGGTTTCGTTTAGCTCAATAACAACGCCGTTACCATCCCCAATATCATCTACCGCAAGCGTTAAGGTAAAGTGGTCTGGAATATTGTCTGGTATGGTAAGTAAGATATTTCCGTTTTCAAAAGCGTCTATTGCTATTTCATTTTGTGTGATGCTTTGTGCAATAATTTGGTTGTCGGCATAAAATGCAATTGGTGTATTTTCTGGTAATACTTCTGTGCTATTTATATTAAAGACGGTATAATCTAGGTCTATGGTTTTGCTATAGCAAGGCATATAATAATTGTTAATCGTTATAGTAGCGTCTGGTAATTGACTATTTAAAACGGTTATTATATTGTTTAAAATTATTAAATCGGCTCTAAAAATTCCAAAGTCGTCTGTAGCTCCCGTTGTAAGTTTTATTTCTACAGAGGTGTCACCAATAGCAATATTATCTTGAATATTATAAACATCTAAATCGCCATTATAAAATGTGTTAGAATTAGTAAAAGAATTGGTACCATTAAAAGCATTATCTGCAGGGTTTAACGGAGCGTTAGAAATTAGATTCCCATTTATTTGCAAGGTTTCTCCATAGTTGAGGTTGCTATCTCCTTCCCAAGCAAGAAATCCAATTTTAGCGCCATCATTATCTAAAACATTAATATTATCTATAACAATTGTTTTTTCTTGTACTACGCGGTTAATAATTTCTAGGCCTTGAAAAAGACTCACTTGGTTTATTGGTAAGCTAGATTCTTCGTAAATAACATACATACTCCAGCCAGCAAAATTAGTTCTGTTACTGCAATAACCATCGTTGTTTGCTAGTGTTTCAGAAATATCTAAATCACTTAAGGTGTAGGTAGTGTTACCTAGGTTATTAACGATACTCGTAATGTCTGTAAAGCAGGAAAAATAGGGGAGTGTTCCGTTAAAAGGATCTTCATATGCAACACGGTAAACCTCTTCTGCTAGAACCGGTATATCGTTTAAGGAAACATCTAGATCACCAACTCCAGAACCAGCCCAATACAAATAGGCTGCTACAATATTTTCTGTATTTGGTAGGTTTAATACTGCGGAAGAATTAGGTAGTGTTTCGCAAAATTCTCTAACTATATTGTTTTCTGCAGGGTTTAAAGTATTACCAATAGCGGTGTAATTAATACGACCATTGTATTGCTGGTATAACGTTATATCTTGCGCGGCTAGAGGAAGAAAGGTCCATAGAAGTACGAGTAAAATTAAAGTATGGTTGCACGTTTTCATAGTCTGCTATGCACATGTACGCGATTCATTTTAGCGTATTAATGAAAAATGGTTAAAATATTCTCTTCCGTCCTGCAATGTAATGGCAAACCAATAATCTTCACTTGGTAAATATTCTCCATTAAATGTGCCGTCCCAACCAGTACTTGAAGGGCTAATTTGCTTTATAAGTTTACCATAACGATTAAAAATTTTAATTTTGGTGTTTGGTTGTATCAGGTTAGAAATTCCTAGCACTTGCCAAGTATCATGAATCCCATCATTATTAGGTGTAAAGTATTGGGGAAAGCCAATTACAGAAACAGGTTGTTCTACAATACCACAATTATTTTTAATATCCATTACAGCAATAGTGTACATTCCTGGATATACATTTTCTAAAATGTTACTCGATTGATACGGAAGATACAAAACGCCATCCGCATCATATAATGCATATTCATAAATTCCTTCACCAGAAGTTAAAACGGTTATGGTATTGCGGATGCTTCCGTCTATAACTTCAACTGCATCTATAGTCGCAATATTGGATGCTTCTACAGTTAGTATTCTTGATTTATCACAGCTTTCTGCATTCGTAATGGTTACGGTATAACTTCCAATTTCATTTACTTGAATCTCGTTTGTTGTTTCTCCATTAGACCATGCATAAGTATAGTTGTTGGGATTGCCAATAACGCCACTTTTTAAGGTTATGGTTTGCGGATAAAAGTTTAAACAATACAATAGGGTTTCGTCTTCTAAAACAGCAGGTAACTCATGTATTATTAAAGAAACTTCGCTAATGCCATAACAAGCATTATTGTCTTCTGCTCTTGCAAAAATAGTTTGTGTATAAGGAATTGTATTTGTGTAGGGTGATGTTAGTTCGTTTTGTTCTAAAAGTGCATCATTATATGTTTTATAATAGGTAATTGGTAGGGTAATGCTATTTATAGTTTGAATATCTGTTGTGAAATCATCGAGATTAAAAGTGTGTATGCCGTCTTCGGAATCTAAAGCATCACAAACAGCTGGAGCGTTATAATCTAGAATTTGAGTAGTGCTTACTTCCAACGTAAGTGTTGCCACAGAAAAACATGTTGTGGTGCTATTAATAATTTGCGCATATACAGTCTCTGGATTTGTAGTATTAGTGTAAATATTACCATCTATTTCATTCACGCTATTTTCTGCATCTGCCGCGGAAGTATAAAATTTCACCGGAGCATTTGTATCTCCACCAGTTAAGGCGTCTTTTGCTTGAAAAAGATTAAAAACCGTTAAACCATCTATAGTCCCATCTTCATCACATTGAAAAAGAGAACTGTTAATACTAGGAGGTATAGATAATGTGCTTAAATCTAAAGTTGTAATATTTTTGCAATCTGGTTCAGAAGCACTTTCAATTCTTACAAAAAGGGTGGTGTCTGTGGTGTAATACGGACTAGCCAACGCATTTGTGTTATTTAAAGCTTGTGTATTCGTTTCATGATAGGTTATGTTTACTAGTGAAGCATCTTGACCATCAAGAATCTCTGCCGTTTTAGATGCTAAATCAAAAAAGGTGAAACCATCTGTGGCGTTTCCATCATCATAGTTATCACAAGTAAGTAGATCTGTAGGAGTTTTAAAATCGGGGCCTATTTTTACGGTTAATTCAAAGGGAGCAATATCAAAACAACCATTGGTTGTATTGGTTAGTCTAGCATAAATAGTTTTGGGATTTGCGGTGTTTGTATACGGGCTAGATAATGCGTTAATATTTAGGTTTGCGTCACTTTCAGAATCATGATAAGTAATAAAAATATTTGTTTGCGTACCTGTAATAGAAGCGGTATTGTTTTCTAAGTTAAATGTTGTAAAGCCATCATCAAAAGGAGTAATTAAATCACAATCTTCCATGTTTAAGGCATCGGCACTTCCAGCATCATTGGTTGGTGGTTCTGCAAATTCTGCAGTTCCGGTCCATTCTAAAGTAAAAGGGCTTGTTCCTGCAGGTCTATCGATAACAATAAAATACGTTTCTCCAGCAATTACATCTAACCATTTTACAAAACTATTTCCAGTTGCTCCAGGACCTTCAGCTGTATCTGTTTCTGTACCGTTCATCCCCGTTAAATTATTGCCTTGATTTGCAGCTTGCGGATTTGTAGTAGAGCATCGAATAGCAGAACCAATAGCACCACAAGTGACATTTGGGCCAAATACAAAAAAGTCATAATCCACTACAATATTTCCACTGTTTGGTCTTAATGTAAATCCAAGTGTGCCATTATTAACTACGGTAACTTGCAACCATAAACTATTATTTTCTTGACTTCCGCAGGTGTTAGAGCCAGATAATTCTTGTGTACCAATTCCGTTAGCGTCTAAATTCACATTGGAGTTACCACATACAATAATGGCATCGATACAATCTGTTGGTAGTTGTGCGAAAGTAAATTGCACAAAGAAATTTGCTATAAGTATAAGAAGTAGTTTTCTATTTGTTTTCAAAAGTGAGTTATCTTTTTAGAGTGAAATGATTAAAGTATTCTCTTCCATCTTGAAGGGTTACTGCAAACCAATAATCATCGTTTTGTAAAATTTTGCCATTAAATGTACCGTCCCAACCTAGACCAATTGGGCTAATTTGTTTTAACAATTTGCCATAACGATCAAAGATTTTAATTTTTGTATTTGGTTGAAAAATATTAGAAACGCCATATACTTGCCAAAAATCATTAATACCGTCATTATTAGGTGTAAAGAACTTAGGGAAACCAATTACAGAAATTGTTTTTTCTGTAATACCACAGCTATTTTTTAAATCTCTAACAGAAACCGTATAAATACCTCCGGGAGCTACATTGGTAAAAATAGGACTTGTTTGATAATAGGTGTGCATACCTGCGTCATTAAAAAGGGCGTATTCATATACTCCTTCACCAGAAGCATTAACGATTATTGTATTATTAGAAGAAGCATCTACAATATCGATAGAATCAATAGTTGCATTACTAGAGGCTTCTACAGTAATTGTTCTCGTTTTTTTGCAACCCTCTACATTAGTAACTGTTACGGTATAGGTTCCTACTTCATTAATTTGAATTTCGTTTGTAGTTTCTCCATTAGACCACGCATAAGTATAATCGGCAGGATTACCAATGACTCCACTTTCTAAGGGTATTGTTTCTGGGTGAAAATTTAAACAATAAAAAGCCGTTTCATCTTCTACAAGTTGCGGACGCCTGTTCACTGTTACCGTTATTTCACTAATACCATAACATGTATTGTCATCTTCTGCTCTTCCGTAAATAATTTGTGTGTACGGATTTGTATTGACGTATGGAGAAGTTAATTCATTTTCTTCTAAAAGTGCATCATTATATGTTTCATAGTATTTTATAGGAAACGTGATGCCGTTTATAGCTTGAATATCTGTTGTGAAATCGTCTAAATTAAAAGCATTTATGCCATCTTCTGAATCTAATTCATCACAAGCTACTGGAGCATTATAATTTTGAATTTGCGTAGTACTTACTTCTAATGAAAGTTCTGCAATTGCTGTACATTCTGAAGTGTTATTTGTAATAAGAGCAAAAACGATTTGCGGATTAGTAGTATTGGGATAGTTTGTCCCATCGACTTCATTTACACCAGCTTCAGCATCTGCTAGTTCGGTATAGAATTTAACCGAAACATTGGTTGCACTTCCCGTTAAAGCATCTTCTGCTTCGGTAAGATTAAATACCGTAATACCATCTATAGCACCATCTTCATCACATTGAAATAAGCTACTGTCAAAACGGTTTGGTAACGGATTTACAATAACATCAAAAAAGGTAGTATCATAACATGTTGCATTTAAATTATTTTCTATTCTAACAAAAATAGTTTCTCGATTTGGAGTTTGTGTATAATAGGTGTTAGGTAAAACAGGGATTCCGGCATCTGCATTTGCTTGAGAGTTATGGTAGGTTATTGTATAATCTGCTGCGTTTTGAGTGTCTAAAACTTCGGTGTTAAAATCGGTAAGTAAAATATCTATTTGTCCGTTGGTGTCATCGCCATCCGCATTATCATCACAAGTCGTAAAGTTGTCTACAAAATTTGCAATTGGTGTATTGTAAATATGTATTTTGAAAGAAGAGGTATCGTAGCAATTCGGATTATTATCATTATGAATTCTAGTATAGATAATTTGTGGGTTATCTTGATTATCATACGACCCAATTATTTCGTTTTCATTATTATCGGCATCTAATTGATTTTCGAAATAATGTACGCTATAAATACTCGCGTCTTGTGTGTCTATTACGGCAGCATTTTGCGAAGAAAAATTAAATGCCCAATGGTCATTATTGTTGTCATCACAAACTAAAATATCTGCTGGTTGGTTTGCTACAGGAATATCATAATACTTTACAATAGCTTGTCCTTCTTTAGATTCACAGTCATTACCTGGTATTTGTATTTCCACTTCATAATTCCCATCTGCGTTTATGGTTAATTGATATGGAGGTACTGGTGTTGCTATTGCTACCCCATCAACAGTCCAAGAATAAGTTGCTCCAACAACATCTTCTGCTTCTAAAGTATAAATGTCTCCAGTACATAAAGGTAATTGGATGGTTTGTGACGTGTTCCCTATAATATCTATTTTTTCAGTAAAATAAGAGGAAATAAAAGGAGGTAAGCCTTGTCTAGCTAATCTGCCATTTAAGTTTATAGCATTTTGTGTGTAATTACAATCTACACCTAAAATGTTGGGAGATTCTATGGTGCTTAAATTAGGTAAACCTACAAAATAGGTGCTACTTTCGGTTTTATAAATCTTACTATCTGGACCTAGTTGTAAGGCACTTCTATAACCTTGGCTAATATCTATATTGATTTGACTAGCATTAATTTCATTAATGTCTCCAGTTGTTATATCGTATTGTAATACTGCACTTTGTTGATCGGAAGGTCTAGAACTGCTGGTTTGACTTAAATCATTGTAGGTGCTTATATATAGTACTTTACTATTAGAAGAAAACTCAATTCCATACGAGTAAATTGCGCCATTAAGATTGGTAGGGTTTATTGTTATTTGTTGCGGATTGGAAACTAAACCTGTATTTAAATCAAAATCATATATAAATAAACCGCTGCTAATATTGGAAGATACAAGTCTACTACCATCTGGAGATACCTTTAAATAACCTCTTCTTTCTACAAGACTTCGAGTCGTATCTGTAAACGTAATTGGTGTAGTATCCACACCTGCAGAACTTACCTTGAATGCATAAAAAGTATTATTGTTGTTATCTACTGCTCCACTATTTGTGATTGCATCAGCATCAGCAAAGGTAATCACCCAGATTTCACCAGATGCACAATCTTTAAGTACCGCACTTAGTTTTTCAGAAGCCTTATGTAGTAACCGCTGATTCTTTAAAACCGTTATTCCACCAAGACCACCGTCTAGAGTCATGTCCACTTCCGAATAATTAAAACCAAAGTCCTGTTGGCTTAGGTAAGTGGTCCCTTGCGTGAAAATATAATAGATATTTGGATCTTCTGGTTTTGGTATTATAATAGCAGATTGTGTACTAGAAGGGTTTCCAAATAGGTTATTACCATTTAGCATTATTTGATGGTTGCGATTGTATACTTTAATACCATCGGTATAAAACAAAAGATTACCATCGATATCCGAAATACTTGTGCAACCTTCGTCTGTACTTAATAGTCCATCTGTTAAGGCAGATACAGCTCCCGTATTGCTGTCAAAAGTAATCCCGGCATTGTCCCCAAAATACCAATTAGATGCTTGGTTTTGTGAGTAAGACACAGTAACAATAAGAAAAAGTAGATATAATATGTTTTTCATTCTTTTATAGCAATAGCTATCAAAGATATTATATTTTTATTTGAATATTAAGAGGTACGTGTTAAAATGAGTGCGATGTGTTATTTATAAATCCCTATTTTTTAAAATTATGTAGGATAAAAATAAGAATAACCCAGTCCAACAAAGTACAATAACAATTTCATACCAATGGACTGCGTAGTTATACGTAAGATCCATCTTGTCTGGAAATTTTGTCATCATAACACGTTGAAAAGGCTGATCTATCAACTTGTACATTGATTTTAATGGGAAGAAATTCTGAATTTTTTCGGCCAATTCATAGTTGCTTTGCCAAGTAATTAAACCTAAAACGATATATTCTAAAATGTATAGAATAAATAGGAAAGCTAAAGCAAAAGCAGAGCGTTTTACAAGCATACCAAAGAATAAGCATAACGTAAAAAAACCGACAAGCTTCACAAAATAAGCGACTAAGAAATTAGTTTCTCTAAATATGATACTAGCTTCTGTATAACTAGAGTAGTACATACCAATACAAAAGGAAGCTACTGCTATTAAAATAGTTGCTACTAAGGAAAAGAATACAATGGTATAGAATTTTGAAAGTATAAATTCCTTTTTACTTAAACCATCAATTAAGTTTTGCTTTATCGTTTTATTGCTATACTCATTACCAATCATGCTAACTACAACAATAGCGAAAAAGAATTTAAACTGCGATGCAAAAAATGTTGTGATATGCCAAATTATAGGAAAGTTAAAGATTCCTAATTCGCCCAATTCTAATGTGAAAAAACCAAAGAAGTTTATTTTTATAGAAGATAGAATTAATACCGTAAATGGTAATATAAAAGAAACAAATATAAGTACTTTACTAGCTCTGTTTAGTAGCAGTTTTTGTAATTCAAGATTTAATAGTCGTAACATGGGTTTGGTTTTGGTGCTGAAGCAAGTTCAGCATATATGGATGTATTAGTTATTGTCTGTAAGCTGAAGAAATTGTTCTTCAAGACTTTCTTTACGTTGTACCAAATGAGATAATACGATGCCTTTTTCAAACATAAGTTTGTTAAAATCGGAAGCATCCATTGGTGCATTTAAAAAAGCTGTAATTAAACCGTTTTCCACTTTTATATTTTTAAAAGTAGTATTGCTTTCTAATAGTTTTATTAAATCCTCCTGTTTTTCTGCTTTTAATTCAAAAAAACCATGACTAGAAATCATTTCGTCTACGCGACCAGAATATAATTTTTCTCCTTTACGAAGAACCACAACATGTGTGCACACTTTTTCTACTTCGTCGAGTAGGTGAGAAGCTAATAGAATAGTTGTTCCTTTTGCGGCAATATCTTGTATTATTTTACGTATTTGATGAATTCCTTGCGGATCTAATCCGTTAGTAGGCTCATCTAGAATTAATATTTCAGGATCATTTAATAAAGCGGAAGCAATAGCAAGACGTTGTTTCATACCTAATGAATAGGTATTAAACTTGTGATCTTTTCTATCTTCTAAACCAACAATAGCTAATTTCTCTTCAATTTTACTATAAGCTACTCCTTTGATTTTACAAACCAGTTTTAGGTTTTGCGAAGCGGTCATGTACGGATAAAAATTTGGGCGCTCAATTATGGCTCCAACTTTTTTCAATGCATCATGTGTAGATACTGTGCCATCGAACCATTTAAAGTCTCCTTGCGTTTTGTTTACCACATTTAAAACGATGCCTAATGTTGTCGATTTTCCGCTTCCGTTGGGTCCTAGAATACCATAAACATTTCCTTTTTTTATAGTAAACGAAAGGTTTTTTACAGCGGTGAGATAGCCAAATTTTTTGGTAAGGTTATTAATCGTAAGAATAGATTCCAAAGTATACAGGTTTGATTAGTTATAAGTAAGACGAGATAAGCGAAAAATTGTTACAGGTTAAAATGAAAAAGCACCCTAATTATTTAAATTAGAGTGCTTAAAATGATATAAAGAACCTTATTTAGTTCCAGTTTTCTTCAAAGTCTAGGTTGTCATAATCATTAACGTCATAACCATCGTCAAACTCATCAAATTCATCTTCGTCTTCACTTTCAAAGTTTTTAATTGGCGCTTCATCTGGGATTTGTCCATGAACAAACATGAGGTTTGGGTAATCTTGACCTTCAGCTTCCTCTACAATTTCAGCAAGCTCTACGTAAAAAGTCCACATGCTTAAAAAGTCGTACACATAAATTAGTTTGGTGGCCATTTCATGCGTAACATCATTAATAACCGTTTCGTTCATTAAACGAACTTCATTTGCACCTTCGCTAACATCAAACATAGAGATTTCCTCTCCTTGTTCCCAAGTATCATTACTTATATAAAACGAAGCCATTTCTAATCCGTCAAAACCAAAAGATTGGGTGATGATGTTATGTAGGTCTTCTAAAGTATCGGTTTCGCGAATTTCTAAATCACGAAAAATATCTTCTTCTGTGTCATTATCAAGTACTACTCTAAATCTGTAAATCATGGTAAAATATTATTTTGCAAAGGTACGATTTCCAAAGCCCAAAAACCAAAAACTAAATTCCAAAATCTCAAAACTAAATTCGGAGGATAAGTAATTTATGTCGTTCAAGTATTTTAGGTTGTTTTTATTTTATTTGCTGAAACGGTGCAATGTAAATGTCATGGCTGTTAATAAGAAAAAAGCACCAATTTGATGTGCAACACCTAATATTAAAGGGACTTGATATATAATGGTTAGTACACCTAATAAAAATTGAAATCCGACCAAGATTATTAACGAATGGATCCCTATTTTTTGATATCTAGTAGTTATTTTCTTTTTTGCTTGAAACCAAATAATGCATATGAAAAGAACCACTAAGTAAGCAGTTGTTCTGTGTATAAACTGAATACCACTTGGGTTTTCAATAAGATTTTTATAAAATGGATTAAGTATATAAACGGTTTCGTGCATAAATTTTCCTTCGTTCATTAAGGGCCAATGATTATGTAATAATCCTGCCTTTAAACCAGCCACGAAAGCACCATAAATAATTTGAAAAATTAATACGATATAGCCAACAAGAATAAGGTTTCTAAACTTTTTATCGATTGCTTTTCTATCTGGGAAAATTAAATCTAATGCCACCCATAAAGTTGCGGCAAAAGTTAAAAAGGCCGTGGTTAAATGCGCAGCTAATCTAAAATGACTCACATCTGGTTTATCTACTAGTCCACTTTTAACCATATACCAACCTAAAAAACCTTGAAAACCGCCAAGAACAAGAAGTACCATGCATTTTTTTATTGTTTTTTTTGTGAGTTGTTTGGTTGCTAAAAAGTATAAAAAAGGAATAATAAAAACCATACCTATTAATCTCCCAATGACTCTATGCAGCCATTCCCAGAAGTAAATGCTTTTAAAATCTTCTAATGTGAAATGAGAATGTAACTTTTGAAATTCTGGATATTGTTGGTAAAGGGCAAATGCTTCTTGCCATGCGGCTTCTCCAATAGGAGGAATGGTTCCTGTGATTAGTTTGTAGTTTGAAATGGATAAACCAGAATCGGTTAATCTGGTAATGCCACCAACAACCACCATAATGAAGATTAATAAACAGCCAGTAAATAGCCAATAGATTACTTTTTTGTTATCCTTTTTCATTGCTAAATTAATTCTTTTTCAAAACACAAGCTATTTTCCATAGTCGCATATTGGCCATAGTTTGTGATTATTTTATAGTTGTTTTTTTTATAAAAATGTACCGCTTCCATTTGTCGAATACCAGTTTCTAGTACACATTTTTTATATCCTAATTGCTTTGCCCAATTTTCTAAATCTTCTAAAATTTTAGAGGCAATACCTAAGCTTCTAGTTTCGGTACTAGTAAACATGCGTTTGATTTCTACAGTACTTTTATTAAACTCTTTAAAGGCCCCGCAGCCAACAGCTTTTTCCTTATTATACGCTATGATGACATTTTTTAAAACGGCAATACTATTGAATTGGTTATAAAAGGCATGTTCTTCTCCGTCTGTTATTTTTAAATACGCATCCAGTTGTTTTACTAAGTAAACAAAATCGTTATTTTCAGAATTGGTTCTAACTAAATCCATTTTTTTTCGTTTTACTTATTGAACACTGAACACTGAACACTGAACACTGAACACTGCTAACTGTCTACTTTTTTTAGTCCTAAACGTTCTCCTTCTTTTAGCATTAGTTGAAATGCGGCATCAAATTCATTAGGAATTACGCCTTCTAAAATAGCTTCTTTTATCGCTTCTTTAATTATCCCGATTTCTTTGGAAGGCTTTAAGTTGAAGGTTTTCATTATTTCTTCTCCAGAAATTGGAGGTTGAAAATTACGTACGCTATCTCTTTCTTCTACTTCTACAATTTTTTCACGAACGATCTTAAAGTTATTATGATATCTCTTAAATTTATTCGGATTCTTAGTGGTAATGTCTGCTTCGCAAAGTGTCATTAAATCATCGACATAATCTCCAGCATCAAAAACCAATCTACGTACTGCCGAATCGGTAACATCTTGTGCTAAAACGATTGGTCTAGAACTCATGAAAACCATTTTTTGGACAAACTTCATTTTGTCATTTAATGGCATTTTAAGTCTTTTAAATAAACGATAGACCATTTTTGAGCCTTCAAATTCATGGGAATGAAAAGTCCATCCAACTTTTTTACTAAATCTTTTTGTTGGTGCTTTACCAATATCATGTAATAATGCAGCCCAACGTAACCAAACGTCTTCTGTGTTTGGTGCTATATTATCTACAACTTCTAAGGTGTGGTAAAAATTATCTTTATGTTTTTGACCTTCTACTTCGTCAATTCCTTTTAACGCCGTTAGTTCTGGTAATATATGCTTTAATAATCCGGTTTCTTCTAGTAATAAGAAACCAATAGATGGTTTGTCTGCTTCTAGAATTTTATTTAATTCTACAACAATACGTTCTTTGGTAATAATATTAATGCGTTCATTGTTTCTCGAAATGGAATCTAGCGATTCTTTTTCAATGATAAAATCTAGTTGTGTCGCAAAACGAATGGCGCGCATCATTCTTAACGGGTCATCGCTATAGGTAATATCTGGATTTAATGGTGTTTTAATGATTTTAGCCTCTAAATCTGGAACGCCTTGAAACGGATCTAAAAGGTCGCCAAAGTTATCTTCCGATAAATCTAAAGCAAGTGCATTAATTGTGAAATCGCGTCGGTTTTGGTCGTCTTGCAAGGTGCCATCTTCGACAATAGGGTTTCGACTGTCTTCGTTATAGGATTCTTTTCTAGCGCCAACAAACTCGATTTCAATATCTTCGTAGCGAAGCATTGCAGTTCCGTAGGTTTTAAATACTTGTACCTTTGGTTTGTTGGGTAAATTTTTTGCTACTTGTTTTGCTAGCGCAATTCCGCTACCAATAGCAACAATATCTATATCTTTTGCTGTTCCACGATTTAAAATGAAATCACGAACAAAACCACCAATGACATAGCTTTCTAAACCTAGTTCTTTAGCAGATTGCGAAATTATTTTGAAAATTTTATTTTGTAATGCTTGTTTGTAATTCATAAACTAAATTCCAGTAATCAAGTGTTAATGCTAAGGATATATTTTTTAGAATGTAGTACTTGAAACTTGTGTTTTTACTTACGTATAACCTTAACAATACCGCTATTACTTAATTTAATAATAGCCGATGGTTTTACGTTTTTTTTATCGTGGTGCAAATTTACAACATAGTCCACACCTTTTAAAATGTCTTGGTGTATTTCTTTAAAGGATTTAGGAGTAGGTTGCCCACTTATATTTGCTGAGGTAGAAACAATTGCGCCATTCAGTTTTCTGCATATTTGAAAGCAAAACTCATCATCTGGAATACGAATAGCAATGGTTTTATCTTCTGCAATTAAATTTTCTGCTAGATTTTGTGCGTCATCATAAATGATGGTAATAGGATCATCGCTAATATCAAAAATACTTTGTGCAGCATCGGGTATTTTTTTTACATACTTATTTAGCATTCTATCATCTGCAACTAAGCAAATCATGGCTTTGGTTTCTATGCGTTTTTTAAGCTTGTAAATTTTAGCCACAGCTTCTGCATTGGTGGCGTCACAGCCAATTCCCCAAACGGTATCTGTTGGGTAGAGTATGATTCCTCCTTGTTTTAAAATTTTTGTCGCGTTTGCTATTTCTGTATTCATTTATTTAAAAAGAATTATGCTGCAAAGATATTCAATAAGATATTAATATATTTGCTTACATCTATTTATGTGAATCCATAGTAAAATGAAAACTAAAGCCTTTTAAAAATAGTATGAATTTTATAAAACGAAAGTATTATCAATTATCAATAAAGTATTTTAAAGTTTTTGGTACAGATTTTCAGTATGTAAAAACATATTACAAATTAAAAAATAATAGGTCATTAAATATTGAAAACCCTACGGAATTTGTTGAAAAACTGCAATGGTTAAAGTTTTTTAAATATACGGAAGCATATAAAAATTATGTAGATAAATACGAGATTAGGGCGTATGTAAAAGATAAAATTGGAGATGCATATTTAAATGAATTTATTGCTATTTATGATCATGTAGATGAAATAAAGTTAGATGATTTACCTAATCAATTTGCATTAAAAGGAACACACGGTTCTGGGTATAACGTAATTGTTAAAGATAAAAGTAGTTTAGATTGGGGAGATGCAAAAACAAAATTAAATAAGTTTATGTCTCTAAACTATTATGAGAGATATAAAGAACGAATTTATAAGGATGTACAGCCTAGAATTTTAGCCGAGAAGTATTTAGACCAATTAGATAATGATCATATTATAGATTATAAATTTTATTGTATTCATGGGGAACCAGCTTGTATTTGGGTAAAAACCTTTGACGATGGAAAATATAGAAATTGCTATTTTGATTTAAACTGGAATAGATTGTCTCCAGACACAAATAAAAAGGATTATTTATCTAAAGATATTTCTAAACCAGATAATTTGGAAGAATTAATAACGGTTGCCAAAAAATTAGCGGGCGATTTCATTTTTGTTCGGGTAGATTTATATTCTATAGAAAACAAAATTTATTTCGGAGAGCTTACATTTTTTCCTTGGGCAGCAAATAAAAGACTTACCGTCGAAAGACTCAACTTCGAGCTTGGTGATTTAATAAAATTACCAATTTAATTTTTAAGAATTTATAACTTCATTTAACTTGTCATACATTTTTTTAGCAATAACATCTTTGGTGAAGTTATCTAATAAAAACTGATGACCATTGGTTGTGAATTTATTTTGAAGTTCTTTATCCTTCAGTAATAATTCTACTTTATCCGCAAAATCGACAGGATTACCAACTTCTGCTAAAAATCCAGTTTCATTATCTACAATAACTTCTGGAATACCTCCTGCATTTGCAGCAACAATAGGAACTCGGCAAGCATAAGATTCTAATAAAACGCCACCAGTTGGTTCGTTATTAGAAGTAAACATAAACAAATCGAATTCTGGTAATACCTGTGGGATATCCTTCCTAAATCCGGAAAATATAATGTGATCATTCAGGTTTTTATCAGTTACGTATTGTTTTATTTCAGCTTCTAACTTTCCTTCTCCAATTAAAATGTATTTCGCTTTTATATTATTTCGTTTCACTAAAATTTCAACTGCATCTACCCAAGTATAGTGATCTTTAAAGCCAGCAAAAGCAGCAATGTTTCCAATTATTTTATAGTCCGAAGGAATGTTATATTCTTTATGTAATAAGCCGTTTTTTTCTTGTTTCGTAAATTTGTGTACATCTGTAACACTGCCAACTACGCACATTTTACTCGTGTCTTTTACAGCAAATTTTAATACGTCTACCACAGGTTGCGATACACAAATTATTTTTTTAATGCCTTTGTAATTGTACTTCCATTTTCTAAGCATGTTAGAATCTACACGTCTTATTAAAGTTCTGCATAATACTAAAGGAGCAGGAAGTTTATAAAATAAATGAGATAAAACAGCCAAGGTATGTGCTTTACTATTATGAATAAAAACAACATCGATTTTTTTCTCTTTTACAATTTGTGCTAGTTGTTTTGCAAAACCTAAATCATATTCCGATTTGTAATCAAAACCAATAACTTGCATGTTTTTTTCTTTAGCAACCTCGTGAATAGGCGTGTTGTTGGCACAAACTATATATTGATCTTCTACATAATTCTTTTCTTTAAAGGCTTCGTATAAATAAATAATTTTTTGTTCATGACCTCTCCAAACGCCAGATGCAGTAATCTGTAATAATCTCATAGTTATATTCAATAGTGTCGGCTACAAAGTAATTAAAAACATTTAATAACAGCTTTGTTTTTTTAGATTAATAACCCGTAAAATTTGTAATATTGCAAGATGCAAACGGTATATCAAGACATCTATAAAAAGCACCAAGAAAAATTAGACCATTTCATTAGTCATTTTAATGATTTAGGAACACAATTTGGTAAAGCGGATAGAAATGTTATTAAATTATTTGAACTAGAAGGAGAAACGATAAATATTAAATCGTTTAAAGTACCAAATATATTTAATCAAATAGCTTATAAGTTTTTCAGAAAAAGTAAAGCACAGCGTTCTTTTGAGTATGCTTCTAAGATAAAAGAATTAGGAATTGGAACACCGCAGCCAATTGCTTATTATGAGTTTGCAACGCCGTTTCTATTTAAAAAGAGCTTTTATATTAGTGCTCATTTAGATTGTGATTTAACGTACAGAGAGCTTACAAGAGATTTAGATTATCCTGATCACGAATCGATACTAAGAGCGTTTACAAGGTTTACCTATACATTACATCAGAATAATATTAACTTTTTAGATCATTCTCCAGGAAATACGTTAATTAAAAAAGTAGATGGCGAGTACCAATTCTATTTGGTAGATTTAAATAGGATGGAATTTAAGCCCATGTCCTTTGAAGCAAGAATAAAGAATTTCTCTAGACTTACCGTGCATCAATCTATTGTAGAAACGATGAGTGATGAATATGCTAAAATTTCAGGAGAAGACTATGCTAAAGTGTTTCGCTTAATGTGGAAGGAAACAGAAGCTTTTCAAGAGAAGTTTAAACGAAAAAAACGTTTGAAAAAGAAATTGAAATTTTGGAAAAAGTAATCTTTAAGATCCAAAACTCGAAAGATTATTCTCTTCCTCTTCGTAATAGCCAAAGTTTTAAATAGCGCATAAAAACAACATAGGCTTGTATGGTACCAATAGTAAAACCAACAAGGCCATCTAAAAAACCTCTTTGCATTATATAGTGTTTAAAAAAGCCGTAAAAAGGTTTAATCACAAAATGATAAGGCGTTAGTTTTCCTGTTTTTTTATCGTAATCTTTTGCTTGCCACCATGCATAACGATTCATCTTTTCTAAATACTTGTCAAAAGTAATATAGGTATTATGGTAAAATTTATTTTCTAATTTACCAATAGTACCATCTACTTTAATCTCGGCATGTACGTGTTTATCTTCATAAGTGCAAAAATCTCGTTTAAAAAGACGAATAACTTTGTCATTTCTCCAACCGCTATAATGCACGCGTTCTCCCATAAAATGGTTCATTCTACCAATCCAATACGCAGTATGTTCTATTTTTGATTCTTTTAATTTAGTCTGAATTTCTTCTCTTAATTCTGGAGTAACACGTTCATCTGCATCTACTAATAAAATCCATTCGTGTTTTGCTTGGGGAATGGCCCAATTTTTTTGCGAAGCAGAATATTCATACTCCCGTCGAATTACTTTAGTTGCTAATTCTTGTGCTTTTTCAAAAGTGCCATCCGTACTAAAGCTATCTACAACTAGTATTTCGTCAGCAAAACTTACGGAAGCAATAACCGCTTCTATATTATGAATTTCATTTCCTGTAGGAATAATTGCAGTTAGTTTATTCATTCGTTTTAAGTAAAGTGTATGCTTTATTATAGCTTTTAAAAGTAAAGTAGTTTAATCGTTTTCGCATTTTATACTTTCGTACCAAATTTAAGGGTTTTTGTTTTAAATAGCTTTTATCTTTATGCAAAAATGAAAGAGAAGCATCTATAATACGCTGGCTAGATTCTCCGTCAAAATAAGGATGTAAATCTTGAAGAAAATGCGCTATATTTTTAATTAAATCTTCAGGATACAACAAAGCTTCTTGAAATGTTTTTTCTAAATCGCCAGCTTCATGCACATGTAACAAGTAGTCATGGTTAAAAGTATGATTGAAGGTAACGACTGGCTTTTTTTGAAGTAAAAACTCCTGAATTGCAGAAGTGGTATCGGCAAACATAATAGCCGCTTGTTTATATAAAGGAATTAAATCTGTGGTATTATAAAATTTAAAATTGGCATTATTTATAGATTTCCATTTATTAATAATAGCTTTTGGAAGTTTAGGGTGTAAAACCATAATAAAATTAAAAGTTCCAGCAGTAGATAGTCTTTTAATCTCTTGGTATACCGCGTCATTATACGCTAGACTTAAGCTTTCGGTAAACGTGGAAGCAATCATAATTGTGTTATTGCTTTCTCTTTTTTCTATAGGAAATAAAGGATCTACTTTACTCCATCCCGTTTCTACAACTTCAAAATAGGGATGTTTTTTTTGCTGTGCTTTAAAACCAGTTGTTGTAGATGGGCCTTGTGTACAATATAAATCGAAAAAGCCACGAAGTCTAAAATGACTAAAAGTGTTTTTCTTTGAAGGTCTTTTTTGCGCATTAAAACCATGAAATATCTGCACTTTCAAACCTGTAATAAAATCAGCAACACTGTCTGTCGCTGTTAATACAATGTCTGGTTTGTAATCAATAACCTCTTGTGTTGTTTGTAAAGCATTCTCTTTTTCTTGGATAGCTTTTTTACCATCGGCAATATCTGCAAACCATTTTACGGTGTAACCTCGTTTGATAATTTCAGTTTCTAAAGGCGTACCAATTGGCAGCGCATAACTGTACGAGATATAAATTAAAAATTTATAATTCATGATTATAAGTTACTTAAAAATTTTTTAAGAGCTGGTTTGATAAATTCTGGTTTAAGCTTTAAATAATACGCTTCCGGATTTTTTTTAGCTTCTATTTTATCCGTTTCATTATAAGGTATATAATCCGATAGATGTATAGCAATATTGTTTCCCGGTTCGTTTTCGCTAAACCAATTCGCTTTGTTTAAATAAGGTGCAAAAAGGGTAAAGGTGGGAATGTTTAATGCTTTTGCCATATTATTTGCGCCTCCTTCATTTCCTATTAAAGCATCACATTGTTGTGTGATTGCCAAAAATTCTCTTAAACTTTTTCCAAAGACATTAAAATAAATATGGTTTTGTGTTTGCGCTAAACAATAGTCATAAATTTCTCTAGCTTCTTCTTCCTGTTTTGGTATATAATTAAACAGTATTTGTGCATCCTTTTTGTATTCTACCAAGCTATCTAATAAGGAAGCCATGTATTTTGCGGGGTAGGTTTTAATAGCGCTACTACCTAAAACGCTAATCATAAATAAAGGTTTGCTACTTTGTATTTTAGATGTTTCTAAATACTTTTTAGCGGTAGTGATTTCTTTAAGTTTTAAATAAATTTTAGGAACTCTATTTTTAAAAGGAATATCTAAAGGCTCTAAAAGTCTTAATCGGTTTTCAATGGCCAAACTTGCATTGTTTTCTGGGTTTTTGATTCGCTGAATTGGATGCGTAAAAACAAAAGCGGTGTGTTTTTTATAATATGCAATTTTTAGTTTAGCGGAAGTGAATCTACTAATAAGTGTACTTCCTAACTGCCCATAAACATCAATAACAACATCGTATTTTTTCTTTTTTAGTGTTTTTAGGAAACGGTAAAAGAGGATCTTATTCTTTTCAATCTCAGGAGTAATAAAAAGAAAATTATCTATAAACGGATTATTTTCCACCACAGGAAATGTGTGTGAATTAATAACATAATCTAGTTGGGCTTCTGGATATTTTGCACGCAATGCTTCAAACAGAATACTACTCGTAAGCACATCTCCAATCATTTTCTGTTGAACAACTAGTATCTTCAAACTCTAAGAATTATTTTATTATTAATTAAGGATAAGTATTCAGTCACGGAATTCAGTTTGCAGTATTCACATTAGAGTGAACAACTGTATACTGCGACTGTACACTGCTAACTATTACACTGCTACATCATATTCACGTAAGGCATCATTTAAAGATGTTTTTTTATTGGTACTTTCTTTTCGTTTTCCAATAATTAAAGCACAAGGTACTTGAAATTCGCCAGCCTTAAATTTTTTGGTATAACTACCCGGAATTACAACAGAACGAGCAGGAACAACTCCTTTCGTTTCTACCGGTTCGTCTCCGGTAACATCTATAATTTTGGTACTCATAGTTAATACTACATTTGCACCTAAAACAGCTTCTTTTTCTACACGAACACCTTCTACCACAATACAACGAGAGCCAATAAAAGCACCATCTTCAATAATAACTGGAGCAGCTTGTAAAGGTTCTAAAACACCACCAATACCAACACCTCCAGAAAGATGTACATTCTTACCAATTTGTGCACAACTACCAACGGTTGCCCAGGTGTCTACCATAGTACCTTCATCTACAAAAGCACCAATATTTACATAACTTGGCATTAAAATAGTTCCTGGAGCAATGTATGCACCATGTCTTGCAACGGCATGCGGTACCACACGAATTCCCTTTTCTGCATATCCCGTTTTTAACGGAATTTTATCGTGGTATTCAAAAATTCCAACTTCAAAAGTTTCCATTTTCTGAATAGGAAAATATAACACTACGGCCTTTTTCACCCATTCATTTACTTGCCATCCTGTAGCTGTAGGTTCTGCAACGCGAAGTTTTCCTAAGTCTAATAAGTTTACAACCTCTCTAATTGCAGATATGGTTTGTGGTTCTTTTAATAATTCTCTATCGTTCCAAGCAGATTCTATTAGCTGTTGTAATTCTTTCATTGCAAATTATATTTTCATTTCCGTTAAAGCGGAAACCTCTTCTGTTTAACATTTTACTTTTGCAAAGATAAATCTATAATTGATATAAGTAAATGGTTGCTATAAAAATATGGTATAGGTATTGAAGCTTAAAAATTAAGTTTAAATTTGCAGCACTATGAAAAGAATATTAGCATTAGATTTTGGTACGAAAAGAACAGGAATTGCGGTAACCGATGAGTTGCAGATTATTGCTTCCGGATTAACTACAGTGCATACTAAAGAATTGCTTCCTTTTTTAAAGGACTATTTTTCTTCAGAACAAGTGGAGCTTGTTGTTATTGGGGAACCAAAACAATTAAATAACGAGGTTTCAGAGAGTGAAGCTGCTATTCAAGCTTTTATTAAAAAGTTTACCATTGCCTTTCCAAAAATGCCAATGCAGCGTGTAGACGAACGGTTTACTTCAAAAATGGCATTTCAAACCATGATAGATTCTGGCTTAAATAAAAAGCAAAGAAGAAATAAAGCTTTGGTCGATGAGATTAGTGCGACCATTATTTTACAGAGTTATTTATATTCAAAGTAAGGTTTTTCATAGATTTCTACAAGTTTTTATGCATTTCATCGAATAAATATGCATTTTACCTACGTTTAACGATTTTTTTATTACGTTCGTCTAATAAAAGTTGGATTGTTAATTCCACAATATATATTTGTCCAACCCAAATTATTAAACTTATGAAAAATTACTACTTAACAATGCTAGTATTAGCATTATTCTCTTTTACTCAAATTCAAGCACAATTTTGTCCACCAACTGGATACGCAACAGATTCCAGCCTTTATTTTATTTATGATGCAGGAACATCAGCCTGTGTAGATAGACCTACAACTGTAACGGTAGAATCAAGTACTTTTACGCAAACATCTTGTCAAGATCAATTATCTGTTTATGCATTAACTTCAGGTCCTGCATTAGCAGATCCAGACAATATAGCTGTAGATTTCGGATTTTCTGTTTGTGAATATTCAGGAGGGACTTTATCTGCTGAAGAATTTGAAATGATCTTTAAAACGTTACTAAAAGTATATCCTAATCCGGTTAAAAGTGGTGATAACTTAAATATAGAATTAGGTGTTAACACTTCTGTGAAAGTAGAAATATATAATGTTACAGGAAAAAGAATGTTAAGTACTGGTAAGTCTGATTTAAGCAGCGTAAGCGTAGATGTTTCTAATTTAGAAAATGGTATTTACATTGCTCAAATTATTACAGATATGGCAACAGTTACTAGAAAAGTAATTATAATGAATTAAAACATAAACAACTATTATATAAAGAACTCCTTAAATTTTAAGGAGTTTTTTTTGCTTTCTTGCTAACTAATTAAGGAAGTATTGTATTTTTGCCAAAAATCACTTAACATACCTCATGATATTACCTATTGTAGCTTATGGAGATCCTGTTTTAAAAAAAGTAGGAAAAGACATTACTAAAGATTATCCGAAACTAGACGAATTAATTGCTAATATGTACGAAACTATGTATGGTGCTTTTGGTCTTGGTTTAGCAGCTCCGCAAATTGGACTGCCTATTCGCTTGTTTCTTGTAGATGCAGAACCATTTGCAGAAGATGAATCTTATACTAAAGAAGAACAAGAAGTTTTTAAAGGATTTAAAAAGGCTTTTATAAATCCAAGAATTCTTGAAGAAAAAGGGGACGAATGGGCTTTTAATGAAGGTTGTTTGAGCATCCCAGATGTAAGAGAAGATGTTTTTAGAAAACCAGAGATTACTATTGAATATTTTGATGAAAACTTTGAAAAGCACACCGAAACATATGATGGTTTAATAGCGCGTGTTATACAACATGAGTATGACCATATTGAGGGTGTTTTGTTTACAGACAAGTTATCTTCTTTAAAAAAGCGTTTAATTAAAGGAAAACTAGCAAATATATCTAAAGGAAAAATAGGCATAGATTATAAAATGCGATTTCCTAACCAAAAAAAGAAACGATAAAATTTGTTTTGCAATTGCAAACACTTGATATTTGCCATCGTTAAAAAAATAAGTATATGAGTTTAGATAAAGTATTATCCATTTCAGGGAAGCCAGGATTATATAAATTAGTAGCACAAACACGTGGTGGTTTTATAGCAGAATCTTTATTAGACAAAAAAAAGATTTCTGTAAACATGCAACATAATGTTAGCATTTTAAGTGAAATAGCTATTTACACATTACAAGAAGAATTACCTTTAAGAGAAGTTTTAAATAGAATAAAAACGAAAGAAAACGGTAAGCAAACTTCTGTAAGTCATAAAGAAAGTAAAGACAAATTAGAAGAATACTTTTTCGAAGTGTTACCAGATTATGATGAAGATAGAGTATATGCTAGTGATATTAAAAAAATCATTCAATGGTATAATTTATTAGAAAAGCATAATATGTTAGACTTTGATAAAGTGGAAAAATCTTCCGACGAAGAAGAATAACATTTTTCAACTATAATATTTTAAAAATCCAACTCCAGCAGTTGGATTTTTTGTTTGTAAATTTACCAAAATAAGAAATATGAATTCTAGAGAAAATCAACTAAAAGCCTTTGATAGATTGTTAACTATTATGGACGAATTGCGTGAACAATGTCCGTGGGATAAGAAACAAACCATGGAAACGCTACGTCATTTAACCATAGAAGAAACGTATGAGCTTGGAGATGCGATTTTAGATAAAGACTTAGAAGAAGTAAAAAAAGAGCTAGGTGATGTATTACTGCATATTGTTTTTTATGCGAAAATTGGTAGTGAAACTAACGACTTTGATATAGCCGATGTTTGTAATAGTATTTGCGATAAGTTGGTACATAGACATCCGCATATTTATAGCGATGTTGTGGTAGAAAATGAAGAAGATGTAAAACGTAATTGGGAAAACTTAAAACTTAAAGAAGGGAAAAGTAGCGTTCTAGAAGGTGTTCCAAAAAGTTTACCTGCTTTAGTGAAAGCCAATAGGATTCAAGATAAAGTTGCTGGTGTTGGTTTTGATTGGGAAGAACCAGAACAAGTCTGGGCAAAAGTGGAAGAGGAACTTAAAGAATTTCAAGACGAAGTAAAAGCAGAAGACCAAGAAGCTATGGAAAGCGAATTTGGGGATGTTTTGTTTTCTATGTTAAACTATGCTAGATTTTTAAATATCAATCCAGAGAACGCATTAGAACGTACCAATAAAAAGTTTATTAAACGTTTTCAATATTTGGAAGAGAAAGCAAAGTCTTTAAATAAAGATTTAAAAGATATGACCCTTGGGGAAATGGATGTTTTCTGGGAAGAAGCGAAAAAAATGTAAATTTTTTAAATTCTCGTAATCCAAAATTAATGTTTCGCCGTATATATTATTAAATGGCACTACTTTCATGAGTAGATTAATAGCAGAATCAAATTCTTTTAAAGTGTCAGCTTAATATTTTTAGTTATTTTTTTATTTCAAAAATAACTGTTTAGTTAGTTTAGTTAGGGACTAATCCTATTTGAATTTTTAAATTCAAATAGGATTTAGTCTTTTTATAAACTAAGTCTTGTAGTTCTTATTAGACAAGTTCAAGTTAATTATCTCTTTTTCAATAAAATTTATTTGTTTATAGGTTGTTCCACTATCGTAAGGG
This sequence comes from Lacinutrix sp. MEBiC02404, assembly GCF_053601575.1. Classification (NCBI taxonomy): domain Bacteria; kingdom Pseudomonadati; phylum Bacteroidota; class Flavobacteriia; order Flavobacteriales; family Flavobacteriaceae; genus Lacinutrix; species Lacinutrix sp. MEBiC02404. The sequence goes on along the minus strand of NZ_JBSHNV010000153.1, from coordinate 103,307 downwards.
AAAACATATGAGCGTGGAGTCGATTCTATTGTGATGCATTCTTTTTTCAGGGTTAGCATATAATTTTCTCCGTAAGAATTCAAACTCCATTTTGATCTAAATTTAATAGTATTCCTTTCTGAATTTATAATTTTAAATTTATTCCGTTTTAAAAGTGGAATAATTTTTTCTTGTATACTAAATTCTAAACCTTCTGCATTAAAAGTGATTTCTCTTTTTTGTTTTTTCTTAACTTGATTTAATGAGAAATTTTTACTGTTTTTAAGAAAGGGATAAAAAATTCCTAAACCAGAAATAAAGCTGATAGCTATTATCTTCCATAGCGGAGTATTGTCTTTGAAAAATATATTCATTAAAAACTCCGTCAAGAAGAAGAAGAGTATCCAAGCTGCTCCAAAAAGAATAATACTTTTGTATTCTTTAATTTTCATTTTTTTTCTTCTTATAAGGCATGTGGAAAAATATAAAACTCCAATAATGGATGGATTATTGGAGTTTTATAATTATCAAAATTAAGTTAAGTGATTTCAAATATCAAAAATATTATTACTAAAAACCCCATTGCTATAATGTCGTTTTTTATAATTTATGACAACCAACTAATAAAGCTCCTTTATTTTACTCAGCTTTGTTTTCCAAAGCGCTAAAGTATCTTTATGTTTTTTAATGTTATTGTGCACTTCTTTTACTAAAGGATTATCCTCTTTTACGTGTTTAAAGAAAAGTAAATTGTTTTCTAATTGGTTGATTTCACCTTTTACTTCATCAATTTTCTTTCTTATGTATGTACGTTCGTTATCTAAGAATCTACTGTCTTTAGCATTGCTTAAGTTTTCTAATTTGTTTTCAAACTTAATCATTTCAGCCTCCTCTTTTTCCATTTTAAGACCATCAAATAAAGCATCTAAAGTTTTGCTAAATTTCCCTTCTATATAACGTTTATTTTGTGGTACAGTACCTAAAGCTTTCCATTGTGCAATATGGTCTTTAATTAGCTTTAAATCTTTTTCATTATCACCACTCATTTCAAGCGTTTTCATGGTGTCTAACAATTCTTTCTTTTTGTTGTAAACCTCAAATTCTTCTTTGTTTTCAGCATCTTGTATGGCATGAAACTTACCAAAATAATGGTTACAAGCACTTTTAAACTGTTTCCAAATTTTGTCGCTATCTCTTCTTGGTACATGACCAATATTCTTCCACTCATTTTGAATTTTCTTCATTAGTGGCGTAGTAGTTTCAAAATCTTCACTATCCTTATTTTCTTCAGCAATTTTAATTAAAGCTAATTTTTTATCCAGATTGGTGTGTTGTTCTTTCTTTAAGTCTTTATAAAAAGAATTTTTATTTCGGTTAAAATCTCTAACGACATCTTTAAATTTAGACCACGTAGCTTCGTTTACTTTCACTGGAACTTTACCTGCACTAAAAAACTCTTTGCGTAAAACTTCAATTTCTTTTATCTTGCTTTGCCAAGCACTATGTGATTTTACTGGTTGCTTAGAAATGGCTTCTATTTTTGAAATTATAGCATGTTTGGTTTCTAAATTTAATTCGTAAATCTTATCTAAGTCTTTAAAATAATCTTGACGTTTGTCGTGAATAATTTTGGTGGCAGCTTTAAATCTATTCCAAATTTCATCTCTGTTTTCTTTAGCAACAGGACCAAGGTCTTCTTTCCAAAGTTTGTGTAAAACTTGTAGTTCTCTAAAAGAACGATTTAAATTATCGTCTTGTGCAAGCTCTTCGGCTCTTTCAATTATTTTTTGCTTTTGATCTAGATTGTATTTAAAATCTAAGTCACGCAAATCTCTATTTAAATGTAGAAAGTCATAGAATATTTCAACGTGATGGTGGTATGTGTTCCAAGCATTATTGTATTTATCTCTTGGTATTGCTCCGGCATTTCTCCATTGTTCTTGTAGATCTTTAAAATGCTTGTACGTTGTATTAATGTTTTCTTCTACATTAATTAGACCCTTTATTTCTTCAATAATACGTAAACGTTCTGCTAGATTATCTTTATGGCTTTTTTCTATACTTTTGTAGTGCGCATTTAATTTATCACGGTAAACAAAATAAGTTTCTTTAAATTGTTTGTGTAACGGACTTGAATAATGAAAATCTATTTCGTTACCACCTTCGTTAATAAACTCTTCTTTTTTCTCTTCTAAAAGCGTATTGAATTTTGCTTTAAATTCGGCTCTTATTTCTTCTACATGACTTTTAATGGCTTGTGTTTTTTCATTAGCCACCAATTTTTCCAGCTCAGCAACTAAGTCTTCCAACTCCATTGCGTGATAGTCTTTTACTTCTATTTCATGCCTTTCTTTTGTATCTTCGTCTTCAGCATCTTCCGCATTAACAGCTTCAATTTCATTTAGAACTTCATCTTGATTTTCTAGGTCGCCCTGAATTTCTGATTGTTCCGTTACTTGGTTTTCTTCTGTTGTTTTAGAATTTTCTGTTGACTGATTTTCTAATTTTCCGTCTGCTTGCAGCAGGTTATCTTTCTCTGACATTATAAAAATGATTGGTTCGTAAAAGTACTATAGGGTTAAAGATACTAAACAAGGCTTGTATTTTCAAAAAAGTAACTAGTATTAACTAAATGAATTTTAAGGTTTGCTAGTATTTATTGCTTGTTCCATATTTTCCATGACTTTTCTGCTTGCAATTGTAGCATGTTGTAGCCATTAATTATAGTAGCATTTTTTTGCTTCCCATAATTTAAAAAGGTGGATTCTTCTGGGTTATAAATAAGATCAAAAAGCAAATGTTTATCTGTAATGGCTGCATATGGAATATTCGGACAAGCTTTTATGTCTGGATATGTACCTAATGGTGTGCAGTTTACAATTATGGTGTTGTTTTTTATGATTTCTTCTGTAAGTTGTTGGTATGAAATCTGATTTTCTTTTGTTGCACTTCTAGAAACATAGGTGTATTTAATTTTAAGCTTTTTTAATGCATAGGCAATGGCTTTACTTGCGCCACCTGTTCCTAAAATTAATGCAGACGTATGCCGTGGTTTTAAATGTGGTAGTATAGAATTTTTAAATCCGTAGTAATCGGTGTTATATCCTTTTAGTTTTCCTTTTTTAGTAAATTTTATGGTATTTATTGCTCCTATCTTTTTTGCGTTTTTATCTAAGGTATCCACAAACGGAATAATTACTTCTTTGTAAGGTATGGTAATATTAAAGCCTTTTATATGGCTGTCTTCTAAAAGTTTTGGAAAATCAGTGATACTTTCTAAATCGAAATTTTGATACGAAGCATCTGTAATTTCTTCCGCTTTAAACTTTGCTGCAAAATAGGATTGCGAGAATGAATAATCTATGTTTTTTCCTATTAATCCGAATTTACGCATTTGTTTTTTTTGTTTTTCTCCCGTAAAATTCTAAAGCCAAAACTACCGCAATACCAATAATAGTATATAGAATAGCAAGGTACGTTTCTGGGGTGAGTTCTGGTATAAAGCGTTTGTAGTTTTCTATAATCTTTCTTCCAGCAGAGTCTATTAAAAAACCACCATCTTCATTTAGTTTATAGACGGTTTTTTTAAAAGGCCAAACCACACCTAAAGATCCCACTATAAAACCAATTATAGACGCTGTTGTAATGCTTTTGTAATTTTTTAAAATATAGCTTAGTACGTGAGAAAAGGTTACCAACCCCGCAAAAGAACCAAGTGTAAATACTATAAGTACTTTAATCATTCTTAAGCGTTCAATATTTTTTATAAACGAAAAATCGCCTTTAATCATATCTGCAAAACTGTCATACAATGCATTTACAGAATCGACTAGAAGTAACACATAATTACCTAAAAGAATTAAAATAAAAGATCCGGAAAAACCTGGAAGTGTCATGCCTGAAACACTAATGATACCACAAAAGAATACAAACCATAGGTTATCATTTTCTTTGGCAGGATCTAAAAAACTAATGCTTACACCAATTACAATACCTATAAAGAGAGAAAGGTAGGTTTTTAAATTCCAGTCTTTAAAATCTTTACTAATGTAATAGATGGAACCTATAATCATTCCGAAGAAAACACTCCAAACATAAAGCTCAAAATGTATTATTAAATAATCTAATATTTTTGAAACACTAAAATAGCTGATAATTATTCCGAAGAATAGCAAGCCTAAAAACCGTCCATTAATGTATGTAAAGAAACTTTTAAATCTTCCGTTAATTAAAAGCTTAAAAGCTTTACCATTTATTTTTTGAAGCGAATAGATAAACTCTTCATAGAAACCAGCAACAAAGGCAACTACACCGCCAGAAACACCAGGAACTTTATTAGCAGCTCCCATTCCTAATCCTTTTAAGACTAGGAACATTTTGTCTGTAAATGTTCTGGTTCTTTCCATTTATTTTACTTTGTTTCCTATTTTTTCTAGAATAAAAATGGTTAGAAATCCTACGGTCATTAATGCCATTGCGGTTAATAGCTGTGCATCCATTTGATTTAATTCGGAATAATGCGAAGGTAAAATGCTTTTTTCTGTAATGGTTTTATAGCTTTCAAAATTCTGAATTGTTTTTTGGTAAACGGAAAGTGTACCTAAATCACTAACACTAGAAAAAGGTACAACTTCTTTTGTGGTATCGATCATCACAGAAATAGTCTTTTTCCATGGCCAAATCTTATTTAGAGATCCAAAAATAAAACCAGTAAGCACTGCTAATGTTATATTGTGATAATGTTTGAATAACCATTTTAAAACACGTGAAAAGCTTAGCAAGCCAACGATTGCTCCTAAGGCAAAAATGGCTATTTTTTTAAAATCTAAACTATCAATTGCTACACTTAATGTTTTGTAGGCACCAAGAATTACTAAGATAAAAGAGCCTGAAATACCTGGTAAAATCATTGCGCAAATAGCGATAGCACCAGCAAAAAATAAAAAGAAAGGATTATTATTACTTGCCATAGAAGGCAGTGAAGTAATATAAAATGCTAAAGCGGCGCCTACAATTACAGCAATAATGGTTGCTATGTTCCACTTGGTAATTTGCTTCCCAATAAAAAGAATACTTGCTATAATTAGTCCGAAAAAGAAGGACCAAATTAAAATAGGATGCTGCTCGATTAGGTATTTGGCAAGCTTCATAAAAGAGGCAAAACTGATTACCATTCCTAGTAAAAGAGCGAGCAAGAAATTACCATTTACTTTTTCCCAAAAGGCTTTAATTCCTTCGGTTTTTAATGTTTTTAAAGTGGTTAGATTTACATTACTAATCGTATTAATAAGTTCTTCGTAAATACCAGAAATAAAAGCGATTGTTCCTCCAGAAACTCCAGGAACAGCATCTGCTGCTCCCATTGCCATTCCTTTAAAAGATATGATTAAGTAATCTATAAAACGTCTTTGCATACTTTGGTTAAATTGGTAGAAATCAAAGGTAATATTTTTAGCAAGACATTTTGCGTTATTTTATTTTTAGTAACTTTTTAACCATTGGTTTATCAAAAACATTAGGAAAAAGTTCTTCAATAATAAATGCATATTCAGGATTCGTACGAACCGCATTTTTTAAGTGAAAGGTTCCTTTTTCTATTTCATGTTGTAAAAAGTATAAACCACCAAGTCTGTATTCTAATTCTGCATTTTCTGGATGAAATTCTGCAGCTTGTAAAAAGTTATAGATAGCAGCTTCAGATTCGCCAAGTTTTAAAAGAATGTCTCCACGAGCAATCCAAGTATCTACTTCATAATTACCTAATTCTAAAGCTTTTTTATAACCACGTTCTGCTTCTTCTAAAAAGTTTAAACGGTTATTTATTTGCGCATAAAGTTTCCAATAAACAACATTTTCGGTATCGATATTTATCGCTTTATTGATATAATATAAGGCTTTATTGTAGTTTTTCTTTTTGTTATAAAACTTAGTAATAGCAATCCAACCTTTGTCTAATAAAGGGTCTTCATGTACTGTTTTATAGAAATACTGAACAGCTAAATCGTCCTTTCCTAGTTTTTCATAGCATTGTGCAATTCGCAATAAAGCAAACGAAGTAGGGTCATCTAACTGCAAAGACAAGGTGTAGCTTTCAATAGCCTCTTCAGGTCTTTTTAGTTTTTCTAGAACTTTTCCTTTTTCTAAATATGCACCCACAAAAGTATCATCAGAAATGATAGCAAAATCATATGCAGCAAGTGCTTTTGTGTAATCTTTAATCGTATAATATTGCTTTCCTAGCTGATGCCAAGCAACTTCGCAATATGGATTGGTATTTAAATATTCATTTAAATATTCTATTGCTTCGTCATTCTGATCTAAAAAATCAAAACAATAAATCATGTTATATAATGCCGAATAATCTTCAAGATCTTGTTCTAAACATTTCATGAAGTTTTGTTTCGCTTCCTCAAACTTATCTAAAAACAGGTATTCCATACCTATTAAAGAATATAAATCTGTGGTATCATCAGCAAATTCTAATGCGCTAATAAGTACATCTACAGCTTTTGCGTGATTGTCTTGTTTAGAAAAAATATTGGCTTTCTGAATATAGATTTCTTCGTTTTGAGGTTCTAAGTTATGAAGCTCATTTAAGAGCTTATCAGCTTTAGGCAGTTCGTCTTCAAAAATATAAACCTCTACTTTAAATAATTTTAAATTCACAGAAGAAGGATGCTGCTCTAAACCTAATTTAATGGCTTTTTTAGCTAATGCAACCTTTCCTTGATTTAGGTAGTGATGTATAATATTCTCGAACTCCTCTGAATCGAAAAACAACACGTTGTTTGTTTTTAACATCGATTCAAATTTTGTAAGCGGTAAATTGTTGTTGTCGTTATGACTAAACTCCATAGGCAATAGGTATCGTTCTACTATAATAAATGTACTAATCTAAACAGTTAATAAGGGATAAAGCCTTAAATGTTTTTAACAAAGTAATGAACAGCATCTTTTTTAGTGTTTATTACTGGTTGTCAGTTGTTTTAAAGGGTTCAATTGGGTGTAATACTATTCAGAATAGCAATAATAATGCCACAACCTTTAATGATTTCTTGGTCAGAAATGGTTAATGGAGGCGTAATTCGGATTGCTTTTTGCTCGAAAAGTAACCAGAAAAGAATTAAACCAGCATCTTGAGAACGTAAAATTACTTGGTTTGTTATTTCTGCGGAAGGAGTTAAAACGGCAAGCATTAAGCCTTTTCCTCTAATTTCTGTAATTAATGGATGGACTAAGTGTTTTCTGAAAAGTGCTTCTTTTTTAAGTGTTTGTGCCATTAAATCACTATCTGTTACTTCTTTTAATGTTGCTAAAGCAGCAGCTGCAATTACCGGATGCCCACCAAACGTAGTGATGTGACCAAGTTTAGGATTGTCTTGCAACAAGTCCATAAGTGCCGTGGAAGCAGTAAATGCACCAATTGGCATACCGCCACCAAGACCTTTTCCAGTAACTAAAATATCTGGAGTGCAGTTGTAATTTTGAAAGCCGAAGAGTTTTCCTGTGCGACCAATTCCTGGTTGTATTTCGTCTAAAATGAAAAGAGCACCAACTTCTTTACAGCGGGCTTCTACCTTTTGTAAATAGTTATTTGTTGGTTCTATAAAACCAGCGCCACCTTGAATGGTTTCTAAAATAACACAGGCTGTTTTTGTTGTGATTAATTGTAAATCTGCCACCTCATTAAAAGTAATAAAGGAAACATCTGGAAGTAATGGACGGAAAGCTTGTTTGCGTTCTTCAAAACCCATGACACTCATAGAACCCATGGTGTTACCGTGATATGCTTTTTTGGCAGCTATCATTTGACTTCTTCCTGTGGCTCTTTTTGCTAGTTTTAAAGCGCCTTCTATGGCTTCTGTGCCAGAATTAGTTAAGTATGTTTTTTCTAAAGATTTAGGGAGATGTTTTGCTATCAGTTTGGTGAGTTCTACCGCTGGTTTTTGGATGTATTCCCCATAAACCATGACGTGTAAATAACTATCTATTTGTTCTTTAAGTGCTGCTATTACTTTGGGGTGATTATGCCCAAGTGTGCATGCCGACACTCCTGCAACAAAATCTAAATAGGCTTTATTGTTGGTGTCGTAAATGTAAGATCCTTCTGCACGAGAAATTTCCATTGCTAAAGGATGTGGCGAAGTTTGCGCTTGATATGTTAAGAAATCTTTTTTTATGACTATTCTTTTTTAGGTGCTATTAATTGAGGTTTTGCTTTTTGTGTAACCGAAAGCGGAAGCATAGATCCGCTATTTATATTCTTTTGTGGTACGTTTCTCGATGCTTTTGGACTAGTTACAGGTTTTTTAGACTTTTTAGCTTCGGCTTCATCTGCTTTTTCCATGCGCTCTAACATTTCAGCATCAAAGAATTCTTCCTGTGGTACATAATCTTCTAGTCCTTTTATTATAGGTAAGTTTAGGGGAGGATCATCGCTAAATAAATCTTCAACACTTTTTGGTCTTTCTTCTTCTCGCCAATTAAAACCTCTCAGTTTTCTTACGTTTTCTGGGAATTCAGATTCTGGATATGTTTTTCCGTCTACTTGTCTGATTTTTCGAAGCTCTTCAATTTCGCCTTCTGAAAAAAGCATCATAATACTTCCAGATTTCGATTTGTCAATTCCTACTAATTCGTTTTTTTCGTTTCTAGCAAAATAAATGGATTCCGCATTTTTATTTATATCTACTTGTCTTAATGTGTTTTCTTCAGAGAAAAGTCCGATAAGAATTTTTCCCGTAATTTGATTATAACCGGCACCTAATGTGTCTTTACTGATTATAAATGCGTTATCAAAAACGAATAAGGAATCTACTTTTTCTGTTTTTGGATTCGATTTTATTTGAATAGTATCTCCTGTCATTTGGTTACCAAGATTCCATAGAATTGGTTGTCTTTTGGTGACAAATGCTTCTTTAGATTTTACATTGGTTAAGTTGATAAGTTCTGTTAGTCCTGTTAGATGGTTGACATGTATAGAATCTGCTTTTCCGCTCATATCTGTTTTAAAGAACTTAGCATTTTTATAGGCTCGTGTAATTCTGTTTTCTGCTTTTCCTGTAACCATTAAAGTATCTGCATGTATATACACCGAATCGTTTTCTTGTACCGAAATAGCCAAAGCACGTTTGGTAATAAAAACAGAATCTTTGAGTTTATAAATTTCAGCATAATGGCCTTTTACAATACTTTTATTTATCGTGTCTGTAACTTTTATATTATTCGTTGCAGAGGCGAAATTTCGGGTATTATCAAAATACATACTGTCACCTTCAAAGAGTCGATTCTCATAATCTATACGCGATTTTTTGACCGCATATCCTTGTTTGGTTTCTGTATTATAAAATCCTTTTTCGCAATAGATTTTACTTTCTTCGGTAACAATAGTGGAAGGTCCATAAAGAAAGGCATGTCCCGTCTCTGTGAAAAAATCTAATCGTTCGGTATCAATGGTATAATCCGGATTTACCAATTTTACGTTTTTTACGAATTGGTATTTTTTAGCATTCATATAAAAACGACCAATTTGACTGGTAATAACTCCTGAAGAATCACGAACTACTTTTCCGCCACTTTTGTAAAACGCTTGTTGTTTGGCGCGATCAAAATACAGCGTATCTGTTGTTAATGTGGAAGCTGGTTCTTGTAAAATAACGTCTCCACTTGCAAATGCTAGTTTTGTTTTTCCGCTATATTCTACATATTTGGAGGTCATGTTGATAGTGTCTCCTTGTTTCATTTTTACGTTTCCGTAGGCTTCCACAAAATTGTCGTTGGAGTAGAGTAGTGCTTGGTCACACCACATATCTACACCTTCATGTACAATGTGAATTTGTCCGGAATCATCACGGGTCATGATTTTTAAACCAGGAGCATCTTCTTCTTTAAATTCTAAAAATCCAGAATATCTAATTTCTATTTGCTGTTGTGCTTCCGCGAAAGCGAAAGAGAAAAATAGGAGGAGTATATATATGTGTTTCAATTTCATGTATTTGTATTTAATAATTTTCAATGGGCACATGTAGCATCCATTTAATCATTATCCTTTGGTATCCAGTTTATGTTATGGATGTTTCAAAATCTATAATTTGTGGTAAAAATAACTATTATTATGATGTGGTATTCTCTATTGGGATAAATTTAATATGAAATAGTTACTAAAAAATTGTTGGAGTTATTTATTATAGTGATAACGACATGAAGCAATTAAAAGTTCATTTTCTCGATATTTATAAACCAATCGATGTTCTGAAGTGATTCGTCTAGACCAATAACCTTGTAAGTCACCTTTTAAAGCTTCTGGTTTTCCAATACCTTCAAAAGGTGTTCGCGTACATGCTTTTATGAGTTGGTTTGTACGTTTAAGAATTTTTTTATCTACTTTTTGCCAATAGAGATACTCTTCCCAACTTGTTGCAGACCAGATTAGCTTCATTACGAAATAAGTTCTTTTTCTGTTCCTTTATTTTCTTCTAACTCTTGAATAGATTTTAAAAGTACCTCTCTATTTTTTCCTGTTAGTAAATAGGTTGTTTCTTTAAGTGAATTATATTCGTCTAAAGAGATGAGTACAAGGTCTTTGCCTCCTTTTCTTTTAATGATGATATCGCTTACATCATCAATCACTTTATCGAACCAATGTTTTAGGTTTGCACGAAAATCGCTGTAATTTACTGTTTCCATAGTACAAATATAGGTAAAAGTACTTAAACGAGTACTTGTTTTAATAAAATATGTTTAGAGTTATTTTTATACAGGATTACTTTGTTAATGGGTTATTGTTTTATTTATTATATTTAAAAAATATAATTCTAAACACTTCATTTTGCAAAAACTTTATTTTCTTTCGTTATTCGTTATTCGTTATTCCGCTAATTGGGTTTAGTCAATGTCCAGATTTTAACGCAACCTTCGAAGAATTAAACTCTCAAGCTGAAGTGGATGCTTTTGCAGTAAATTATTCAGACTGCACGGATTTTTTTCAATTAGTTATCAGTGGTGAGGATATAACTGATTTATCAACGCTTTCAGGCTTAAGTTATATATCACAGTTGGTAATATATAATAACTCCTCATTAATAAGTTTGACTGGATTAGAAGGATTGACAGATGTTGATGTACTAAATATTTCTAATAATGATTTACTAGTTGATTTAACTGGATTAAATAATTTAGTTAATAGTGGAGATGATATTACTATTTCAGGGAATGACAATTTAATCAATCTTAATGGATTAGATTCTCTAAACAATTTTGGACCTGCCGAAATTAGTTATAATTCTTCATTGCAAAGTTTAGATGGCATCAATATGTTAACTCAAATATATAGTTTGTTATTATCTTATAATAATTCCTTGACTGATATTTCAGCATTAAATGATGTAGATTTTCTCGACGAGGGTTTTATAGAAGGTTTAGTTTTTAGAAATAATCAAAACTTATCAATTTGCAATATAAGTTCAGTTTGTAATTCATTGAATTATTGCAATATGAATCCATTTTACTGCCCTTTAGGTCAAATAATTATAGAAAACAATGCTCCTGGCTGTAATAGTATACCAGAAGTATCTCTTTCTTGTGATCTTGTTCCAAGCAACGATAGTTGTGAAGAAGCGTTAGAACTTACAATAGGAGAAACGTTACAAGCCTACAATGAAAATGCAACAGCTTCTACCCAAACACCAAGCTGTAACGATATAAATAGAGTAGACATTTGGTTTACTGTAAACTCTAGTTCATATTCAACTTTAGATATTTTAGCAGAACCTGGTTATTCTTTACAACTTTGGGAAGGTAATTGCACCAATTTAACACAAGTGGCAAATGCATGTGCTGCTAATACTTTAACAGATATTTCAGTGTCTACTAATACCGATTATTACGTGCAAGTTTGGTCCGATAGTAATGGGAAAAGAGCAACAGGATTGTTTGATGTCTTAGTGCAAGATGGTACATTAACTACTCCAGAATTTGGTTTCGAAGGATTTTCTATATTTCCTAATCCGGTAAATGAACTGCTTCATTTTAAATCTGGAACAAGAATTGAAAGTGTTGTTATTTATAATTTAATTGGTCAGCAAATTTTAGAATCTAAACCTAATAGTATGCAAACAGTTATAGACACTTCTAACTTACAAGCAGGAATGTATTTGGTTACGGTTACCATTGGTAAACAAGTTAAGGCGTATAAGATTGCTAAGGAGTAATTTCTAACTCTCCGAATTTTTTTCTAAAAAATCCACCTCTCTTTAACAAAAGAGAGGAGTAAGTACGAGATAGTTTTTTTTTAATACTGTATTTTTTCCTAGAATAGAAGAGCAAGTGACAGGTGTATTTGGTAATAAAAAAGATATAATTTTAGTTCTAAATGATTAATAGTAAAAGCTCTCCTCTTTTTTTTAAAGAGGAGAATGAATTTATATTTTCATTAAAAAATATAAAGAAAGAGGAGTTTATAATACTAAAAAAACCTGTCAAGAAATTATTCTGACAGGTTTTAGTTATTATTTATGAGATTGCTTCGCGCCTCACAATGAAATTGTTACATGTAAATCGTTTGCTTTCTATCTGGACCAACAGAAACCACATAAATAGGGATTTCTAATTCTTTTTCAAGAAAAGCGATATAGTCATTCAATTCTTTTGGGAATTGTGCTTTATCTGTCATTTGCGTTAAATCTTCTTTCCAACCTGAAAAATCGCTATAGATTGGTTCTAGATTTTCTGGTTCTATATTATAAGGTAAATGTGTGATCGTTTCTCCTTTATATTTGTAAGCTGTACAAATCTTAAGGGTTTTAAAACCAGAAAGCACATCGCCTTTCATCATCATTAATTTGGTAACACCATTTATTTGACAAGCATATTTAAGTGCGACTAAGTCTAACCAACCACAACGTCTTGCTCTTCCCGTTACAGCCCCAACTTCATTACCAATGATTGCCATATCTTCACCAACTTTATCAAAAAGTTCGGTTGGGAATGGTCCAGAACCAACTCTGGTTGTATAGGCTTTAAAAATACCATACACTTCACCAATTTGATTTGGTGCAACACCAAGACCAGTACATGCTCCAGCTGCGGTTGTATTACTTGAAGTTACAAAAGGATAGGTTCCAAAATCAATATCTAAAAGAGAACCTTGTGCGCCTTCGGCAAGAATGGTTTTTCCTGCTTTTTGTGCTTGGTATAAATATTCTTCCGAATCTATAAATTGTAATTCTTTTAAAACCTTAATAGATTCAAAAAATTCAGCTTCCATTTCTTCTAAGTCATATTGCACATCTGCATTGAAAAAAGAAATCATAGCTTCATGTTTATTTGCTAAAGCTCTGTATTTTTCTTTCCAATCGCTAAGCTCTAGATCTCCAACACGAATTCCGTTTCTACCGGTTTTATCCATGTATGTTGGACCAATTCCTTTTAAGGTAGAGCCAATTTTTGCTTTTCCTTTAGACGCTTCATTTGCTGCATCTAATAATCTGTGCGTTGGTAAAATGACGTGTGCTTTTCTAGAAATGATAAGCTTGGTTTTATAATCTAGATTAAATTGATCTAAACCTTCTAGTTCTTTAGCAAAGACTACAGGATCTATTACCACACCATTACCAATTACATTGATAGATTCGTCGTGAAAAATCCCGGAAGGAATAGTTCTTAAAACGTGTTTGATGCCATCAAATTCTAAGGTGTGTCCTGCATTTGGACCACCTTGAAAACGTGCAATAATATTGTAGTTAGCGGTTAAGACATCCACGATTTTTCCTTTTCCTTCGTCTCCCCATTGTAAACCTAGTAGTAAATCTACTGCCATTATAATATAGTTATTTAGTTGCTTTTTTTGTGCCGTAAAAGTAGAGTGAGTGGTTTGTGATTTCAATATCAAAAACCTCTTCTATCGTTTTTTTAATCGATTGAATTCTTGGATCACAGAACTCGATGACTTCTCCTGTATCTGTAAGAATAACGTGATCGTGTTGCTTATCAAAATAAGATTTTTCATAATGTGCTTGGCTTTGCCCAAATTGGTGTTTTCTTACCAATGCACACTCTAGAAGTAATTCTATGGTATTGTATAGCGTTGCCCTACTAACACGATACTTTTTGTTTTTCATGTTTAGGTACAGCGACTCAATGTCAAAATGTACATCACTGTTATAAATCTCTTGCAGAATAGCGTAACGCTCAGGCGTTTTACGATGTCCTTTACTTTCTAGAAACTTAGTAAAGACATTCTTTACAATTTCCTGGTTTTTTGAATCTGTTTTTACACTCATAATTTCGGCGTAAATTTACACTTTTTATACTCTTTTAACCTTATCAATTCCATTAATTTTTTTAAGGTTATCCATAAGTTTTGTTAATAAGTTTTTGTTTTTGACAACCACATTAATTTTTCCTGAAAAGATACCATCATCACTTTGAAAGCTAATGCTTTTCATGTTCACATTCATGTTTGCTGAAATCATTTTAGTAATATTATTTACTAACCCCAAATTGTCAATACCTGAAAGTATGATTTGTGCAGAGAAATCTTGCTGACTAGAGTCTATCCATTTTGCAGATAAAATTCTATATGCATAATTAGATTGCATACTTACGGCATTTGGGCAATTCTTTTTATGTACTTTAATACCTTCGTTTATTGTTAAGAATCCAAAAACAGAATCTCCAGGAATAGGATTACAACAGACTGCTAATTTGTAGTCTAGTTTTTCTTCCTCTTTACCAAAAACGAGTAAATCGTATTTATTTGTAATTTCGTCTTTTTCAATTTCTTCTTTAGTAAGCGGAACTTTTCTAGAAATTTTATTCTTTATATAACTAACAAAAGCATTACTTCGAGACGAAGCATATTCCTTTAACATGATGTTATCTATAGCTCCAGAACCGACACGGTAAAATAAATCTAAACTTGTTTTAAGTTTAAAATGACTTACCATCTCGTTGATAGAATTTTCATTTAAAGTGATTTTAAGTTGTTTTAATTTACGTCTTAAAATCTCTTTTCCTTCTTCGGCTACCAGTTTTGTGCTTTCTTTTAAAGCCGTTTTAATTTTGCTTCTAGCTCTTGCTGTGGTTGCATAGTCTAACCAGTTAGGATTAGGTTTAGCACTTTCTGAAGTCAATATATCTACTTGATCGCCACTTTGTAATTCATGACTTAAAGGGACTAGTTTTCCATTTACTTTTGCGCCTCTAGTTTTCATACCAACTTCTGTATGTATGTGAAAAGCAAAGTCTAAAGGAGTAGCTCCTTTTGGTAAGGATTTTAAATCTCCTTGTGGTGTAAAAACAAAAATTTCTTTAGAATACAGATTGAGTTTAAACTGCTCTACAAAATCTACGGCATTTGTACCATGGTTTTCTAAAGCTTCTTGTAATTTATTAATCCAAGAGTCCAAACTATCTTCTTCTTTTTCGTCCTTATTTTTGTATTTATAATGTGCAGCATATCCTTTTTCTGCGATTTCATTCATTCGTTCACTTCGGATTTGCACTTCTACCCAACGACCTTTTGGTCCCATTACGGTAATGTGTAATGCTTCGTAACCTGTAGATTTTGGTGAGGAAATCCAATCTCGAAGTCGTGTAGGATTCGGTCTAAAATGATCGGTTACAATGGAATATATTTTCCAAGCTAGAAATTTTTCGTTAGCAGCATCACTTTTATAAATAATACGAACTGCAAATTTATCGTACACTTCATCAAAGGAAACACCTTGATTCACTATTTTTCTTCGGATAGAAAAAATAGATTTAGGTCTTCCTTTTATATCGTAATTCAGGTTTTCTTTATCTAATGAGTTTTTTATTACATCATTAAATTCTTTAATATATATATCTTGTTCTTCTTTGCTTTCTTTTAATTTAAGCAAAATGTCATTATAGACTTCAGGTTCTGTGTATTTTAAACCAAGATCTTCCAATTCGGTTTTAATGTTGTAAAGTCCTATTCTGTGGGCTAATGGCGCATAAATATAAAGGGTTTCGCTTGCAATTTTAACTTGTTTGTCTGCTCGCATAGAATCCATAGTTTGCATATTATGCAATCTATCTGCTATTTTAATAATGATAACACGAACGTCATCATTAAGTGTGAGTAGCATTTTTCTAAAATTCTCTGCTTGCATAGAAACATCCATGTCTTTATTAAGCGAAGAAATTTTTGTGAGTCCGTCTACAATTTTAGCAACCGTTTCCCCAAAAAGCTGTTCGATATCTTGAATCGAATAATCGTCATTGTCTTCTACCACGTCATGCAACAATGCGGCGGCAATAGAAGTTGCATCTAAGCCAATCTCTTGTGCTACAATTTTTGCAACCGCAATGGGATGAAAAATATAAGCTTCCCCAGATTTTCTGCGTTGTTCTTTGTGTGCATCTACTGCGACTTCAAAGGCTTTACGGATTAGTTTTTTATCCTCCGTACTAAGCGTTCTGTAGCTTACCTTAAGCAATTCTTTATAAGCTTTGGTAATGGCTGCGTTTTCTTTTTCTATTTCTGCATCTGTCATAAGTACTAAAAATAGTATAAAGAAAATTAATGCACAACCCTTTTTTGTTTAAAGTTGCATGCGATTACTATATTCATTTTTTAGTCCAGTAGATTCTCTGAGGTTTTGAAAATCTTGTAGCTAAAATTTGCTGAAAACCTACAAGGTTTTGAAAACCTCGCAGGAAAGTGATAAAGAAAATTAAATTTTGATTTAAAAAGTGGACACCATTAACAGGAGGGAATTATTTTCTCAAATTCTGAATTCTCTTTAATAAAGAAGGATGGGAATAATGCATAAATTCATACGCTTTATGCGGCGTTAAATTACTCAAGCTGTTTTTAGATAGCTTTTTAAGGGAAGTAATTAATGGTTCGGCTTTATAGGTGTTTTTTGCATAATCATCTGCTTGGTATTCAAATTTTCGGGAAAACCAATTCATTAATAAACCTGTAATTTCGGAAAGCGGACTATATAAAATTCCGAAGGCAATTAATCCAATATGAAAACTAGGAATCTCAACACCTAAAGCTTGTGATAGTATAGGTTTTGAAATAAATAAGGAAAGTATAAAAAGTGTAAAACCAGTTAGTAAAACGGAAGCTATCAAGTTAAATATAATGTGTTTCTTTTTATAGTGGCCAACTTCATGCGCAAGCACAGCAACTATTTCTTCTTCGTCTAGATCGTTAATCAACGTGTCATATAAAGTGACGCGTTTTTCGCTACCAAATCCAGAGAAATAAGCGTTTGCTTTGGTGCTTCTTTTAGAACCATCAATAACAAAAATTTTATCTAAGGTGAAACCAACCGTTTTTGCATAGGCTGAGATTTTATCGCGCAGACTTCCATCTTCTAAAGGCGTTTGTTTATTGAATAATGGCACAATTAGTTTGGCGTAAAACATATTCATAAAAACGGTAAAAGCAGTAACTAAAGCCCAGGCATATAACCAGAAATATTTTCCTGTAGATTGGTAAAACCAAATAATTGCCGATAGAATAAGACTTCCAACAATCGCCATCATGAACCATCCTTTTATTTTGTCTAGCCAAAAGGTTTTTTTTGTGGTTTTGTTGAATCCAAATTTTTCTTCAATAACAAATGTTTTATAATAGGAAAAAGGTGTGGTGAGAATATCGCTTCCAATCATTATGATTCCGAAGAAAATTAATGCAACTACAATTGGGTTTTCAGAATAACTTCTTGCTATATTATCCATAGCTTCAAAGCCATCAAAAATTAAAAAAGCTAAGGTTAAAAGCATGGAGAATGTAGAAGTTAAGATTCCGAATGTATAATTCGTTTTCTTATACTCTTGCGATTTATTATATTCGTTAGTATCATAAACATCTTGTAGCTCTTCAGGAACGATATCTTTATAATGTTTAGCGTTTAATGCGTCTAGCGTTTTATCGATTATAAAATCGATAATTAAAATAGCAAGGATAATATAGAAAAGTGTAGTAGGTGTCATGTTCTTTTTTTGTGCTTTTGCGAGGCGTTTTTAAAACGACGTGGCAATCTGTTTTATTTTAGGGGACTGCTTCGTTTTTCGTAGAGATTATTTATTTAAAACCTCTTTGTCTTTTAGCTTCAAAAATTAAAATTCCAGCAGCAACTGAAACATTCATAGAATCTATGGCGCCTTGCATGGGAATTTTAATATTTTGCTTAGATGCTTTTCGCCAAGATTCGCTTAAACCAGTAGCTTCTGTGCCAACAACAATAGCAGATGCTTTGGTGTAATCTTGTTCGTGATAATTTACGGCCTCTTGTAAAATAGCACTATAAATAGCTATGTTGTTTTGGTTTAAAAAAGATATGATTTCCTCGGTAGATCCTGTCGCAATTTGGTTGGTAAATAAACAACCAACACTAGAGCGAATAATATTTGGATTGTATAAATCGGTTTTCGGATTTGCAATAATTACAGCATCTACATTTGCAGCATCTGCAGTACGTAAAATGGCACCAATATTCCCTGGTTTTTCTGGAGCTTCCGCAATTAGAAGTAAAGGGTTTGGTGTGTTAAATTGGAGACTTTCAATGCTGTGTGGTTTGTTTTTGGCTATAGCAATAATACCTTCCGTAGTACTTCGATATGCTAATTTTTGATACACGTCTTTGGAAACTTCTATAATTTCAGCTTTAGAAAGATCTAGTGTGTTTAATCTTTCTTCCGAAAATAATTCCTTAAAAAATAATATAGTTTCTATTTCATACTTTCCTTTAATCGCTAATGAAATTTCCCGTTCGCCTTCAATTAAAAACAACCCAGATTGTTTTCTGTTTTTAGACTTATCTTTTAAAAGAACTAGCTCTTTTATGTAAGCATTTTGTGTACTTGTTATTTGTTTGAAATCCATTAATTTACCTATATTGTAAGCACAAATTTACACTATTATGAATAAAAAATTACTTTTATTACTACTTACCGTTTTATTTAGTTTAAATCATTATTCGCAATCTTCTTTTATTTCTCAAGAGACAGATTGTAGTACTGGTTGTTCAGATCTTACAATTTACCCTTTAAATATAGAAGCAACTTTAGATTATAATGTCGCTAGTATACCTTTTAATCCTCCATCCAGTTTTGATGGTTTAGATTCTGGAACTTCTTTAAATTTAGATGATACATGGAGTGGTATTCTTAATCTTCCATTTGATTTTTCATTTTATGGGGATACGTATAGTGACCTAATAATTGGAGGTAATGGTGTTGTTTCATTTGATACTTCTAAGGCTAATGGTTTTAATGGTTGGTTGTTTTCTGAGACTTTACCAAATAATACGAATACGGCATTGAGTGATGCTAATATTTTTGGTGCAGCACATGATATGGATGCTAGTGTTAATGGCGAAATTGCTTACGAGGTTAAAGGTACGGCTCCTTTTAGAGTCTTTGTAGTTAGTTTTTTGGATATGGCACATTTTTCTTGTAATGATTTAAGAACAACGCAAATGATTGTGCTGCATGAAACTACAAATGTTGTTGAAGTATACCTTTTAAACAAACCATTTTGTGCTGGTTGGAATAATGGAAATGCAGTTGTAGGGATTCAAAACCCTGAAGGTACACAAGCGGTGGTTCCTCCAGGAAGAAATACAGGAGCATGGTCTACACAGTATGAAGCATGGGGATTTTTTCCTTCAGGAAGCATATTAGGAAATACATATGCTTGGTATGATCAAGATGATGTTTTAATTAGTAATAATGAAACTATTAATGTTTGTCCAATAGTTGATGAAACATTTACTGGAGAAATTACATTTATAGATCCTAATACTGGTTTACCTGCAACAATAGAAGAAGATATACTTATAACAGTTGATTGCCCAGTGATTCTACCAAACTGTGATGCTGTTTTAATAGCACCTGAAAATAATTTTCAAGATGCTGATTTAGAGGCGGATTTGAGCTGGACTTTTGCGAGTCAATATGTTACAGGATATAGAATTTCAATAGGAACTACTTCCGGAGGTACTGATGTTGCGGATAATGTAGATGTTGGGCTGGTAACAACTTATGATCCTGGTACTTTAGAATATGAAACTACTTATTATGTAACCATTGTACCTTATAATGATGATGGACCAGCAACGGGATGTGTTGAAGAAAGTTTTTCAACAAGAAATAATCCAATTCAAATCATTGATTGTGCTGTTAATGGAGTAGTCAATACTGTTTTTTGTTATGATAATGCTGATAATAGACAATTCTCATTTCAAACTGCTGATGGTTCACAATTAAAGTTGTTTTTTAATTCTGGACTAACAGAAAATAATTTTGATGAACTTATTGTATTAGATTCAGATGGTGTAACAAATATTAATGCAGAAACACCTTATGGTGTTGAAGGAAACTTAACAGGATTAATGTTTACATCTACTGGTGATTCTATTACAGTAATGGTGTCTTCGGATTTCAATTCAACTCTTTGTGATGATGACCCTTGGGATTTTACAGTATCTTGTCTTGGTGAGCTAGATTATATAGAAGTTAATGCTTTTGTAGATGAGAACAGTAATTCAGTTCTTGATGATATAGAATCCAATTTTAGTGAAGGAGTATTTACTTATGAAGTTAATAATGATGGTAGAATAAACTATGTTAATTCGTCTACAGGTAATTTTTTAATTCCAAATTATGATAATACTAATACCTATGATATAAGTTTTACAATGTATGATAGTTATGAAACCTGTTTAAATCAAACATTCACACTAGTTGAGAATGTTTCAATTGCAGAATCTGATACGGTTCATATTGATTTTCCTTTAACAATTAATCAAGATTGTAACGACATTAATGTGTCATTGCTATCATTTATACCACCAAGACCAGGGCAGAACTATACCAATAAAATGATTATTGAAAACCTAGGAAGTACATCTGTTTCTGGTACTGTTGAGTTTACGCATGATACATTCGTAACATTAGTTAATGTGCTGAATTTAGATTCAGGAAATACTGTAACAAATACAGGAACTGGCTTTATTTTGGATTTTAATAACTTACAACCTGGAGATCAGGAACATGTTTCAATTATCTTAAATATTCCTACTAATTTAACTATTGGTGATTTAGTTACTAATATAGTTGTTTATGGTATTGATGATATTGATAACGATAACAATGAATCTATATTAACTGAAGCAGTAGTCAATTCTTATGATCCTAATAATAAATTGGAATCTCACGGAAGTGAAATACCATTTGAAAGTTTCACCAGTGAAGACTATCTATATTATACAATTAACTTTCAAAATATTGGTACAGCAGAAGCTATTGATATCAGAATAGAAGATTTGTTAAATGAAACAATAGATGCAAGTACATTTAAAATGTTAAGCGCAAGTCATGATTATGTGCTAATACGTAAAAGTAATAAATTAGTGTGGAAATTTAATGACATTAACTTACCAAGTGAAAGTATGGATGAACCAAATAGTCATGGTTATGTTTATTTCAAAATAAAACCAACAAGTGGTTATACTCCAAATTCATTTGTATCAAATATCGCAGATATTTATTTTGATTTTAATGATAGAATAACGACTAACCGATTTGTAAATGAGTTTGTTGCAACCTTGTCTGTAGATGCTTTGCCCTTTTCAGAATTTAGTATTTATCCAAATCCAGCAAATAGTACTGTAAATATTCAGTTTAATAACGCTGTAGCGGAAGATTTTTCGGTAAGCATTTACAACCTACAAGGTAAATTAATAAGAGCACCTCGAGTGGTTACTAATGAGAATAAGGTTAGTTTAAATATATCTAATTTATCACAAGGAATGTATTTTGTAGAACTGAAAAGCAAAACATTTAAAAGGATGGAAAAACTAATTATTGAATAAGTATATACGTTAAATTTAAGTTATAAAAGCTTCCGTCATTCGGAAGCTTTTTTTGTAATGTTTATTTTCGCTTTTCGACATAGTTACCAACTAAAAACCTATTTGATGAAAAACTACATTTTTGCAATTGCCTTACTAATTACATTTTCGGCATGTAAACAAAACACAAAGACAGAAAAAGCTACAGAAGGTGTAGGAGAAGTAATAGTAGAAACTCCAGCAGTTACCTATCCAGAAAATCTGACTAAAGTATTTGATGCGCATGGCGGAATGGACACCTGGAAATCTATGAAATCCCTAGCTTTCACTATGGAAAAGCCAGACGGAAAAGAAGTGATAACCACAAACTTAATTTCAAGAGAAGGATTGGTAGATAACCCAAAAGAAAGTATTGGTTTTGATGGTGAAAAAGCATGGTTTGTAAATAAAACCGAAGGAGATTACAACGGGAAAATGGCGAAATATAAATATAACTTAATGTTCTATTTCTATGCGATGCCTTTTATTCTTGCCGATGACGGAATTAACTATGCAGATGCAGAACCTTTAGTTTATGAAGGGATAACATACCCAGGAATTCAAGTAACCTATAACGCAGGAGTTGGTGAAACACCAGAAGATCGTTACGTGTTATATTACAACCCTACAACATATCAAATGGAATGGTTAGGCTATACCGTTTCTTTTGTTCCAGGAATTGATACCAAAGAATTGCACTTTAGAAGATATAGTAATTGGCAAAAAGTGAATGGTTTATTATTACCTAAAACAAGTGTGAATTATGGTTTTAAAGACGACAAACCAACAGAAGCTACAAAGAGTACAGATTTTATAGAGGTTCAAATTACAGATGCAGCTATGCCATCTAGCACATTTGCTAAACCTGAAAATGGAGAATTTTCAAACTAAGCGTTCTTTTAAAGCACATAAAAAAAGCGAACATTATATAATGTTCGCTTTTTTTTATGTGCTATTTTTAAGTTTAAAATTACAAAGAATTAGGTTCAATAGGTCTATGTAAACCAGGGATTTCTAACATCACTTTGCGTAACTCGTTTTTTAAAGTGTAACTGGTAAAATCTGGATAAGCAGTAAGCCTATTAAAATTTTGTGGTGTAAATACTAAGTTGCCAGTTGGTATTGCTTCAAAATTTTTAAAAGGTGCAGTGGTTTTTAAATTGGTTTCTAAAACCAGAATTTTTTCAAAAGTATAGCTGTCAAAAAAAGAATAACTCTTTTTATCTATTTTCTTTAGCTCTATGGTTTGTGCAAAAGAAATAGCACTAATAAAAAGGGAGACTAATAATAATGTCTTTTTCATAACCTATGATTTTTATTGTACTAAGATACAAGAATTAATTATATTTTACTATCCTGATAATTAACCAGTAAGGCAACCACATAACTATAACTTTCCATACCTCCTTTTTGATTGTTGGCTTTTAAAAAGTTGGTGTACACAAGTTTAAAAATAGGCTCTGTTATGTTTTGGTAACTTTGCCAGAAATCTTGTGTTTCTTGATAGTTCTTAATAATTCCGAGGTTAATAGTATCTAATAATGCTTCGTAAGCAACAGGATCTCTTCGGTATACCTCCAATAAACAATGTTTTAATCCGAAGGTAAAACCAGAATACTTAAAGTAGATATCCGGATTGTTGGTTGCTGCTAAAAATCCAATAAAATTAGCTTCGTTTTCTGCAGCATAACCCAATTGATGCGCAACTTCATGCGAAGCGGTTGTTGGAAATTTATACTTAGGAATTAATGCATCTACTTGCGCTTCATTGGTCAACGGATTTAAATATCCCGAAAATCCCATGTATGTTAATGGGATGCTAAATAAGGATTTTTTTATACTCTTCGGATGGTATTTTAGATGCGGAAAATCTTTCTCTAAAACAGTATAACCATTGGGGACTTGTTGTAATAATTCGGATTTACTATACGGTATTTCTACCTGTACAGTATCGTTTTTTGTGATTTCTAGATGTAAAGTATTCGATTTTTTAATGAGCTGTTTGGTAACGGAGATTAATTTTTCGGTAGTATAATCTACTTCTAGATGGAGGTTTTTATGTAATGGCAATCGGTAATAATTCATTGCCCAAAAAAGATGAAAGGCAAAATAGATAATGGAAACTGCCGCAAAAACATCTATACACCAGTTTTTAGTATCTTTTCTAATTCTTCGTCTGTTTTTAATAAACCATCGAAGGATAAATATAATAGAAAACGCATAGAATACATCGCCAAATGAAAATGGAATCCATCCTAAAGTATATCTCAAAAGTTTCGAAATTATAGGGTATAAGCCGTTGCTGTAATATTTCTCAATAAATTCAGGATAATTAGAAAGTAACCGTACCATAAAGTAAACTGGTACTAAAGAAAAAGCAATATAGGGTTTTGGGTTTTTCAGCATCTTTCAAAAGTAAGCAAATGTTTGTAAAAGACTATTCGTATCTTTGCACTTTCAAAAATATATACAAATGAATTCAGAAATAAGACAACTAGAACCACAACAACTTTGGAATAAGTTTGCAGACCTTAATGCAGTGCCAAGAGCATCCAAAAAAGAAGAACGTGTTATTGCGTTTATGAAAGATTTTGGAACCAAACTTGGTTTAGAAGTTATCGAAGATGAAGTTGGTAACGTAATCATTAAAAAGCCAGCAACTTCTGGAATGGAAGATCGAGTTACCATCGTTATGCAATCGCATTTAGATATGGTACACCAAAAAAATAACGATACCGATTTTGATTTCGATACGCAAGGAATTGATATGTATGTAGAAGGAGATTGGGTTCGTGCCAAAGGAACTACGCTTGGAGCAGATAATGGCTTAGGTGTTGCAACTATTATGGCAATTCTAGAAAGTACAGATATTGCACATCCTGCAATTGAGGCGTTATTTACTATTGACGAAGAAACAGGAATGACAGGAGCAATGGGTTTAAAAGGAGGATTGCTGGAAGGCGGAATCTTATTAAACTTAGATACAGAAGAAGATGATGAAATTGGTGTTGGTTGTGCCGGTGGAATCGATGTTACTGCAACTAGAGAATATAACGTAGAAGAAACTCCAGAATTTAAAACCGGTTTTGCTATTACCGTAAATGGTTTGCAAGGTGGACATTCTGGAATGCAAATTCACGAGGGTTTAGGGAATGCGAACAAAATTATGAATCGTGTTTTATTTGACGGATTTGAAAACTTTGGTTTACGTATTTCTGAAATTGATGGAGGAAGTTTGCGTAATGCAATTCCGAGAGAAAGTAATGCAATAGTTGCTATCGATGCGGTGCATGAAGCTGCTTTTATTGCAGAAATGGAAGCAATGGCAAAAACCATTAAAACCGAATTAAGAACGATGGAACCGGATTTAGAAATTACAGTTTCTAAAACAGAAACACCAGAAACTATTATGGATCTTGGTGTTCAAGAAGGGATCACAAGAGCTATTTATGCCGCTTGTAATGGGGTGTATAGAATGAGTGCAGAGATTCCTGGTTTGGTAGAAACATCCAATAACATTGCGAGAGTAATTATTAAAGATGGAGCTATTAAAATAGGATGCTTAACACGTAGTTCTGTAGAAAGTGCTAAAGATGATCTAGCAAATTCACTTCGTGCAACTTTTGAACTTACAGGTT
Organism: Lacinutrix sp. MEBiC02404; assembly: GCF_053601575.1. Lineage (NCBI taxonomy): Bacteria > Pseudomonadati > Bacteroidota > Flavobacteriia > Flavobacteriales > Flavobacteriaceae > Lacinutrix > Lacinutrix sp. MEBiC02404. Next base: position 77,812 of record NZ_JBSHNV010000153.1, on the reverse strand, counting down.
GTGAGGTAGAACTTTCGGGAGATTATCCTGGTTGGGCTCCAAATATGGATTCTTCTATATTAAAAGTATTAGATGCTTTATATGAAAAAATGAATGGCGAAAAAGCACATGTTGCTGCTTGTCACGCCGGATTAGAATGTGGTATTCTTGGAACGCATTACCCAGAAATGGAAATGATTAGTTTTGGACCAACTATTAAAGGAGCACACTCTCCAGATGAAAGAGCAAGTATTTCTTCTGCTCAAAAATACTGGAAGTTTGTTTTAGAGATTTTGAAGGAGATTCCTAAAAAATAAGGATAATATAAATATAGTATAAAAAAAAAGCAGCTCATCGAGCTGCTTTTTTTATGTAATTGATTCTGGGTTATTATTCAATTCCCATAATCTCTAAATCAAAAACCAAGTTTGTGTTTCCTGGTATTGGTCCCATGCCGTTTTCACCATAACCTAAATAGCTAGGTATAAAAACGTGTGCTTTGTCACCAACATTCATGTTAAGCATCGCTTCTCTAAATCCGGGAACAAGTTGTGCCGTTTCATTATATATCATAGCAAAAGGTTTGTAGCCTTTAGCTTTATCTCGTTGCTCATTGTATTGGTCATTGTCTTTTGCAACTTGCGCCCAACTAGTGTCAAATAATTTGCCGTCTTCAAAGAATCCAGCGTAATTAACTAAAACTTTATCTGTAGAGGTTGGTTTTACACCATTTTTAGCTTCATCAATAATCATAACTAAGCCAGTAGGAAGTGTTTTAATAGTTCCTTTTAAACTTTCGTTCTTTTTCAAGAAGTTTTCTGTTGCTTGTTTCGCTTCTTCTTTTAGTTTTTCTTCTGCTTCTTCTTTAAGTCTTTTTGTGTTTTCAGCAATTTTAGGTAATTCTTCTGTGTACACTTTAGGAGCGTCAAAAGCTTTTGCAGCCTTCCCTTTTCTTATAATGTTAAGCTCATTAATAACCACGTCAATAAAAGGTTTGTTGCTTGGTTTTTCTGTTTTTACGTTAGAAATACTGTCTTGCACATCTAACCCTAAAACTACTTCACCAAATACAGCGTGACAACTAACTCTTGGATTGTCACATTTTTTTAAGTTTCCTTGTGCATCAAATGCATCTAAGTTTGGTGTAGGCCCTTCCGTTATAAAAAACTGACTACCATTTGTATTCGCACCAGAATTTGCCATAGATAAGATTCCTGGTTTGTTATGTCTTAAATCTGGATTAAATTCATCTGTAAATTTGTATCCAGGATCTCCAGATCCAGTTCCTGTAGGATCTCCTCCTTGAATCATAAATTTATCGATAACTCTATGGAAGATAATACCGTTATAATATCTTTTTCCTTTTAAAGAATCTGTAACGTTTGGATGTGTTCCTTCTGCTAGAGCAACAAAGTTTGCAACTGTAACAGGTGCTTGTTCAAAATATAATTTAGCAACCATAGTACCTTTGTTGGTTACAAATTCTGCATAAAGACCATCTTCAAGATCTGGATATTTATCTTGGCAAGAGGTAATACTTAGCAAAAGTGCTAGAATAAAAATTTTCATAGTTTGTTTTAAAAAATTCATATTAATTAGATTGATTTTGGGTTATTGAATTTACAGTTACTTCACATATTAATGGTATACTAGTGCCTATTCTATTATTATCTCCATAATAGCCATATGCTTTTGGTGATGGAAAAAGAAAAGTAACGGTTTCGCCAGTTTTCATAAGTTTTAAACCTTCACGTAAACCAGTGAAAAGTTCTTGCTTATCCATTGCGTAGTTTTGTGTTCTTAACTCTTCTTTAGTATAGATTAGTTTTCCGTTTAAAGACTTCACATTATAATTAAAATTTACAATATCACCAAAATTTGGTTTTATTAAACTGTCTTGTACTTTGGTATTGTAATAATACCAAAAACCACTTTGCGAAGCGATATAATTATTCTTCGGATTTTTATCCATAATAGCTTCTATACGTACTTGTTCTTTAGCGTATAGTTCTTTGTTTCTTGCAACCGATTCTTCAATAAAAGAACCAGAAGTTGCAGAAATAGGTCTTCGTGCTTCTGGTGATTTACACGAAACTAATAGAATTAAAATACAAGGTATTAGTAAAAACTTATTCATTGTTTAAAGCCTTTTTATAGCTTGGTAATATACTAATAAATTTTTCAACGGTTTCATTTAAGTCAGTATCGCTTTTACCTCCAGCAGCATTAGTATGTCCGCCTCCAGAAAAATGTGCTCTTGAAAATTCGTTTACAGAAAAGTCTCCTTTAGATCGTAAAGATATTTTAATAATATTTTGCTTTTGATCTTCTATAAAAATAGCTGCAAATATGATGTTTTGCAGGGATAGCGCATAGTTAACAAATCCTTCGGTATCTCCTTTTTTATAATCAAAGTTGTTTAATTCTTGTTGAGAGAGTGTTATATATGCAGTTCTATATTCTGGTAAAACTTTTAAATTACTTAGGGTGCAACCTAATAATTGTAATCTGTTATAGCTATTTGTATCATAGATAGCATTGTGTATTTCCGCGTTTTTAGCGCCTTTCTCTATTAGGTCGGCAATGACTTTATGTGTTGTAGATGTGGTAGAAGAAAACCTAAAAGAACCAGTGTCTGTCATAATTCCGGTATATAAACAGGTAGCAATATCTGCGTCTATCTTATTTGCATCGGCTAACATATCTATAAAATGATACACCATTTCACAAGTAGAACTCATACTTACATCACTATAGGTATATAAAGCATAATCATCTGGTTGTTGGTGATGATCGATCATTATTTTTATAGCTTCACTTTTAGCAAGAACAGGCTCCATATCCCCAGTCCTGTTTAAAGCATTAAAATCTAATGTGAAAATAATTTCGGCTTGATGAATTAAGGTTTCACTCTCCTCCGTTTGCGTGTCATATTTTAAAACAGTGGCTTCGCTTGGCATCCATTTTAAAAAATCTGGGTAATCATTCGGAGCAATAACGCGTACCTCATGATTGTATTTTAAAAGATATAAGTATAAGCCTAATGTAGAACCAATTGCATCTCCATCTGGGTTTTTATGAGGAACAATCACAATTTTTTTAGGAGATTGTAGTAGTGCTTTTATGTTAGTAATGTCTTGTTTTTTCATAGGTAGCGAAGATACAATTTTTTAGTAATGGATTATATGGTTTTTAGGAAGAAATACATTACTTTTGCAAAAAAAAAAATATTATAAAAAATGGCGACAAATAGAACATTTACAATGCTTAAACCAGATTCTGTTGAAAAAGGGAATATTGGTGCAATTTTAGAAAAAATTACTGCTTCAGGATTTAGAATCGTAGCATTAAAATTAACACACATGACAACTACAGATGCACAAGCGTTTTACGCGGTACATAACGAACGTCCTTTCTTTGGGGAATTAGTGGAGTATATGACACGTGGACCAGTTGTAGCAGCAATCTTAGAAAAAGATAATGCCGTGGAAGATTTTAGAACTTTAATTGGAGCTACTAATCCAGCAGACGCAGCAGAAGGTACTATACGTAAACTATATGCAGCATCTATTGGTGAAAATGCAGTACACGGAAGTGATAGTGATGAAAATGCAGCTATTGAAGGTGCTTTCCATTTTTCTGGAAGAGAAATGTTCTAGAAAATTTATATACACATATTAACAAAAAGCCTGCAATTTGCAGGCTTTTTTTGTTTCTGTAAGCCAGCTAACAATAAAATTAAAATAACTGTAGTATATTTATAAAAAAAAAGACAATGAAGAAATCTACTAAACTTTTATTCGTTTTATTCTTGCTAGCCATTACTGCATATGCGCAAGAAACACAAAAAAGCATTACCGCTTTTGTACATGAAACGAATGCAAGTGTTACTGTAAATGAAAATACACAAATTGCAAGCTTTATTAAGTTTCAACAGACTAATCCTTTAGATGTAGAAGGTATAACATTAGAGGCAAAAGCATTTACTTTCTTAGAGAAATATAAAGCGATATTTAATATAAAAAAGGTAAGCGAATCTTTTGTCGTAGACGGGTTAATAACAGATAATTACGGATGGAAACAGCTAACATTAAATCAAGAGTATCATGGTGTTCCTGTATATGACGGTAAATTAAAGTTTCATTTTAATACCGAAAATAAGTTAACTGCTATTAATGGGAATTATATACCAAACATAAAACTGAACGCGACGCCAACTATATCTGCAGCAACGGCTAATCGTTTGGCAATGGAAGTTGTTCAAAATCAAAAAATAAATGGCTCAGGAGTACCTTTAAAAGTAAATAAAAACACATTATATGTTTTTCAAAAAGGATTAGCACAAGGGAATTTTACCTCAAAACATCTTGTTTATGAAGTAGAAGTTCGAAATGATAAAGATGTAAGAGAGTTTGTTTTTGTAAATGCACATACGCAGGAAACTGTAGAACAATTCACAGGAATGGCAAATGCATTACATAGAATTGTTTACGAAGACAATACGGGGAATACCGTTTGGGAAGAAGGGGATGTCTTACCAGGAACATTAACGAGCTGGCAAATAAATGAGGTGGAAACTTCAGCACAAGTATATCATTTGTTTAACCATACTTTTGGTTTTGATTCTTACGATGGTAATGGAGCACAAATGAGAACCGTAAATAACGATCCAGGTGTAGCAAATGCAAGTTGGAATGGTTCTACAACCAACTACCGCGATGGTACCGCTGCAGATGATGTAATTGCACATGAATGGGGACACGCATATACGGAATTTACTAGTGGTTTAATTTATGCTTGGCAAGCTGGGGCAATTAATGAGTCTTACTCCGATATTTGGGGTGAAACGGTAGATTTAATTAATAATTATGAGGATGATGGAGAAGATCTTTCCTTAAGAACCGATTGTGGTAGTTCCTTGAGATGGAGAATGGGAGAAGATGCTTCCTTCTTTTCTGCGCCAATACGTGATCTTTGGAATCCTAATTGTAATAATGCTCCGGGAAAAGTTACAGATGCTAATTATCATTGTGCAGATAGTGATTCTGGAGGTGTACACGTTAATTCGGGAGTGCCAAACCATGCGTATGCATTATTAGTAGATGGAGGAACCTATAATGGACAAACCATTAATGGTATTGGCTTTACTAAGGCTGCTCATATTTTTTGGAGAGCACAAAGTACATACCTTACAGCTACAAGTGATTTTACGCTGTTAGCTAATGCTTTAGAGGCTGCTTGTACCGATTTAATAGGAATAAATCTAGAAGGACTTACAACAACCAGTACGCCGGCTGGGCCTTCTGGTGAAATAATTACAACGGCAGATTTCGATGAATTAGTAAAAGTTTTAGTAGCAGTAGAGCTGCGTGTTTTTCCAGATCAGTGTGGCTTTGTGGCAATTTTGGTAGAAACACCAGAGTTATGTGAAGCAGCAATCAATAATCCAGTGTTTTTTGAAGATTGGGAATCTGGTTTAGGAACTTGGATAGTTACAGAATTACCAAGTAATCCTGCTACTTGGGAGTCTAGACCTTGGGCGATAAGTGCTAGTTTACCAAACGGTAGAGTAGGACAAGCCGTTTTTGGTGTAGATCCTGTAAATGGAGATTGTGGTGCAGATTTACAAAACGGAATAATTAGACTAGAAAGTCCATTAATTACATTGCCAGATTTTACAGATGGTATTTATGAAATGGCTTTTGATCATTATGTGGCAACAGAGTCGCAATGGGATGGTGGAAATATAAAGTATAGTGTAACCAATGGTCTTCTTTGGGATACTTTACCAAGTACTGCATTTACACATAATACATATAATAATTCTTTAAATATTACCGGGAATGATAATCCGATGCAAGGTCAGGACGCTTTTACAGGAACGAATGGTGGTTCTGTTTCTGGTAGTTGGGGAAAAAGTATTATAGATTTATCAGCGATTGGTCTTGGAGCTAATAGCACTGTTAAATTTAGATGGGAAATGGGTACAGATGGATGTAACGGTATTGAAGGCTGGTATTTAGATGATGTGGTAATTTATAACTGCTCCAGAATTTTATCTGTTACAGAATTTGAAACATTAAATAGTAGTATCAAAGTGTTTCCAAATCCTTCTAAGGGATTATTTACATTACTAAAAACACAAAACATAGATTTAAGTACGGCAAGTATTCATGATATTAATGGAAGATTTATTACACAAATAGATTTAGCGAATATGCAAATGCAAAAAGATGTTAATATATCTAATCTAGCTGCGGGTATTTATTTTATGACTGTTGCTTCGCCAGAAAGTAAAACGGTTATTAAGCTTGTTAAAGAGTAGTTGCATTATAATGATTAAAAAAAGCACAGCTAGCAATGGTTGTGCTTTTATTGGTTATTTACACAAGAGATAATGAAAACGAAGTTACATATATTTAAAGTGGTTGCAAAGCACTTGAGCTTCACCAAAGCAGCAGAACAATTATTTGTTTCCCAACCTGCGGTTTCTAAATCCATCAAAAATTTAGAGGAAGAATATAAAACAACCTTTTTTACCAGAAAGAGAAACTCGATAGAACTCACAGCAGAAGGGAAGGCTTTTCTTGTGTATACCAACAGGATACTCGCTGTTTTTTCTGAAATGGAGGAACAGTTTCTACACAAAAAAGACGTTTTTCCAGAGGTTATTGAATTAGGAGTTAGTACAACCTTGTCCAATTATATAATCCCTAAAATAATAGCAAAGTTTAGAGTACAGTTTCCGCAAACAAAATTTAAAATAATAAGTGATAATTCAGCGCATATTGAAGATTATATTCTGAATGAAGAAATAGATTTTGGAATTACGGAAGGTAGTATATCCAATACTAAATTACATTTCGAAAAATTTATTAAAGACGAAATTGTATTGGTAACTAATGTGAATAATACTCTTTTTAAGAAAGGAAGCATTACTATAGAAACACTACAGGAAATTCCTATTATTGAACGAGAAAAAGGTTCTGGAACAAGAGCTATTATTGATAAGTTTCTATTACAAAATAATATAAAAAGTCTTAATAGTGTGGTGTCTTTAAATAGTACGGAAGCGATTAAAAACTACCTGTATCATTCTGATCATTTTGCACTTTTATCTATTAATGCCATTCATAACGACTTAGTGCATAATAAATTAAAAATAATTGACATTAAAGATTTATCGATCGAAAGGTGGTTTTACTTCATAAAAAGAACAGGCTTTCAATCCAAGACTATAGATTACCTAGAAAATTTTATCCGCAACAACTATAACTTTTAGTTATGCTTAATAACTAATTGATTTGCTTAAAGGTTATTTGTTAGAATTACTTTTGTATCGTAATACTACGAAATGATATGAAAGATTTATTATCAAAAGTTGCCTACCTTCTTATAATTAGTATCGCTTTTTTAGGCGGAATAAATAGTCCAACTGCATTAGTGCTCGGCTTTGTTTTTACATTGGTATTAAATAATCCTTTTCCAACGTACAGTCAGAAGGCTTTTCATCTTTTTTTGAAGATCTCGGTGGTTGGTTTAGGTTTCGGAATGTTTATTAATGAAACACTAGAAACCAGTAAGCAAGGAATAGAACTAACCATGTTCTCTATTTTTTTAACACTCAGCTTAGGATTCTTTTTAGCAAGAATTTTGAAATTAGATTTAAAATTAGCACACCTTATTAGTTGTGGAACTGCTATTTGTGGCGGAAGTGCCATTGCAGCAATTTCACCAGTTATTAAAGCAAAAAGCAAAACGATAAGTATTGCTTTAGGTATTGTGTTTTTTTTAAACGCGGTTGCGCTGTTTATTTTTCCTGCAGTAGGTCATTTTTTTAACTTAACACAGGAGCAATTTGGTTTATGGTGTGCTATTGCTATACATGATACCAGTTCTGTGGTTGGAGCTGCTTTGGGTTATGGAGATGAAGCTTTACGAATAGCGACTACAGTGAAACTAACACGAACCTTATGGATTATACCTTTGTCTATTTTTTCTATGTTTCTATTTAAAACAAAAGGAGAGAAAATAAAGATACCCTATTTTATTCTCTTATTTATAATGGCAATTATTATCAATAGTTACCATGTTTTGCCAGAACCTGCAACTGGTTTTATTGTGCTTATGGCAAAACGATTACTTATAGTAACCTTATTCCTTGTAGGGTCTAATATATCTATTCATGATTTAAAATCTTCAGGTATTAAACCCATCTTATTCGCATTTATATTGTGGTTATTTATTTCTGTTTTCTCTCTACTTTATATTTTAAACTAAAAAACAGATTAGATGTGCAGAAGATAACAAAAACAAGAAGTATAGAAACAAAAAAACGCAACCATCGGGTTGCGTTTTTGTTCTAAAAAGATAAGCTTATAAATTATATAACTTTAACGTTTATTGCGTTTAATCCTTTTTTTCCTTCTGTTAATTCGAACTCAACGTCATCGCCTTCACGAACTTCATCGATTAATCCCGAAATGTGTACAAAATGTTCTTTGTTTGAACCTTCTTCTGTGATAAAACCAAATCCTTTGGCATCGTTGAAGAACTTTACTGTTCCTTTACTCATTGTAATGTAATTTATTGTTAATACTAACTATAATACAAAGATAATGCCAATAAATTAAATAAGCTATATTTATTTGTTAATTATCTTAAAACCAGTTTTTTAATGATCTCTTTTCCTAAGCTTTCATTAAGCATTCTAATTATTTTTTCCTTACCATAACTCAATTCTTCTCTTAAAATACTAGAACTTAATTGTATATATAACGTTTCGCGTTCCAATTGTACTGCTGTTGTGTAGTTGTTTACACCATTTCCCATTAGGTTTGCCCAAGCGTCTGCTACATTAACTTTGTCTAAACCACGTTCTAATTTATTGGTTTCTACAAATTCTTTTAAAGCATCGGATATGCTTAAATTTTCATTATTACGTTTTGCCATGCTCACTTCCCACGAAAATGGGACTCTATTTTTAATTAATTCTTATTTATTTCACCTAAATCTAAAGGTTGGTAGCGTTTGTATAAATATACGTCCTTATTCTGGTTTATTATTTTTAACTGCGTCTTAGTTGCTAAAAGAATAGTTTCTTTCCAAGTAGCAAAAGGAGTAGTGTAGTATACGTTTAAACTATCGTTTTCTATAACAACTCGCATCCTTTCTACATCTTTGGAGGTTTCAAAAGTGCCAAGAAAATTAGGCTTTAGTTTTTTTCTGAGACCAGTTAAGCTATCGTTTATTTCAAAATAGTCAATAGTATCATTATAATTATAGTCCTTTTTGCTTCCGTCATGCAATGTAACTTCATCAATTTCCCAGTACCCATTTACATGTGTTATAAAGGTTTCCGGATTTGAAGAACAATTAAAAAGGAGTACAGTTAATAGTATTAATGTGTAGTTTTTCATAATCTAAAAATTTCAAAAGATTGGTGTACTTGTTTTACAGCGTTTTCGGTTCGTTCTGCATGTGTGTCACTAATAAATAGTTGTCCGAAGTTCTCATCATCCACTAATTTAATAATTTTAGTAACACGCTGTTCATCTAACTTATCAAAAATATCATCTAAAAGTAGAATTGGGTTTACGCCACTTTGTTTTTTTATAAAATCAAACTGTGCCAACTTTAAAGCAATTAAAAATGATTTTTGCTGTCCTTGACTCCCAAACTTTTTAATGGGATGTTCTGCAATATTAAAAACCAAATCGTCTTTATGTATACCTCTACTTGTATATTGCAAGGCTTTGTCTTTATTTATAACGCGCATTAAAAGCGTGTTGAGGTCTGCTTCAAATAAATCACTTTTATATACCAAATCTACACTTTCGTTATTATTGCTAATTGCTTCGTAACGCGATTTAAAAATAGGAATAAACGCTTGTAAAAAAGCATCTCTCGATTTAAAAATCCGAGTTCCGTAATCGGTTAATTGGTTATTATAAATTTCAAGAGTATCTTGATTATAGGTGTTATTAAGCGCAAAATATTTTAATAAGGAATTTCTTTGTGCTAAAATCTTATTGTATTTAATTAAATCTTCTAAATACGTCTTATCACTTTGTGAGATTACACTGTCTATAAATTTACGTCTTGTGTCACTTCCTTCCGTAATTAAATCTCGATCTGCTGGTGAAATAATGACCAAAGGAAGAAAGCCAATGTGCTCGCTAAACTTTTCGTAGGCCTTATTATTTCGCTTAATTACCTTCTTTTGACCTTTTTTTAAGCTAATTGCAACTTTTTCTGTGTTATTTTCTTTTTCATAATCACCATTAATCACAAAAAACTCTTCGTTGTGTTTTATATTTTGAGATGCAATAGGATTAAAATAACTTTTACCAAACGAAAGATGGTAAATAGCATCTAGTATATTCGTTTTACCCACGCCATTGTTGCCAACAATGCAATTTATTTTCTCATTAAAGGAGAAAGAAATGCTGTCAAAATTCTTATAATTAAGTAAAGAAAGTGATTTTAAAATCATAAAAAAGTTAGATAAACGGAATTCTAGAAGTTGTTTTCTTAAAATGTCTTGCAAAATATTGAAAAATAACAAATAAATAAACCTTATTTGTGAAGAAAAATTTTATTTTTGCCACGCAATAATTAACAAAATAATGGCTACATACAAGAAAAGAGGATATAAACCGAAAACGAAAGAAGAAGAAGTACATGTTGAAGAGGAAAACTCAACAACTGCTGAAGTCTTTAATACATTAGATGAAACAGCTTCTAAAACCGAAGACTGGGTGATCAAGAACCAAAAATACATTTTTGTAATAATTGGTATTGTAGCTATTGGTGTTTTAGGATATTTAGGTTATAAAGAATTTGTAGCTAAACCAGGACAAACAGAAGCGATGAACGATATGTTTCAAGCGCAAAAGTATTATAATGAAGCCGTAACAGGAACCGAAAAGGATTCTTTATTTAATTTAGCATTGAATGGAGGAGAAGGTAAATATGGTATGTTAGATATTATATCCGAACACAGCGGAACAGAAGCTGCTAACCTTGCAAACTATTATGCAGGAATGGCGTACTTAAACCAAAAAGATTACAAGAATGCAGTTTCGTATTTAGGTAATTATAAAGGTAAAGACGAAGCTACTGGACCTATTGCTAAAGGAGCAATTGGAGATGCTTTTGTACAATTAAACCAAAAAGAAGATGCTTTAGGTTATTATGTGCAAGCTGCTCAAATGCGTAACAATGAATTAACAACACCAATGTACTTATACAAAGCGGGAATTACTGCTTTGGATTTAGGAAAAGCTGGTGAAGCGTTAAAACATTTTAATAAAATTAAAGAAGAATATCCTACTGCTACCGAAGCTTCAAATATTGATGTATTTATAGGTAAAGCAGAAGTGTTGGCTACTAAATAAATAACCGCTTTCGCGGAAGAAATATGGCAACAGTAAATAAAAATTTATCCGATTACGATAAAAACACAATCCCAAACGCGAAAAATTTTCGGTTTGGGATTGTTGTTTCAGAATGGAACGATAACATCACCGAGGGCTTATTTAAAGGTGCTTTGGATACACTTATTGAAAACGGTGTAGAAGAAGAAAATATACTCCGTTGGAATGTTCCTGGTAGCTACGAGCTTATTTTTGGAAGCAAAAAAATGCAACAGTATAATGTCGATGCTGTAATTGCAATTGGTAGTGTGATTCAAGGCGAAACGAAACATTTCGATTTTGTTTGTGAAGCCGTTGCTCAAGGTATTAAAGACTTAAACGTCATACATGATGTTCCTGTGATTTTCTGTGTGCTTACCGATATGAATATGCAGCAAAGTATCGATCGTTCTGGTGGAATTCATGGTAATAAAGGTACAGAAGCTGCTGTAGCTGCAATTAAAATGGCTGCTTTAAATATACTTTAGTTTTTAATATTCCGTTTCTCTTTAACAACATAGCAACAGAATACATAAGGAATTCGGGACTTTTCTATACTGATTTTTTAGTTTCTATATGGAAGGCTGTGCTTTCCGTTATTCCTGAATAATACCTCCATAAACAACGCTGTAATTTCGCACCTTCACATCTTTCAAACAAAACGTTTGCAGTGCTAGTATTTCGTTTTCCTTAAAGAATTTTACTACATCTGTCTTCTAACTTCTGTTTCCTAACCTGTTTGTTAACAATTTTTAGCATTTCGAAACCAATATTTCCTTGTAAATTAAGTAAATTTGAGGGTAACATACACTTTTAACTTTACAGTGAATTTATTTAATCAACGCAGAAACAAATCGTTTAGTTATACACCTAAACACCAGAGAGAACAGGAGCAAACCGAAAAAGAAGCGCTAACTTCCAAATGGGATGCTATTCGAGGAACATCAAAACGGAAAGGAAGTTTTCTTTCTAGCTTAACAGTTATGGTGTTGTTTTTGATAGCTATATTGGTATTGTTATACATTTTAAGTAGTTACTAATAAAGCAAAGCTTATGGGCATTTTTAAAACAAAACAAAACAGAAAGTTTGATTATACACCTCAATACTTTAAAGGGGTAGGGAATCCGTATGAAATTAAACACAAATTTGATGACCAAAGGTCAACGGTTGGTAGTCAGGGAGGAATTAAAACAAAACTAGTTTCTGCACTTAACGACTATAAAAACAACGAAGATAAAAGCGCAAATAAACGTGTTTTAATTATTCTTGCTATCCTCATATTTGTATTTTTGTTTATTATAGATTTTGACGTATCTATATTCTTTTCAAAATAATTTATGGCAGACATTATTCAACTTTTACCCGATCATGTTGCAAACCAGATTGCAGCTGGTGAGGTAGTACAACGACCAGCTTCGGTAGTAAAAGAATTATTAGAAAATGCTATTGATGCGCAAGCGACAAGCATAAAGCTAATAGTAAAAGAGGCTGGAAAAACCTTAATTCAAGTAATAGATGATGGTAAGGGAATGAGCACAACAGATGCTCGTTTGAGTTTTGAGCGTCATGCAACTTCTAAAATTAGAACAGCAGATGATCTTTTTAAACTAAATACCAAAGGTTTTCGTGGCGAAGCTTTAGCAAGTATTGCTGCAATTGCTCATGTAGAGTTAAAAACCAAACAAGAGGATCAAGAGGTTGGTACTAGTATTATTATAGCCGGTAGCGAAATTGAAGAACAAGAAGTAGTTGTAACTCCTAAAGGAACTTCTATTGCGGTTAAAAACTTGTTTTTTAATATTCCTGCAAGACGAAATTTTTTAAAATCGAATACCGTAGAATTACGACATATTATTGATGAATTTCATCGGGTTACTTTAGCGCATCCTAATATTACATTCGCAATGTATCATAATGGATCTGAAGTGTTTCAGCTTCCAGAAAGTAATTATAGACAACGAATTGTAAATTTATTTGGTACTAAAACTAATGAGAAATTAGTTCCTGTAGAAGAAGATACAGAAGTATTGAAGATTTCAGGATTTGTTGGTAAACCAGAATACGCAAAAAAATCTAGAGGAGAACAGTTCTTTTTTGTGAACGATAGATTTATAAAAAGTGCTTATTTAAATCATGCAATAGGCTCGGCCTTTGAAGGTTTGTTAAAAGATGGCGCACATGCAAGCTACTTTTTAAACTTGCAAGTAAATCCGCAAACCATAGATATCAATATACATCCTACAAAAACCGAAATTAAGTTTGATGATGAGCATACTTTATATGCCATTTTGCGCTCTGCGGTGAAACATAGTTTGGGACAATTTAATATTGCTCCTGTTTTAGATTTTGATCGGGATGCTAATTTAGATACACCGTATGGTTTTAAAAATAAAGGAGGAAGTACACCAACCATAGAGGTAGATCGTAGTTTTAATCCTTTTCAAGAAGAAAGAAATCCAGTAGCAAAACAGCAAGTTTCATATAAAAAAGAAGTTGCCGGAAGCTGGGAAGGTTTATATGTTGGTTTAGAATCTAAAAGTACCAAAACACAACAAGATTTTAGCGAAGTGCATTTTGAAAGTGATGAGCAAACTGCTTCTATGTTTACTAATGAAAACGAAGTGGAGCAGCAACAATCTACCTACCAATTAAATAATAAATATATTATTAGTAAGGTAAAGTCTGGAATGCTACTTATCGATCAGCATCGAGCACACCAACGTGTTTTATACGAAGATTTCCTTAAAAACTTGACCGTAAAGGAAGCGATGAGTCAGCAATTGCTGTTTCCGTTGCAATTGCATTTTTCATCGCAAGAAATTGCTATTATTAATCAAGTTAAAGAAGATTTAGAACATACCGGATTTATGTTTGCTTCCATAAATGAAGATAGCTTAGAAATTACAGGAGTCCCGGTAAGTGTTCCAGAGAGTGAGGTTTCTATCATTTTAGAGCAGCTTATTAGCGATGTGGAAAATGAAGTGCCAGATAGTAATTTTAGCGCCACAGATTTATTGGCAAAATCCATGTCTAAAAGTTTGGCCATTAAAACCGGGCAAAGCTTAAGCCTGCAAGAACAAGAACATTTGGTAAATAAGCTTTTTGCTTGTAAAGAACCTAATGTTTCGGCAATGAATAGACCAACTTTTGTAACCATGACGATGGATGAGTTGGATAGAAAATTTTTATAGAATAATAAGTTTCCCTTTTTTCAAGGGAATAGAAATAAGTTTAATTAAAACAGATTTCCTCTAGAGTTTATCTGGAGCCAAGTCGAAAGATGCTAAATTAATATGAATAGAATAACAGATACAGTAAAACATCTAATTATCATAAACGTTCTTATGTTTATTGGTACTTTATTTATTGGTGGCGGACAGTTGTTTTACGAATGGTTTGCGCTATATTTTCCTAAGAATGATGCGTTTCAACCTTGGCAAATAATTACCCACATGTTTATGCATGGTGGAGCAGATTTACAGAATTTTAGCTTAATGCATTTAGGTTTTAATATGTTTGCTTTATGGATGTTTGGTTCTCCAGTGGAACAGGTTTTAGGTAGTAAGAAATTTTTATTTGTCTATATATCCGCAGGGTTAGGAGCAGTATTGTTTCAGTTGGGGTATTATTATTTCAGCTATATTCCTTTATACAATGAATTAATAAGCTCTGGATTGACAAACGATCAATTGGTGCACATGTTTACTTCTAACGAAATTATTTCAGGAATTACAGATGTCCAATTAATAAATTTAAAAGAAGCTTACCCAATTTATAATGCATCTATGGTTGGTGCATCTGGTTGTATTATGGGAATTCTAGCTGCATTTGGTATGATGAATCCAGAAGCAAAACTGATGATGATCTTTTTACCAATTCCTATAAAAGCGAAATATTTTATTCCTGGAATTATTTTATTAGATGTGATCTCTGCAATTTCAGGGCAATCCTTTTTTAGTCCGAGTAATACAGCATACATGGCACATGTTGGTGGTGCAATTACCGGATTTTTAATCATGTGGTATTGGAAAAAAAATCAGTTTAATCAAAACCGTTGGGATTAATGACAAATCTAAATCAAGATATAAAACAAAAACTGACGCAGCTTAATGTGTTTGAAAAGCTTATTGCTGTTAATGTTCTTGTTTTTATACTAGCACAAATTTTAAGGTTTGTTTTAAAGACAGGATCTAGTATGTCCTGGTTCGAGCTGCCTAGCGACTTTTTTGATTTTCTAAAACAACCTTGGAGTATTATTACTTATGCCTTTGTGCATTATGATTTTATTCACATGTTATTTAATATGCTTTGGCTGTATTTTATTGGTAAAATGTTTATCAACTTATTTAATACTAAACTTGCTTTAAATGTGTACTTTCTTGGTGCTATTTCTGGTGCTTTACTATTTTTATTAGCCTATGCATTACTACCAAACGTTTTTAGTTCTGGACATCGATTAGTTGGTGCTTCTGGAGCCGTTAGAGCTTTACTTATTTTTATGTGCGCATATATGCCTAATATGGATTTGCGCGTTTTTACCTTTAATATTAAACTGAAACACGTTGGTATTGCTATTGTAGTTCTAGATTTTGTTGGTCTTTTTGGAGGAAATGCAGGAGGGAACCTTGCTCATTTTGGAGGAACGATACTTGGTTATTTTTATGCTACGCAATTAACTAAAGGGAAAGATATTGGTAAAGGCTTTGAAGGTTTTATGAATGGCTTTACAAATCTGTTTAAAAAGAATCCATCGACACTTAAAACCGTGCATAAAAGGAAAAGCAAAGTTGCTGGTTATACTAAAGATGAATTTAAAGAGTTTAACAACCAAAAGCAAATAGATGTTATTCTAGATAAAATAAGTAAAAGTGGTTATGATAGTTTAACCAAAGAAGAGAAGGAATTATTGTTTCGAGCCGGGAAGTAGTTCCACGTAGTGTTCAGTAAGCAGTTTACAGTAATAATAAAAATAGCTTTTGAACTTTTAATTATCACATGAAAAAATTAAACTTTATAAATAAAATAGTATTCTTCTTCAACTCTGTTGCAGCTACTCTTTTATTGCTTTCTTATGTGTTGCCTTTTGTTGCTCCAAAAAACTTCGCCATTTTATCGGTTCTAAGTTTAGGGGTTCCGCTTTTGATTATAGTAAACGTTTTGTTTTTTCTATATTGGTTGTTAAAAGTAAAAAAACAGTTCTTTTTATCTTTTTTAGTTTTAGTAATTGGCTATTTGTCATTTGGTTCTTTGTATAAATTTGGAAATAAAAAGGAAGTGGATAAAAAAAATAGCCTAGCAGTTATGAATTATAATGTGCGGCTTTTTAATTTATACGATTGGATTGAAGAAGATAGTACAGATCTAAAACTGATTGACTTTATCAAAGAAAAAAAGCCGGATGTAGTTAGTTTTCAGGAATATCATCCACATGAAAATATAGATTTATCTTTTTTTAAGTATAAATTTGAAAAACTTACTGGGAATAAAATTAAATTCGGACAAGCAATTTTTTCGCAATACCCAATTATAAATTCTGGTTCTGTAGCGTTTCCTAATACTTCTAATAATGCCATTTTTGTGGATATTGTGAAGCAAAAAGATACCATTCGAATCTATAATGTACACTTACAATCTTTAAAAATAGATACTAAAGTGGAAGCTATTTCTCAAGAGAATTCGGAACGTTTAGTAAAACGTATTGGTAAATCTTTTATAATGCAGCAAACACAAACCGAATTGTTTTTAAAGCACAAAAAGGAATGTAGGTTTAAAGTAGTGGTTAGTGGCGATTTTAATAATACTGCATTTTCTTATGTGTATAAGGAAATGAAAGAAGGTTTAAAAGATGCTTTTAAAGTTGCAGGAAATGGTTTTGGTAGAACCTATGATTTTAAATTCTTTCCTACGCGAATAGATTTTATTTTAGTGGATGATGCATTTGTTGTAGATACTTTTAAAACCTATGATGTGCATTATTCCGATCATTTTCCGGTGATGGCTAGATTGTCTTTGTTAGAATAATTAGCTGTATTCCAAAGAAATTACATAAAGGCACAATCTGTATAATCTGCAAGTATATGAATACACAAGCCAAGTCCAACTAATCTTGTTTTCTTCGGAATTAATAATAACACATAAAGTACCATTGCGTAATACGTATGTAACGGATGGAAATTAATACTGCATCTATTTGCTTCAAAAATAGGAGTTGCTAGTAAATGATCTAAATCGATAAGTATTCCAGCAGCCATTATTAGATATGCTACTTTCCAATTACTTCTAAAAAAGAGTAGTGCAACTAATAGAGGCAAGCCAAAGTGAATACCATAATGTAAAAAAGATTGTAACATTATAGCTGTTTAAATTGGTTTTCTAAATAGCTTAAAGTATTCGGGCCTTCATTAAAGAGTACGTCTAAAATGCTTAAATTACCAATAAAACCATGTTTTTCTCCAAATACTTGGGTATATGGTTCAAAGTTGAAATCTGGTTCTTTTCTAGAGTTTGCTAAATATCTAAAGTCTGTGTTGTCGGTGGTTTCTTTTTGAAAATTTTCGGTTTCCGAAGTATTTAGATCTAATTGTATGCAATCCAAAATCGTTTCAAAACATTTTAAATTAAAGTCTAAAAGATTTTCAGCTTGTTCTGTAAATAGAGGTAGAAGCTCATCTTCATAGAATTCAAAAAAAGGAGAAGTTTTGTAAGCAGATTCTAAAGACTTCCAATGAAGTATTTGCCATTTTTCTGTATTATGAATTTTTATGTCACTATACTTTTGTCTTTCCTTTTGTGAATATATTACTGGGATACTTAACTGTAATTTGCCATTTGCTGCATAAATAAAAGTTCTATTTCTATAGGTTTGCTTTTGGTAATTGTCATGCACCTCAAAGGTTACTTCACCCGCTTTTAACATGGCAGCAAAGTGTGCTATGTTTGGGAAGTATGTTGGATGTATTAGTATATTCATTTGTAGCTGCTGTCCTTCCGAACTGAATTCCGAATCTATTCAATTAAATTCTTTATTTCTAATTGGTTTCGAATCCGGTTCGGGGTGATAAAAACATATTAACTATTCGCTTCTTTTCTTTTTTTCCATTTACCGTAACCATACCAACCAAGTAGTAAAATTAAAAACGGAATTAAATAAGAAACGCGTTCTCCGCTACCACCAACAGTGGTAAATAAACGTTCCCAACGGATTTTGTTCTTTATACCTTGACCATCAGAATCCCAACTAAACCATATAAAAACAGGTTTACCTACCACGTGATCAAAAGGTACAAATCCCCAAGTTCTAGAATCTTGAGAATCATGTCTGTTGTCTCCCATTAACCAATAATAATCTTGCTTAAATGTGTAGTTAGTTGCAAGGGCATCATTAATAAAAATTTGATTTCCTTTTACTTGTAATGTATTGTTTTCGTATTCTGTAATAATACGTTTGTAAATTGGTAAAACGTTTAAGTTTAAGTCTACCGTTTTTCCTTTTTCAGGGATATATAGATTTCCAAAATAATCGTTATTCCAGTTATAGTTAGGGTCATGAGGGAAAATACCAGGATTTCGTTTTCCTTCTTCTTCTTTTAAAGGAATAATTTGATCTACTTTCGGGTTGTTTTTAAACTTCTCTAAATCTCCTTTATAAATTCCCATAAATTTATAAACATCTTGATCTACTTTACCAACTCTATTTGGATTCATACCATATCTATCATGAAGATATTGCAAGTTAAAGTCTTGATTATTTTTCGTTTTTACTAAATACGAAAACTGCAATTTCGCTCGGTCTGGTAATTCATTTTGTTTTCCGTTTATAAATACATAACCATCACGAACAGATAAAGAATCTCCTGGTAAACCAACACAACGTTTTACGTAATTTGTTTTCTTGTCAATGGGTTTGTGGTAGTTTCTGTCTGGATGAGCAACAGACATACTATAGGAAGTATCTATTGGCCAGTTAAAGACCACAATATCATTACGCTTTATCTTTTGTAATCCTGGAATTCGCATATACGGTAAAGACAGTTTGTTGATCCAAGAAGTGTTTTTGTTTTCTAATTTGTCATCATATAAATACGATTTCTTTTTTATAAAAGGAATCGTGTCATGAACCATTGGTGCGGCAATAGTAGACATTGGTACTCTTGCTCCATAATGAAACTTACTTACAAATAAAAAGTCGCCAACTAACAAAGATTTCTCTAAAGAGGAAGTCGGAATTGTATACGGTTGCATGACATAAGTGTGCACAATAGTTGCAGCTACAATGGCAAATAATATAGAACTTACCCAATCACCAGATCCGGATTTAGGTTGTAAACTTCTATCTTTCACATAGGTTACGTCGGCAGCATAGTTTAAATAGTAATTGTAAAAACCTAAAGTAATAATAGCTAAAAAAGTATCTAAATGCTGATTTTTACCAAAGCTTCTAGCGGTTTCTACCCAAATTACAGGAAATAGGATAAGATTAACAATTGGCAAAAATAGAAAAATGGTATAGTACCAAGGTCTGTTAATAATTTTCATTAAAACCACAGCATTGTAAACAGGAACAAATGCTTCCCAAGCTTGTCTTCCTGCTTTTACATAAAGTTTCCAAGTTCCTAATCCGTGAATTACTTGAATACTAACGAAAAAGATAAATAATTGCGTAAATGTCATAATTTGTATACTAATAATTGCCTTCCAGCAATTGTTTTATTATTGTTAGTGATGTAAACGTTTTATACGTTACAAATACATTGCTAGTTAACTAATGTTTAACACATCTTTCATAGTAAAAACACCTGTTTTTCCATGAATCCATTCGGCAGCTACAACAGCGCCAAGTGCAAAACCTTGTCTGCTATGTGCTGTGTGTGAGATATCGATAGTGTCTACATTGCTTTTATAGGCAATGCTATGCGTTCCAGGAACGTCTTCTATTCTTTTAGCCGTAATTGGCAAAGCAGCTTCCGTTTCTGGGGCTAAGCTCCAAGAGGTGTAGCTATCGTGTTCTTTTATAATAGCATCTGCAAGGGTAATAGCTGTTCCACTTGGTGCATCTAGTTTTTGTGTGTGATGAATTTCTTCCATAGATACTTTATAATCTTTTAAAGTATTCATCATTTTGGCTAAGTAACTATTCAGTTCAAAAAAAATATTTACTCCTAAACTGAAATTAGAAGCATAAATAAATGCTCCTTTTTTTTCTTCGCATAAAGTAACAGCTTTGTCGTAATCTTCCAACCAGCCTGTAGTTCCAGAAATAACAGGGACATTTTTATTCAAACAATTAGAAATGTTTTTGAAAGCTGCAGAAGGTATACTAAAATCTATAGCAACATCTGCATCTGTAATATCATAATGGTCATCCATTGCTTTTGTAACAATTTTGTGACCACGTTGTAGCGCTATTTGCTCAATGGTTTTTCCCATTTTTCCGTAGCCAAGAAGTGCAATATTCATCAAAAATAAATTTTTTTGTTTCCGAGACATCGAAAACCTTATTAATAGCTATTTCAATTTAAAATTTAAAATTAATAGAGAGACCTAAATCTCCGGTATTATCAAATTCGTTAATTTTATAATGTGGCATAAAGGTTAGATTTTCATCTACATTAAATTGCAGTAAATGCGCATCTACATTAGCCCAAACAATATTTAATATATAGACACCAGCTGTAACTAAAAGGGATAACTCTTTGTTTCTACGGAGTGATTTTTGTGCTTCTTCTAAACCATCATCGGTAATAGAACCATAAAATTCATCGTCTGTATAACCCGCTAATCTACGTTTGTAGGCATCGCGATATCGATTATATTCGTTATGGTTGTCTAAATAGAAATATACTCCCGCACCAAGTCCGGCATAAATAACAGGAACTTTCCAATATTGTTTAAGATGTATATGTCCTAAACCCGGTAAAACTGCAGAGTAGAAGGCAGCGCGAGCAGGTGTTAAAGGATCTATGGGTTCTCTGGTACTAATTTCACCATCTATAATAATACCTTCTTTAGCTAGTTGTTTTTCTTCTTTTTTTAGCTCTTTTTCTTGTGCTAAAGCCGAAAAACTAAAACAAATACTACATATTATTAATAGGACAATTTTATTTTTCACTTTGTACTAACTTTTTAATTCTATTAAAATCTTCTTCGGAATGAAAAGGAATTGTAATTCTCCCTTTACCATTACTAGAAACTTTAACGTCTATTTTATGACCAAAGTATTCTGAAAAATCTTTCATGCCTTTTTTAACAAACTTTGGCAATTCTTCTTTTACTTTAGGTGGTACACTTACTTCTTGCGTAGCATTATACGTTCTTACTAAGGTTTCTGTATCTCTAACAGATAGCTTGTTCTCTAGTATTTTTTCGTAAATATCTAACTGAATAGATTGGTCTTCAATATTAATAATTGCACGACCATGACCCATGGAAATAAAACCATCTCGCATTCCTGTTTGAATAATAGGATCTAGTTTTAACAAACGTAAATAGTTTGCAATAGTAGAACGTTTTTTACCAACACGCTCGCTCATTTGCTCTTGTGTTAATTGAATTTCGTCAATTAAACGTTGGTAGGATAATGCAATTTCTATAGGGTCTAAATCTTGGCGTTGAATGTTTTCCACCAAAGCCATTTCTAAGCTTTCCTGGTCATTTGCAATACGAATGTATGCTGGAACAGAAGGTAAACCTATAAGTTTACTTGCACGAAAACGACGCTCTCCAGAAACTAATTGGTATTTGTTAAATGCTAATTTTCTAACCGTTATTGGTTGTATAACACCTAATTCTCTAATAGAAGAAGCTAATTCTCGAAGGGATTCTTCATTAAAATTAGTTCGTGGTTGAAACGGATTCATTTCAATTAAATCCAATTCTAATTCTACAATATTACCAATTACTTTATCGGCATTTTTGTCTTCTGCATTATTTATATCGTTGCTAGGATCTTTTAAAAGAGCTGAAAGCCCTCTGCCTAAAGCTTGTTTCTTGGTTGCCTTCGCCATAATCTAGGAGTTTTTTGTAATAACTTCTTTTGCCAAACTTAAATAATTACTTGCACCTTTACTAGAAGCATCATAATTAATTATGCTTTCACCATAACTTGGTGCTTCGCTTAAGCGTACATTACGTTGTATAATGGTTTTAAAAACCATATCGTTAAAATGCTTTTGTACTTCTTCTACCACTTGATTGGATAAGCGTAAACGCGAATCGTACATGGTAAGTAGTAAGCCTTCTATATCTAATTCCGGATTGTGAATTTTTTGAACACTTTTAATCGTGTTTAATAATTTACCTAAACCTTCTAACGCAAAATATTCGCATTGAATAGGAATAATCACCGCGTCTGCTGCTGTTAAAGCATTTAAGGTTAATAAACCTAAAGAAGGAGCACAGTCAATCAAGATAAAATCATAATCATCTTTTACTTCTTCCAATGCTTTTTTAAGCATGTATTCACGTGCTTCTTTATCTACCAATTCAATCTCAATAGCTACTAAATCTATATGGGAAGGAATAATATCTAAATTAGGAGTATCTGTTTTAACAATGGCTTGTTTCGCAGTATTTGTATGCTCTAAAAGTTGGTAGGTGCCAATTTCTACTTCTTCTACATTAATACCCAAACCAGATGTTGCATTGGCTTGAGGATCTGCATCAATTAAAAGTACTTTTTTTTCAAGTACACCAAGCGAAGCAGCTAAGTTTATTGAAGTTGTAGTTTTGCCAACACCACCTTTTTGATTAGCAATTGCTATAATTTTACCCATTAATTTCATTTGATTTAAGGAACAACCAAAAATACGATTATTTATGGGTTTATAAAATGGAAGTTGTTAACAGTTGGTTAAAAGAAATTATTAATTTATAAATGCAGTATACATATACGTTTTTGGAAGCCTTAATATTTCCTTTTTTTTAGGATTGCGAAAGATTAATCTTACGTATAATTACTTTTTTATGGTGACGTGCGTAAAATATAGTAGCTGATTTACAGGAGTTTAAGTGCTTTTGTTCTATCTTTAATATCTATTAATCAACTTCTTAATTATGAAAAAAAATAATATTATTTTTCAAAAGTCCCTACCTGTAATCCTACTATTCGTATTTTCTTTAACGGTACAATCGCAAATTAAAAAGACGGCAAGTGTGGAAGGTATTTCAGAATATATGCTAGACAATGGTTTAAAAGTACTCTTGTTTCCAGATAATTCGGCACAAACTATAACGGTAAATATTACGTACAAAGTTGGTTCTCGTCATGAAGGCTATGGAGAAAAAGGAATGGCGCATTTATTAGAGCATATGGTGTTTAAGGGCACCCCAAACCATCCAAATATCCCGGAAGAATTAACTTCACATGGTGCACGACCAAATGGAACTACTTGGTACGATCGTACCAATTATTTTGAAACGTTTAATGCTAATGAAGATAATCTAGATTGGGCTTTAGATCTGGAGTCGGATAGGATGTTAAATTCATTTATAGCAGAAAAGGATCTTCAATCTGAATTTTCGGTGGTTAGAAATGAATTTGAAATGGGAGAAAATTCGCCATCCAATGTGCTTCTAGATAAAGTAGTTAGTGCGGCGTATTTATGGCATAATTACGGACAATCAACCATAGGGAATCGTTCGGATATTGAACGTGTGCCTATTGAAAATTTAAAAGCATTTTATAAAAAATATTATCGTCCAGACAATGCCGTTTTAATGGTAACAGGAAAGTTTGAAGAAGCAGACATGTTAACTAAAGTAGTAAAAAAGTTTGGCGTACTTAAAAATCCAGGCGGTCCTTTAAAAGACACCCCAACTATTGAGCCAGCGCAAGATGGAGAAAAAAGAGTGACGCTTAGTCGTGTCGGCGATTTACAAATTGTATCTGCGCTATATCATATTCCTGCAGGATCTCATGAAGACGCAGCGGCGCTAGCAGTTGCAGAGTTAATACTTACCGATGCTCCTTCTGGTAGATTATATAAGGCATTGGTGAATGAAAAAAAAGCATCTAGCATTTGGTCTTTTGCGCCTTTTACAAAAGAACCTGGCTTTATGTATATAAATGTGGATGTGCCTTCTGATAAATCCTTAACGGCAGCAGAATCTACATTTTTGTCTGTTTTAGATAATTTAGGAACTACTCCAGTAACCGAAGAAGAAGTTAATCGTGGAAAAGCAAAATTTTTAAAGGAAGCGGATGCTATTTTTAGAAATTCTTCCCGATTAGGAACTTTTATGAGTGAATTTATTGGGGCAGGAGATTGGCGTTTAGCATTTATCTTTCGGGATCGTGTAGAAAGCATGACAGCAGAGAAAGTGAATGCTGCAATACAACGCTATTTAATTAAAACCAATAGAACGGTTGGTGTTTTTATTCCAGAGAAAAAACCAATGCGGGTGGAAATAGAACATACGGAAGGTATTGCCGCTTTGGTAACTAATTATAAAGGAAAAGAAGGAATGGGAGCAGGAGATGCTTTTGATGTTTCTTTTACAAATATTCAAAACACATTAAACTCGGGAACTTTAAGCAAAAGCCCAATAGAATATGGTTTTATAAAAAAGAATAATCGAGGTAAAACAGTAACCGTTTCCTTTACTAGTAGAACAGGAAATGTCGATGCACTAATGAATAAAGGTCTTGCGGCAAGTTATACCGCAAAAATGTTAAACAAAGGAACGAAAAGTAAATCGAGACAAGATATTGAAGATAAATTAAGTGCGATTAAATCTTCGGTTAGTTTTAGTGGATCTAATGGTAAGATAACGGTAAATGTTAACAGTACCGAAGAACATCTTACCCAAGCTTTGTCCTTAATGGCAGATATGCTTAAGAATCCGTTGTTTGACGCTACGGAATTGGATAAGCTAAAAACGGAAGCTTTGGCAGGTCTTGAACAAAACAAAACAGACCCTCAGTTTTTAGCAATTAGAGAAATGGGATTATTAAATCAGCGCTATAAAAAAGGGCATCCATTTTATAATATGTCTATAGATGAAGAGATTAGTGCAATTAATGCTATTACACCAAAAGAGCTTCAAGCGTATTATGATGCGTTTTATGGGATTTCAAATAGTGCCAATTTAGTTGCCATTGGAAATATAGATGAAGAAGCATTAAAAGGTTATTTTGAAAAGGAGTTTGGAAACTTTAAATCGGATTTAGCGTACACAGCAATTAGTGATGCTTTTGAGGAGAATAATGCGGTAAATAAAAAAATAAAAACACCAGATAAAAAGAATGCTATTTCTTTCGGGATATTGCCAATAGCGACTAGTAAATATGATCCAGATTATGCAGCACTTCAAATGGCTGGTGAAATTTTAGGAGGTGGTTTTATAAGTTCTAGAATAGCAAATCGTTTACGCCAACAAGATGGCGTAAGTTATGGTGCTGGAGGAAGAGTAAATGTAGATGATGATAAAAACGATAACAATTCTGCAGCTATGGTTTATGCTATTTATGCGCCAGAAAATGCAGCAAAAGTACAACTTGGCTTTACGGAAGAAATTGCACGTTTTATTAAAGATGGTGTTACCAAAGAAGAGCTAAAAACCGCTGTGGATGGTTGGATTCAAGAACAAAGTGTTTCTAGAGCAAAAGATGATGAGCTGTCCAGAGTTATTAATGATAATATGTATTTTGATCGGGATTTAAATTTTCAAAAAAATATTGAAGCGCAAGTAAGTAGTCTTACGGTGGAAGATGTAAACAAAGCTATTAAAAAACATTTTAAAACTTTTGAAGCATGGACTGTTGTAAATGCAGGAGATTTTGAAAATTTTGAAATTACCAAAGAAGTTAAAAAAGTAGATTAATTTAAGACGCTTTAATACCATAAAACTAGCCAACCAAAACAATTTGGGTTGGCTAGTTTTTATTTTAGCTATCCTCTTAAACCCATAAAATACCCGCAGTCTTTTTATTCAATTGCGCATATAATAAATCCAAGAATAATTTTCGATACATTATTAATTGAATTTCATCTATTAAGTACTCGTGTTGTTATCGAAAATTAGTTATCCATTTAAATATTCATTTCGTTTAAACTTAATTCCTTTTCTAATCAAATATGCGTGGTAAGCACTTGGTATGTCGTGCGTCCATTTTGGTAAAATTAGAGTTATTAAAATTCGATCGATATGTGAAATCAATCCCATAATTATAGCTAAAGTAAATGGGATTCCTGCGTGATTAAATCCTATTAAAGAAGTAAAAGCAATTAATAATGTGATACCCCAAATTTTCGAGAGAAAGGCGTGCGTGCAAGTTTCTTTCTTAAATTTTATTAGACTTATTGCATAACAAGCTATTTCCATTCCAAGAATTGTCCATATAAAAATGGCATTCTCAGAAATCAGTTTTGGATATAGTATCCAAGTTGCGAATCCAATAGACAACCAAAAGAGCATATCCGTTTGACTATCCATACGTCGTAATTTCTCTGAAGATATATTTTGCTTTCTTGCAATTATGCCGTCTAATATATCAGAGATTAGTCCTAAATACATCAATACAACAATGGTTGTTTTGGAATCTTCTCCAATGAAATAGGCTAAAGCCAAAATAATAGGGGCTAATAATAGTCGAAATAGTATTAATGAAATTGGTATGCTCATTTTGATTTTGTTAATGTATTTGCTTGTTTAGCCAACCAATTTAGTAAACTAAAACGAAGCGGTTAAAAAACGCAAAGAATTTTCCAAGAAGGCGTAAACCCAGTAATTAAAGCTACTCCTTGTTACAGGTGTTTTTTATAATTCTTTAGATCTTCCTTATGGATTTTGTAATTACATCTATTCTTGTTCGAAAATAACGTTTCTTTCCGTGTTTTTCTTATACGTGTTCTTAGGAATAACGACTCTGTTCGCAGCGGCACAGTAGTTTTTACTATTTGGATTTAGAATATAGTCGAGTTGATATGCAATCATTTTTTCAAAAGGAATAAGAAAATCTTTCGTTTCGCATTGTTCTAAATCACCTTTCTTAAGTAAATTTAAGACGGTATATACAGACTCAATAGTACTAAGACAAAGAGATTCTGGCTGTTGTTTGATAATAAATTTGGATTCGATTGTATTATCAAAACTCACTCTATTCAATTTTTGCAAATTTGTACTTAGTTTAAGTATTTTGCGTGCACAAGGCCAAGTGCCATCGATAAGGAAGATATGTGGATTAGTGCCCATAAAAGAATTTATTTCTGAACTGTTTCTAATCGATAGGTTGAAATTATCTTTTCCAGGATAAAGTAAAAAAGAGGAATTTTTTTCTTGATTCAATATTTCATTTACACGCTTATTATTGGTGAAATCTACGCCGACTATAATTTCTGAATTTTCAAGTTGAAGCTTCGTCATATGCCCAGTTCCGTTTTTTTCTTTTTTGTACTCCTTTGGGTGCATAAGAATAATAAAACGAGTCTTCGTTTGGAAAGGATTAATGTGTTTGCATATACATGTGCTGGAAGGTCTCATGCATTTGTAACATTCTATTCTTGGGCTTTTGATTTCTACTTGCAAGGGGATCTTTTGTTTTTCTAAGTGGCTATACCTTTTTGGTATTGCTGATTTTAATTCTATTTTCAATTTCACTAGCATAATAAATTAAAGTCAATTCATTCTTTTCGTTCTTTTCCATTTCCCAATGAAATGACTTTATTCCAGTTTCAATACTTTTAATTTTGTTTTTTAATCGGTCATAATAAATCAAGTCATTATTGGCTTTCGTGTGAACGCCACTTTTAATCGGATTTGAATTCCACTTTTGCAAATAAACGCCGTTTTCTGTTCTATAAAACCAATCTCCGAAGAATTGTTTTTCAAATACATTTTTTGGTTCCGTTTTTAGGTGCAGGTAAGCAGGTCCAAATCGTATTTCACCAGCGTATTTGCTCCATATTTTTGAGTCCGGAAAAGAAGTCATAATCGACCAATCTTTTAATGCATCCGACCAAATATGATTATAGGAATCAAATTCCACATTTTTATTATTTTGCTTCCGTTGTAATAAAAGAAGAAGGACTAAAATTCCAATCACTATGTATCCTATTGTTACTGTCTCCATTATTAATATAAACGTATTGGTATGTGGTTTTTTGCGTGTTAAAAACTCTAATTTAATGAATAAAAACCGAATAGAAAATCTCCAAATGTTTTCCGATAAGGCGAGAACCTATTAATTAAAAATACACGATGTTATGTCGCGTAGTTTTTTTGAAGTTGTAATTCTGTTAGATATTTCTCTGTGTATTTTTCTCCAAAATTGTCAATAGTAATTGCGAAAGTGAAATGTAAAATCAGTGCTGTAAATATTCCAAAAAGTACAGAATTTTTGCTTAAAAAGGACATTACCAGAATAAGTATAACTATCAAAATGCCATAGGTTAATTTGAGCCAAAAGAAGGATTGCATTGCTTTTTCCATTGCTATAGTTTCTGTTTTTAGAAAATCCGTTTTATTCTTTTCATAAATCGAAATCTTGTCATCAATTTTCTGTTGGTATTTTAGATATATCGGAAACATTACAGCCATTTCTAAAATACCAATTACAATCATAGTTGTAGCAAAACTTTTATGATTGGAAAATATTAAAAAAAGTAAACCAACGATTACCGAAACAACACCGATTATTCCGGTGAAAAGGTATAATGTTTTTTCGCTTTTCAAAAAATCGGCTACTAATTCCATAATTACAGGTTTGTTTTTCAATACTATGCTTTTACTATTTGCTCTGCTTTCAGTTTATAGTCCAAATATAAAGTTTTGTTCATTTCATACATATCAATAAATCCACCAACTTCAATCCTTTCTAATAATATAAGGTTGCATTTTTGAATTCGTGGAAATTTTTCACCGTTGTCGATGCAATCTATATCATAATGACCTTTTGCGTGTAAAACTATACTTCCGTTTTGAATGTGTTGATATATATAATTGAAGCTTAATGTAGCTTTTTTATCATCAATTAGCTTAATTGTCATTTCAAATGGTCGGTGCGAATGTCCCCATTCTTTATTAAGTGCATTAAAACTGTTTTCAAATGCTTCTACGCCAACTAGATTTCCACTAGGACTCAACCATTCAAAATCATTTTTGTAAAGTAGTTCACTAACCAAAGAGAAATCTGTATTCTTGCTTTCATACAATGAAAAGAAGCGATGCATCATTGCCTTAATTCTATAAATTCGCTGTTGTTCTAAAGTATCCATCTATTTTGTTTTTATTTATAAGCAAAGGAAACTTTTTTTTAAGTTAACGGACTTGTCATTTGGCAATTAATGCTAAACTCTTGAAATTGATTTTCGTATTCTACTCAAAGAAAACGGTGTTATTGCTAGAAATGAAGCAATAGGATGTAATGGCACTCTTTGCAATATAGTTGGATAGATTTTTAAAAAATTCAAGTAAGAAGCCTTTGCGTGAAGATTAAGTAAACTTCTTTGGAAATGAATTTTCTCATTCTGGTATTGTATTAAAAAATAAACCCCAAGATGCTCTTGAAAACGGAATAACCGAACAATTTGTTTCTGCTTGCATGGATCCGGAACTCACAGAGAATTTTAAAAAAAAAAGCAAGTTATGTTGCAAACAAAATCATTTTCTTTCCTAAAGTATGATGTTACTTCATTTTCTTTATTATTCATAAAGCAAAAACGAAACACGTCATTTATTAGAAATGCTATTTGGTCACATTTATCTCTACTTTCAAGAAAAAATCCGGAAGCTTTATCATTTTTACTTTAGTGTGATTAATTATTAGCAGCGTATTTTCTTTAGATAACTTGATGTAATTATTCAGATGTTGGATTAGGTCATTTTTTATATTAATCAGCGAATTTCTTTAACGTGCTATTACATCACTTTTAAGAATTCTATCCCGCAAATAGATTCGAGTATCCTTCGTTTGGTGTTGCTGTTGCCCCGAAAATATAATTTTTTAACGAAGCTATTGTTAGTCAATCAGTATTTCTAATATCTTAATAGCGGCTTCACTAATTTTTGTTCCAGGACCAAATACGGCAACAGCGCCAGCATCAAATAAATATTGGTAGTCCTGCTTAGGTATTACACCACCAACAATAACCATAATATCTTCGCGACCATATTTTTTAAGTTCCTCAATTACTTGAGGGACTAACGTTTTGTGTCCTGCAGCTAAAGACGAAACACCAAGAATGTGTACGTCATTTTCTACTGCTTGCTTAGCAGCTTCGTGTGGGGTTTGAAAAAGTGGACCGATATCTACATCAAAACCAACATCTGCATAACCAGTTGCTACTACTTTTGCGCCACGATCATGACCATCTTGTCCCATTTTTGCAATCATAATTCTTGGACGTCGTCCATCTTGTTCCGCAAATTTGTCGGCCAGTTCTTTCGCCTTTGCAAAAGATTTATCGTCTTTTATTTCTTTACTATACACACCAGAAAAGGATTTTATTTGTGCTTTATAACGTCCGAATTCTACTTCTAAAGCATCACTAATTTCGCCTAAAGTAGCTCTTTCTCGAGCTGCAATTACTGCTAAAGCTAATAAATTCTCTTGACCTGTTTTAGCTGCTTGTGTTAAATTTGCTAAAGCTTGGTTTACTTTTTCGGTATTTCTTTCGGCTTTAATTTTATTTAAACCTTCAATTTGTTGTAAACGTACCGTTTGATTATCGACTTCTAAAGTAGCAATAGCATCTTCTTCGTCTAAAACATATTTGTTTACACCAACAATAATATCTTGACTAGAATCTATTCGTGCTTGCTTACGTGCCGCAGCTTCTTCAATTCTAATTTTCGGAATCCCAGCTTCAATAGCTTTCGTCATTCCTCCAAGTTCTTCAACCTCTTCAATTAAAGTCCATGCTTTTTGAGCAATATCATGCGTTAGTTTTTCTACGTAATAACTTCCTGCCCAAGGATCCACCGTTTTTGTAATATTGGTTTCTTCTTGTAGAAATATTTGTGTGTTTCTTGCAATACGTGCCGAAAAATCTGTGGGTAGCGCAATAGCTTCGTCTAAAGCATTGGTATGTAAAGATTGCGTGCCGCCAAATGCAGCAGCTGCAGCTTCAATAGTTGTTCTTGCAACGTTGTTAAAAGGGTCTTGCTCTGTTAAACTCCAACCAGAAGTTTGACAATGCGTACGTAAAGCAAGTGATTTTGTGTTCTTCGGATTAAATTGTTTTACCAATTTAGCCCAAAGCATTCTGGCAGCTCGCATTTTAGCAATTTCCATAAAATGGTTCATACCAATTGCCCAAAAGAAAGAAAGTCTAGGAGCAAAAGTATCAATATCCATTCCTGCGTCTAATCCTTTTCTAATATATTCTAAACCATCTGCAAGTGTATATGCTAATTCAATATCACAAGTGGCCCCAGCTTCTTGCATGTGGTATCCAGAAATACTAATGCTATTAAATTTAGGCATGTGCTTACTCGTGTATTGAAAAATATCTGAAATAATTTTCATGGATGGTGTAGGAGGATAGATGTAGGTATTACGTACCATAAATTCCTTTAAAATATCATTCTGAATCGTTCCAGCAAGCAATGCTGGTGATACACCTTGTTCTTCTGCAGCAACAATATAAAATGCCATAATTGGTAAAACAGCACCATTCATGGTCATAGAAACCGACATTTTATTCAAAGGAATCTGGTCGAACAGCACCTTCATATCTTCTACAGAATCGATTGCTACTCCAGCTTTACCAACGTCTCCAACCACACGTTCGTGATCAGAATCGTAACCCCGATGTGTTGCTAAATCGAAAGCAACAGAAAGTCCTTTTTGTCCAGCTTCTAAATTACGTCTGTAAAAGGCATTACTTTCTTCTGCGGTCGAAAATCCGGCATATTGCCTAATCGTCCAAGGTCTTCTAACATACATGGTAGAATAAGGTCCACGAAGATTTGGTGCAAGTCCTGCTACAAAACCTATATGTTCTACATCTTGTAAATCTGCTTTATTGTAATTCGATTTTACAGTAATGTCTTCCGCCGTTTTAAAAAGGCTATTCGCTGCAGTCTTTTGACTTTTAGCTTCCGGATTTAAAGTAATATGTTGGATGTTTTTTCGCATTATTCTACAGTGATTTTTTCAATGAATGGGTTGAAATTTTGATCTGTTTCTGAGTAAATATTTATGGAAAATGTTTTATGCTTTGAACTAATTAAATATATGTTATTATACATTAAATAATCTTTATTGTTTGAAATTTTATATACAGCTTTAAAAACTTTAGTTACATAGTTTTCAGAATATGCCGCGGTTATTTTTTCACAATTGGTTTTAAGAAGTTCTGCATAGTCGTTACAAGATTTTGAAAGTATTCCTAATAATTGAGAAGACTCTTTTCTAGCAAATGGTATATACTTCATCATTTTTACATTAATAAGAGTAGAGGAGGCTATATCCTTAAAAAAGTAATTATTGCCTTTAGAAAACTTTAAAAAATTGAAGCGTTTCTTCTCTAGTTCTTTTTCATCGGAATCTTCTAAGGCATCAATTAATGTTTCGTAATCATTTTCAGAATATTCCTGAAAATAAACAGGAAGGAATATTTTAATATTGTCTTTTTTAAGATCAAAATAGGAGCCAGGAAGTGAACTTCTTTGTAATTGACTTTCCGTTTTTTGTTGACAGGAAAACATAAACAAAGTAATAATTAGAGTAATTATTTTAAATGCTTTTATGTTTACTGGTTTCATCATTAAATCTTTACTGCTTTGCTGGACGCTTATTAAAATCTACTTTAGAATTATTTGAGTTTTGTATGATATTAGGTTTCGCTGTGTCTCTTTTAGTAGCTTTAAGTCTGTTAAAATCTACATTTGTGAAATCTGCTTTTAATATTTCGACATAAAAATACTCTAAGGCAACATAAATAGATAAATATTTATCAACATGTACTTTATGTGTTTTAGACTGTAAAGCTGGATTAAATAATTTTTTGGACAAACTATTGGTTGTTAATAAAGCATTAAACGTAGTTTTTATATCCTCTTTTTTCATGTTTTCTCCAATACAGTGCATTAAAGAGTTTTTATAATTTACTCCTTTTTCACTTATAAAACCAGCTTCTTTTAATGCGTTAGCTATTGCTACCGAATGTTTAGAAGCAAAAAGAGTAGGGTCTATCTTTTTGTTTGTAGCTCGTTTTGTGAAAGTATTGTAAGCAAGAGTTTTGTTTTGTTTTAATAGATCGTAAAAAGGAGTCATATCTTTTTCAAAAGAATATAAAGCTTCATTTAATAATTTGTTATCTGTGTTCTCGCAATTTATTACTGGCGTTTCTTCTGCAAACTGATAATCTGAAAAAGAAGAGCTTTCTTTTTTGCAGCTTGAAAAGTTAAAAATTAAGATTACTATTAAAAGTTTAATACTACTGTTTCTCATGTGTTTATATTTAATATTTTTAATTGGTCACATGTGACATCCTTTTAGTCATTTCATTATAGCATAAAGTATGCGTTAAGGATGTTTCATGATTTAATAAATTTATTTTTCGGTTTTTAATCTTTCTTGTTCTATTTTCTCAGCCAAACGTCTTTCAATAATGGGCTGTATTAAGGTTTTTCTAATATTTGTTTTTACAAAAGGAAAGAGTTCTAATTCGTCTTTCATGGTATCGTTTTTATTAGGATGTTTATTGGTTCCTAATAAAACGATTTCTCCAGCATCAAACTGTTCTTGTTCTTTGGTAGCACTTTCTTTTATTTTTCTTTGAATAGTGCCTTCTTTTAATTGGCTTAAAAAACCACCTTTTGCTTCAATATCTTTCAATAATTCTAAAGCCTTTTCCGCTAGTTGATTCGTTAAGCTTTCAATATAATAAGAACCTTCGGAAGCATTTTCTACCACGTCAAAATAGCTTTCCCTTTTTAAAACTAATAGTTGGTTTCGTGCAATACGTTCGCCAAATTCATTGTCTTTATGGTAAATAGCATCATAGGCTAAGTTACAAATAGTATTTGCTTCACCAAGAATAGCACTCATACATTCGGTAGTGGTACGAAGCATGTTTGTGTTATAATCGTAAATCGTTTTGTTGCGTTTTGTAGGGGTTGCAACAATATGGCAAACGGCTTCTAGGTTATATTCTTTAACTAAGCTGTTACATAATAAGCGTAAAGCACGTAGTTTGGCGATTTCGAAAAAGTAGTTTGTGCCAACAGAAACATGGTAAGTGATTTGAAGCGGTTGCTTTGTGGTACTTGCAATAACATTTAAATATTCATTGGTTTGTGCCATGGCATATCCCAATTGCTGCACCATAGTTGCTCCAGCATTTTGGTATAAAGAAACATCTATAGAGAAGGAGTTGGTGTTTTTTACAATAGCTTCAAAATGTTGATGGTCTTCTTTTAAGTTTGTAAACCAATTTCCGGTTTTGGCAAGGTTTCCAATAATGTCGTTGTAAATGTGAAAGTTGCCTTTGTTAGCGTTCTTTGGACTGCGTTGTAGGAGATAGTTGTTGAGTTCTTTTACGAATTCGGAATCTAAAAATTGTAATTCAAAATATAAGGTGGTTTCTAAATTTATATTTTGGAGTAAATCGTTTATAGAAACCTCTTTATTAGGAATAATAAACAGAATACTTTCTGCACCACGTTCTAAAATATCAATAGCTTTTTTGTTACTTAATGCTATATCATAAACAAAAATAGATTGGCCAATAGACCAATCTTTTGGGCCGGTAATACTCTTAAAAGGCGCTTTAAATTCATCGGCATGATAAAATGGTTTTACATCAATACCTTCATTGGTTTTCCAAATTAAGGTATCATTATAATCTGCTCCTTTTAGGTCTACTTGTATTTTTTGTTTCCATTCTTTTGAAGAAACTTTGTCAAAATCATTAAATAATTTTTTAGTCATCCTTCTCTGTTTTTAAGCTGTCTTCGTATTCAATAATATAAATCTCTTCGTTATCACGCTTCATATAATATTCTTCGCGTGCAAATTTTTCTAGTCCTTCGTCAGTACTTAGCTTTTTAAGTCCTTTATTGTCTTTTTCAATTTCCTTAATATAGAACTCTTTTTCGTCTTCTAGGTCGTTAAGGTCATTATTTAATTCGTTGTGAATGAGTAAGGAATTGGCATCAAAAAACAGCATCCAAATAGCGAATATGGAAAAAATAATAAGGAATATGTTTTTAAAATACTTTAGCATTAACTTATTCTTTCGTTTATAATAGTTCTAACTATATCTACAGCAACGGTATTGTATTTATTGTTTGGTATAATAATATCTGCATACTCTTTCATTGGTTCAATAAATTGTTGATGCATTGGTTTTAATGTATTTTGATAACGCGTTAGCACTTCGTCTATATTTCTGCCGCGTTCTGCAATATCCCGTTTTAGTCTGCGTATTAAACGCTCATCGCTATCTGCATGTACAAATATTTTAATATCAAACATATCCCGTAATTCCCGATTGGTAAGTATTAAAATACCTTCTACAATCATTACTTTTCTTGGCATGGTATGAATAGTGTCCCCAGTTCTGTTATGCTTTACAAAAGAATAAACAGGTTGATCTATTGGATTTCCGTTTTTTAATTCTTTTAAATGTTCTGCTATTAAATCAAAATCGATACTTCTAGGATGGTCGAAATTAATTTTTGTTCTTTCGTTTAACGATAGGTGAGATGTGTCTTTATAATAATGATCTTGTGAGATTACACCAACTTCTCCTTCTGGTAATTCGTTAAGTATTTGGTCTACAACGGTTGTTTTACCACAACCAGTTCCACCAGCAATTCCTATAATAAGCATGAATATTTATTTTGATTTGATAGGCAAATTTAAGATTATTTCTTCGGAATTATTTTAACTATTCCAACATTTTCTATTCCTGCATAAATATAACCGTCTGGGCCTTGACGAACACTACGTAATCTGCCAATACCATCTAGTAATTTTTCTTCAAAAACAACCTTGTTATTTTTAAGTACACATCGGTCTAAATACTGAAATTTTAAAGAACCAACCAAAAGGTTTCCTTTCCAGTTTGGGTAGATGTCACTTGTTATAAATGTCATGCCGCTTGGTGCTATGGAAGGATCCCAATAGTGAAGTGGTTGTTCCATTCCTGGTAAACTGGTTTTATCTGTGATTTTTGTGCCATGGTAATTAATTCCATAGGTGATTTTTGGCCAACCGTAATTTTTCCCAGCTTTAATAATATTAATCTCATCGCCACCACGCGGACCATGTTCATGCGTCCAAATTTCTCCCGTAATAGGATGTTTAGCCATACCTTGCGGATTTCTATGTCCGTAAGAGTAAATCGCTTTTTTTGCATTTGGAATATCTACAAAAGGATTGTCTGTAGGAATAGAGCCATCATCCATTAAACGATATACTTTTCCGCCATCGCGAGTAATGTCTTGCGGATTAATATCTCTTTTGCCACGTTCTCCAATCGAGAAATATAAGTAGTTGTCATTGTCAAATTCTATTCTAGAACCAAAGTGTTCCCCAGCAGTTGTGTTTGGTAAGGCTTTATAAAGTACTTCTTTATTTACAAGTTTGTTTCCTTCTAGTTTTGCTCTCATAATGGAGGTATGTGCACCTTCATTTTCATCATTAGACGATGCGTAAGAAACATATAACCATCCGTTTTCTTTGTAATTAGGATGTAGCTCTATATCCATTAAGCCACCTTGCCCAAGAAGCACTATTTCGGGCAGATTAGAAATGACTATTTTCTTGTTTTCTTTAAAAAGAATCATTTTCCCAGATTTCTCGTTGATTAAAATAGAACCATCCGGAAGAAAAACAAATCCCCAGGGATTTTGTAATTCCGGAACAATTACTTCGTAAGTATGTGCCGTTTTTATTGGGTTTTTATCTTGTGCGCAAGAATTAAAACTAAGTGAAATTAACGTTAATAAAAGGAGAAAAGGATGCTTCATAATTAAAAATATAAAAAGTATTTACAATTTACATCTTTTTATAGTTTGTTTTTCAAGAAAAGGTATATATTTGCAATCCTTAAATGATAAAACATTTTCGGGGTGTAGCGTAGCCCGGTTATCGCGCCACGTTTGGGACGTGGAGGCCGCAGGTTCGAATCCTGCCACCCCGACTACTAAAGCTTCAGCATATGCTGGAGCTTTTTTTATTTCTACACGTTTATATTTAATCGCTATGTCCTAAAAAAAATTAACTTTAGGCATATGAAATTAAAAGCTATTGTTCTAATTTTGGGTTGCTTATGCTGTAATACTAGTTTTGCTCAAACTTCAGCGTACACTAAAATAGACCTAGAGAAAATAGCAGATTCTATATATTTCAACAAAACAGAATCATACCATACTAATGATTATAATGTCTTGCAGGACTTAAGATATCAAATTATTTCCAAGTATAAGGACACTTCCAGTATTCACTATAAAAGAGCTCTATTTAAAAAAGAAGCTTGTAACGCCATTTATTTTCAATATAATTTAAAGTTTGAGGAAGCTATAGTTGCTTCCAAAAAAGCTTTATACATCTATAATAAGTATGCTATAAACGATCTTTTTTTTAAGGGACATGTTTCCAAATATTTATACGAGCAATATTATTTTAATAAAAATGCCGAAAAAGCATTAGAAATAGCAAAGGCAACCAAAACTATTTTTAAAGACACTTTGGTGTATAATCATCGTCTAGTTGCAGAGGCTGAATTTAATATAGGTTTAGTTCTTGGTAAGTTTGGAGATTATTCCAAAGTGATACATCAAGAAAAAAAAGCCATTAATCTCAATATTTCAAATAACAGAGAATATACGGTAGATGTAGCTATTCAAAAACATCATCTAGCACTTACCTATGGTTTTATTGGCTATTATAAAAAAGAATTAGATACGTATTTAGATGTGGTTCGTATTTGGGAAAACGTGACGCATAAAGATAAAAGTTATTTAAATATTGCTTACGGATCTTTAAATACTTGGTATATACAACATGGAGATTACGCTAAAGCGGAAGAATATATTATTAAGGCCGAAAACCTTATTGAAAAGCACAAAGGCAATCTCAACCATTGGTCTAATGAAGCATATAGAGGAAGAACCCAAGTTAATTTATGGAGTCATTATGCAAATCTGTACTTGCATAAAAAAGACACCTTAAAGGCGATATCCTATAATGATAAGATTTCCCATTTCTTTACTAATTATGACGAGAATGATACACGGAATAACCCGAGAAACCTTTCGTATTATAAAAATTTTATTAATATAGGAAAGCGAAGTGAGCTACGGTTTAGAGCGAATCTTTTAACACTTAAAAATCCGAAAGAGGCCATAACTATTTATGAAGAAATTCTGAAGCTACCTCTATTTGATTTAAACGACAAGTTACATCTTATCCATTTATATCTAGAACAAAAAGCTTATGCAACTGCTACATTAAAATTGGATAGTTGGTTAAATAAAGCCATAGAAAAAAAGGAATCTTACGACTTAATGCATTTAAGAGGCGAAAAAGCACATCTTGTTTTTTTACAGGATAATATAGATGAAATGCATACCTATTACACGTTGGCTTTTCAAGATTTGTATAACAATACTACTAAACCGGTTTCTATTAAAGACGTTCTTTATCAAGATTGTAAGCCATACAGCGGTAAGGATTTTATAAACTTACTTTTAATAGCAAGCAAAGATTATAGTGATGCTTTTACAAGAACAAAAAGGAAAGATTATTTAGACATAGCGCATAATTTAAGCAAATTAGCTTCCAATGCTTTTTCTCATAATTATTTGTTTTCGGAGTTTAATGATACTACTTATGATATCGTTGTTCAGATTAATGAACAGGTTTTAAATACTTCCATTCTTTTGGGAAATGAATCTATTCCGAATCGTATTCTAGAGCAAATTGAAGAATCGAACTCCAAAATGAACTGGCGAAAATTTTTAAAAAGTAACCAAAGAAAATTTATAAATATTCCGGATTCTATTTTAGATATAGAAAGCGATTTAAAAAACGAATTTCATTTTTATAAAAAACAACTTTTTTTAAATAATACATCAGATAAAAATCGGAAAATAATTAAAGAGAAAATCTTTGATTTAGAAATGAGTATCGATAGCTTGGATGTCTGGTTCCAAGAAAATTATAAATCCTATTTTAATCAAACCCTTCAGAATTTCGATTTAAAAGCACTAAAAGAAAAACTAAAACCGAAGCAACGGATTATTAAATATTGTTTTACACAAAATGCGGTGTATGCTTTTACCATTTCTAAATGGAAAACCAAACTTACAAGAATTGCCGATAAAGTAGTGCTTAGTGCGTTGCTTGAAAAGTCTATTCCTGCTATAAAAGATATTAAAATTGGCGATTACACAGAAAACCTGCATCAGTTATATACCTTATTGCTGCCAAGTTCCGTTTTAGAAAATGGGAATTCTGAAGATTTAATTTTTGTCTTAGATGATTTACTTTACTATTTTCCTATGGAAATTTTATTAGATGCTCATGGAGAATATCTCATAGAAAACCACAGCGTGAGTTACGCAAGTTCACTTCTTCTTTTTAATGAACAAATTAAAGTAGAAAAATCAAAGAATAATAAACTAGGTATTTATGCGCCCACTTATAAAAAAAATGATTTAAATACTGATAATAGAGTTGGAAAGGGCGAATTAATTGGTGCAGCTTATGAAGCATCGCAGATTAGTAAATTATTAAATTCGGATGTTTATTTAGGAGAAGAAGCTAGTAAAGAAACCTTTTTGACCACAGCAAATAAGTATAGTATACTTCATTTGGCGATGCATTCTTCTATAGATAATACAAACTCAGAATTTTCTAATTTAAGTTTTGGTAATTCAGAACAACAAAAGCTGTTTATTTCAGAACTCTATAACGTATCCCTAAATGCAGATCTTGCTGTTTTAAGTGCATGTGATACGGGAATAGGGCATTTAAAAAAGGGAGAAGGGTTGACTAATGTCTCTAAGGCGTTTACGTATGCAGGAGTGCCAAGTACGGTTACTAGTTTGTGGAAAGTTCCAGATAAAGAAACATCGCAAATAATGGAATCCTTTTACAGGTATTTAAAAACAGGAGTGCCTAAAAACAAAGCATTGCAAAATGCAAAATTAGATTATTTAAATACCGTTGAAGATGGCTTTTTAAAACATCCTTTTTATTGGGCAGGCTTTGTGCTCTCGGGAGATATTTCGCCTATTGAAATGGGAACTAGTTATTGGTGGTTGCTTTTCATTATAATTCCAGGTTTTCTAATTCTTTTAAGAAAGCGATTACTCCAGGTTTTTGATTAAAAGAGTAGCTTCCTTCGCTTTAAATTGAGATTGCAATACTAATTGCTTTAGCGTTTTTTTAGATGCCTCTGTATTATCATTCTTTAAATAAGCCAACGCTAAGTACCATAAATTTCGATCTTGTAGCGTATCTGATTTTTTAACATTCGTTTCTAATATAGCTATTGCTTCCTTTGTCTTATCTAATTGTAACAGTGTATTTGCTTTGTAAAATGAAATGGTCTGGTTTGGTTCTTTATTTAAAATTTGATCAAAATATAGATTTGCATTTTCATAATCTTTAGTCTCATAAGCAGCAAACGCTTTAGATTGCAAATCTTCTTTATGTTCCCCTCTAACTATAGGTTGCACAATATTTCTATACGGTTCAAAGTTGGAAGCATACAGCTTTTCGTTTTGATTACTAGATGGCGAACTAAAAAA
The DNA here is from genome assembly GCF_053601575.1 of Lacinutrix sp. MEBiC02404. Classification (NCBI taxonomy): domain Bacteria; kingdom Pseudomonadati; phylum Bacteroidota; class Flavobacteriia; order Flavobacteriales; family Flavobacteriaceae; genus Lacinutrix; species Lacinutrix sp. MEBiC02404. Next base: position 36,706 of record NZ_JBSHNV010000153.1, on the reverse strand, counting down.
TAGTAGCCAAGAAGCACCAATTAGCAGGATTAAACTAGCTACAATTTGCCAAGATTTAAAAAGCTGTTTTTCTGGAGTTTTATCCCAATCCTGAATTTCTTTTTTTATTTCTTCACGATCATTTAAAACTAAAGTATCTTTCAATTCTTTTTGAAATTCAAATTCTGCGTTAAGATCTTTATCTTTTGCTAATAAAGCATGGAGAGCTTTCTTCTCTTCCTCAGAGAGTGTTCCTTCAAAATATTTATTTATATAATCTGATGTATTCATTTTAACCGTTAATTAACTTCTTTAGGGATTTTAAGCATCTCGATTTCTGACTTTTAGCCACATCTTTGTTGCTGTAATTTAATTCTATTACAATTTCATCTAAAGTAAAACCTCTCTTGTAAAATAGGTTTAATAAGGTTTTACATTGCGCACCTAAATTATTAAATGCTATTTGTAATTGCCTTTGTCTACTACTAAAATTGTAATCAATATCTGTTTCTAATGTTTCAAAATTATTGGTTTCTTTAATAGAATCTACCAAATGCATTTTATTCTTTTCTTTTAATCGTTTGTAAATCATGTATTTTCCAATACTGAAAAGATAGGTTTTAACTTCACTTTTTAAATCATCTATTTGGCCTTTCAAAGCGTTTTCACGAAGTGCGATAATGGCATCCTGATATATATCTAATGCATCTTCACTATCTATTTTATATGTTTTTGCAAAACCAAGAAAAGCAGACTTATGTTCTAAATAAACCGATTTTAAAACGGACTTATCATCTTTTTTAAGTGCTATTAATATTTTGCTTTCTGTCATTTAGTATCTAATCGCTTTAAAAGTAAACATCTAAGTAAAGAATATTTTTTTATTAATAGATGTTTACTTCTTGAAATTTCTTACACAAAAGGATAGTATTAATTAAAAAAAACATTTAAAAATGAAAACTTTGAAAAATCAATTACCTAGAACCGTACTCGTTTTATTATTAATAACGGCACTATTTAGTAGTTGCTCTAGTGATGATGATAGTAATGAACCTGATACGCCAGAATTGGAGGCCTTAGAATTAGTAGACTGTTCTACAGGAATAGCAGATGGAGAAACACGTACTCTAGTAAATAGAAATAGTGGCGTAGATTATATTGTTAACTGTACGTATGTGGTATATGGAGATTTGGTTATAGAGCCAGGAGTTACTATTCAATTTGGTACAGATGCCACCATAAGGGTTTATAGTTCCGGTTCTATTCAAGCATTAGGAACTGCACAAGATCAAGTTGTTTTTACAGGAGAGGATAAAATTGCAGGCTCATGGCGAGGTCTTTATATTGTTAGTGGTGATGTAAAAAATAAAATAGAGCATAGTATTATTGAATATGCAGGAGCAGTTGGAGATTATGGTGCTTTAGTATTATGGTCGGATACGCACTTAGAGATGAATAACACAACCATTTCAAATAGTCAAACCTATGGGCTTCATGCAGATACTGGTAATAACGAGTTAGTGTTAGAAAATAATACAATTACTTCTTGTAAGGCGCCAATGTATATTTTAGGGACATATATTACAACAATTTCTGGAGGGAATTATATAGGTAATGATACAGATGCTATTATTGCGAGTAGAGATTATATAGCAAACGAAAGTCATCATATTTGGACTAAACTTAACGTGCCATATCATTTTCCGGAAGGAATGGATGTAACTAATTCTGGTGGAAAATTAACAATAATGCCGGGTGTTGTCATGAAATTTGGTCAAGATACAGATCTAGCTATTACGGAAGGAGCTGGTGGAAATAAGCCTAGTTTAATAGCGGTTGGTACAGCAGCAGATCCTATTGTTTTTACTTCTATAGATAATGCATTAAGTTCTTGGAGAGGTATTTACTTTGATTCTCCTTCCACATTAAACGAAATTGGTTTTGCAACTATTGAAAATGCAAGTAACTCCAATCAAACTGGAGCTATTTATCTTTGGGCGTATTCTGTTTTGAATGTGCATGATGTGTTATTTAAAGATATTACCAATTGTAGTATACAAACCTTTACTAATGATGGAATAGTTTTAACTACTAGTAACTTAAGTTATGATAATGTTGGTAGTGAGATTTGTGTAGACTAACAATAAGACTTTAATCTGTACGTTTTTTGCGAATTGTTTCCGAACCATTATTTATTGGACGGAAATAATTCGCTTTAAAATAAACGACAGAATGTATTGAAAAGAAATTTTAAAACTAAAAAGCGAAAAAATGAAAACTATAACTTATATCCTTTTTTTATTTGTGTTTACACTGCTACCATCGTGTAATGCACGACAATCGGATACTGCTTTACCAAAAATAGAAAAGAACCTTTATGGAGAACTTGATTATTCAAAGGAAGCATTAGAAATCGTTTCCCCACAAGAAGGTGGTAAAGAAATTGTATTAGGAAAAATTGCTACGGATGGTACGGTGCATTTCGATGCACCAGAATTTGATATTAAAGCGCTTTATGATAGTATTCGGTTAGAACCATATAAACTTCCGAAATGGTTTTCTATAGATAGTAATTGTAAAGATTTGGATGTCTTTGCTAAAACTCCTTATGATGAGGTGTACTCTCGCAAATATAAATTATTCGTAAAAAAATATGGAATAAACGTTGCTATATTAGAATCCGTTGGCGATAGTCTTGTTGGTGAAAATAAATATTTTTGGTTGTATACAGATCGAGCAATAACCGTAAACGAGGAGTGTAGTAAGGCTAATTCTAGATCTGGGGATATTTATGCTTCTATTCGTTTAAATATTGCTTTAGAAAAAGGATGGAACTTTATAGAAGAAAATATTACAGACGATTCAGATTATGATGAAAGCGATGTCAATGCCGTTCGGTTACAAATAATGGAGTTTTCCATAAGTTCTCCAGTATCTAAAAATGTAAAATGGAGGTTAAGGCAAATAGCAGATGATGATAAAATACAAACAGCCAAAAGATTAGATGACTTAATTCCTATTCCGAAAAAGCAGTTTGAAGAATGGGTGCCTAATAAACTAGGGGATTTGTCCGTGACTACCAAAGAATATGGTAATCCGCCAAAAGGACAAAAAAATAAAAATAATATGCATCTAATCTATGCTAACGAAACGCAAAAAAAAGAAATAGAGGTCTATGTCATGGATTGTGCTAAAAGTCCGAAGGATATGGAAATGATCAATTTTGCCTATGCAATGGAAAATAAAGGTAAAGAGGCAAAGGATATAAAACCCTATATCTCCCAATATAAGGAAAGCGATAAAACCACACAGTTGTGGTACAAAGTAAAAGATAGAATTGTTGTAACTGCTTCAGGAGTTAATATAGAATCGGAAGAATTATGGAATTATATTCAAAAATTAAAAACAGAAAAACTTATGAATCCATAAAATCCGTTGGAATTAAAGATAAGTGAATAACGAATCTTACTTCTTAATTTTAAAGCCCAACGTATGTTGGGCTTTTTTGTATTCTGATTATTATTTATGGATATAAACGGTTTTAATATTCACAAATTCGTGAATACCTTCTTTAGATAACTCTCTACCATAACCGGAAGCTTTTGTGCCTCCAAAAGGTAATCTAGGATCCGATTTTACCATTTCATTAATAAAGAAAGCGCCATCTGGTATTCTTGAAATCGTTCGCATGGCTGTTTCTATATCTTCTGTAAATAACATCGTTCCTAAACCAAATCTAGAATCGGTTGCCAATGCTAATGCTTCTTCTAAATCTTTTACTTTAAATATTGGTGCTACAGGTCCAAAAGTTTCCTCTTTAAAGACAGCCATGTTTTTATTTACATTGGTTAGAATGGTAGGTTCAAAATATGCTTTGTCTCTTTTATTTCCAGTAATCACTTGAGCGCCTTTTTTAATCGCGTCTTCCACTTGTTTTTGTAAATCTATTGCAAGGTCTTCTCTGGCAAGTGTTGTGATTTCTGTGTCTTCGTTTAATGGATCTCCATACTTTAATGCTTTTACTTTATTTGTGAATTGCTCCAGAAACGTATCGTAAATATTTTCAGTCACTATAAATCGTTTCGCAGCAATACAACTTTGTCCTGTATTTTGCATTCGCGCTTTTACCATCGTATCGATATACTTATCCAGGTTTGCATCATCTAATACAATACATGCATTGTTTCCGCCTAATTCTAATACTGCCTTTTTTAAATTTTCACCTGCAATTTTTGCAATTGTTTTTCCTGCTTTCTCACTTCCGGTTAAGGAAACAGCTCGAATACTATCTCCTTTTAAAATGGCTTCTATATTTTTATGATCGGTAATCAGGGTTTGAAAACATCCTTTTGGATATCCAGCTTCTTCAAAAATTTCTTGAATAGCTAAAGCGCAACCACTAACGTTAGATGCATGTTTTAAAACAGCTGCATTTCCTGCCGTTAATGTAGGGACAGCAAAACGAAATACTTGCCAAAACGGATAATTCCATGGCATAACTGCTAGTATTACGCCTAAAGGATCATAACTTATAAAGCTTTCGTGTGCTTCTGTTTCAATGATTTGGTCTGCTAAAAATTCTTCCGCATTGGTAGCATAAAAATCACAGAGAAAGACACATTTGTTAATTTCTGCTCTGCTTTCTTTAATAGGTTTACCCATTTCTTGGGTAATTAACAGGCTTAATTCTTCTAGGCGTTCTTCTAAAATATTTCCGACTCTAATTAATAAAAGTGCTCTTTCACTAACATCTTTTGTACTCCAGTCTTTAAAGATGTTTTCAGCTGAATTGATTTTCGAAAATACTTCCTCTTGACTATTTAAAGTATAGCTTTTGATAACTTCCTGGTTAAAAGGATTTACGGATTTTATGATGTCTGACATATTGTTTGGTTTTCATTAAATAGATTGCTAAATTACAGTTAAGATAATTATAGTATTAACTTATTTGTGAAAAGTCTTAACGTTATCACAATTTATTTTTTTGGGGCAAAACTTGATTGTATTGAGTTAAGCCTTGTTTCGCTTTGATTGTATATTTACAGTAAATAAATGTTTAACCAAAAAAAAAGAAAAACGATGAGCAATTCAAATAGTACATTATTAGGAATATTAGCAGGAACCGCAATTGGAGCTACCTTGGGTATCTTATTTGCACCAGATAAAGGTTCTAACACCAGACAACGTATTTCAGACGAAGCACAAGCTGCTAAGGATAAATTGGCAGAAACAGCAATGGATTTAAAAGAAAGAGCAGTAACTACGGCGGCGGCACAAAAGGAAACTTTAGATGAGCAAGTAGAATCTATAGTCTCTAACGCTAGTCATAAAGCCGAAGATGTGATCTCTACTTTAGAGAAAAAACTGAAGGATTTAAAAGAGAAAAATAAGAAATTACAAAAAACGTCATAATAAATGAGCGTATTTGAATCTTTAAATAACACGTCAGATAAAGCAGCAGATCTTAGTAAAAAGTATTTAAAAACTTCACAAGATTATATCACGCTTAAAGCATTTCAACAATTAACGTCTTCCATTAGTTTAATTGTTAAGCTTTTTGCGGTTGGTAGTTTGGTGTTTTTAGGACTTTTGTTTTTAGCGATTTCTGGAGCAATTGCCATTGGTAATGCGCTGGGTAATTTAGCGCTAGGTTGCTTAATTGTTGCTTTGACTTTTGTGGTTCTAGCCATATTAGTATATGTTTTAAGAAAGCATATAGATCGAAAAATAATCCAGAAAATTGCAATTAAATTTTTTAATTAAAACCTATGAAAACCTATAATTCATTTAAAGACATAGATAATGACTTGAAAAAGTTGTATCTAGAGCGACAAATAGCTTGGGAAGAACTTAAGCTAGTTAAAGAAGAATTTAAAGAAGATCTTAACCCTTTAAATTGGGTGCGCACTGCATTAAAGATAGCTGGAAAAATGGGCGGTTTTATGTTATTGAAAAAGATCATTAAATGATAATCTAATGCCATAATAAAAAGCTATCTAAATGGGTATACAATTTAGATAGCTTTTTAAGTTATTGACTATTCTGTTTAAGTAACTACGTTATAATCGTATACTACTTTAGTACTTAGACTCCTAATTCTACACTTTCTTATTCTTAATTTTAACGTATGCGTTGGTCTAAAAAAATAATAAGTATATTTTTAATTGTTATTATTGGAGGGATATTCTTTCTTCAAAATAAATTCAAAAGAGAAATAATCCATGTATTGGATACTAAATTACCCAAAAATATAAAACTAGAATATGCAGGAATATATGCAAATGTATTTAGCGGTAGCGTAGAACTAGATAGTTTATCGGCAAAAGTGTTAAATACAGATGAAAATCTAATGGCAACATTACATGCTAATCAGCTGAAGGTCGATGGTTTTAGTGTATGGCAGTTTCTTTTTAATAAAACCATAGCAGTAGATACTATTGTTTTTAAACAACCAAATCTGGAATACCATATCTATTCCGAAAAACAAGAGCAACAAAAAGATACCACGCCAAATACCCAATTTAGTAAAACGATAACTATTAAGAAGATTGCAATTGTAAATGGCGCTTTACAAGTGAAAGATGCTAATAGCAATAATCTTGTTACTAGCATAAACACTATACATTTTGCTTTACATGATCTACGTTTAAATGCGGAAACTTTAAAACAGAAAATACCATTTAATTATAAAGATTATCAATTAACTACAAAGCAGGTTTTTACGAATTTGAGTGCTTATGAAGTTTTGAGAATAGACAACTTGAGTCTTGAAAATAAAGTGTTACAACTCAAAAATAGCTTCTTAGAAACAAAATATTCAAAAGAAATATTGTCCACAAAAATAGAGGTAGAGCGCGATCATGTAACGCTTCGTATTCCGGAATTAGAAATCCGTAAATTAGACTTCGGATTTCATAAAGACGTTTTTTTCGTAACCGCAGATTCCGGAAAAATAGAACAACCTAATTTAAGTGTTTATAGAGATAAAAGAGTTGCAGATGATATGCGAATCAAAAATATGTATAGTAAAATGTTACGTGATTTACCCATAGATTTATCGATAAATAGCTTAGAACTTAATAGTGGTAATGTAACGTATGCAGAGCGAGTAGATGCTACTGCTCAAGCGGGAGAACTGTTTTTTAAAGCGGTGCATGCGAACGTAACTAATCTAGCAAATAATTATGCAGCCGGGGAGAAAACAAAAATTGCTATTCGTTCTAATTTTATGGGTAAAGCACCAATGCATTTGGATATTATATTTGACGTGAATGCTAAACAAGACGCCTTTTTGGCTTCCGGAGCATTTGAGAATTTCCAGGCTGAAATAGGGAATGCCTTTTTTGAGACGAATTTAAACGCTAAAGCAGAAGGAGAAATTGAACAGATTTATTTTACGTTTAGTGGAAATAAATGGAACGCAAAAGGAGACTTGAAAATGAAATACGAAGCGTTTAAATTTGAAATATTAAATAATAAAAACAAAGTGAATACCTTTTTAACAGCGATTGGTAATGTATTTGTAAACGATGGTTCTAAAACAGATAAAGATGGTTATAGATATGGTGAAATAACAGGGGATCGTAATACTACAAAATCCTTTTTTAATTATTTATGGATTAATGTACAGAGCGGATTAGTAAGTACATTAACCGGTAAAGGAAGTAAATAATACCCTAATTTAAAGTGTAACTGTAGATTCTAAAGTTTGGCCAACAATCACTAACATTTTTAAAAATGCCTGGGTAGAAGCATTTAAAAATGTAATTGATAATGATATCGATTTTAAAGATGCGGAAAAAGAATCGGGTAAAGAATAATGAATTCTTTTTAAGATTCCTCTTCTATAAGAACTACAAGCTGTTTCTTATATTCATTAGGTGTAATATTATATTTGTTTTTAAAAATTTTAGAAAAATAACTTCTGCTAGTAAAACCTATAGAATATACTATTTGAGAAATGTTGAGGTTCGTGTTATTCATTAAATCTCTAGCTTTTTCTAATCTTACGTGTCTAATGTATTCGGTTACGGTTCTTGCAAATAAAAATTTGAAGCCTTCTTGTAACTTGGCTTGCGACAGGCCTGTTTTTTTGGATAGCTCATCTAAAGAATAGCTGTCAGAGGGTGTTTTAACTATCTTTTTACCAAGTTTTTTTATTATTTTTAATTCCGATTTTTGTAAATCAATTTCAAGAACATTAGCATTGTCATATTTGTTATAAAACTCAATATGCATGGACAAAAGATGGTATAGTTCACCTTCCGCTTTTAATAATCTAATCATGCCTTTCGTTTTTATATCTTGTAAGGCCTTCACACGATCTGCCATTTTAAGACTAATAGGCCCGTAATAAGCAAACTTTTTTTCATGCTCTTTATCTACAAAAATAGCATGTAGTTTTTTGTTTAGCATGTGTGCAATATTAATTCTTTTGTTTAAGAATTGTTTGCGTATAATTTTAATATTATTCAATTCTAAATGTATTCCTTTCTCAAAACTAAAATGATGCGATACATCACTATTACAGGTGCCAATAAACGAGTGAAACTGTTCAATAGTTGTATATTCTTTTTGGTCACTAAATTTATGTTGAAAAGAACCATTTAGGGAATAAGAAAAACGGATAGGATTAAAATTAGAAGGATCGACTATTACTTGTATATCTTCAAAAAACACAAGATTATATTCAATTAAACTAACGCCCCAATCAAAAGTCATTAGTCTAATGTATCCTTTTGCGAAATCATTATCCAGATCCAAAGTGTATTCTCCCCATTTCTGAGTTATATTTCCTCCAATTTGCTCTTTAAATTGCTTTATACTGTCTGCAGTATTTTCCGCATTAATTTTAATGATTTTCATTTAATACCTTAGAATATATATAGCGTTAATTTTTTTAAAAAATATCAAGGTAAAGATATATTAAAATTATGATAACAGATGGTGCTAGATTCTGTTAATGATTTCTTAATTAATTAAATGCGCTAAAATTCATATTATGTGGGTTAATACCTTTTGGTTTTTAGTAGTAATTTTATGGTATAGCGCAGTAGTTCTTACACAAGCTATACGCTTAGATAATAAACAACATGTATCTTAAAATAAAATGTTGCTAATTAAAAACATTTAGAAATGAGCAATTACACAGACAGGTTAGGAAACAGATTAAATGCTTTATTAGAGAAAAACTATGATGCCGAAAAAGGCTATAAAAAAGCAGCAGAAAATGCGAAACATATTGGTCTAAAAAACTTTTTTAATAAAAAGGCACAAGAGAGATATGATTTTGGATATGAATTAAAAACAGAAATTAAATCTTTTGGTCAGCAGGTAGATAAAGAAGGAAGCCTTACAGGAACGGCACACAGAGCTTGGATGGATATTAAAGCTGCGTTATCCTCAGATAATGATGAGTCCATGCTAGAAGAAGCGATTAGAGGAGAAAAAGCAGCAATAGCAGAATACGAAGAAGTTATAGAGGAAATAGGGTTGCCTTTAAATACTAAAAATATGCTTTATAATCAAAAAAGCCACATTGAGCAAGAGCTTAACACCATTAAAAGATTAGAAGATCTAAAATAAAAAGAAACCTTATCGATTAATTTAAAAGGAAATGTTGCATTGGCATTTCCTTTTTTGTTTTGTTAAAGCGAATAGAGCACCCATTTTCATCCATTGCATCAAGAAGTTTAGTGCGTTATTCTTTTATTAAAAATAAAAGTTATGTTTTATAAATTACGAAATACGGCTAGTTTAAAACAAATAGAGCAGAAGTTTAATAAAAAATTTTCATATCCTAAGTTATATAGACCTGTAAAAGTAATAAATGGATTTAAAGAGGCTTCTTTGCCCATTATAACTATGGAAAAACCGAAGGTTATCGATTTTTCTATTTGGGGATTATTACCTACTGATTTTGAGGAAAACTGGGCGGTTTTTCAAAATATATCGAATACTTTAAATGTAGATATTAAAGATATAAATGAAAAAGATCCATTTCTTTCCGAAGCTTTAAACAAAAGACGCTGCTTAATTATTGTAACTGGTTTTTATACCACGTATATAAGTAATGGTAAAATTAAATCTTTTCAAGTTTTTAGAAAAAACAACGTGCCTTTTTGTTTAGCAGGAATTTATAATGAACTGTCCGATGGCTTTAAAACATGCTCCATTCTTATAACGACAAGCAATCATTCTAATGGTAAACCAATACCAAGCTTTTCTGAAAAAGAGCCTTTAGCTCTTAAGAAAAAATATTATGATTATTGGCTAGATAAAAGCAATACGTTTTCCGATTTAAAAGCCATTATCAAAGATTTGGATGCTTATGATTTTGAATCGGAAGTTATAGATCAAAAAATATTAGATAGGAATACCATTTCCAATAACCAGTTTTAACAAATACAGCAATATATTTAAAAGAGTTAATTTAAAGTTGGATACCGTTAATGTAATTCCTGAAAAAGAAGCATCTTTGATATAATGTAATGAAAGACATTGCATTACTAATTTAAAACCAAAATAATATGTTACGTTACGCAATCATTTTTATCATTTTAGCAATAGTCGCCGGGATTTTTGGTTTCGGAGGAATATCGGAAGGAGCAGCAAGTATAGCAAAAATTCTATTTTATATTTTTATAGTACTTTTTGTTGTGTCCTTAATTACAGGAAGAAAAAAAATATAATAACCACTAAAACTATAAAACGAAACACGATGAGAAAATTAATTTATTCAGCAATACTAGTATTTACCATGTCTGCCGTTTTTACAAGTTGCAGAGAAGATAAAAAAGATAAAGTAGAAGACGCTGTCGAAGATGTTACAGATGACATTGGAGATGGTATTGAAGATGTAACAGATGACATTGGAGATGGTCTAGAGGATGTAGGAGATGAAATTGAAGATGCAGTAGATTAATTACCTGCTTTAATAGTATGATCACTAGTTTTTAATAATCAAAAAAAGGCAGTTTAATCCATGATTTTACTGCCTTTTTTATATAACACAAATTTATTATGGAATATGCAAAACATGAAATAGAATATATAAACGAATTAAAAGAAAAAGGATACACCAGTAATTTTAGGATGGTGGACGCTCATTTAGTGGAATTAGATTCTAAGGAGAAATTCAAGCCAGAACAAATCTTTATTGATAAAGAAATGCGTTTTGAAGGAATGAGTAATCCGGCAGATGCTTCTATATTATATGCGATAAAAACAGATTCTGGATTAAAAGGAACCGTTCTAGCAAACTACGCACCAACAGGAGATTTAGAAGTAGCAGAATTCTTTAAAGAAATACCTCAATCAAATGATAGGAATAATTAATCTTCGTGCGGTTTTTGAGGGTTTAACCCAGCGGTATCTGGTTCAAAATATTTTATAAAGTCTGTAGGTGTTTCTAATAGATAAAAAGAATGGTTAACCATTACAATAGACCCTTTAAGCACTTCTGGGTTTTTATGTAAAACCTTAATCCAATCTTCATTGCTTAAATGTATTTCTTTTTCACCATAATTTTTTGTGAAATCCGGATGGTTTTGATTTACCAAACTGGATAGTGTGGTGTCAAGCGCTTCAGCAATCTCAATCCATTGTGTTCCTGTTAATTTTGTTTTAGATAAATCGATTGCTAAAATCTCTTTTTTTGAAGCGCTAACATAAGCTAAGGTTTGTTTTCCTAAAGAGCTATTAGAACTGTAATATAATTTAATCATGTTTTTATGTTTTGAAATTATTCCCATCTGTTTTTGAATTTAGTTTTACTTGTTTCTTAAAGCATGTTTATATTTTTTCACTGTATTCCTTTTTATAAATCCGAACCATTACAAGAAATAGACTTAACAATAATGGACCAAAAATTAATCCTATAAAACCAAATAAAGGCACACCAATAATGACACCAATTAAAGTTATTAATGGATGCACATTGTCTAGTTTTTTTAATACAAAAAGTCTAATTAAGTTATCGGTAGAGCCAACCACTATTAAACCATACAGCAGTATTCCCCAAGCTTGAAAAGGATCTCCATTGGCGTAGGCTAATATAAACGCAGGTACAATACCTAGCAATCCACCAACAAACGGAATCATAGAACCAATGGTCACCATGACAAACCAGAAAAACGGATTCTCTATTCCAAATATTAAAAATCCAATAAGCGCAACAATACCTTGAGCAATGGCAACTAAAGGAATTCCTAATGCATTAGAACGTACCATTACATTAACATCTTCGCCTATGATTTTTAAATTTTCTGTATTTATAGGAATATATTCAAACAGGCTTTCTCTTAATTTCCGTCTATTTGTTAACATATAAAAAAGTAAGAAATACATAATGAATATTGCTATTGCGACTTCAAATGTGCTACCAGCAAAACTTTGTAGTTTTTCGGAAACTAGGCTGGAAACTTGAGAGGCATCTATTTGAGAGCTAAAGTTATAGCCTAATGCATGTTCGATTTTTTCAAGCTGCAATTTAATAGCATTGGTAACCCGTTCTGAATTTTCTGCTGCATTACTCACTTTATTGCCCAGCATAATTACAATTCCTGTAACAGGTAACAGGATGCCTATAATCGATAATAATAATAAAACGATTGCAGCAAGTTCCTTATTCCAACCTTTCTGGACCAATTTTTTCATTGGCTTTCTTAATAAGACATAAATGGTTATTGCACCTAAAACACCTGATAAATATGGCAGTATTTCTAATAAAATAAGGATTGCTATCAATATTATGATACCTAATAAGAAGAGCTGATTAATAACTTTATGGCTAATTTGCTTCATTATAAATTTAAATTATGGATTGTTTTTGTAATGCTAATGTATATCATTACATGATCTGTTTATCAAATGTATGCTTAAGTCTCATGAAATAGTAATCGCTTTACATAACATTTTAACTGTATTGCTAAATTTTAAATGCTATGCATCCTTTTCTATTTTCTTTGAATGTGCAGAAGGTTTTATACCATAACCATATTTTTCGGTATAAACCCAAGTGAATTCTGCACCAAAAAATAGAATTAAACAAGAGTAGGATACCCAAAGTAAAATTAAAACAATGGTTCCTGCCGCGCCATAGGTAGAGTCAAAATCTGCGCGACCAAAATATAATCCCAATAAAAACTTCCCTAAAACAAACAAAATGGATGTAATGAATGCACCAATCCAAACCGATTTCCATTTAATTTTAGCATTCGGTAAATACTTAAACATAAGTGCAAATAGTATTGTTATCATACTTAATGAAAGAATAATGTCAAAGAAATAGGCCATGTATACTACTGCATCTTGAAAATTCCTATTTAAAAAAGTGGTAAGCGCAGAAATTCCTGCAGTAACTATAAAACTAATAAGTAGTAAAAAGCCTATTACTAAAATAAAAGTAAAACTTCGGGCTCTATTCATTAGCATACGCCAAAATGTTTGTTGTAAGGATGCGTCTATTTTCCATATTTGATTTAAGGAGAGTTGCAAATGATAAAACACTCCCGAAGCTCCAAATATTAAGGTACCAATTCCTATAATGGTTGAAATTAAATTTTTATCTCCATCTTGCGTTTCCGAAATCATCGTTTCTACAGCGTTGGCTGTATCTCGTCCTAATGCCCTAGATATTTCATTGGTTAATTCACCTTTTACAATTTCTTCTCCCAATATAGTACCAATTACATTTACAATGATCACCAATAATCCAGGCATCGATAAAATAGCATAGTAAGCAACAACAGCACTCAATCTAAAAGGGTTTTCTGCATCCCATGCTTTATATGTGGTAACTAATAAAGTTGGTAAATCTGCGAATTTGAATTTTGAATATGGTTGGATGTCTTCCACTTTTAAATGTTTTTATTAACTATAGTAAATTAAGATAATTGTGAGATTTAAATAACCTAATCGATATTTTTTTTAGTTCAAAAGATAAACCCCAATTTAAACCACTTAATACATAGGCTATTTTTAGAAACATCAATAATTGTTATTAATGGATAGTAACTGTTGATAACTTAAACGTAAGGTTTCTATCAAAAATCCTACTTTTGTATAGATAATATGATACTAAAATTATGTCTGATACAATAGAAAAAGTAAAATGCTTAATAATAGGTTCTGGACCTGCGGGTTATACTGCAGCAATCTATGCCGCTAGAGCAAATATGAAACCTGTTTTATACCAAGGTACACAACCTGGAGGACAGTTAACTACTACCAATGAAGTGGAGAATTTTCCTGGATATCCTGACGGAATTACAGGACCTGCAATGATGATGGAACTTCAAGCACAAGCAGAGCGTTTTGAAACGGATGTTCGTGATGGTTGGGTAACTAAAGTAGATTTCTCAGGAGATGTACATAAAGTTTGGATAAACGAAACGAAAGAGATTCACTGTGATACCGTAATTATTTCTACAGGAGCTTCTGCTAAATACTTAGGATTAGATTCAGAACAAAAATACTTAAAACTTGGTGGCGGAGTTTCGGCTTGTGCCGTTTGTGATGGTTTTTTCTACAGAAATCAAGAAGTAGTAATCGTTGGAGCAGGAGATAGCGCTTGTGAAGAAGCACACTACTTATCTAAGCTTTGTAAAAAAGTAACCATGTTAGTGAGACGTGATGAATTTAGAGCTTCTAAAATCATGGCTGCTCGTGTGGCAAATACAGAAAATATTGAAATTTTATTCAATACAGAAACGGAAGAAGTTTTAGGTGACGGACAAGTAGTTACTGGCGTGCGAGTTTTAAACAATAAAACCAATGAAACTCAGGATATTCCTGCAACTGGATTTTTTGTTGCCATTGGTCATAAGCCAAACACAGATATTTTTAAAGGCTTTTTAAATCTTGACGAAACGGGTTACATTATAAACGCGAAACCAGGAACCTCTAAAACAAATGTAGATGGTGTTTTTGTATCTGGAGATGCAGCAGATCATGTATACAGACAAGCGATTACAGCAGCGGGAACGGGTTGTATGGCAGCTTTAGATGCAGAACGTTATTTAGCAGCTAAAGATTCTACTTTTGAGGTTAGTACTTCTAATTACAACTAGATAAAGTATTTGAATTTTAAATATATATATAAAGCCGAAACATTAGTTTCGGCTTTTTTGAATTATAAAATGCTACTTTAAGAAGGCTTTAAGACGATATATTCGTATCTGTTTCTTCTTGTTCTAAGGGCGTTTTATTATATTTTTTATGTTGGATTTTTTTCTTTTCTAAAATGGCATAAAATTTTCTAGGTGATATTTTTAAGTCTTTAGTGATTTCACTAACCTTTTTCTTTCCTTTTTTATACAGTTTTAAGTTTTCGTTTACTTTTTTATTGAAATAATGATCTTTAATTTTTTCAATAACCTGTAATTCGGTTAAGTTTCTTTCTTGCGCGTAGTTTTCTAATTCGGTTGTGATTTTTGATAAATTGTTTTTCATAGGGAAAATTTTTTAACGTACTACATTTAGGAATGAGAACTTGTTTCCATAGTTTCGTTCCCTGTTTTACATTACTAATTTAGTGAATAAATAGCAAAGTTTAAAATCCTGTAGGATTTTATAAGCTAGCCTAGGGAATAGCTATTCGTTTCACGTGGTTTTAGAAATCGTATTTTTTAATTTGGAATTCAAGCTTTCAATGAATTCTCTACGTTTGATTAATTCTTCTATATTACTTTCAAATGTTTTAATATTATTCAGTTTTGGGAATGCGATTTTTCGTTTTGCAATGGAATTCGAGATCAAAATATTCACATAATTATAGGTCAAAATCAATTTTTGAAGGAAGTCCGTTTTTGTAATTTTTAACCCTATTTTTTCAGCTGTTCTTGCATTTAGAATATAAGTAGTTCCCTTTATTCTTAAGGAAGTGTTATGGTTTTTCTCACAAGCTTGTATTAAGTTTAAAATGCCTTCTACATACTTTTGAAGAATGAAATTTGTTCTTTGCTTTCCGCTTAATGATTTATCTATGACAAAAATATAATCAAATAAAGAACCGCCATGAATGATAATGGTTCCTTTGTTTTCCTTTTCGGTAATAAGTAGGGAAGAATAGTAAATCAATTTCCCCTTTTTTTTCATGGCAGGAACATCAAAAAATGGCGCAATTATAGAAAGTGTTATAATTAGGAATAGAAATATAAAGAAATAGAAGCCACTTAAAAGGCATAAAACCAAAATTAGCAAATTAAGAGATACCGCAGCAATCGCAATTTTAAATTGAATTCGATTTTGTTCTTTTTTGGATTTGGAGTAAAATCTATGATTCATTTTATAGGGTTGTACTTACGTTTGTTTCCGTTAGATTATTAGCAAGTAAAAATAAAATATAAATCCGTAGAGTTTTAGATTCCGGGTTATTTTTGGGTTTCATTTGCTTCTAAAACACGCAAAATATTTCCACCTAGAATTTTATGAATGTCTTTTTCGTTGTATCCTTTTTCGGTTAAAGCTTTGGTAATTAAAGGATATGCAGTAACGTCATCCAATTGTTTTGGTGGTAAAAAGATACCGTCAAAATCAGAGCCTATACCAACATAATCCGCACCAACTAAATTAATAATGTATTCCAAATGCGCAATTACTAAATCGAATGGCGCTTTTAAAGCTTCCGATTCTTGAGGGTATTTTAAATATATGGATTCTACCGCGAGATATTCGTTTACACCTAAATCGTGTAAAGAATCTATTTCTGTCTGATATTTTTCAATAAATGCATCTTCCTTCTTTCCGACTGTTGGATCTATAAAAGCAGAATTAAAATTAATTTGAATAACGCCACCATTTTTTGCAATTGCTTTTATTTGATCATCTTTAAGGTTTCTGGGATGCGGACAAATATTATAAACAGAACTATGGGAAGCAATAATGGGTTTTGTAGTGTTGTTAATAACGTCCCAGAAAGTTTGTTCACCAACATGACTAACATCTACCAGCATTCCTAAAGTATTCATTCTGCTAATGACCTTTTTACCGAAATCGTTAAGCCCTTTCGTTTTTAAATCTTTGTTTTTTGTTTCCTCCGATGCGCTAGTTGCCCATGCTGTAGAATTATTCCAAGTTAGTGTCATATAGCGCACACCACGATTAAAGAGAGCGTCTAATTTATTCAAATCATCTTCTATTTGATGTCCGCCTTCCAAACCAATTAAAGCGGCTATTTTATGCTCATTTACAACGTTTAATAATTCTTCGGTATTGGCTACTTTTACTATTTTATTTGGATTTCTCTTAATTACGGCATCCAAACTGTCTATTTGAATATTAGCGAAATTATAGGGGTCTATTTGGTTGCCATCACTCCAAACAGAAAAGAATTGAACATCTAATCCGCCTTGTTTCATCCGGTTTAAGTCACTATGTGTTTTGCCTTTTAAATCGTTATCTATTAGAAAGCCTTTTTCCATAGTTTGGAGTAGAATATCGTTGTGGGTATCTACGAATATGGCTTGGTTGTGAATTTCTTCAAAAGTTTTGGCTTCTGGTGTGTTTTCTTTGGCGTTTTTACAGGATATTAAAACGAAAAATACTAGTATTAAATATCTCATAATCTTGTGTTTATAGTTTTTTTAGCAGTTGTGTGCTTTGCTTAAATAACTAATTTAGGAAATATAAAGTGGAACTCAAAACCCTATCGGATATTTGAGAGTAGATGAGAAGCATTTTCCCCAATATAAGATTTGCTCAGAAATAGTAATTTATAAGGTTTAACTTTTAGAAATATTCGATTTTTCATCTAAAAGCGCTAAGAATGCAACAAGCGGTACAGTAGATTTACTTTTTTTAGAAAACAAAATTTTAATAATCGAGAAATATCCCAAACCTCCTAATTGCGTTAAATAATAACGTTTAAATATGTGCTTATCGTCTGTTTTAAAAAGATAAAAAGTCCGTTGTTGAATTTCGAAAGTTCTTAAAGCTGTAATAGCTTCAAATTCTATTTTTTTGTTGCCAAAGTAAAGTGCTGTTTCGGTAAATTCTAATTTCTTTAAACTAATAAAAAGAATAAAAGCTAGTATAGCGATACTCCAAGTAGCATAATCCCAAAACCGGTTTAAATGGAAATAGGCTGTTATAAAATAGGCTAGTACCAATACAAACCAAGAAAGAAAATATTTTTTGAAAGCTATGTTAGAGGATATTTTGGTACGAGATTGCATTTTAATGTTTTCTATAAAAATAAGTTTCAAGTCACTAATTAGAATCTTCTTTATGTCTTATTCTTCTAAATTATTAGAAATCTTAATCTTAAATTGTCCATTTTCTAAGACTTTGTAATCCGTTTCGTCATTAAATTTATATAGTTTACAACTAAAATTTCCTTCTACTTCAAACCAACCATCTTCTATTTCTAGGATGGATGTAATAGCAAAAGAAGCATCTGTATTGTTTCCAAATCGTGAAGAATAGTAGATTTCTTGATTTTCATATTCCGCAGGAAAAAAGTCTAAAGCAACATTATTAATTATAGTATTCCCAGGAAAGGTTTCATAGTTAAAAGTGTTTAGCGCTAAAAAATTTCTCATACTTGTCCGTTCATTTTCTAAAGAACAATCTCCCACAGGAATTTTGGAGAAGTACATTTTTGCAGTATCTAATTGTTCTGTGTTTTCTTGAGAATCGTAGAAAAGCAATCCGCAGGCATAACGACCATAGCAGAAGCCTGTTCCTGGTTCTCCTAAAACGGCAATGTCATTAGTTTGACTGCCACCAAAATCCATAGAAATAGCATCAGGACTATTATCTAAAGGAGATTCATAAACCCTTCTTTCAATGTTTAATTCTTCCCCATCTAAGAGTCCTTTAAAGTAGTGACTTTCTAAGAGTAATGGTTCTGTTGCCGTAGTTGTACTATCATCATTAGAATCACACGAAGCGAAAAATAGGAGAGTAAAAATGGAAAGGTAAAGTGTTTTTTGTAGGTTTTGCATGTTCCTTATTCTTTAAGTTTATTTTTGCTTACATTTCCTTTTTATGAAAAGTAGACGTGTTTTTAAAAGCATTAATTGTTATTTTAGGATCTCCATAAAGATAAATTTCACTCGTGCCAGAAGCTTCTAAAGTGAACTCATTTACCACATGTATCGTAGCATCACTAGAATCTTCAATAACTAGATTACACGTATTTACAGTAAGGTTCTTTGCTGAAAAATCAGAGGAATTTATAGAGGTTAATTGCATATGTTCTACATCTCCTTCCATTTTAGCAAAAGCACCTTGATACATATCTACTTGTAAACTGTCTGTTTCTATTAAAGCTTCGGTTTTACTGCTTTCGTTGAGTTCTATTATCACTTTTTCGCTTTCAATATTAAGTTTCGATTTAGAACTGATACCAAAAGTAGATTTGTTATTGTTGGTAAACGTAAAGCTTTTGTTTTTAATGTTTAGGAATGCTTTTGCATAGTCATTAATTTTTAAGCTTAACGAATCATTTTTTAAAGTATTGGCAGCGCTTACTTCGGCATCTTCATTAATTTCTATATTTCGAAGCGATTTTGTAATATTTACAACAATATTTAATCGTTTACTAGATTGAATTTTTGCGGAAGTACTAAAACTTAGCACACTGTCTTTTACAGAAAATTGAATAATTTCATGTAAATTTTCGTCGGTTTCAATTTCAACGGAAGGTGCATCACTTTGGATGAGTTCAATTTCAAATTTTTCACCAAAAGTAATGGTGTTAAAATCGTCTATAATGGTTTCTATAGTAGTAACATTTTTATTTCCTTTTACTTTTTCTTGAGCAAATCCTGTTATTGCAAGCATGGCAATACATAGCGTCAAGACCCCTTTTTTAAACATTTATTTTGTAGTTAATTATTGTATATACAAATATATGCAAAAACCATCCCAAACTTGATTGTCAAGTCTAAAATGGTTTTATTTTGGTGCTAAAAATGTATTAGCAAAAATGGATTGGTTGGTTATTGTTTATTAATACTACCCGAAACACCATCGCTTTTTTCTATAAATTCTGGATTTCCATAATAAGTAATATCGCCACCACTAGTAGCTTTGGCATATAATTCTTTATTGCTGTTGACTTTTATTCCTGCGCCACTTGTAGCTTTTACATGGGATGCGTTGGTTGTTAAGTTTTGTGCGTCCATATCGCTTCCGCTTGTCGATTTACATTCTAAGGTTTCTACATGAACATCTAAATCCATATCACTTCCACTTGTGGTAATCAGTTCTAAGTGATTTGTAGTAATGGTATTTATAGAATATACATCACTTCCGCTAGTAGCTTTTATACTAGAAATATCTTTAAAGCTTAGTCTGATTTTTTTAGAATCTGCGTTACCTATATTTTTATCAGCATAAATTCTTAAAGTGCCGTTTTCGACTTCTGTAAAAATGAGTTCATGCAGGTTTTGATCTGCTTCTACAGTTAGTTTAACTGCTTCACCTTGGGTTAAGTAAAGGTCTAAGCCGTGACTTACTTTTATAGCAGTAAAAGTACCTTCAATATTTCTGTTTTCTGTGGAAACATTTCCGGTTCCTTTAACGTCATTGTTAAAATTTACATCAAAGTTACAAGACATAAATAACAAGCTCATTAGCATTGTTATTATAATTTTGGTTAGTGTGGTCATAATTGTTCGTTTTTTGATTGATTAAATAATACTTCAAATATTATGTTTTCTGTTAGTGATTAATAACTTAAATATCTGAATTGTTGATTTATAAAGATGAATTGTTTTAGTCTTGCATTTGATGGTCATAGCTTAATACACGTTTTATTTTCCAGCCTTGTTCTTCCTTAATCCATACATGAGAAAACTTAGCAATACTGCCTTTGCTTTCCGGTCCTCCATTTACAGATTCAAAGAATTTATGTTCTCCCTTTTGAATAGCGCCATAAAGTGCTCCGTTTTTATAAAGCGGAAATACTTCTAAACTTTCTACATCAAGTTCTCTTCTTGATTTTGTGTGATTTGAAGAGCCACAAAGACCATTAGTAATGTTGGCCATGAAATCTGCTTTTGACTCGGTTACACCAGCTTCATCATGATAGAATTCAAAGTCTTCCGCAATTAATTTTTTAAACTGACTGACATCACATGTATTGAATCCTACATGAAATAGTAAGCTGTCATTGGTTTTTAGTTTTAAAAATAATTCGGAGGTTTCCGATACTTGCGCATTTGCTTGCCATGTGATTAATACACAGCACAGGGAAATAAATATTGCTTTTATTGGTTTCATATTAATTATCGTTTTCATCTGTAGAGATATTAATGCCATCTTCATCAATTTTGACTTTAACATCGTCCGCATTTCCGCTAACGCCATTTTCGTCAATTTTTAGATTAGAATCTTTCGTTTTAATTTCAATACCATCATTATTTATGTTAATACTGCCTTCTTCATCATTCACATTTATCTTGATTTTATAGTCTTCTTCCTCGTCATTTTCATCTTCTTCCAGACAATCTAGGCAAGTAGCTTCGTCAGTGAATATTTTAAAATAATGTCCAGCATCTCTATAGGTAACCAAGTTATTGTTAGACGTATAATAATTTAAAAAGGACCTGGTATTCTTATTTAATTGGATAACCGTTCCTTCTGGTATATATAAGGTTAGATTAACCTCTTGGTCGCTAAATTTATTTTCTGCATCGGTTGTTAAATACTTGTCTAATTGAAAGGTATTGTTAACTAGTGCATACTTGTAATTAATGTTTTCAGCACGTTCCTTAGCAGTTTTAAAGCTTCTACCGTCGGCATTTTTCTCCACATGTAAAGTGGCTATAGAGTCATCAGTAGATCTAATCGTTAGTCTTATATCTGAAGAATAGATGGTTTTTTCATCATTATCTCCATAGGCTAAGTAAAAAGAGTTTCCGCCTTTATGCATACTTTTATTGTACGCATTATTGTCCATCATTTTAATATTTAAAGTGTCATTTACCTTGATGTTGTACACTTCTTTTTCTTTTACTGCAGCATCAAAAGCATGTTCTGTAGCTTGTGTAACTCCAATAACAATTAATCCAATAATAGCCATTAACCATAAACCTAATAAAGAGAATTTAGCAATATTACCAATAGATCTTAGGTTGTTAATCAGAATTTTTAAGCCTAAATAGAAGACAAAGAAAAACGGAATACCAATAGCAAATAAGGCTAAAAGCGAAACCAACCAAACCGGAGTTCCTGCCGCGTTTGCAGTATCTACAATATCAAAGCCAGGAACATTTATAGCATCAGAAATACCAACGGTGAACATACCTATTATTAATCCTATTAATGCCGAAGCACCAATGATGATTAGAATAATTCCTATAAATTTTGCTGCGACTTTTAAGAAAAACATAAAAATAGCGCCAATAGTGTCAAAGAACGATGTGGATGTAGATTTTAAGGAGTTACTTTTTTTTTTAAAGTCTATATTTTTTGCAGCATCACTAACAGAGTCGGAAACGTTTTTTGCAACATCAGAAACCGTAGAAATACCATCCTTAATTTTCTTTTCAATATTACTAATGTTTACAGGTTCTCCTTTCATCATTAGTTTGTCACTTGTAGTAACGGCTTCTGGAAGTAAAATCCATAATAAGATGTATAGTAAAACGCCTGTTCCTGCACCAAATATTAATAGAATCCATATTAAGCGAATCCAAATAGCGTCGATACCAAAGTAATGTGATAACCCAGCCGAAACACCACCAACATAAGAGTTGTCTGTATCTCTAAAAAGTTTTTTAGAAGTGGTTCTTTGGCTAGAATATTGCTTTGGTTCATCTTCAAATATTTCATCGTCTACAATGTAATCTTCAGGTTGCCCCATAATGGTAATTACATCATCTACTTCTTTAGTTCCAATAACTTGCTTGTCATGTTTTACACGCTCGTTAAAAAGTTCTGCAATTCTTGCTTCAATGTCTGAAATGATTTCCGAACGACCTTGAGAGTCTGTAAACGAACGTTTAATAGCCTCCAAATAGCGCTGTAGTTTTGTATATGCATCTTCATCAATATGAAAAAATATACCTGCTAAATTTATGTTGACTGTTTTATTCATTTTTCGTTGGTTTTTGTCTTGTTACTATATTCACTGCGTTTTGTAATTCGTTCCAAGTAGTGGTTAATTCTTTAAGAAAAAGTTTTCCAGTTTCTGTTAAACCATAATACTTTCTTGGAGGTCCTGAGGTGGATTCTTCCCATCTATAATTAAGAAGTCCGGCGTTTTTTAATCTAGTAAGTAATGGGTAAATAGTTCCTTCTACTACTAGCAATTTAGCGTCTTTTAGTGTTCCTAAAATTTCTGCTACATAAGCATCTTGATCTTTTAAGACAGAGAGTATGCAGTATTCTAGAACACCTTTTCGCATTTGTGCTTTTGTGTTTTCTATCTTCATAGTTTCCTTTTAATTTTGTTATAACTGTTCATTTTTTGATGGATGTGATGGTTGATTATATTAATTACGAGTGATTAGTTCGTTAAAAATTATTTTAAAAAATTTATGGTTAAAGAATATTTAAACAATTCGCCATCTCTAGCCATTAAACTGGCTTTGATTATAAAAACAAGCTCTAATAGGAAAGCAATAATTGCTAACCCTGCAAAAGCACCTCCAATATATAATAGCGGAGAAGGTTTGTCTAAATTGATGCTAATATTTTCAAAAGCATTAATATCTATAAAGTCAATTTGCTTAAAAATATTAAAGATGAAAAACGGAACCGTTAACAATCCTATTATAATACTATATAGTAAAATGCTAATCTGAAAATTAATAGCTTGCTTACCATGTGCATCTACAAATTCTGATTTATCCTTATTAGCAACCCAAAGTATTATTGGGCCAATAAAGTTACCTAGAGGAATTATAAACCTAGAAAAGGTGGATAAATGAATAAAAGTAGCAATGTTTTTTTGATGGTTATTTTCCATGATGTAAAAGTATATAATAGTTTCTTATACAAATATATGTCTTTAAAAAGGTATTATGTTACGCATAGTACTAAAAATTAACAAAATTTTAACAGATTGGATTGTCATTTTTTTTCGATATTTTTGAGGAAATTAAGATATAAATGAAGTTAACACCAGGAAAGATAAATACTTTCAACCTACTAAAACTACCTTCTGTTTTTTTTACAGGAGTCCGTGTGAAATCTATTGATGCTACCTCTTGTACCGTATCTGTTAAACATAGATGGATAAATCAAAATCCTTTTAAATCGATGTTTTGGGCAGTGCAAGGTATGGCTGCCGAATTAACAACAGGAGCTTTAATGCTTATGAAAATTAAAGAAAGCGGAAAAAATATTTCGATGCTTGTTGCGAATAACAATGCTACTTTTACTAAAAAGGCAACTGGTAGAATAACCTTTAGTTGTACAGATGGAAACAAAATAGACGCTGCCATGGTAAAAGCTGTCGAGACTGGTGAAGGACAAACCATATGGATGCAATCTATAGGAATAAATGCCGATGGCGTAGAAGTATCTGTATTTAATTTTGAGTGGAGTATAAAAGTGAAGAGAACTTGAATTTGAAAATGAAATCGAAGTAGAAATTGTTGTTTTACCAAAACAGTACATATTTTTATTGTTTTACCAAAATATATAAAACATGTGTTCCTTCCTTAAGTTAAAGGAAGGTGGATTTAGTTTCAACTAAATACGGAAGGTTTGTAGAAAAAGGCGAAGCACTTTTTTAAATTATCAATTTTTTAAACCTTGTAACAAAACCAGAAATAATGCAACTAATGAGCATAACAACATAAACCAAACAAAAATGACAGCACACGAAATAGATTACCGCATTTATGGAGAAGAAATGCAATACGTAGAAATTGAGTTAGATCCTCAGGAAGGCGTTGTTGCAGAATCTGGAAGTTTTATGATGATGGATGATGGCATTAAAATGGAGACTATTTTTGGTGATGGTTCACAAAAAGACACTGGGTTTTTAGGAAAGATTTTAGGAGCAGGAAAAAGAATTCTTACTGGAGAAAGTTTGTTTATGACCGCTTTTTATAATGATCTAACTGGTAAACGTAACGTGAGCTTTGCTTCTCCTTATCCAGGAAAAATAATACCTATTGATTTAACCGAATTTGGAGGGAAATTTATTTGCCAAAAAGATGCATTTTTATGTGCAGCTAAAGGTGTAAGTATAGGCGTAGAGTTTTCTAAAAAATTAGGAAGAGGTTTATTTGGAGGCGAAGGTTTTATCATGCAAAAGTTAGAGGGTGATGGTATGGCATTTGTGCATGCAGGAGGTACCATGGCTAGAAAAGAATTAAAAGCAGGACAAACCTTACGAGTAGATACCGGATGTATTGTTGGTTTTGACCAAACCGTAAATTATGATATTGAGTTTGTTGGTGGTATTAAAAATACGGTCTTTGGAGGCGAAGGTTTATTCTTTGCAAAATTAGAAGGTCCAGGAACCGTTTTTGTACAATCTTTACCTTTTAGCAGATTGGCAGGAAGAGTATTAGCAAGCGCACCAAGTTCAGGAGGAAAGAGTAAAGGAGAAGGCAGTATTCTTGGCGGAATTGGAGATCTCTTAGATGGAGATAATAGGTTTTAGTTAATAATAATTCTGTGTTAAAGTTTTGTTTAAATAGAAATACAATGTACTTTTTTACTATATTTAATCAAAATAAAACACATACAGCCTATAGAACATTTCTACTTTTTATTTACAACTAAACCTAATTAAATTATGGCAAGAGCAATGTTTGAGTACACTAAAACCGTACTTAATAAAGTGAGTTTTGATGCTAGTTTGTTTTGTAAAGAAGTGCAAAAAGCTATTAATAGATTATTACCTTATGAAATTGAGGAACTTAAAATATTTATAGAATCACTTGTGAAGCAAAACCCAGAACTAAATCAATGTTTAATATATTTAAAACCATAAAAAAAAGCGATGTACACGTCGCTTTTTTTTTGTTTTTAAATGCACGTTTTTTATATATTTCTAATCTAAAGAAATATATTTGTATAAAATTTTTAAGCTGAAAAAAATATTTATATTCATATTGCTATTTGCATTTGCGTTTAAGCCAATGTATTATGTAAGTCAAGTACTTTACTACGAGCTTAATATTGATTATATTGTAGAAACTTATTGTGTTAATAAAGACAAACCTACACTGCAATGTAATGGTAAGTGTCATTTAGCAAAACAACTACAACCAGTTTCTAATGATAACAATAGCAACGATGCTATTTCTAGTCTAGCGGAAGCTTTTACATTTGTTTATTATAACGAATATCCTTCCGTAGCATTTCATACGGTTTTCTTTTTAGAGAACAGAGAACTATCTTTTTCCCACACTAAAAACTATGCCTATTCTTTTGCGTATAGTCATTTTAAACCTCCAATGGTATAATTTTATTTTTTAGAATTAGACTTTTATAGTCTTTGCCAAATGAACTTTAAATTCTTATTTAAGCGTGTTTCTATGTATTAGAAATATAGCGTAAACTAAGTATGAATTACTAGCAATAGTCTTTACGTTTTTTTGGTACACAACAACAATACATGAAATTTAAAATAATACAAAATGAAATTATTCAAATATACATTTGCATTACTACTATGCGCAACAATAATATCTTGTTCATCCGATGATGATAATGGCGATTCTGAAGATTTATCAGGGCAATCCGGCGAGGTAATCTTGAAATTCGATAACGGAGTAGGAGATCAAGACTTTATCTTTGGAACTACCTATAACAAGTCTAATAACGAATCTTTTCAACTAGAAACGTTAAAATATATTATCAGCAACGTACAATTTACAGATAACGAAGGGAACACTTTTATGTATCCTACAGAAGATAATGTTTTTATAGTTAATGAAACCGATGGAAATAACGCTGGGGAAATCTGGATTACTTTAAACGATGTAGATGCTGCAGATTATGTTTCTGTAACCTTTGGTGTTGGTATAGATCAAGATCGTTTTGCGCTTGGAGCAGACGGACAAGGTGATTTTTTAGACGCGGCTTCCGACGAAGAAATGATGTGGAATTGGGCTTCTGGTTATAAATTTATAAAACTGGATGGTACTTTTTCTACCGCAACACTTACAGAGGAACCATTAAATGTACACATGGGAAGTGTTGGTACTTCATTAGATAATTATCGAGAAGTAACTTTAGCATTTCCAAATACCGTGTTAGTAAGAGAAGACGCTTCACCAGAAATACATATTAAAGCAGATATTGCTAAAATATTCGACGGATCAACAACGGCAAACTTTGCAGATGGTTATGACCAAGTGCATACAGATGTAAATGAAACCCCTATTATAGCAGATAACATTAATACTATGTTTTCAGTAGACCACGTACACAACGATTAATTAGTAACTAAAAATCAAGGAAAGCAATGCTGTTTTCCTTGATTTTAATAAACACCTAAAATATGAAAAGAGTACTTCTTTTTTTATTCGTGTGCTTTCTCGTTTCGTCGTGTAGTAAAGATTCCGAAACAGAAGTATACGTTCCAGTTCCAATACAAGTAGAATGGCCTGAAAATTTTCCAGAAATTGCATATAAC
This sequence comes from Lacinutrix sp. MEBiC02404, assembly GCF_053601575.1. NCBI lineage: Bacteria > Pseudomonadati > Bacteroidota > Flavobacteriia > Flavobacteriales > Flavobacteriaceae > Lacinutrix > Lacinutrix sp. MEBiC02404. The sequence continues at coordinate 9,171 of NZ_JBSHNV010000153.1, read as the reverse complement.
CTAGATAATAATCCGCTTACAGAAGCTGGTTTTGAATTGGGAAAAGATTTATTTTACGAAGGAAAACTGTCTTCCAATGGGGCAATCGCTTGTGCTTTTTGTCATGAACAAGCTTTTGCATTTACACATCACGGGCATAATTTAAGTCATGGTGTAAATGGAGGAATCGGTTTTAGAAATGCACAACCTATTCAAAACCTAGCCTATCAAACTTCATTTATGTGGAATGGCTCTGCTTCGCATTTAGATTTACAACCTATTATTCCTATTACTAGTGAAATAGAAATGGGAGAAACCCTAAGTAATATTATTGAAAAATTAAGTGCAGATTCGCAATATCAAGAAAAATTTGCAAGGGCTTTTGGAGATGGCGAAGTAAGCACCGAAAAGATGTTGAAAGCGTTATCCCAGTTTATGGTAATGATGATCTCTTCTAATTCTACCTATGATAAATATGTTAGACAAGAAGATAACGTAACATTAACCACAATGGAGTTGGACGGATTAAATACGTTTCAGCAAAAATGTACTTCCTGCCATGCAACAGATTTATTTACCGATCAAACTTTTAGAAATAACGGTCTTCCTGTAAACCCTTTGTTAAACGATACTGGGCGTTTTGAAATACTTGAAGATCCTAACGATTTATATAAGTTTAAAGTACCAAGTCTAAGAAATATTGAAGTTACAGGACCATATATGCATGATGGTCGATTTGCAACTTTAGAAGTGGTTTTAGATTTTTACGATGCTGGAGCCGTAGATAATGGTAATGTAGATTCCTCTCTTTTAAGAGATGATAATAGCTATGGTATCACGCTTAACAATTACGAAAAAGAAAGTTTAATTGCTTTCTTGAAAACATTAACAGATAACGAATTTTTAGAAGATGAACGTTTTTCAGAATTTTAAAACAGGAATAGTAATGCTTACACTGGTACTTTTACATACCAATTTGGTGCAAGCGGATACGATAAAAAAAATATGCATACATGACGAACCATTTAAAGTATATTGTGATTTATGTGGATGCTCTACAAGTAGCGGAAGCTTTGGTTTTGGTACCTTAAGCAATGCTAATTTTGTTGGTGTACGATATATTTATCAAAATTTTGAGTCTAGAAATGGTATTTTTGAAAACTCACCAACCAGTAAAGAAAGCTTTAATACCTACCAGTTGTGGGCACAAATACCAATTAGTAATTCTTTTTATGTTAGTGCTAATTTGCCATATCAAGATTTAACTAGAAACTTTAATAATGTTAAAGAAAACATTAACGGTTTGGGAGATGCAAGCGTTATTGGTTGGTTTAAATTACCGTTTTATAAAAAACAAGATAACGATAAAGTGGATTTCAATACCGAACGAGAAGCTTCCGGGCATTCTTTACAATTTGGTTTAGGTATTAAATTACCAACCGGTAAGTTTGAAGAAAGATTGACAGATAATATTAATCCAGGCTTTCAAGTAGGAACTGGCAGTGTAGATGGTATTTTCTCTTTGGGTTATAATTATGGTGGAGACAAATACGGCGTAAACACACTTTTTAGCTATTACTTAAAAGGCGAAAACAAAAACGATTACCAGTTTGGAAATCAGTTTAGTTATGCTACTAATTTATATCGTGCATTTGCAACAGAAAAGATGAATATCATGCCGTTTGTTGGTGTTTCAGGAGATGTATATAAAAAGATAACACAGTATGGCGAAACTTTAGAAGACACCGATGGAAACATTTTAAATGCTTCTATAGGATCAGAATTAGCCATCGATAAATTTATTTTTGGAGCAAGTTATACGTTACCAATTAGTCAAAGTTTATTTGGCGATAATGTAGAGTCTAAACAGCGTTTGTCTGTTTATGTGAATTTTGCTTTGTAGTATTTTATCTAAATTTTAAATTTGAAAAACAGATTGTGTAAGCAGTCTGTTTTTTTGTTTAGAATGTTTCTCATAGGTAACTATTTTCTTCCGAATATTACCACGCTATTTTTCTATCTATAAAAGCATACTATTTCCGCACATTTATTTTAAAGAACTATATCTTTGCGGCATGCAATCTAAAGTCCTTTTTATTACACCTCCTTTTACGCAGTTAAATACTGCGTATCCTGCAACTGCTTATCTGAAAGGATTTCTAGAAACGCATGCCATAAATTTTACACATTGTGATTTAAGTATTGAACTTTTTACTTCTGTTTTTAGAAGTGATTTTCTGCGTGCTATTTTTCAAGAAGCTATCGATTTGGATAATTTTCAGTATCCAGAAGTGAACAAAAGGAAAGACTTGTATATTTCTCGAGTGGATGTGGTGCTTGCCTTTCTTCAAAAACAAGATGTAGAAACGGCAAATAGCATCTTAGAAAAAGGTTTTTTACCATTAGGACATCGTTTATCTAAAGTAAATAAGACCATTACATGGGAAGATGGAGAAATAGGAGTTATTGATAAAGCAAAGCATTACGCAACGCTTTTTATTGAAGAAATAGGCGATTTTATTCAAGCCAATGTCGATGAGTTTTTTGCATTTACTAAATATGCCGAGCAAATTGCAACTTCGGCAAGTAGTTTTGATCAACTAGATACTTTTTTGAGTTATCAACCTACTATTATCGAAGAAGAAATGCTAGATATTCTAGTCGCTCAAATTGAAGAACACACACCTGTTTTAGTGTGTTTTACCATTCCTTTTCCTGGGAATTTATTTGCGGCATTACGCTGTTCTCAATTTATCAAACAACTTTTTCCAGATATACATGTTGCTTTTGGTGGCGGATATTGTAACACCGAATTACGTACACTGGAAGATCCTAGAATTTTTGAATTCGTAGATTTTATTTCCCTAGATGATGGCGAAGGTCCTTTATTGAAAATAGTTCGTTATCTAGAAGGTGAAGTAGATGCTTCGGAATTAGAGCGAACCTTCGTTTTAGAAAATGGAGTAGTGGTTTACAAGAATAAAATTCCGAATACCATTTACCATCATAAAAACTTACCTGCTCCAGATTATTCTGGATTGCCTTTTGATAAATATGTTTCTTTTTTAGATGTGGTAAATCCGATGCATCGTATGTGGACAGATGCCAGATGGAATAAACTCACTATTTCGCATGGTTGTTACTGGAAGCAATGTTCATTTTGTGATGTAACCTTGGATTATATTGGAAATTATCAAAATACTACAGCGGAAGATTTAGTCGATAAAATTGAAAAAATAATTAAAGATACAGGCATTACAGGTTTTCATTTTGTAGATGAAGCAGCGCCACCTAAAATGCTAAGAGCTTTGTCTAAAGCATTAATCGATAGAAATGTAAAGATCACTTGGTGGACGAACATTCGATTTGAAAAAACATTCGATTTCGAATTATGTGAGGTCATGGCAAAATCTGGTTGTATCGCGGTAACTGGTGGGCTAGAAGTAGCTTCGGATAGGTTATTAGCGAAGATGAAAAAAGGTGTAGATATAGCACAAGTTGCTAGAGTTACCAATAATTTTTCTAAAAATAATATTATGGTGCATGCTTATCTCATGTATGGGTTTCCAACGCAAACCGAACAAGAGACTATCGATTCTTTAGAAGTCGTACGTCAATTGTTTGAAAGGAATTGTATTCAGTCTGCATTTTGGCATCAATTTACAACAACTATTCATAGTCCGATTGGTCAAAACCCAGAAGCATTCGGCATTGAAATAACAGGACCTGTTTTTGAAGGATTTGCTCAAAACGATTTATACCATATAGATCCTACAGGCGCAGCTCATCCTAAATATACCAAAGGTTTAAACGTAGCATTGCATAACTATTTAAATAATGCAGGCTTTGAGGAAAAGTTGCAAAATTGGTTCGATTTCCCTGTGCTTCCAACTAGTCACTCTAAAGGTTTAATTGCCAGTTTTTTAGCTTAAATGGTTTATTGAAATGAGCAGTAATGCGCTATAAATCTTCTAGTAAATCGTATTTTACACTTTGTAAAAAAAAACTTATAAATCCCTGTTTTCGGGGATGCTTATAAGGTTTGCAATTCCTACATTTGTGCATGTTTTTTAAGTCCCGATACTTTTTTGCTTTTTTCTTTGTATGCTATACTTCCATTGGTATGGCACAAACAACAACACCTATTTTAGAAAGTGAAGGCGAAAAGATAGATCAGCTTTTTTATTATTTCAATAATGGTTTTGAAGAAAAAGCATACGAGGAAGCGCATCATCTATTAGGTTCTTTTAAATCTGAAAAAGCGATAACCAATACCAATTTATTATTGGCGTACTACCATAGTAAATACGTAGCTATGGATTCCTCCATTTATTATACTCATAAAGCACTCAAAAGTAAAAAGAATATTAAAGATTCTTTAGGGATTCGATTAACCATATTGTCTTATCAACTACTTGCTCTAAATAATAAAAATAAGGGCTTGTATCAGGAAAGTAAAAAGTGGCATATTAAAGGTGCTGAACTCAGTGAAAAACATAAGGAAACAAATTTGTATTATACGCATTTACACGGATTGGCAAGCACGTATGTTACGCTTGGCAAAACGGAAGAGGCTTTAGCCCTTTTTGATAAATGTATTAAGTTTTCTAACGATGAAGAACTTATTTTAGGAAGTTATATCAATTTAGGTTCTATCTATTCGTCGCTTTCTAATTATGAAAAGGCTAATGACTATTTACAGAAAGCAAAAATTATTTGTGAGAAAGATACCCATAGAAAACAAGCCTTAGTAAATGTTATTATTAATATAGGAGATAATTATTTAAGTAGAGGAGAAACAGATAAAGCTCTTACTGCTTTCTACGAGGCAAAAAAAATTAGCAGTGATAATAGATCCTATAATTTAGAACTTATCATTTTAGGTAAAATTGGTACTGTATTATATAATGAAAAAAGAAATAATGAGGCGCTTTTAATTTTTTCTAATACTTTAATTAAAGCCTTGAATCTTGGGAATTTAGATATTGAGATGAATAGTTATCTTATGTTAGAAAAACTATCGATTCGAAAAGGTGATCATCGTAGTGCATATAGCTACGGAAAACATTATTATAAGATAAAAGATTCTATCGAGAATTCGCAAACGGAAAAAGAGATAAACGGTTTAGAAGTTAAATTTAAAACGCTAGAAAAAGAGAAAACGATAAAATTATTACAAATAGAAAACCTAAATAAGAGTTTGCATATTAAGAATAAGGATGCAGATATAGAAAAGTATAAATTGCAAGAAGCTATTATTGCAAAACAAAATGAAAACAAGGTATTACAATTACAAAACGGTGTTGAAAAACGTAAAAATGAAATAGCATTGCTTAAAGAAAAAGAAGCTTTAAAAGCTTTAGAATTAGATAGAGAAAAGACTATAAAATACATCGTTCTTGTTGCTTTTTTCATATTATTAGTTCCTATTGCTGGACTTTTAATTATCTATTATCAAAAACTACAAGCACAAGGTTTACTTAATTTAAAAGAGAAAGAGATTAATGAGCAGCAAGTGATTTCCTTAAAGAAAGATCAGGAAATAAAGTTAATTAAAGCCTCTATTAGAGGACAAGACCAAGAACGTAAAAAGATTGCTCAAGAAATGCATGATAGTGTTGGTGGTAATCTAGCGGCCATAAAACTACAATTTAGTCAGCTTTCTAATCATCCAGATAAGTTGAAATTAATTTATAGCCAGCTAGACGATACGTATGAGCAAGTAAGAAACATTTCGCATAATTTGTTGCCAAAAAAAATTAGAGAAAATGATTTCGTTTTTTTAATCAAAGAATATATGCATACGGTGGAAGATGCTAGTGAGATACAATTTAATGTTTCTTTTTATGAAGAAGAAAAGATTAATAGCCTAGACAAGATTTTACAAAACGAATTATTTTCTATCTTTCAAGAATTAACAACCAATACACTGAAGTATGCTAAGGCGAAAACCATAGATATACAATTAGATCTTTTAAATGAGTGCCTCTTTTTCGTTTATGAAGACGATGGAATGGGATTCGATGTATCCAAGACTACATTGGGCATCGGTTTAACGAATATTAAGAATAGAATTGAAAATTATAATGGCATATTGCATATCGATTCCAAAGCAAATAGAGGTACCAATATCCATATAGAAATCCCATTAAAAGCATAAATAAATGAAGCATAACCTAATTATAGCCGATGATCATAAAATGTTTTTAGATGGTTTATTGAGTATTCTAAAAACGGAAAGCAACTATAATATTCTATTTACGGCAAAGCATGGCGGACATGTTCAGAAATATATTTCGATAAATACAGAAGAAAAAATAGATCTTGTAATTACCGATGTCACTATGCCAGAAGTAGATGGTATTGCTTTGAATAAATGGATAAAAAAAACGAACAGGAATATAAAAACCTTGGTGGTTAGTATGCATAATTCACCGAAAATTATTGATGATCTCATCGAAAGTAATGTAGATGGTTATCTTCAGAAAAATGCTCAAAAGGAAGAATTTTTAAAAGCAATAGCCACTATTTTAGGAGGTGAAAAATATTTTTCAAAGGAAATAAAAGATATCTATCTGAAAAATAAATTTGAAAAGAATAAAGAAAAGGAAATCAAACTCACTAAAAGGGAAGTAGAAGTAATCTCGCTAATTGCGGAAGAATTTACTACGCAAGAGATTGCAGACCAATTGTTTTTGAGCAAGCATACTATTGAAAGTTACCGAAAAAACCTGATTACAAAACTGAATGTTAGAAACCTTGCCGGTCTTACCAAGTACGCCATTAAAAAGGGCTATGTGTCTTCATAGTATACATCTAATATCATTAATTCTATACAAGGGTTCTATTTTATAATAGAGCCCTTTTTTATTGCTTATTGTCAAAGTTAAGTCCTTCAATGTTTTAATGAAAAATATACTTTATAGGCTATTATGTTGCGTGTTATTTCATTTTAAAAACAAACAGAACAGATGTGTTAAGTGTTTGTAAATCAATATTGAATAATTAAACACCCTGTTTTCAGGGTATTGATTTTCACTAAAAACGGGGTTAAAACAAAGGGACTTCTAGCATAAATTTGTACCAGAGAATAAGAAACACCATAAACGTATAACATAAAAAATGACTGGTGTTTCCTTCCTAAAAACAAAACAAACTTTAACCATTAAAAACAAAATTATGACTTTCGGAATTACACTTATTTTATTAAGCCTTATCGCAGTACCATCTTTATTATTATCCAAAAAACCTAACGCAAAAGAATTGTTAGAAAAAATAGAACCTTACCAAGGTTGGATCGGACTTATTTTTTGTTTTTATGGTGTTTGGGGTATTATTTTTTCCATATTAAATTTAGGTTGGCTTACAACATTCCCAATTTGGTGGGTAACCTTATTAGCAGGAAGTATCGTAGAAGCTGTTCTAGGGTTTATGTTAGGATTTAGTCTTATTAATAAATTTGTTTTATCTAAAAATGAAGCTGCTAAAGAAAAAGCAATGGTACTTAGAGAGAAACTAGCTCCAAAACAAGGTAAACTAGGAATTGTAGGGCTATTTGTAGGTGCTTGGATGATTGTTGCCTCTATCTTATTCTTCTAAAAAAACTAAAACTTTAAAAAATTACTAAAACTAAAATTATTATGAAAAAATTCATCTTTTTAATGGCAGTGTTATTCACGGTGTCATCCATAGCGCAAGAAAATAGAAATACCATTACCGTAGTTGGTGAAACCGAAACAAGTGTGGAGGATAATAGCTATACTATTTTAATTTCCTTACAACAAATACTTGTTTATGAAGGACAAGGCGAAGTAGAAGTAGCTTCTATAAGCGAAGTAAAGAACAACTACATTAATAAAATAGGAGATTTAGGTATTGATTTTAGTAGGTTTCGCAGAAGTACATATTACGAGTTTGCTTCGTCTTATGGGCAAAGCAGAGTTACAGAATATTATTTTCTTAAAACAGGGAATAAAGAAGAGATTCGTAAAATTATAAATCTAAAAGTAGCAGGAATGTCTATTGCTAATACCGAGGTAGAAGCCAATAAATTAACAAATGATGAATTAGTATCTCTTGCAAAAAAAGCAATGGATAACGCAAGAGAAAAAGCAGAAGCTTTAGCGAAAAAAATGAATAAAACGGTTGGTGAAGTTGTTGGTATTGTAGACCAGAACACAAGAGAACAATATGCACAAAGTTATGGAACTTCTAGATTACAAAGTCATGTAGTAACTGTCTCTTTCGAATTAAAATAATGAATGTCTTTAAATTAATAAATTAAATAAAAAATCATGAAAATTAAATTAGTAGTATTATCCGTATTCACTTTCTGTTGTGTTTTTAATGCAGAAGCTCAAAAATTAAAAAAGTTTGGAAGTTCTGTCGAGAAAAAGATTGGTCCAAAAACAATTAAAGTGCCTTATACAGATGTTATATCTTATTTAGGTTACGCGGCTGCAGGAAATGAAGACCAAATAGTAGATGGTAAAAAATTCCACTATATATACCTATGGATTCCTGCTGTGGCTCCAGAACTAGGTGTAAGAATGCTTTCTCCAGTAGCTAAAACTAAAATTAAAGGAGCTATCCGTTCTGAAGCTTACACAGAAAATGCGTCTTCTAGTGATTATTTTGATACGTACATTACATTAGAACGTTCTACAATTTTTAAAAAAGAAGATATTACTGTAGATGCTGCTAAAAATGCTACTTGGACTAAATTAGATAGCAATGACGATAGTAGTGAAATGCCGAAACAACCTAGTGGAAGAAGTTATAATTCTTTATTACGATACAAGAGTGAAGTTGGAAGTCCTACAAAAGCTTTAACTGCTGGTTTATACCGTATTGGATTTACAACTTATAAAACAGGAGAAGTTAAAGGGACATTCTTAGCAGAAGTTGCAGCTCCAGTAAAATTACCTGGTGTAGTAATGGCTAAAACCATTGAAGCACTTAAAAAAGAATTATAGAAATAAATAGACATTCGTATTTTAATAAAACACCTCTTTATGCAAATAAAGAGGTGTTTTTTAGTTTTACAAAAAGTGTATTATACTGAAATAGGTTGACCTTTTTCGTGTTCATTTTTCGTTAATTAGAAGGTCAAATATTCTAAATTTTCTTTATTTTTTTTGTAGGAGCGATATTCAATTCCTTGATTAAGATGGATGAAATTAGGAGTGTTTA
>NZ_JBSHNV010000152.1:0-221 GCF_053601575.1 Lacinutrix sp. MEBiC02404 | reverse complement strand
TTACCTGTAACAGCAATCACAGATTGTGATGGCGATGGAGAAACAAGTGATACCGATCCAAATGATACCGATCCATGTATTGGAGGAACATTATCAAATGTAGATTTAACAGACACAACAAGTGACTGGGCAACTGCAGATTGTGATGGAGATGGAGTAAGTAACTTAGACGAGGTGGATCCTGATGGAGACGGCGTTCAAGGACCAAACGACACCGATCC
>NZ_JBSHNV010000151.1:0-1354 GCF_053601575.1 Lacinutrix sp. MEBiC02404 | reverse complement strand
CAGCTCTCCTCTTATTTTAAGAGGAGAATGAATTTAAATGCTTTTCGCATTTGAAGAAAGAGGAGTTAATAAAATAGTGTTGTGGATATCAAAATAGCTTCGCATTTTAGGTCAAACTCTCCAAATTTATTTGCAATAAATCCACCTCTCTTTAGCTAAAGAGAGGAGCAGGTTTTGTATTGTGATTATACTAACAAAGTAGCTCTCCTCTTATTTTAAGGGGAGAAATGAATTTAAATGCTTTTCGCATTTGAAGAAAGAGGAGTTAAAAGAGTAGTGTTTTGGATATTAAAACAGCTTCGCATTTTAGGTCAAACTCTCCGAATTTCTTTTCAATAAATCCACCTCTCTTTAACTAAAGAGAGGAGCAGGTTCTTTAGTATAATTATACTAATGAAGCAGCTCTCCTCTTATTTTAAGAGGAGAATGAATTTAAATGCTTTTCGCATTTGAAGAAAGAGGAGTTAATAAAATAGTGTTGTGGATATCAAAATAGCTTCGCCTTTTAGGTCAAACTCTCCAAATTTATTTGCAATAAATCCACCTCTCTTTAGCTAAAGAGAGGAGCAGGTCTTTAGTATAATTATACTAATGAAGCAGTTTTCCTCTAATTTTAAGAGGAGAATGAATTTCTATTTCCCAAAAAGGAAATGGAAAGAAAGAGGAGTTTGCTGTTATTATATAAAATGACTCTCAATCTCCATAAAAACAGAAGATAGATTGTCAAATACCATTCTGTTTTCAAATCTAATTACTTTGTAATTTAGGTTTTCTAGATATTTTGTTCTCTCATTATCTTTCTCCATTTGTAAAGCATTGTTATGAACTTCTCCGTCTAATTCAATGATTAACTTAAGTTCTGCACAATAAAAATCAACAATATAATAACCAATACTATGTTGTTTTGTAAAACGTTTATTTTTGAATTTCCTGGCTTTTAATTGATTCCATAAATACGCTTCTGCAGGAGTTAGCCTTTGCCTTAATGTAATTCTTAATTCTTGGAGTTCTTTTTTACTATGAATTTTACTTTTATTCATTGTATGAAGTTAAATATTTATCTTTAATTCTACAATAAAAACAATTTTGATAAAAGTGGATATAAAAATAGCTTTGCATTTTAGGTCAAACTCTCCGAATTTATTTGCAATAAATCCACCTCTCTTTAGCTAAAGAGAGGAGCAGGGTCTTTAGTATAATTATACTAATGAAACAGCTCTCCTCTTATTTTAAGAGGAGAATGAATTTAAATGCTTTTCGCATTTGAAGAAAGAGGAGTTAATAAAATAGTGTTGTGGATATCAAAATAGCTTCGCATTTTAGGTCAAACTCTCCAAATTTATTTGCAATAAAT
>NZ_JBSHNV010000150.1:0-231 GCF_053601575.1 Lacinutrix sp. MEBiC02404 | reverse complement strand
TCGCTATTCAACTGTAAAAGCAAAACACGTTTAGCTTTCCTCCTTTTATTGCGCAACTTAACGGCAAAGTAATTCGTGCTTAATTTGATGTTTAGCTACATTTTATAACAACGTATATAAAAAATTGCTAGATTAGTGCTTAAATAAAGTTCGTTGCTCTTTTGCTACTTCTGATTTTCCTTCGGAAAATCCGCCTGTACCAAAACGCAACTTTCCATATACAAACACGTT
>NZ_JBSHNV010000149.1:0-541 GCF_053601575.1 Lacinutrix sp. MEBiC02404 | reverse complement strand
ATTAAAAGAAGCGTCTCCTAAAGTTAAAACAGTTACCGTTTGTGTGCTGCTTATTCCACAAATCCCTGGACTTGTGTATTCAATAGTATAGGTCGCTCCTGAAACACCATTAGTCACCAATCCGCTAGTTGCGTTTATTGCGGCTCCATCGGTTGGTATCGGATTAAAAGTAAAGCTTCCACCAAGATCTCCGGTTATATTTGCGGTTCCGCCATCACAAGTTGCTGTCATAGTAAAAGCTGCGTTTCCTAAAGTTAAAACAGTTACCGTTTGTGTGCTACTTGTTCCGCAGGTTCCTGGACTTCCGTATTCTATCGTATAGGTTGTTCCAGAAATTCCATTAGTTACCTTTCCGCTAGTTGCGTTTATTGTTGCGCCATCCGTTGGCATCGGATTAAAAGTAAAGCTTCCGCCAAGATCTCCGGTTATATTTGCGGTTCCGCCATCACAAGTTGCTGTCATAGTAAAAGCTGCGTTTCCGGAGGTTAAAACAGTTACTGTTTCGGTGCTAGTTGTTCCGCAGGTTCCTGGACTTGCGTAT
>NZ_JBSHNV010000148.1:0-1564 GCF_053601575.1 Lacinutrix sp. MEBiC02404 | reverse complement strand
CATCAAATATCACAGGAGATCTTGGTGGGAGTTTTACGTTTAATCCGATACCAGCCGATGGCGCAACAATAAACGCAACTAGCGGAACGATTACTAATGGTATTTCTGGGACAACCTATACTATAGAATATGCAACAAGCGGCACATGTGCAGCCAGCAGCACACAAACGGTAACTGTTTTAACCTCCGGAAATGCTTCATTTTCTATGACAGCAACCTGTGATGGCGGAACATCAAATATTACAGGAGATCTTGGCGGGAGTTTTACTTTTAATCCGATACCAATCGATGGCGCAACAATAAACGCAACTAGCGGATTGGTGACTAATGGTGTTTCAGGAGCGACCTATACTATTGAATACACAAGTCCAGGGATTTGTGGAATAAGCAGCACACAAACGGTAACTGTTTTAACTTTAGGAGACGCTTCTTTTAATACGACAGCTACTTGTGATGGAGGAACCGCAAATATTACAGGAGATCTTGGCGGAAGTTTTGCTTTTAATCCAATACCATCCGATGGCACAACAATAAATGTAATTAACGGAACGGTAACTAGCGGAATTCCAGGAACGACCTATACTATAGAATATACAAGTCCAGGAACCTGCGGGACAAGTAGTACACAAACTGTAACCATTTTGACCTCCGGAAATGCTGCTTTTAACATGACAGCAACCTGTGATGGAGGAACCGCAAATGTTACGGGAGATCTTGGAGGAAGTTTTGCTTTTAATCCTGTTCCAACAGATGGCGCAACAATAAATGTAACTAACGGAACGGTAACCAACGGAATTTCAGGAACTACTTATACTATAGAATATACAAGTCCTGGAACTTGTGGAGTAAGTAGCACGAAATCCGTAACCGTTTTAACTTCGGGAAATGCTTCCTTTTCTATGACAGCAACTTGTGATGGAGGTACAGCAAATATCACTGGAGATCTTGGCGGAAGCTTTACTTTTAATCCAATACCATCCGATGGCGCAACAATAAATGTAACTAACGGAACGGTAACCAACGGAATTTTAGGAACGACCTATACTATAGAATATACAAGTCCTGGAACTTGTGGAGTAAGTAGTACCCAATCCGTAACGGTTTTAACCTCCGGAAATGCTTCATTTTCTATGGCAGCAACCTGTGATGGCGGCACCACAAATATAACCGGAGATCTTGGCGGAAGCTTTACGTTTAATCCAATCCCAACCGATGGCGCAACAATAGATGCAACTAGCGGAGTGGTAACTAATGGTATTTCTGGAACTACCTATACTATTGAATATGCGAGTGCAGGAACCTGTGGAACAAGTAGCACAGAAACGGTAACTGTTTTAACCTCCGGAAATGCTTCATTTTCTATGACAGCAACTTGTGATGGCGGAACCGCAAATATCACAGGAGATCTTGGCGGAAGCTTTACTTTTAATCCAATACCATCCGACGGAGCCACAATAGATACAACTAGTGGAACGATAACTAATGGAATTTCAGGAACCACATATACGATAGAATACGCAAGTCCAGGAACCTGCGGAACAAGTAGCACACAAACGGTAACTGT
>NZ_JBSHNV010000147.1:0-218 GCF_053601575.1 Lacinutrix sp. MEBiC02404 | reverse complement strand
AGATTTTCGTAAGCAAGCTAAAACTAGCCATTAATTATATACGTTGTTATCTATAGGTCTTTTCCTAGTTATCCAGAGTTCAGATGTTTAAATTTTTATATAAATATAATTTAGGAATTCTGATTTTAGCAACGGTTTAAGCGCAATGATACGTTTCTACTGTCCAGATTAGCTCAGATTGGTTTTTCTGCGTGTAATTCAGTCGTAACGATAAACGC
>NZ_JBSHNV010000146.1:0-217336 GCF_053601575.1 Lacinutrix sp. MEBiC02404 | reverse complement strand
GTAAAGCTTCCGCCAAGATCTCCGGTTATATTTGCGGTTCCGCCATCACAAGTTGCTGTCATAGTAAAAGCTGCGTTTCCGGAGGTTAAAACAGTTACTGTTTCGGTGCTAGTTGTTCCGCAGGTTCCTGGACTTGCGTATTCTATCGTATAGGTCGTCCCGGAAATTCCATTAGTTACCGCTCCGCTAGTTGCATCTATCGTGGCTCCATCGGTTGGGATCGGATTAAAAGTAAAGCTTCCACCAAGATCTCCTGTGATATTTGATGTTCCGCCATCACAAGTTGCTGTCGTATTAAAAGAAGCGTTTCCTAAAGTTAAAACAGTTACCGGTTGTGTGCTACTTGTTCCGCAGGTTCCTGGACTCGTGTATTCAATAGTATAGGTCGCTCCTGAAATTCCATTAGTTACCGTTCCGCTAGTTGCGTTTATTGTTGCTCCATCCGTTGGCATCGGATTAAACGTAAAGCTCCCACCAAGATCTCCGGTAATATTTGCGGTGCCGCCATCACAAGTAGATGTCATATTAAAAGAAGCGTTTCCGGAGGTTAAAACGGTTACCGTTTGTGTGCTACTTGTTCCGCAGGTTCCTGGACTTGCGTATTCTATAGTATAGGTCGCTCCAGAAATTCCATTAGTTACCGTTCCATTAGTTGTATCTATTGTGGCTCCGTCAGTTGGTATTGGATTAAACGTAAAGGTTCCGCCAAGATCTCCGGTAATATTTGATGTTCCGCCATCACAAGTTGCTGTCATGGTAAAAGAAGCGTTTCCTAAAGTTAAAACAGTTACCGTTTGTGTGCTACTTATTCCACAAATCCCCGGACTTGTGTATTCAATAGCATAGGTCGCTCCTGAAATTCCATTAGTTACCGTTCCGCTAGTTGCGCTTATTGTTGCGCCATCCGTCGGGATCGGATTAAAAGTAAAGCTTCCGCCAAGATCTCCGGTTATATTTGCGGTTCCGCCATCACAAGTTGCTGTCGTAGTAAAAGAAGCGTCTCCTAAAGTTAAAACAGTTACCGTTTGTGTGCTACTTGTTCCGCAGGTTCCTGGACTCGTGTATTCTATAGTATAGGTTGTTCCAGAAATTCCATTAGTTACTGTTCCGCTAGTTGCGTTTATTGTTGCACCATCGGTTGGTATTGGATTAAACGTAAAGCTTCCGCCAAGATCTCCTGTAACATTTGCGGTTCCGCCATCACAAGTTGCTGCCATGTTAAAAGCAGCGTTTCCGGAGTTTAAAACCGTTACGGATTCCGTGTTACTTACTCCGCAGGTTCCCGGACTTGTATATTCTATAGTATAAGTAGTTCCTGAAATTCCGCTAGTTACCGTTCCGTTAGTTACATTTATTGTTGCACCATCGGATGGCATCGGATTAAAAGCAAAACTTCCGCCAAGATCCCCTGTAATATTTGCAGTTCCTCCATCACAAGTAGCTGTCATGTTAAAAGCAGCATTTCCGGAGGTTAAAACGGTTACCGTTTCTGTACTATTGGCTGCACACGTTCCGGTTGTTGCATATTCTATAGTATAGGTCGTTCCCGAAATACCATTAGTAATCGTTCCGTTAGTTGCGTTTATGGTTGCACCATCGGTTGGAACGGGATTAAAAGTAAAGCTTCCGCCAAGATCTCCGGTTATATTTGATGTTCCGCCATCACAAGTTGCTGTCGTATTAAAAGAAGCATCGCCTCCTGTATTTACGATCACATCAATAGTGTCACTATCCGTAAACATGTTACCATCACAGTTCGTATACTCCACTTCTACCGTAAAAGTTTCATCTGCAGTTGGGCAAACATTTATGGATGAAGTATTACCAATTGGTAGATTTGCGCCATCGTACCAAGTAACATTATAATTCGGTGTTCCACTGGGCGTAAAACGCCATGCCTCATCTGCAGCAATCCAATTCGTGGCATTTCTTCCAGGTGCTGGAAATGCTTGCGTTCCATTATCATTTTGTATACCAACAACTCCATTACCTAAAACCCAAGAATCACAAGTTGGTTTCTCTTCTATATATACCTCAATAGTATTTGTGCCTTCATAAAGTACCATCATTTGCGTAGTTACAATGGCAGAACATAAAACGTGAGGTACATTATAATAAGCTACAACAAATCTTCTACAAGGATAAGCGCCTTGTATTTCCCATCCAATTTCATTCGTGAAATTTAATCCTGGCCCCATATCATGACCTGCACCAAAAATATTAGCTTCAGCAAGTGCTGTATTTGAATTATCTGGTAATATATCGGTAAAAAGGAAACCACTATTCATATTTGCATATGCTAATTGAAAGCTTAATACGCCATTGGCTCCAACCAACAATTCATTATATTGATTACCGAAAAAACAAAATTCAAAAGGCAATGCTATTACATCTGACCAATAATCATCTGTTAAAAATAATGGATTAGTTAATCCGGAAAAAGAAGATGGCGGCGCATAAGGTATGGTTGAAATAGTATAAAATGTAGTTTCCCCTGTTTCAAGAAAAGTGGCGGTCAAGTCTGTACAAGTTGTCGTGCAGTCTAAATTTATTTGCGCAGGTCCAGCATCCACATTGGAACAACCCGGTCCTTGGGCAATTGCAAGCTGAGCAAGAAATAAACAAATAACCACTAAAATTCCCTTCATAAAAAAAGACCTAACATTTTTTAAGTAATAAAAAAAACCACATTAACAACGCAAAATACTTAACTTAAAGCAATTAGCCTTAAAAGTTATTAAAAAATAAGTAAAAAAAATCGAAATCGATTATAAATTAATTCTACTTCAATTCAAACTATAACAAGTGGGAATTACTTATCTTTGTAAATTATAATTATTATTATTTTTGATGAAATTAGACAGTAAATTAGACGAATTTAACTCCTTAGGAGATAACCATATTGGTACCTCTACAAACACACCAATGCGTAAAGATGCTTTTGCACTTACGAATGAGGAAAAAATAGATAGTATTAAAGACGATGTTAGACATATCATGGAAACATTAGGTCTTGACTTAACAGATGACAGCTTAAAAGGAACACCAAATAGAGTTGCAAAAATGTTTGTTAAGGAGATATTTAGTGGCTTAGACCCTAAAAATAAACCTAGTGCTTCTACATTTGATAACAAATACAAATATGGAGAAATGCTTGTAGAAAAAAACATTACGGTGTATTCTACTTGCGAACACCATTTACTTCCTATTGTTGGTAGAGCACATGTTGCATACATTTCTAACGGAACTGTTGTTGGCTTATCGAAGATGAATCGTATTGTAGATTATTTTTCAAATAGACCACAAGTACAAGAGCGTTTAACGATTCAAATTGTAAAAGAATTACAAGAAGTTTTAAATACGCAAGATGTTGCTTGTGTTATTGACGCGAAACATTTATGCGTGAATTCTAGAGGAATTAGAGACGTAGATTCTAGTACCGTAACTAGTGAATTTGGAGGTAAATTCAAAGAAACAGAAACGCGTAGAGAATTTTTAGATTACATTAAATTAGATACTACTTTTTAAGTTGCAATGGAGGTTGATTTTAAAAACAACTATTCCACTACAAAGCCAACGCATAAAAACGAAACAACAATGCAAATTTCACAAAAGCAAAACATAGAAATATACAATTCCCTTTCTGGTAAAAAAGAACAATTTAAACCTATCACAGATGGTTATGTTGGAATGTACGTTTGTGGACCTACGGTTTACAGCAATGTGCATTTAGGAAATGTAAGAACGTTTATGTCTTTTGATATGATTTTTCGCTACCTATTACATTTAGGTTATAAAGTACGTTACGTAAGAAACATTACAGATGCTGGCCATTTAGAAAATGACGCCGATGTTGGTGAAGACAAAATCACTAAAAAGGCAAGACTAGAAGCTATAGAACCTATGGAAATTGTACAGCGTTATACTGTCGATTTTCATAATGTGTTAAACACGTTTAATTTTCTTCCTCCAAGTATAGAACCTACTGCAACAGGCCATATTATAGAGCAAATTGATCTAATTCAAACCATTATTGACAACGGTTTTGGATATGAAGTAAATGGCTCTGTTTATTTTGATGTACATAAGTATAATCAAACGAATGATTATGGCATTTTAAGCAAACGCAAACTGGAAGATTTAATTCATAATACACGTGAATTAGACGGACAAAGCGATAAGAAAAATCCGCAAGATTTTGCACTATGGAAAAAAGCAGAACCAACACATATCATGCGTTGGCCTTCTCCTTGGAGCGATGGTTTTCCTGGTTGGCATTTAGAATGTACAGCAATGAGCACCAAATATCTTGGTGAATATTTTGATATTCACGGTGGTGGAATGGATTTAAAATTCCCACATCACGAATGTGAAATTGCTCAAAATAAAGCAGCAAAAGGAAAAGATCCTGTAAAGTATTGGATGCATGCCAACATGCTAGAACTTAACGGTGCTAGAATGAGTAAATCTACTGGGAATTATATCAACCCTGCCGAATTACTTTCTGGTAAAAACGACATTATGTCTAAGGCATACAGTCCGAGTGTAGTTCGTTTTTTCATGATGCAAGCTTCGTATAGAAGTGTTTTAGATCTTACCGATAATGGTTTATTAGCAAGTGAAAAAGGATTTCACAAACTTTTAGATGCGGTTAACGCTTTAGACACTTTACCTACATCTACCACATCGACATTTAATGTATCCGCTTGGAAACAGAAATGTTATGATGCCATGAATGACGACTTTAACACCCCTATTTTAATTGCTACTTTATTTGAAGCTGTTAAATATATCAATCAGATTAAAGACGAAAGTGCAAGTATCACTGCTGCAGATTTAGAAGTATTAAAAACTACTATAAACAGTTTTGTTTTTGATATTCTTGGTCTTGAAAATGTTAGTAAAGAGGAAAAAGGCACCGATAAACTTTCTGGAGCTGTAGACCTTTTAATCCAGTTGCGTCAAGAAGCTAGAGCAAATAAAGATTTTGCCATGTCTGACAAAATTAGAGATGAATTAGCTGCTGTTGGTATACAACTCAAAGACGGTAAAGAAGGCACCAGTTTTTCTGTAAATTAGTTCCGTTTTTTGTTGTGGCGTTGTAAAGTGGTTTGATTTTTGTTCATTTAATATTCCATCGGATTAACGATTCCTGATTTTTGAATACCACTTTTTGATTTAAAATCACAGCAACAATTGCGTCCTTCTTAACTAAAAAAAGAGGTGCGTTTTCTGAAAATAAAATCTAGGAAATTGGACGTAAATGCGAAGTTGTTTTTAAAATTCACCTGCCATTAATAAGATTTCCACTTTCGAGGAAAATGAATATGAAAAAAATACTACTAGCTCCTTTCCTGTTCTTAATTAAAGTGTATCAAACTTTAATTTCACCTTTAACGCCTTCTACTTGCAGATTTCAACCAACCTGCTCCCATTACACTAAAGAAGCTTTAGAAAAACACGGCTTTTTTAAAGGTGGCAAACTCGCATTAAAAAGGATTTTTAGTTGTCACCCATTCGGTGGTTCTGGTTATGATCCTGTTCCTGAAAAGGAAGATTAACTTTTTGGGCGTTTCACCACTTCGCTTTTAGGCTTCGTGGTGTCAGGCTGTACGCTGTATCTTTTTTGTTTATAGGATTCGCTGCGCTTCACCTAACAAAAAAGGATGTCGCTTCCATCCTTAACGCAGTAAACCATAAAATAACATTTCATTAAGTATCCTTTCTTTTTAATCCATTGGCAATTGTCTATATTTACCATCTCAAAATAAAATCTATGCATCTTTTAACATTCGATTGGAATCCTTTAAGCGGACTTGATATTTTTGGCGTTTTCACATTACATTTTTATAGTGTTATGTGGATTATAGCATTCCTACTGGGATTACAAATCATGAAACGTATCTTTAAAAGAGATCACATAAAGGAAGAATATTTAGATCCTCTTTTTTTATATACCATTATCGCAACCATGCTTGGCGCACGTTTGGGGCATGTTATTTTTTACCAATCGGAATTAATATCGCAAGATTTTTTCAGCATCTTTTTACCATTTCGCTTTGTTCCAAAATTTGAATTCACAGGTTTTCAAGGACTAGCAAGTCATGGTGCTGCTATTGGAATTATTATTGGTATGTATTTATACCGAAGAAAGTACAACTACAAATCTTTAATGTGGATTTTAGACAGAGTGGTAATTCCTGTTGCAAGTGGTGCGATTTTTATTCGTTTAGGAAACTTTATCAATTCGGAGATTATAGGAAAAGTTACAGATTCTCCTTTTGGTGTTCGTTTTATTCAAGAAGAATACAACAAGTACGAAGCGATGCAACTTACCGGAATGAAAACACCAAAAGACGCATATAATGCCATTGCTAATAATCCACAATTTCAAAGCTTATTAGACGCTGTTCCTTTTAGACATCCTGCACAGCTATACGAATCATTTAGTTACATATTCGTATTTTTAATACTATGGTTCTTCTATACAAAAACCAATAAGGGAAACCAAACAGGTTTCTTATTCGGACTATTTTTAGTCCTGCTTTGGACCGTTAGATTCTTTGTAGAATTTGTTAAAGAAGCACAAGTAGATGATCGTGCAACATGGGCCTTAAATACAGGACAATGGTTAAGTATCCCATTTATTTTAATTGGTTTATACTTTATGTTTGTTTACAAACCAAAAACTCCTGTTGTATAAAACACCAGGAAGTATCACCTCGAGCGCAGTCGAGAGGTCTTTACTATGCTACTATTTTTTGAATAGGTCTGGACTGCGCTGGACCAGACATTAAAATTATGAAATTAAAAATACTTACTCTTTTATGTGCTGTTTTATTTTTAAGCGCCTGTAAAGAACAAAAAAAAGATATAAAGCCAATTGAGGTTTCCTTTAAAAAAGAAGGGACTCTCACCCTTTATAAAGCGGCAACAGATTCTATTGTTACGACCTTAAATATAGAAATTGCAGATACCGATTATGATGTACAAACCGGCTTGATGTACAGAAATTCTATGCAAGAGAATCAAGCAATGTTATTTGTTTTTCCAACGATGCGCGAACGTTTTTTCTATATGAAGAACACTAGAATTCCATTAGATTTACTTTACCTAGACAATAATAAACACATTGTTAGTTTTCAAGAGAATGCACAGCCTTTTGATGAAACTTCCCTTCCATCTAAAGTACCTGCACAATACGTTTTAGAGATCCATGCGGGACTAGCCCAAAAATGGCTTTTAGAAGTTGGTGACCGCATAGAATACACCGAAATAAATGAAAAATAATGCGAGCAGCTTATCTTTAAAAACTGCTTCAGGACACATTATTCATGTGTCCATATTTCTACCTGAAAAAACAAACCACAAAAGCATCGTTATCTCTTCTGCTACAGGAGTTTTACAAAAATTCTACGCTAAATTCGCACTTCATTTTAGCGCTTTAGGATTTACGGTTTACACTTTTGACTATTATGGAATCGGGAAATCAAGATCTCTAAATTTAAAACAAAATACTGCCGATTTACAGACTTGGGCTTTAGATCAAGCCGCGGTTTTAAAATTAGCAAAGCAAGAACAAGCGCAGCACCAATTAACGCTAATAACACATAGTATTGGCGGGCAACTCCTTGGATTAAACCCAGAAATACATCTCGTAGATTCCATAATCACTATTGCCTCTCAAACCGGTTACTGGAAATATTTCAAAGGTTTTTCTAAGATTAGAATGTTCGTTTTTTGGTATGCATTAATCCCTATAACCACACCTTTATTTGGTTATTTCCCGGCAAAAAAATTAGGCTTATTTGAAAACTTACCAAAACGCGTAGTATATCAATGGCGAAAATGGGGAATTCATCCGGAATATATGTTTAGTGCATATACCGATTTACAATTTTGCAATATACAATGCCCCGTTTTATCGCTTAGCTTCCCTAGAGATACCTTCGCTCCAAAAGAAGCTGTAGACTGGCTAGCTTCAAAATTTACAAATACCAAAGTAGATCGAAGACATCTTATTCCTAAAGATCTACAAATAGATGATGTACAACATTTTGGTTTTTTTAGAGAACAATTTAAAAATTCACTTTGGAAACTTACGGAGGATTGGCTATCTAAAAATTAAATCCGTAATACCTAAATAAGGGATCTTTCGCAGTGAATTGTGGCTTCCTATTCTTAGCATAATTACATAAAACTAAATTCTTAATTGACGCTTGCTAAATAATAAGGAGCTTCATTTTTTTTTCCATCCTTCCGACTTTTACGAAATCAAAATCCTCCTTTCTTCGGCTGGAAGAAGAAACAAATAGAAGCTTTTCTGTATAACTTTATTTCACTGTTCAGAATATATCAGTACTAAAAAGGCAAAAAAAAAACCTTTCCGCTTAACACGGAAAGGTTTTTTAATATAAAGAGAATTGCTAGTTACTTATGCTTCTAACGTTTCTTCGTCTTTTTCTTTAATTTTTAATGCATCTGTTGCACCACCTCTTTTTACAGAATCGTACATGATTGGCGTTGCAATAAATAATGAAGAGTATGTACCTACAACGACACCTACTATTAATGCAAACATAAATCCTCTAATAGAATCTCCACCAAAGATAAAGATTGCTAATAATACTACTAAAGTAGTTAAAGAAGTATTTAAAGTTCTACTTAATGTACTGCTTAAAGATGCGTTAATTACTTTATCAAAATCCCAAGCGGTATGCTCGTTGAAGAATTCTCTAATTCTATCAAATACAACTACCGTATCATTTAATGAGTAACCAATAACCGTTAAGATTGCTGCAATAAATGCTTGGTCAATTTCCATTGTAAATGGCATGAATTTGTATGTAAGAGAGAATACACCTAATACAATTAGTACATCATGAAATACTGCTGCTACTGCACCAAGTGAGAATTGCCATCTTTTAAAACGGAATAAGATATATAAGAATACTACGATTAGAGATCCTAAAATAGCCCAGAATGAAGCTCTTTTAATATCATCTGCAATAGAAGGACTTACTTTGTAAGATTCCATGACACCAATTTGTTTATCGTCATCGTTAAGATTAATAAATTCATCATAACTAATGTTAGATAAATGAGGTTGTAATGCGTTAAATAATTTATGTCTGATTTCTTCATCTGCTTCAGAAGAAGCTTCATTAACTTTATATTTAGTAGTGATTTTCACATCATTACTAGTACCAATTAATTTAGCATCTGCACTTCCAAAAACATCTTCAGCAGAAAGTACTCCTGCAATTTCTGAAGCGCTTACTGGTTGTTCAAAACGCACTTGGTACGTTCTTCCTCCAACAAAATCTACACCTTGATCTAATTTATTTGTAAATAAAGAACCTAAACTTAAAAGAATAAAAGCTCCAGAAGCAATATAAGCGATCTTACGTTTCTTTAAGAAATCGATATTTATATTTCTAAATAAGTTTTTAGTTAAGCTTGTTGAGAAATCTAACTTCCCTCCTTTATTAGAATACCAATCTACTAATAATCTAGTAATAAAGATGGCAGTAAATAATGAAGTTGCAATACCAATAATTAAAGTAGTTGCAAAACCTTTAATTGGTCCTGTACCAAATACGAATAAAATTAACGCGGTTAAACCAGTAGTAACATTGGCATCTAAAATAGAAGATAATGCATTTGAAAAACCATCTTTTATAGAGGTTGCTTGATCTTTACCTTTAGCGAGCTCTTCTCGAATACGCTCAAAAATAAGTACGTTTGCATCTACAGACATACCAATTGTTAATACAATACCTGCAATTCCAGGAAGTGTTAATACAGCACCTAAACCAGAAAGGATACCAAATATTAATAAAATATTTAATGCCATTGCAACATCTGCAAATAAACCAGCTTTACCGTAGTAAAGAATCATCCATAGTAATACTAATGCTAATGCAATTGCGAAAGACATTTTACCACTATCAATAGCTTCTTGTCCTAAAGAAGGACCAACTACATCACTTTGAATAATATCTGCTCTAGCTGGTAATTTACCTGCTCTTAAAACGTTTGCTAAATCGGTTGCTTCATTTAGTGTAAAGTTTCCAGAAATTTGTGAATTACCACCTGCAATTGCTCCTGTTGTTACTCCAGGTGCAGAATATACTACGTCATCTAAAACAATAGCGATTTGACTTCTTTGTGTAAAAGCTCTTCCAGTCATTTCTTCCCAGATTTTAGCTCCTTTACCATTCATTTGCATGCTTACAAGAGGTTTTCCTAAAGGATCATAATCTTGTCTTGCATCTACAACAACGCCACCACCTAATTCTGGCACATTTTCTCTATTTGCAATTAATGCATATAAGTCTACTAATTCACTATCTCCTTTTTGTTTCCCGAATGCAAATTTTACATAACGTTGTTCTGCAGGAAGCAAGTTTCTTACTTGTGGCATATTTAAATACTCACTAATAATTTCTCTGTCATTAATATTAACTAAAGCAATTGCTGCTGGGTCTTGAGAACCTATTAATTTGTCTAAAAGCGGATTTACAACAACAGCTGTAGAATCTGGATCATCCCCTAAAAGGTCTGCAATCTTATCTTCTTCTGCTGTAGTTTCTTTAACCTCTTCCGTATTTACTTCATTTGATTTTTGAATGCTTTTAATCGTTTCATTAGCTTCTACTAAAAAGCTATTAAAGATCGTTTTGTTGTACACATCCCAAAACTCTAATTGTGCGGTACTTTGTAATAATGCAGTAGCACGGTCTACATCTTTAACTCCAGGTAATTCTACTAGAATACGTCCTGAATTCCCCATACGTTGAATATTTGGAGATGTTACACCAAACTCATCAATACGCTTACGTAATACTTCGAAAGCCGAAACAATAGACTCATCAATTTTTCTTGAGATTACTGGTTTCACCTCAGAATCGGTCATATTTCCGTCAATCTCACCATCTAAAGCTCTAGTATAGAATATGTCTGGTGAAGCTAATTTAGTATCTCCTTTTATAGCTTCAAACGAAGTATAAAAATCTTCTAAATAGGTATTCTGACTATTTTTTTGAAGTTCTGAAGCATCGTCTAATGCTTTATTAAAAATAGGATCTGTTGTATTATTAGCTAATCCTTTTAATATGTCTTTTACAGAAACTTGTAATATAACGTTAACTCCACCTTTAAGGTCAAGTCCTAAATTCATAGCATTTTCTTTTACCTCATCATAGGTGTATTTTGCTATTCCGATGTTATACACTTCTTTATTAGAAAGTGAATCTAAATACCTAGTTTCTTTTACAGAATCTCCATTTGCATAAGCTGCTGCATTGCTTTCTATACTACTGTTTTTAAGCGTGAATGATAATTGGTAAATACTTACCAAACCAAACAATAGTGCAAATAATTTTACTAATCCTTTGTTTTGCATTTGTATATTTTTTTGTGTTAGATTCTCACTTTCGTGAGAATGACAAGTTTATTTTGTTTCACAAGGTTACGCCTTGCTCTAAGCTTGTTTTATTTTTAAAACGTGCAAATATATAATTTACGCGTTGTTTATTGACTCTTTTTTATGTTTAAATGTAATGTTACACCTATGAAACTTTAAAAGTTATTGGTGTTCGCTGGCTCTCATTTATACTTTTAGTAGGCAATATGAAAAACGCTGCTTGATTTATGAAGTAGTATTTGTATTTGGTCCTGCTCTAACTTCAGGTATTTTATACGAAGTATTATCTATTGCTATTGCAACATTTGTATTTACTTTATAGGCAACTTGTGTATACGCACATATTTCACTTACTTCTATAGAAGTTGCAAAACTATATACATTAGGATTAGAATAACGATCGCTTTCTAATTTAGGTTCTATAGCTACTTTACCATCAAATCCGGAATTAGCATCACTTGCCTCTTGGATTTTAAAAACATCCAGATTATAATTTTCGTTAGATGCAGGTTTTTTAGGAAATCCCTCTTTACCATTAGAAGCATAATCTATTGCGAGATGCTCTTCTTTGGAAAGTTTATTTTTTACACTAACAACATCGGCATCACTATAATACGTGATTTTGAATTGCTTATTGTCTATTTCATGAATTTGAATATTGGCTACACCTAAGTCGAACAATTGCTTTTTGACAATGGCAACGGTGTTTTCAATTTCGGTAGAAGTAATCGAAGTGTCTGAAAACTGTAATACAATTTTCTGATTTGGCAAAGCAGATTGCTCCTTACTAATATAACCTAGTAAGGTAAAAGCAATAACTAAAGTACAGATGTACCACTTTTTCATGCGCCAAATATAAAAAATAAAGACTGTATTTCTACAGTCTTTACATAAATATTAAATAAAACCTATTAGGTTAAAGAAAACCTTACAGATTGAGAACTAGATAGATTACAATTCTAATAAACCATTAGTTGCTTTCACACCTTCAGCAGATTCTGCTAATTTTGCTTTTTCCGCATCTGTTAAACTAATTTCAACAATTTTTTCAATTCCGTTAGCTCCTAAAACACAAGGAACACCAATCGCTAAATCGCTTAATCCAAATTCGCCTTCTAATAAAGCAGAACAAGGGAATATCTTTTTAGTATCACAAGCAATTGCTTGCACCATTCCAGATACAGCTGCTCCTGGAGCATACCATGCAGAAGTACCTAATAAACCGGTAAGTGTTGCACCACCAACTTTAGTATCTTGTACTACTTGATCCATACGTTCTTCAGATAAAAACTCAGAAACTTTTACACTATTTCTAGCAGCTTTACCTATTAATGGCACCATACCTTTGTCGCTATGTCCACCAATTACCATTCCGTCAACATCACTAATAGGTGCACCTAAAGCTTCTGCTAATCTGTATTTAAAACGAGCAGAATCTAAAGCGCCTCCCATTCCTATAATTTTACTTTTTGGTAAACCAGTAGTTTTATGTACTAAATAAGTCATCGTATCCATTGGATTAGATACCACAATTATAATTGTATTTGGAGAATGTTCTATTAAGCTAGAAGACACCATTTTTACAATTCCTGCGTTGATACCAATTAACTCTTCACGAGTCATACCTGGTTTTCTAGGAATACCAGACGTAATTACACAAACATCAGAACCTGCTGTTTTCGAATAATCATTCGTAATTCCTGTTATTTTTGTATCGAATCCATTTAAAGATGCAGTTTGCATTAAATCCATTGCTTTACCTTCGGCAAAACCTTCTTTAATGTCTAATAAAACTACTTCTGAAGCAAAGTTTTTAATAGCAATATATTCTGCACAACTTGCTCCTACTGCTCCTGCTCCTACTACTGTTACTTTCATTTTTTATGTTTTTAATTTGTGTTGAGTTATTATAGGTGTAAAATTAACGATTTCTAATGACTTTTACTATAATCCAAACCAGCTTTTACGCACTTGATATGGATAACGTTCATATATGGTATTATCTTCATACATAATGTCATCGTTTATAAAATCTTCTTTGGCTTCTGCAAACATAATTTCTGCTTTTTCTATTTCTCCTAATCTTCCTAAGCAGTTTGCTTTATAATATTTCACATCGCTAAATTTTGGCTGAAGAAGTAAAGCTTCATCAAACATTTTAATGGCTTCTTCAAAATTATTTAATTCGTAATTTGCAATTCCTAAGTACATTAAATCGGTAAAATGAATCCATTCTTCGCCATCTTCTTTTACAGATTGCGCGATGCTTTTTTCAAAAAAACCTTTGGCTATTTCAAATTCGTTTAACTGCAAATAACATAAACCTAAATAAAAATAATAGGAATGATCCATCACATAAGATTCGCCATTTAACGCTAAAGCTTTATTAAAATCTACAATGGCATCTTTGTAGTTTTTAGAAAAAATGCATTTCATAAAAGCCATATAATCTAGCCATTTTTCAGGCTCGAGCGCTGCTGCTTTTTCGAGAAAAGGCAAACCAAGTTCATCTTTATCTTGCTTATATAAAAGCATTGCCTTTTGCTGATAATTATGCGCTTCACTTGGGGTTTCGAAAATTAAAGAATCTAATTTTCTTTGATAATAGTCGTTTTTAACGCTATATGCTTTTAAAGCTTCCGTTTCTATTATAGGTGCTTTTTCTATTTCAGAATTACCTAAATGTTTCCAGCTATTTTTCGACTCTTCTTTACTGTTACAAGCAAATAAAAGGAGACTACAAAAGGCTAAAAGGGCACATGTTTTATAAGAATATATCATCGTTATTGGATATTAAAATAAATGACTTTTAGTTTTTCACTATTCTTTTCACACCTATCCCGCTGTTAGATTGTATTTTTATGAAATATACACCAGCCGAGAGATTACTTATATCGATATTTTCTTGTGTTAGATTATTAAATTTATGAGATTGTACGATGCGTCCATTTACATCTAATATGGTTGCAGTTTCTAAAGTGATGCCATTATTTAAAGTAACGGTAATCTCATTTTGTGCAGGATTAGGATACACGGAGATATATGGTGTAAGATCTTGATTTGCTAAAGATAAAGTTTCCGTTTGATAAAGCTTTACATTTCTAAAGAACGAAGTAGCGTCCTGCTCCAGGATAATATAAACCACCAGTATTCCAAACTTCGGTATATTCGTCATTTCCTGCCGAAAAGAATAAATATGGTGCTGCACCGGTAATTAATGTCCCTATTGGAATAGAATAATGCTTGTAAGTATACAAATCGGCATCTTCATAAGTATCATAATCCATGTTGTAAACCGATGTTTCCGGAACACTTTCCGTACCATATAATTTAAATGCCATAAGCGGATCTAAACTCAAATCATCATCCACACCAATAAAATGAGATTCACCATCAATGGTACTTTTAAAATCAAATTCTAACATTGTTGAAGGCGTAATATTATAATTTATCGCAATGGCTTTCCATCCGTTTATCGAAACATGCAGCGTAGCTCCATTATCATAATTAATAGAGACACCTTTATCTTTTGTAGCATCATAAGACAATACCGTTTCAGAATTAAAATTAATTATTGGCGTTAATGGATCACACGCATCCATAGCTGCTGGATTCCCGTCTAAATTAATATCCGGATATCCCATACATTGATCATATTCATCACAAACACCATCACCATCACTATCATTATTAATATCATTCGGACAGACATCACAGGCATCCGGAATACTATCTCCATCAGAGTCTACACCAGTTGTACAGCCATAGATTCTTGCTAAAACATTTGCCGTTTGCCATAAACTACTTTTTTGTGCAACAGTAGAATTTAATGCAGCTTCCATACGTGCTTTTTGACCATTAGTAAACATCGCATAGGTTGCGGCAGTATAATCCATCATATTGGTATAATTATCTTTTGTAGAACACTTAACAACAGTCCCTACACCTGGAAAACCATCCAAATCGGACAAGCTATTTCCGTACGTATTTGGTGTATCTAAAACCGAATCATCTTCATTACAATAATATGTATTTCCATTTCCTCCAGCATTCGCCCAAATATGATAGACATTTAACCAATGTCCTACTTCATGTGCTAAATTATGATACCAAGTTTGCCACATTTCTCCATGTTCTCCATAGGCCCATGCAGACATTACATGCCCGTCTAAATGGGCATCTGCTGCAGCATCCACATCCGGCGGAAAAGTAGCAAAACCAGAACTAGAACTGGAACTCAAAGATTGAGCAACGACATAGATATTGAAATATTGATCTCTTGGCCAATGGTATGTAAGTCTCATATTTGGATCGTTACCTGCGTAGGTATACATTGCATCGACATGTCTATCGACACCGTTAGTAGCATTTCCGTTTGGATCAAAATTAGCCAAAACAAATTTTAATTTTTTTTCTGTAAAAGCACCTCTAACCGCAACAAATTCTGGATCGATATTTTTATCGAAAGCAGATTCTCCTGCATAAAATATATTTAACATCTCTATGGAACGTTTTACTGCAGCATCTGAAATATTTTCTGGCCCGTTGTTGTGTATAACATGAACCACAACAGGAATAATGTAATCTGTTCCAATAACAAGATCTGCAATATTCCAATCTCTTTGATTATTAGAACTAGACTGAAATGTTCTAGTAAATTCTTCTAACTCTTGGTGTGCCAAATTATTCTCTGGCCTTAAAGAAGGGTTTTCTTCATAATTTTTTTGTTGGTAAATGTCTTGTGCACAATGTTCTTGTGCTTTTGTAAAATAAGACGTCAATAAAAGAAAGCTTAATAGCAGTAGCTTTTTCATTTATAGTGGTTTTATTGGTTAGTCACTCTTTTTTTTTGAATATAAAAACTATCGAAAATGACGTCACCTTAAATATATATCCTACTCAAATATAAACTTTTAACTCATACTTTTATTAATTAATAAAAAGGTTTTTAATTCGTAATTGCTAGGAATAATAAACAGGGAAAGTATATCGATGCTTTTCGATCCCGTTTACGCCATGCTGTTTTTTAAAATATTTAGAATCCTAATTATTAAACAAAAAAAACCTGTAAAGCAATGAAACTTTACAGGTTTTAAAATGTTGTTGATACAAATACCTTGCAGGTTTTAAAAACCTACAAGGATATAATTATGCATCAATATTTGCATAGATTGCATTTTTCTCGATAAACTCTCTACGAGGCGGAACTTCATCTCCCATTAACATAGAGAATACACGATCTGCTTCTACGCCATTATCGATATATATTTGACGTAAGGTTCTAAATTCTGGATTCATGGTTGTATCCCAAAGTTGTGATGCATTCATTTCCCCAAGACCTTTATAACGTTGTATTTTTGAAGATTCTCCAAAATCATTCATAATCGCTATACGTTCTTCATCACTCCAAGCATACTGTTTTTTCGCTCCTTTTTTAACTAAATATAAAGGAGGCGTTGCAATATAAATATGACCATTTTCAATCAACTCTTTCATGTATCTAAAGAAGAACGTTAAAATTAGCGTTTCGATGTGCGAACCATCAATATCGGCATCACACATGATTACTATTTTATGGTATCTTAATTTAGAAAGGTTTAATGCTTTACTATCTTCTTCGGTTCCAATAGTAACCCCTAAAGCGGTGAAGATATTTTTAATCTCTTCATTTTCAAACACCTTATGTGTCATCGCTTTTTCTACATTTAGAATTTTACCACGTAATGGCAAAATAGCTTGAAATGCTCTATCACGACCTTGTTTTGCAGTTCCACCTGCCGAATCTCCCTCGACTAAGTATACTTCACATTTTGTAGGATCTTGTTCGGAACAATCTGATAATTTTCCTGGCAAACCACCAATACTCATTACTGTTTTACGCTGTACCATTTCACGCGCTTTTTGTGCTGCGTGACGTGCTTGTGCGGCAAGAATTACTTTTTGCACAATAATTTTAGCGTCGTCTGGATGCTCTTCTAAGTAGTTTGTTAGCATTTCGGAAACAGACTGACTTACAGCTGCAGAAACTTCACGGTTACCTAATTTTGTCTTTGTTTGTCCTTCAAATTGAGGCTCTTGAACTTTTACAGAAATAATTGCTGTTAGTCCTTCACGGAAATCATCTCCAGCAATATCAAACTTTAATTTGTCTAACATTCCGGATTCATCCGCATACTTTTTAAGCGTATGTGTTAAACCACGACGGAAACCAGAAAGATGTGTTCCACCTTCATGTGTATTAATATTATTTACATACGAGTGCAAATTTTCTGCATACGATGTATTATAAATCATAGCGACCTCAACAGGCACACCATTCTTTTCCCCTTCAAAAGAAATCACTTCTTTCATTAAAGGCTCTCTGGTTGCATCTAAAAACTTGATAAATTCTTTAAGACCTTCTTCCGAATGGAATGTTTCCCCTTCAAAAGAACCATCTTCTTTAGTACGTCTCTTATCAATTAAATGAACGGTAATTCCTTTATTTAAATACGCTAATTCACGCATTCTACTTGCTAGAGTATCGTAGTTATACTCTAAGGTTTGTGTAAATATTGTAGGATCTGGTCTAAACGTAACTGTTGTTCCTCTTTTATCCGTATCTCCAATTGCTTTTACAGGATAAAGGGCTTTTCCTTTAGAATATTCTTGTTCCCAAATTTTACCGTCTCTAAAAACAGTAGCTCTTAAATGTTCTGAAAGTGCATTTACACAACTTACACCAACGCCGTGAAGTCCACCAGATACTTTATAAGAATCTTTATCGAACTTTCCACCTGCACCAATTTTAGTCATTACAACCTGCAGCGCAGAAACACCTTCTTTTTTATGTAAATCTACAGGAATACCACGTCCATCATCTTCTGTGGTAATCGAGTTATCCTCATTAATCGTTACTGTAATATTATCACAATGACCAGCTAATGCTTCATCAATCGAGTTATCTACAACCTCATATACCAAATGGTGTAAACCACGAGTACCAACATCTCCAATATACATAGAAGGACGCATACGCACGTGCTCCATTCCTTCTAGCGCTTGAATACTATCGGCCGAATAATTGTGTTTGTTAAACTCTTCTTTTTTTTCGCTCATACTTATATGTTATTTATGATCTGTTTTCTATTGTTTAAGGCATAAAAAAGGACGCTGTACAGCATCCTTTGGAATACAACCAAAGATACTAAATTTTGATGCGTTTTAAAAGCTTTTCATCGATTTAACACGATAATTATTAACATTTGTTAAAAACGCAAGAAAGACCTTAGAGTAGCTAAAAACAACCTTAAAATTGATTTTCATTTTTTTAATAACGCTTAAAAAAAATAAAATAACAAAAACACGTTAAAACTCCTATTTGAACTTGTTACCATAGAATACTTAGCACTTTATTCAAAAGTAAATAGGCGCTTAAGCGCTTATCTCTTAACAAAGCACAAATCGGTTTTATTTTATTATATTGGAGCCCCTAATTTACATTAAATGAAATTTTTCAATCCTGCCCTAATCAGGTTTTTAATACCTATAGCTAGCTCAGTACTTTTATTTATAATTTACAATGTTATCTTTTTTTCTTTTCATAAAGATAATAGTGCTTTATTTATTAGCTCTTTCATATTTAGCGCCATAGCTATTATTTCATTTATCACTTTTCGCTTCGTAAAAGTAGTAAAACAGCCTTTTGACTTAATTATTCACGCTATAAATTCTAATGACTTTAATTTATTATCTCATTTTAATACCGATGGTAATTTCAATAAAATAGGTCATTTTATATTTAAAAGTTATTTGCAAAAAGAAGAACTTCAAAAAGCGAAAGAAAAAGCAGAAGAAAGTGACTTATTAAAAGCTTCTTTTTTAACCAATCTATCGCATGAAATAAGAACGCCAATGAATGCTATTCTAGGGTTTTCGGATTTACTGAGTACTCAAAACCCATCCGAGGCAGAACGATTAGATTATATTAATGTCATTAAGAGAAGTGGAAAAAATCTGGTATCTATTATAGATGATTTAATTGAAATGTCTAAAATTGACACCAACCAAGTAACCCCCAATTTAAAAGCTTTTAATTTAGACGAAACGTTATTGGAAATAAAACAGGCAGTCGAAATTACAATCCCTAAAAATAAACCTTTGCGATTGTTTTTTGATAAGCCAAAACATGCTGTTGTATATCAATTAATAAGTGATGAAACCAAATTACGACAAATAATAGTTAACCTTTTAAACAATGCTATTAAATACAGTGAAAAAGGAAGCGTTAATTTTAGCTACAAAATAAGTACTCAAAAAAACGCCTTAGAATTTCACATTACAGATACCGGCATCGGCATGTCGAAAGAAGACACCAAAAATATTTTTATTCGATTTAACAGAATACAAAATGACAAAACAATTAATTTAAGCGGTTTAGGTTTAGGTCTCGCTATTTCTAAAGCGTACATTGAAATGTTAGGTGGTGAAATCTGGTTAGAATCTACAGAGAATTTCGGTTCTACTTTTTCATTCACCGTACCATTAAAATTAAATAGGCTAGCCACACTGCCTATAACGGAAGTTGCTCTTAAAACAGAAGACAAAATAAAACCTTTAAATATTCTTATTGCCGAAGACGATGAGATTAATTTCATGCTCATAAAAAAAGTAATGAAAATTAGAAACTACCATGTTATACGCGCTAAAAACGGAAAAGAAGCAGTAGAAATATGTAAAGAAAATGATTCGATTCAATTAGTAATCATGGATATAAAAATGCCAATAATGGGAGGCTTTGAAGCAAGAAAAATAATAAAACTATTCAAGCCCTATTTACCTGTAATTGCGCATACAGCATACTCCTCTACAGAAACAAACAGCAAGGTTTTTAATGCTGGTTTTATTGACTGCATTACAAAACCATTAGACAAAACAAAACTGTTTAGAGTTATTGATAGGATTGAGCATCTAACTCCAGATATAGACACGACTTTACTTTAGCAAACTAAAAAGCTTAAACAGGTAGCTATACATCAATGCAACATGCTTTATCCTGCACGCTTCTAGACACCTATCACTATTTCTAAATGCTTCATTGCATTCTCAAGCTATTTTATAATTCGTTATTATGAAAAACACAAAACCTCGCCGAAGCGAGGTTTTAAAGCTATTAATCTATATTAAATATTCACAAATTCATGAAACTACGATTTTGCATATGCTTTATCATGCACATTAGATATTGCACGACCAGATGGTTCATTCATATTCTTAAACGCTTCATCCCATTCTAAAGCAATTGCAGTACTACAAGCTACACTTGCTTCTTGCGGCACACTTAAAGCCGCTGCATCACTTGGAAAATGTTCTTCAAAAATAGAACGGTAATAAAACTCTTCTTTGTTATTTGGTGTTTGAATAGGGAACCTAAATTTAGCATTTGCCATTTGCTCATCGGTTACTGCTTCACCAACCACTTCTTTAAGTGTATCAATCCAGCTATAACCAACGCCATCACTAAATTGTTCTTTTTGTCTCCAAGCTACGCTTTCTGGCAACATATCTTCAAATGCTTTACGTACCACCCATTTTTCCATGCGTTCTCCATTAATCATTTTATCTTGTGGATTGATGCGCATAGCAACATCGATAAACTCTTTATCTAAAAATGGGACACGACCTTCAATTCCCCAAGCAGCTAAACTTTTGTTTGCTCTTAAGCAATCGTACATGTGTAATTTATTTAATTTCCTAACGGTTTCTTCATGAAATTCTTGTGCATTTGGCGCTTTATGAAAGTATAAATAGCCTCCAAAAATTTCATCTGCTCCTTCACCAGATAGTACCATTTTAATTCCCATAGATTTAATAACTCTTGCCATTAAATACATTGGTGTAGAAGAGCGAATCGTAGTAATATCATACGTTTCAATATTATAAATAACATCTTTAATAGCGTCTAAACCTTCTTGGATGGTGAATTTAATTTCGTGATGAATCGTTCCTATAAAATCTGCTACTTTTTGCGCTGCAGCTAAATCTGGAGAACCTTCTAATCCTACAGCGAAGGAATGCAATTGCGGATACCAAGCATCTGAAGTGTCATCACTTTCTATACGTTTTTGCGCATATTTTTTTGCGATTGCAGATACTACGGAAGAATCTAAACCTCCTGAAAGTAATACACCATAAGGCACATCACTCATTAATTGTCTATGCACTGCTGCTTCCAATGCTTCTTTAACTTCAGCAATACTTGTTTCGTTATCTTTTACTGCATCGTACTCACTCCAATCTCTATTATACCATTTTACATATTCGCCATCTTTACTAGACATATAATGTCCAGGAGGAAATAATTCAATTTTAGTACAAATTCCTTCTAATGCTTTTAATTCGGAAGCCACATAAAATGTTCCGTTTTGATCCCATCCTATATATAAAGGAATAATTCCCATGTGATCACGAGCAATAAAGTATTCATCTTTTTCTACATCATAGATTGCAAATCCGAAGATTCCATTCATTTCATCTACAAAATCCACTCCTTTTTCTTGGTATAATGCTAAAATAACTTCGCAGTCACTTTGTGTTTGAAAATCGTATTTACCTTCAAATTGTTTACGTAATTCTCTATGGTTATATATTTCGCCATTTGCTGCTAAAACCAGTTTATTATCTGGACTAAACAATGGTTGTTTTCCGGAAGTTGGATCCACAATAGCTAAACGCTCATGTGCTAAAATCGCCTTATCATTACTATAAATTCCTGACCAATCTGGTCCACGATGACGAATAGTTTTAGACATTTCTAAAACCTGAGGTCTTAAATCTTCACTTTTTTGTTTAAGGTCGAAAGCACATACAATTCCACACATAACTTATATCTTTTTAATTTTTTATTCTTTGTTGTTATAATTACTGAGGCAAATATGCGAATGATGTTTCATATTTAAAACACAAAACAACTAATTACTTACAATATATAACATAATTTACGCTTTATTAAACAAAATGAAAGTCCTTAAAATATATTTACTATTATTTCTTATAAAATTGTAAACTTTAACTTTCAATTACGACTTTAAGCATGGTTTACTACGTAGATAGTATAACTTAATCATTCAATAATATATAAAACAAATTATGAAAACACCAACATTACTTACGACTACTGCAATGGCATTTTTAATGCTTTTCTCTTTAAACACTAACGCTCAGGATTTTGCTGGCTTAGATAAAAGCCCAATGGATGCTGCAGCATTCCCTACAGATTATAAAAACCCAGACAAATTAATAAAAGTAGTTTATAGTAGACCACAATTAAAAGAAAGAAGCTTAGACAAACTTGCTCCAAATGGTAAAGTTTGGCGTACTGGAGCTAATGAAGCTGCTGAAATCACGTTATATACAGACATGAAATTAGGAAGTACTTTAGTAAAAGCGGGAACCTACTCTTTAGCAACTATTCCAGGAGAAAAAGAGTGGACTATCATTATCAACTCGGATTTAAATGCTTGGGGAAGTTATTTTTACAAAGAAGCTAACGACGTAGCAAGAATCACAGTTCCTGTTACATCTAGCAAAAAATCTATTGAAGCTTTTTCTATAGCTTTTAAAGAAAGTGATAAAGGAGTAGATATGTTTTTAGGTTGGGACACCACAGTAGTAGCTGTGCCATTTACTAAATAAGAAACACACAATAAAAGTATACAAAAAAGCCTTAGAATAATTCTAAGGCTTTTTTATTACGGTATATTTAAATATTTATGTGTTTGTAAAGAAACTTTCCATTGCGGATTAGCCATTACATAATCTACAATTTCAGGAACCATCTTATCCCGTTTACTCCATTCTGGTTGTAAATATAAAATACAATCTTTATTCACTTTTGCTGCTTGTTCTTCGGCAAACTTAAAATCATCCTTATTATAGATAATACATTTCAACTCGTGTGCTTGCGCATATACTTCTTCGGTTGGAAGTTTATTCTTTTTTGGTGAAAGGCAAATCCAATCCCAAATTCCAGTTAACTTATACGCTCCAGAAGTTTCAATATGCACTTGCAATCCTCTTTCTTTTAGCGCGTTGGTTAACGGATTCATATTCCACATTAAAGGCTCTCCACCTGTAACTACAATGGTCTTACTGTACTTCGCAGCGTTTTCGGCAATTTTAATTGTTTCTGTCGCAGGATGCAATTCTGGCAACCAACTTTCTTTAACGTCACACCAATGGCAACCAACATCACAACCACCAATTCTTACAAAATACGCAGCTGTTCCTTTATGAAAACCCTCTCCTTGAATCGTATAAAACTCTTCCATCAAAGGTAATAACAACCCTTTATCTAGCAACTCTTGTCTTTCACTTCTTGTCATAGCTTGCAAAGATAGTTATTTAAGTATTTAAAGTTTAATAGAGCCCAAAATATTTAAAGTTAAAAAGCTTAGTGTTTCATTTTCATAATAACAAGACAAGACATTAATGACTTAAGATATTTGTACCTTTAAGTTGAAAAGTTGATTACTTTTTTAAAAGGTTTTACATTAAAGATTACTATTTTTATGCAAATTTTGAAGAATACTATGAGCAGACAGGACGATTTTTTTAAACATATAGAAGAAGGAAACACAACCAAAGGCGATTTTATCACCTTAGGTTCTGCAATGTTAGATGGAGAAACCATTAAAGATGCTTTTGTAAAAATACCTTTAAAAACCATGAATAGACATGGTTTAATTGCCGGTGCAACAGGTACAGGTAAAACAAAAACATTACAAGTTTTGGCTGAAAACTTAAGCGAAAAAGGAATTCCTGTTTTACTTATGGATATTAAAGGGGATTTAAGTGGTTTAGCACAACCAAGTCCCGGACATGCTAAAATAGATGAGCGTCACGCAAAAATAGGATTACCTTTTGAAGCAAAAGGATTTCCTGTAGAAATCATGTCGTTATCGGAACAAGAAGGTGTTCGCTTACGCGCTACCGTTAGTGAGTTCGGACCAGTTTTATTATCTAGAATTTTAGATTTATCGGATACGCAATCTGGTGTTGTTGCTGTTATTTTTAAATATTGTGACGACAACAAACTGCCTTTATTAGACTTAAAAGATTTTAAAAAAATATTACAATACGCTACCAAAGAAGGAAAAGAAGAATTCTCGGATGCTTATGGCAGAATTTCTTCGGCATCTACAGGTGCTATTTTACGTAAAGTGGTAGAAATAGAACAACAAGGAGGAGAACTTTTCTTTGGTGAAAAAAGTTTTGATGTGGAAGATTTAGTTCGCACCACAAGAGATGGTAAAGGCTATATTAATATTATTAGATTAACAGATATTCAAGATAAGCCTAAATTATTTTCTACATTCATGTTAAGCTTATTGGCGGAGATTTACGAAACTTTTCCAGAACAAGGAGATGCAGACAAGCCAGAATTAATTATGTTTATAGACGAAGCGCATCTTATCTTTAATGAAGCTTCTAAAGCATTATTGAATCAAATTGAAAGCATTGTAAAACTAATACGTAGTAAAGGAATTGGTTTATACTTTGTAACACAAAATCCAACCGATGTTCCAGAAGGAGTATTAAGTCAGTTAGGTTTAAAAATACAACATGCTTTACGTGCCTTTACAGCTAAAGATAGAAAAGCTATAAAGCTTGCAGCTCAAAACTATCCAGACACCGATTATTATGATACTGCTGAAATTTTAACTTCCTTAGGAATTGGTGAAGCTCTAGTTTCTGCTTTAGATGAAAAAGGAAGGCCAACTCCGCTTGCGGCAACAATGATGCGAGCGCCAATGAGTAGAATGGATGTACTTACAGAAACGGAATTAAACAATCTTTTAGACGATTCTAAACTAGTCATGAAATACAACGAAACCATAGACAGAGAATCGGCTTATGAAATGCTGAATAAAAAGATTGAAAAAGCAGAAGCATTTCAAATTAAAGAAGATGCTAGAGAAGCTAAAGAAAAAGAACAAAAAAAAGCTACTCGATCTAGCTCTAGTAGAAGTAGTACTAGAATGAATCCCATTATCAAAGTACTTACAAGCGCAACGTTCATCCGTTCTGTTTTTGGTATTTTAAAGAAAGTAATGTAGTTCTTGGCTTAAGCTTGGAACTACAAATAAACACACAATAACAAACCATATATTTTCCGTTTTCACGGAAATAAAAATCAAATAAGATTCCCGCTTTCTCGGAAAATAAATATGAAAAACATAATTTTTACACTTTGTTTATTAAGCATCGTTTTTACTTCATGCAAAAAAGAAGTTAACCCATTTTTAATATCTAAAAATAATATTGGACTTTTAACAGACTCTACTCAAGTAAAAGATATAGAAGCCATTTACGCTAATGACTCTGTTGTAAAACGAATTAATGGAGATGAATTTACAGGAAGCGTCAATGACATAAAAATTTATGACAAAACAGGAAAGCAATTATTGATACTTTCCCCTAACCAAGCGTTAGATTCTACGGCTACTATCACGACTATTAAAGTCGTAGACCCAAGGTACAAAACAGCCAAAGGCTTAAATACCGCTAGCACATTTGGAGATATTAAGAACCACTATACCATTTCTAGTATTCAAAATACATTACGAAACGTTGTAGTTTTTGTAAATGATATAAATGGATTTTTCACCATTGACAAAATGGAACTGCCTGCAGAATTACGCATGGATGTAAACAAGAAAATTGAAGCAGTACAGATTCCTGACACAGCAAAAATAAAACATTTCATGATAGGTTGGAATTAATACTTAATCGTTATGAATCCATTATTTGGTAAACTATTAGTAGATATAGCTAAGCAAAGACTTAAAGCTAAACACACTCCTATTCCATATACCCAATCGCAAATAACTCCTGTTATTGATAACATAAAAGTAGAGATTTCGCATGCCTTTAAAGAATCTATTTTTATAATTATTGGTGTTTTTTCTGCTGGATTTGGTTTAAAAGGTTTTCTATTACCAAATCACTTTATAGATGGTGGCGCAACAGGTATTTCTTTACTTCTTAAAAACATAACCTCTTTACCACTTGGTGTTTTACTACTTATAGTAAATATCCCATTCCTTATTCTTGCTACACAAACTATCGGCAAGAAATTTGCCATTAAAAGCGTCGTTGCCATTGCTTTTTTAGCACTAGTCGTTCACTTTGTAAATTACCCAACAATTACAGAAGATAAGTTATTAATCGCTGTATTTGGTGGTTTCTTTCTCGGCTTAGGAATTGGTTTAGCCATGCGTGGTGGAAGCGTTATAGATGGAACAGAAGTTTTAGCCATATACTTAAGCAGAAAAATGGCGATCACCGTTGGTGATGTCTTATTACTTATAAATATTGTTATTTTTTCTTTTGGCGCTTATGTTTTATCTATTGAAACGGCACTTTATGCTATATTAACCTATTTATCTGCAGCCAAAACAGTAGATTTTGTGGTAGATGGTGTAGAAGAATATGTTGGTATTACTATTATTTCCCAAAAACATGAAGAAATAAGAATCATGGTTACAGAAAAACTACGTAGAGCCTGCACAATATATGCAGGAAAAGGTGGTTTTGGTGTTAATGGAAAAAGTTACGACAAAGACATTATTTACACAGTAATGACCAGGTTAGAATTATCTAAACTATATACAGAAATAGATAAAATAGATAAAAACGCCTTTCTAACCATTGGTATAGTAAAAGATTTAAAAGGAGGAATGATTAAACGTAAACCTTTAAAATAAAACCATTACTAGAAAGATTACGTATAGAACAATACAATACTATTTTTAATTATGAAAAAGAAATATACCGTACAGAATTCACCATTTGTTGTTCCTACAACAGACGGAAAAGTTATAGAAGAGCATTTTGGTTTGGCCACCGACAACAACCCACAAATAAGCATAGCACGCATGATCGCTCCTGCTGGCTGGAGTGAACCTTTTCAAACTCCTGGGTTTGATGAATACACCTACATAATTAAAGGCAAAAAACAATTTATAATTGAAGATGAAGTTGTAATTTTGGAAGCCGGACAATCCATAAAAATCAGTAAGAATACTCGTGTTCAGTATTCCAATCCATTTACCATTGCTTGCGAATATATAGCTATTTGCCTTCCCGCATTTTCCATGGATTTAGTAAACAGAGAAGATTAAAATGAATTTTATATCCAAAACTATTGGCTTCATTATTAACTTAATAAGCTTTATTTCACCAAAATTAGCTGGAAACCTAGCACTATCCTTATTTTCTA
This sequence comes from Lacinutrix sp. MEBiC02404, assembly GCF_053601575.1. Taxonomy (NCBI): domain Bacteria; kingdom Pseudomonadati; phylum Bacteroidota; class Flavobacteriia; order Flavobacteriales; family Flavobacteriaceae; genus Lacinutrix; species Lacinutrix sp. MEBiC02404. The sequence goes on along the minus strand of NZ_JBSHNV010000146.1, from coordinate 189,647 downwards.
AACCTTTAAAAGGAAAAATTCAAGAAAAAGATTTTGATTTTTTAGATACTGCTTTCAAAGAAGAATTGCAATATGAAGGTTTTAATATCATGACCTATAGATGGCTTGGTAAAAACAAAACCATACTATTGGTTCATGGTTGGGAAAGTAATGCCGCAAGATGGAAACCTTTAATAGAAAGCTTAAAAAAGCTAAACTATAACGTAATTGCTTTAGACGCTCCGGCACATGGACGCTCGGGAAGTAAACGCTTTAATGCCATTCTCTATTCCGAATTCATAAATATAGTTTCTAAAAAATTCAATCCAGATATTATTATTGGACACTCTGTTGGTGGTATGGCTACTGTTTTTTACCAACATAAATATCAGAATGCAGAATTAGAAAAACTAGTTTTATTAGGAGCTCCTTCCAACTTTACAGGTGTTTTTAATCGCTATGTAAAAATGATGGGATACAACAAAAGAGTTCATAAAAAAATAGGAGAAATTGTATTAGAAACTTATGGTCACGTACCAGAATATTTTTCTGCTGCAGACTTCACCAAAGAGATTACTACCTCAGCTCTCTTAATACATGATGAACGCGATAGAATTATCCCGTATCAAGATGCCGAACATTTTGTGCAAAACTATGCGAATGCTAAATTAATAACCACACAAGGTTTTGGTCATTCCTTAAACAATGAAACCATAACCGAATATATTAATAATTACATCACTAATTAAGCTAGAGTCTCGCATTTTAAATTTCATATAGTGATTAAACTTATAGTATCTTTGCCAGATGGAAGAGAATCTTAAACGTATAAATAAATATTTAAGCGAAGTTGGTTACTGCTCACGTAGAGAAGCAGACAGACTTATTGAAGCTGGAAGAGTAACTATAAACGGCGTTGTTCCAGAAATGGGCACCAAATTAACTCCAACAGATGAGGTTCATGTAGATGGAAAACCGGTTATAAACACCAAAAAAGCTTTCACTTATTTAGCCTTTAACAAACCTGTTGGCATTGTTTGTACTACCGATACTAGAGTAGAAAAAGACAATATTATCGATTTTATAAAATATCCAAAACGTATATTCCCTATTGGGAGATTAGATAAACCAAGTGAAGGTTTAATTTTTCTTACAGACGATGGTGATATTGTAAACAAAATACTTCGTGCTAGTAATAATCACGATAAAGAATACATTGTAACGGTAGATAAAGCAATTTCGCAAACCTTTTTAGAAAGAATGTCTGGCGGCATTTATTTAGAGGAATTAGACCGAACTACTAAATCTTGTATTGTTGAAAAACTAGGTACGTACAAGTTTAAAATTATTTTAACGCAAGGTTTAAACAGACAAATTCGTAGAATGTGCGAATATTTAAATTACGAAGTAAACAGCTTAAAGCGTGTTCGTATTATGAACATAAAACTAGATGTTCCTGTTGGTGAATATAGAGAATTCACAAGTGAAGAATTAGAAGATTTAAACTCCCTTTTAGAAGCTTCTACAAAAACCTATTTAGAAAACAATGGCTAAACTTTCTCCTTTTCACATTGCAATTCCAGTGCATAATTTAGAAGTGTGCAGAACATTTTATAGAGATATTTTAAACTGTGAAGAAGGTAGAAGTAGCGATCACTGGGTAGATTTCAATTTCTTTGGTCATCAATTAGTTATTCATTACAAGGCACAATCTAACGGAGAAACCCCAACCAATCCTGTCGACGGAAAAGCAGTTCCTATACCGCATTATGGTGTCGTTCTAGATTGGGAAGATTTTCACGCTTTCGCGGAAGACTTAAAACTAAAAAACATATCTTTCATTATTGAACCATATATTCGTTTTGAAGGTTTAGTAGGTGAACAAGCAACGATGTTTTTTAATGATCCTTCTGGCAACGCTTTAGAGTTTAAAGCTTTTAAAGATATAAATCAGTTATTTGCGAAATAAGCACTATTGGTAACGCCAACTTGTTAAGTCCGCTCCTTTTGGTGCGCTTTCTAAAATCCGTTTCATTATTTTTGGCACATACAAACTATTATAGCGCAACCTAGAAATATGATTTGGATTTTCTTGATCTCCATTCCAGCAATGTTCTGCGCGATCTCCATAATCTACTTCCCCTTCATAATAAGGATCTGTAGTGCTTTCTAAAAAATCTTCCATTAAGTACACCGCATTATTTAAATAATAATTATCCATATCTCCACAATAAATATGAATTTTACCTTTTAATTTTTCACCTAGCGCATCCCAATCGCGCTCTAAAATATGTCGTAAATCGTAATTCTCTTTCCAAAATTCGGCAACATTACTATTTATATCCCCAGAATATTTATCCCACAATCGTTCTGGATAACCATCTTTTCCTTGCGGAGAATAGGTTGCTTCCCAAATATCAAACTGACCACCCGATCTTGACTTATCACCCAAAACCAATTCTAAATGATTGGATTCTTTTACAGTAACACTCACATTACCCAAATAATCTCGATGTGAAGGAATCTCTATCTTTTTATGATTACTCTTCGCATAATATGCATTTTCATCTTCGTAAATATTATTTAAACAATAGGATCTAAAATCTATTGGATCTGGACAAGCGGCAAAACAACCATTGTATTCGTCAGGATATTTTACTTGCACCGCTAAAGCTTCCCAACCACCAGTGGATCCTCCATATAAAAAACGAGACCAACCTTCTCCTTGTCCGCGAAATAATTTTTCGATATACGGAATCAGCTCGTAGGTTATAGCATCTCCATAAGGTCCTTGACTCGCAGAATTTACGGCATAGGAATCATCATAATATGGTGTAGGATGTTGAATTTCAATAATTAAAAAACGAGGAAAATCCGGTGCATTCCAACGCGTATAAAAATCATAAGCTTCTTGTTGCTGCGTAATATTATATCCATTTACATGAAATCTATCGGAATATTCTGGTTTTAAATTTTTATCTGGTGGCGTGGTTCTAAATCCGCCAAAATCGGAAGGAAAGTGTCCGTGAAAAACCATTAAAGGATACTTAGCTTCTGGATGCTCTTCAAAGCCTTTAGGCAAAAGAACATGTGCTCCTAGATACATATCTTTTCCCCAGAACTTAGAGAGCAAATCTGATTTTATTTGGATGTGTTTTATCCATTCGGTATCCGCAGCAACTTCCATTTCCGGAATAACTTGATCTAAAACAATGTCTAAATCTTTTATGCCACTTTCTGTCACTGTAACTTTTATTGGTGTGCTATACAAATTTCCGGGAGACGTTTTCCATTGTTGTCCTTCTCCATTATCCATCGGTAATTTCACAGTATGTCCTGTAGATAAATTAAAGGTTTCATATACATGTAAAACAGCTTGAACATAATAATCTCCTTGTTTTAATTGCGATAAACTTTCGTATGGAAATCCAAAAACAGTATCATCAAAAGACACTTTTTCATTTGGCTTTAAGTTCTCTACATTCTTTCCAAATATGGGTTGCGCATCTAATCCTTCAGACACTAGAAAACGAGGTTCTTTTTCATTACTATCTGCAAAAATAAGCAATAACCTTCCGTCTAAATTTCGCGAATTTGTGGCATCTGAAAAGGACACGTTTACTAAATTATTAGATGTTTTTTTTTCGGAGGTTGCATCGCAATTAAACAGAAAAACAAGCAAAAAAAAGGAAACTACTTTTAATGATTTCATGAGGAATAAATTTAAAAAAAAGATACTCATTATTTCACGAAAATACAATCGTTATATATCAAACTATCCTTTTTATTCCTTTTTACGCTTTATATTCCCAAAATAAAAAGGCAAGTAAACAAGAAGAAACAGCGGAATCAAAAATACTTCAACGACTATTATATAATAAGGCCATTCTGGTAAATAATCTAAAACCGAAGCCGAATCTGGCTTTCTATTTAAATACGAATAGTTAGCACCTAAAAGCGCATTTATACCAAACGAAGCGATTAAATAGCCTTGTATTGCGACAAGCGATTTAAAAACACTTTTTAGTTTTGGCCGCATTCTTAAAACAAAAGTTGCGTAAAAAATAATGGTTAATAGGCCCAAGTGCGCAATCCAATATCTAAAAAAGTCAAAACTAGGATAACCTTCCGCAATATCTGGAGTAATCACACCTTGCGAGGTTCCTGCAATAATCCAAAACAATAGAATTTCATACATCCAATATTTCCTATAGTATGTAAAAACAGGAATAATCAAAGCTAAAAAACTACATAAATACAAAGGCAAATCTACCGAAACAGCATAATTACCTTGGCTAATTTTATAACTATGAAAAATAATAATGGTTAGAGAAACGAAGACACCTAAAGCTTGAAATAGGATTTCTTTTTGTTTTTGAGGTCGTCTTTTAGCAAAACGAAATAAAACCAGACAAAACAAAACAGCGAGTACTATTGGTAGTACATGTTGTATACTACCAATAGTTACTCGCTGTATGTTTATTAATAAAATTAGCAAAAAATTCATACTGCAATATAAGTAGTTTATTGCATATGTCTTTCTCTAGCTAAAAGCGTATTTTTAAGTAACATAGCAATCGTCATTGGTCCTACTCCTCCAGGAACTGGCGTTATATAACTCGCTTTTTTACTTACATTTTCAAAATCAACATCCCCAGTAATCACATAACCCTTGGGAGCTGTTTCATCTGCAACACGAGTAATACCAACATCAATAATTACCACATCGTCTTTTACCATTTCTGCTTTTAAGAAGTTTGGTACTCCTAAAGCCGAAATAATAATATCTGCTTGACTTGTAATTTGAGTAATATTTTTAGTGTGACTATGTGTAAGTGTTACTGTAGAGTTCCCTGGAAACCCTTTTCTTCCCATTAAAATACTCATTGGTCTTCCCACAATATGTGATCTACCAATTACAACAGTGTGCTTTCCTTTGGTTTCTACGCCGTAACGATCCATAAGTTCTAGAATACCAAATGGTGTTGCAGGAATGAAAGTAGACATATCTAATGCCATTTTACCAAAATTCATTGGGTGAAATCCATCCACATCTTTATCTGGATTTACAGCCATTAATACTTTTTGTGTATTAATTTGTGGAGGTAGTGGTAATTGGATAATAAAACCATCTACATCACTATTGGTATTTAATTCTTCAATTTTATCTAATAATTCTACTTCACTAGTAGTATTAGACATTCTTACCATTGTAGACTCAAAACCAACACGCTCACAAGCGCGAACTTTACTAGCAACATACGTTAAACTAGCACCATCATTACCAACAATAATAGCAGCTAAATGTGGCACTTTTTCGCCTTTAGCAACCATTTTTTTTACTTGTTCTGTAATTTCGTCTTTAATGTCGTTACTTACTTTTTTCCCGTCTAGAATAGTCATGTTGAAGTTTTAAATCTGTCAGGTCGAGCGCAGTCGAGACCTAATTTTATACCTATTTACAAATGAGACCTCTCGACTGCGCTCGAGGTGACACATTCTTTTCATTGTTTATTCTATAAAAAACAGGAACTACTTCATGTTTTTCATTGCTTGCATCATACGTTTTCCGCCACCACCTTGCATCATCTTCATCATTTTCGACATTTGGTTGAATTGTTTTAGTAACTGATTTACTTCTTGCACCGAAGTACCAGATCCTTTTCCAATTCGCTTTTTACGGCTTGCATCTATAATCGATGGATTTGTACGTTCTTTTACGGTCATAGAATGAATTATAGCTTCAATACCTTTAAAAGCATCATCATCTATATCTACATCTTTCATCATTTTTCCAGCTCCAGGAATCATTCCAATAAGGTCTTTCATATTACCCATTTTCTTGATTTGCTGAATTTGCTTTAAGAAATCATCAAAACCAAATTGATTTTTGGCAATTTTCTTTTGCAATTTTCTAGCTTCATCTTCATCAAACTGCTCTTGTGCTCTTTCCACAAGAGACACAACATCTCCCATTCCAAGAATACGATCTGCCATACGTGAAGGATAGAAAACATCAATTGCTTCCATTTTTTCACCAGTACCAATAAACTTTATTGGTTTATTTACAACAGACTTAATAGAAATTGCTGCTCCACCACGTGTATCCCCATCTAATTTGGTAAGAATAACACCATCAAAATTTAAAATATCATTGAAGGCTTTTGCTGTATTTACAGCATCTTGACCTGTCATAGAATCTACAACAAACAAGGTTTCTTGTGGCTGTATTGCTTTATGGATGTTAGATATTTCGGCCATCATGGCTTCATCTACAGCCAAACGACCAGCAGTATCTATAATAACCACATTATGTCCGTTTGCCTTTGCATGTGCAATACCAGCTTGTGCAATAGCTACAGGATCTGTATTTCCTCTATCGCTATAAACCTCCACTTTAATTTGATCTCCTACAACATGTAATTGATCTACGGCCGCCGGACGATATACATCACAAGCTACCAATAAAGGTTTCTTTGTTTTTTTATTTTTAAGATAGTTGGCAAGTTTACCAGAAAAGGTTGTTTTTCCGGAACCTTGTAAACCAGACATTAAAATAATACTTGGCGTTCCTGTTAAGTTAAGACCTTCTACATCTCCACCCATTAATTGGGTAAGTTCATCCTTAACAATCTTCACCATTAATTGTCCTGGCTGTAAGCTTGTTAAAACGTTTTGTCCAAGTGCTTTTTCTTTTACTTTATTAGTAAAATCTTTAGCAATTTTAAAGTTAACATCGGCATCTAGTAACGCTCTACGTACTTCTTTTAGGGTTTCGGCAACATTAACTTCTGTAATGCTTCCATGACCTTTTAGTACATGTAACGCTTTATCTAACTTTTCACTTAAATTATTAAACATATTTTTTTTATTTCAATAGTTGCAAAAGTAAAGAAATATTTTGTTTTTCTTTACTGGAAAAGCTTGTTTAATTGGAATTAAAGCATATTTACCACATCCTTAAAAAACAGCTGTCTCTATTTTAGTTTTCACAATTAAAAATAAAAAAAAGAGGCTTCTTTTAAGAAGCCTCTTTTTTATTAATAATGCACTCGTTAAACTTGACTTACAAACAAGTATAACATTCACCATCTAAATTAAATAATTCTCCTACTTCGCTTGGACTTAAAGTTCTTTTATAAACTCTTAAATCATCCAAATGACCAACAAAACCTTCTCCAATAATGTATCTATCGGAAGCTTGAGAACCAATATTCAGGCTCGAATTCTCATCGATATTTCTTTGTACACCATCTCTGTATAATGTAACGGTATTGTCTGCAGATACTGTTACTACTAGATGATGCCAATCTGTGTTTTCCCACACTACATCTACTTCACCATTCCAGTCATTATCCCAAAGATAAAAGCTTGTATTATCTGTAAACAATGGTGTATTTAAATCATAAACTCCTAATTGAAACCCTTCTGTTGCATTTCCTGGTGATCTAAAAAATAGTTCTAAATCCCCTACTGCTGTATTTTGCATTTTAAACCATAAACTTATAGAAAAACTATCGCCTTGTACCAGTGCACTGTCTGTATTTACAGGAATCTCAAAGGTATCATTTCCGGTAAAAGATATAGCACAAGCAGAGTTTCCTGCTCTATCTTCTACAAATGTGTTGGTAATGTTTTCTGTATTAAAACCACTTATTAAATCGTGAACTTCCTCGGCAAAAGGCATGTATATCACCAAATCGTTTATTAAAACTTCTGGGGTATTGCAATCTTCACAATCTTGCTCCAGTTCCATATTAATTACATCACCAGAATTTGTTACCTGACTAAAGACAAATGTATCTTCATCACAACCTAAAAGCAACCATTCCCCATTTAACAAATCAAAAACAGTCAATCCTTCAATGGTTAAGGTATAACCAGAACCCGATTCTAAAAGAGACCAAGAACCAAATTCTGTAACCGTTGGTTCTCCATTAACAATTACTTCGCCATTCGTATCAAACATTAAATAATTTTCATCTAAAATATTACCAGACGCATCATAGGTTGGCGCTGTAATATTACATGCTAATAAGTAAGCTTCTATTTCGGATAAATTAACATCACAATCTTCTATATCATCGTCATTCCAATCGTAGTCATCATCTTCATCACAAGTATCTTCTGCTGCTTCAATAGCTGCTTCCATTTCTGTATTATTTTCTACAACAACGGTATCCCCATTTGCTAATACCATAGTAACAGGGAAGTTTATACTAGCTAAAACTCCTCCTTCTAAATTTTCAATAAAAGAATATAAAGCTTCATCATCAGTTATGGTAACGGTATCTACAACTTGAAAATCTGTATTATACAAGGAAATAGTAATAGGAAATTGAAAATCAACACATTCAATATCATCATCTTCTTCATCTTCCTCATTACAATTTTCTATTTGTGCTTCTAATTCGTTTTGGCTATTAATAACCAACTCGGAATAATCGTTAAAAATAACTGTTATTGGAAACGTTATTTCTATTTCGTCACCATCACTGGAAAAAGCGTCTAAAATAATTTCTAACGCATCATAATCGGTAATACTTTCTATGGTTATTGTTACACCATTTGCGGTAACGGTTACTGGCAAGACAACCTCTAGGCAATTCGCATAATCGATAATATTATCAAAGGAACCATCATTGGAAGCTACATTGCGCATTAAATTAGCTAAATTAGAATTTGGCGCAATCGTTTCTTCATTATCTGGCTCTGTAACTTCTACAACTTCTTCTTGACATGCTGAAAATAACATCAAAAAAAGTAAGCATAAAAAAAGGTAGGATTTAAAATGGATGGTTTTCATTGTTTCGTTTTTTATTAATAATTATTTCTTTTCATAGCAACTTTTAATTGCTGTATACTACTATAACATCTTCGTTTAAAAAACTCCTACCTTGACTTTTTAAAAAAAATGTTCCTACTTTGCAGAAACCTTTTTAACTATACATGCAAAAGTCTTTAAACAATAATGTCTGTAATGAAAACCGTTTCAATAGCCTATTTAACAAACATGCTAAAGACTTGCATCACTTTTTGTATTATAAATTTGGGGATCATTTAAATCCTAAAGACAAAGTGCAAGATGCTTTTATAAAACTTTGGCAGAATTGCAGTACCGTTTCTCCTGAAAAAGCGAAAAGCTATTTATATACGGTAGCGAATAATTTAATGCTGAATGCCGTTGCACATCAAAAAGTAGTTTTAAAACATCAGAAAATAAAACCAACAGAACATTCTAACGAGTCGCCAGAGTTTTTAATGGAAGAAAAGGAATACCGCAAAAAGCTAGAAAATGCCATTGCAAATTTAACAGAAGCACAACGCGTTGCCTTTTTAATGAATCGTGTGGAAGGAAAACGGTTTAAAGAAATTGCATCGCTTTTAGATATTAGCACCAAAGCAGTTGAAAAACGAATTTACGGCGCATTAAAAAAATTAAGAGAAGAAATTGATGAATTATGATTTCTGTTTTACAGGAATAATAATTTTAATTTCGAGGTAGGAGTTTCTAAACCTTACTTGTTATATAATTGAATAGCATACAATGAATAAAGAAGAATTAGTATTAAAATGGTTAGATAACGACTTAAGTCCTCAAGAACTTGAAGCATTTGAAGCGCTCGAAGATTATGAGTCGTTAATTAAACTAGCCAAGTACAGCAAAGATTTTAAAGCACCAGAGTTTAATACCGAAGCTGCTTTAGAAAGCACCTTACGCGGTATAAATGCAAAAAAAACTACTCCAAAGAAATGGCTATCACCCATTCTCAAAGTAGCCGCTATTCTAGCTATTTGTTTAGGTAGTTACTATTACACCACAACTTTAGATAGTTCTTTTACCACAGATTTCACTGAAAAATCAAGAATAGAGCTTCCTGATCATTCCTATGTACATTTAAATGCGATTTCTAAAATCACCTTTAATAAAAAGAGTTGGAATACAAACAGAACCATTACATTAGATGGTGAAGCTTTTTTTAAAGTAGAAAAAGGCAGCACATTTAACGTAAAAACAGATGCAGGAACAGTAACCGTTTTAGGTACACAATTTAATGTAAAACAACGAAAGGATTATTTTGAAGTAGTTTGTTATGAAGGCAGCGTGCAAATAAACTACAATACAGGAAAGGCTCGTTTAAAAGCTGGAGATTCTTTTTTAATTTTAAATGGAAATGTGACTACAGCCATAACTACAAATGTCAAACAACCAGAATGGATAAATCATGTTAGTGCTTTTACAAGTGTACCATTAAGCAAGGTTTTAGCAGAGTTTGAAAGACTATACAACGTTAAATTTGAAACTTCCAATATAGAGACAAGTACGTTATTTACTGGAAAATTCACACATAAAAACATAGATATTGCACTAAAATCGATAACAGAACCTTTACAATTAAGCTATACAAAAACAAACAAAACCATTATTTTATCGCGTGAATAAATCGCTAAAAATTGCGCTAGTATTAATTTTATTTTTCTCCGGTTACTCGACTGTTTTATCGCAAAACAAAAAGCAACCTCTAGCGCAAGTATTGACTATAATAGAGCAACAATTTAAAGTTAGCTTTTCTTATGCCGATAACACGATTAAAGATGTAAATGTGTTTTTGGATAGTAATGAAAACTTAGAGGTAATTCTAACTTCTTTAGAAACACAAACGCACTTAAAGTTTAACAAATTAAACAACCAGTTTATTACTATTGTAAGGCAAGTAACTCCTCCTTTTACCATTCAAAAACTAGAGGAAGTAGTAATTACTAACTATTTAACCACAGGATTAAACAAAAATACCACAGGAAGCATTACCATAAAACCAGAACAGTTTGGTATTTTACCTGGTTTAATAGAACCAGATGTGCTACAAACCATACAAGCACTTCCCGGAGTTTTAAGTACGGATGAAACGGTATCGAATATTAATATTAGAGGTGGAACACACGATCAAAATCTCCTACTTTGGGATGGTATAAAAATGTATCAATCTGGTCACTTTTTCGGACTTATCTCAGCATTCAATCCATATTTAACCAAGCAAGTAAATGTATCTAAAAACGGCACCTCAGCACAATATGGCGATGGTGTTTCTAGCGTTATAGATATGCAATTATCAAACACGCTTCAAAATGAGTTTAAAGCTGGAGCCGGTTTTAACTTCGTACATGCAGATGGCTATGCTAAAGCACCACTTGGTAAACATGCAGAGTTACAGCTTTCGGTAAGACGCTCGTTTACCGATTTAGTAACTGCGCCAACCTACAAGCAGTATTTTAAACGTATTTTTCAAGATTCGGATTTTGAAAGTAATCAGGAAGCGCAAAATAATACCATCTCTAAAAACGAAAATTTTTACTTTTATGATTTCTCGGGAAAATTGCTATTAAACCTTTCCAAAAAAGACAAACTTCAAATTAGTTTTTTAACCATTCATAATAATTTAGATTACGAAGAACAGTCCACCATAAACAATATTAACGAGTCTTTTAACAGTAAACTTATTCAGCGTAATTTAGCAAGTGGCATTAACTACACTAGAAAATGGCATTCTAAATTAAGTTCTAACCTACAAGTATCGCTTTCTAACTATGAATTAGACGCCAAGAATTTTGACATTTTGAATGACCAACGTTTAATTCAAGAAAACAAAGTTTTTGATAACGCTCTAAAAGCAGATACCAAATGGGACATTAATAAAAACACCAATCTTCAAATTGGCTATCAGTTTTCTGAAGTCGGTATTAGCAATTTAGAAAACGTTAATAACCCTGTATTTAGAAGTTATATTAAGGAGGTTATTAGAAGTCATTCCGTTTTCACGGAAGGCCAACTAATAGCTAACAACAAAAACACCAATGCAAAAGTTGGAATACGATTTAATTACATTCCAAAATTAGACGCTTTTTTAGCAGAACCAAGAATAGGTTTTAGCCAACGGTTTGCGAATCATTTTAGATTGGAATTTCTTGGAGAATACAAGAGTCAAACCACGTCACAAATCATAGATTTACAAAATGATTTTCTAGGCATTGAAAAGCGTCGTTGGATTTTAGCAAACAACAGCGATATTCCAATTATAAAAAGCAAACAAGCCTCTTTAGGAACACACTATAACAAAAATAACTTACTAATTAGTGCAGAAGCTTTTTATAAAGAAGTAGACGGAATCACCACCAGAAGCCAGGGTTTTCAAAACCAGTTTCAGTATATAAAAGCTATAGGAAGCTATCAAGTAAAAGGAGTGGATTTTTTAATCCATAAACAGTTTATTCATTTTAATACCTGGTTAAGTTATTCGTATAGTAAAAACGATTACACTTTTAAGAACTTAAATAACGGAAACCCTTTTCCTAATAACGCAGACATTACGCATGCGGTTAATTTTTCTAATACCTACACGATAAACAAATACAAGTTTGCCTTAGGTGTAAACTGGCATTCTGGGAAGCCTTATACAACTCACGACAACACCATTTCATCAGGCAATATAAACTACAACGCACCAAACAGTAATCCTTTAAAAGATTATTTACGTGTTGATTTTTCGGCAACAAAAGATTTAAAAATTTCGGAAGGAATTCAGGCTAAAATTGGGGCTTCTGTTTGGAATCTTTTAAACACCAAAAACACGATTAACAGATACTATGTTTTGGATGCTGAGGATAACATTTCGAAAGTAGAAAACCAATCGTTAGGCATAACGCCAAACGTAAGTTTTCGTGTATATTTTTAGACTATAAATATTCTTGGTATTGCATCACTCTAAAATCAAACGTGTTAAATGTAGAATCACTAGCTTTAAGGTGCTTATACAAAGGCATACTCCCAATAGCTCTATTAGCAGATCCCGAAGAAGAAGTAAGCGAAACGGTTTTTATTACTCGCTCCTTTTTTCCAGATTCCTTAGCTATACTAGGAATGACAAATTGATGCACTCTTGGTACTTCATTAGAAACCAATTCTAATTTTATATGCTGTTCTTTTATGTGTTTTCGGAAGAAATACTCTGGGCCATTTTTACTATTTCCGCCAATAAATAATAGCGTTTCAATGTTTGGATGCTTTTTTATATAATCGATTACATTCCGAAGTTTTATATTTTGCATTCCTAAATCGGAAGCATCTATTTTCTCCCGTTCTGCACTAGCTACAATATCGCAAACGCCAATTTGATGTTTTATAAGAAATGCTTTGCGTTCGTCTATTGCTTCTTGTGAATTATCATAACGTAAATTCAAATTATGGATTTTATCGATATATAACCACAAGGAATTGTAATAACTGCCATAGCAGAAATTAACATCTTTTTCTAAAAGTTCTCCAACACTAAACCTTGGCGGAGGAAGTGTACCAACAATTAATTTCTTAGTGTCTTTTTGTATAAATGGTTTATATGGATGTTTATGAAGAAACACGTTTATCTTTTTATTTTATTCCCAATTTTCTTACCAATAATATACGCCACAATAATAGCTAGTAAAATGATTATAATATTAAAAAAAACATAAAGTGTATATAGAAAAATATTTTCTTTAGACTGAAAACAAAAACTAGACATAAAACAAATCTCTGAAGACTCCTCTACCATAAATGTTAGAGAAAAACTAGAAATTAAAACAACCAGTAAGCTAATAACAATGTATTGCGATGTTGAAACTTGTTTTTTCTTAATACCAGTTGGTTTAAAAACATTGCGTTCTGCTTCGGTACGTTTGTTATTTTGCAAGGACCAAACTACTTTTTTTTCTTCCGTACTCATTTTATTTATCTTATAAATACTAACTATTTTCTATACATCTTAATTCGCTACACGAGAAAAGAAATAAGGAACCAGCAATTAATTTCAAACAAAAACTTATAAAGTTTTTAATAATTTAGCCACTTCACTAATTGTTGCTTTATAGATTTTTTTATTCATTTTCGTCATGTGTTCCGATTCGATACTTATTTCATTTAATATCTCTTTAGCATCTTCTGTTTTGTTTTTAGCCATTAAAAATTTTGCCAAAACTAAACGCTCATCGTAGTTAGAATAACGAACATCGATAGCTCGTAATTGTGTTTCTGCTTCGGCTATTCTTTCTAATTTCTCTAAAGCCAATCCGTAAAAAAACTGTGTTTTAGATTTTTTAAATTCGGGATGTTCTATAATCTTTTCTGAATAACGAACTACTTCGTCATAAGATTCTGTATTGTAGTAGCAAGTAATCAAACTCTTAATCACATAAAAATCATTTTGATAATCGCTGTCTAATGCTTTTTCATAATAGCTAATAGCATTTTGATACTCTTTATTTGCCAAATACGCATCTGCAAGATTTATTCTATTTTGATATGTTTCTGAAAACTCCAGTTTCTTTTCTAAATCTTTTATTTTTTTGGTAGGATTGATAAGTGTTACAATTTCATTGGTCACTTTTTCTGCATCCCGTTTATTATACACTTGCGTTATTAAATAGATAAGACATCCAATAAATGGCAAAAATATAATTAAGAATATCCAGTAGTATGGATTCCTGTTTTTAATAAGGTGATAAATACAATAGGCTTGCAAAGCGATTATTACGTAATAGTACATGGATTAATAACTGTTTATTATAAAGTGTTAAAATAGTAAAGTAAAACCTAAATGTTTTGTATTTTATTTGAAATTAGAAACCCTCTTATTTAAGAGAAATAAAAATACTATTTATGGGAAAAGGAGATAAAAAAACAAAACGCGGAAAAATAAACAGAGGTACTTTTGGAGCCAGAAGACCACGAATAAAAAAACGCATAAAACCGGAAGCTAAAATAGATATTACTAAAAAAGCAAAGGCTTAATTATCGAATAAATAGTAAGTCTTTTTCTGTAGACATCGCTTCGCTAAAACCATAACCTTCATAGTTAAAACCTTTTAAATCGGCTATAGTTTTGGCATTTGTATCTACAATATATCTAGCCATAGAACCTCTAGCTTGCTTTGCATAAAAGGAAATCACTTTATATTCGCCATTTTTTAAATCTTTAAAATTTGCAGTTATAACAGGTACTTTTAAAGCTTTTACATCTACCGCTTTAAAATACTCGTTACTAGCCAGGTTTAAGAATAGTTCGTCTGCTTCTAGTTCTTCGTTTAAAGCTTGTGTTACTTTCTTTTTCCAGAATTCGTATAGATTTTTGTTTTTACCAATAGGCATTTTTGTGCCCATTTCTAGTCGGTAGGCCTGCATTAAATCTAATGGTTTTAAAACACCATATAATCCAGAAAGAATACGAACGGTATCTTGTAAAGTATCTAATTTTTCTGTCGGAATTGTATTTGCATTTAAACCTTTATATACATCGCCTGAAAAAGTATATACTGCTGGTCTTGCATTTTCTTTTGTAAATGGCAAGTTCCATTCTTGATTACGCTCATAATTTAGTTGTCCTAAATTATCGGAAATATGCATTAACGTTGATAAGCTTTTTGCAGATTTCTTTTTCAATAGTTTATTTAAGCGATCTGCTTCGGTTAAGAAGTGCGCTTCCGTGCTTTTTGTTGTTGGCAATTGGGTTTCAAAATCTAAGGACTTTGCTGGAGATAGTACTAGTTTCATAACATTTCTGTCTTTCGACTGCGCTCAAGATAAACTTCAGCAGGAATCTCATTTAAGGTTAATAATTTCTTCTTCTTTATGTTCATTTTGCCTTGATGAAAACCCTTCGTCTACGCTCAGGATAAACCAAGCCAAAAGATCACAATCAAAATCAGGGAATTGCTAAAGCATCATTCTCTTTCGAGATTTCGTGCTTGAAGCTGCGCTTCGCATCTACATCTCTTCGCTCATTATTTCTGAATTTTGATGTTTTCCGACTATGTCGGAATTTCAAGTACGCTAATAATACAATTAATTATCTAATAACTCAATTACAAATTTACAACTTACTTCTTTCCTTTTTAAATATGCAAACTGAAATATTCTATGCGTGTATAAATGTTTACTATGAAAACAAATCTGCGTTAAGGATTGCAGTGGCATCCTTTTTTGTGTCCGTTCGAGTGATGCGACCATAGGAGCATTGTATCGAGAACACGAAAAAAAAGATATAACGGAAAGCCTGACATTTTTTTCCTGCGAGGTTTTAAAAACCTTGTAGGTATAAAAAATGGAACGCCCAACTTCACCTAAGTTCCGTTGGGCAATCCTACATTTCATTAATGATCTACATGCTTCGAATAATGTCTCCACTTTTCGATACATAGTTGAATGTCTTCTGGGATTTCAGACTCAAAACGCATGAACTCTTCCGTTTTTGGGTGTATAAAACCAAGTGTCTTTGCGTGCAGTGCTTGTCTTGGTAAAATTTTAAAACAGTTATCTACAAATTGTTTGTATTTGGTAAATGTGGTTCCTTTTAAAATCAGGTTTCCACCATAACGCTCATCGTTAAAAAGCGTGTGACCAATATGTTTCATGTGCACACGAATTTGGTGCGTTCTACCGGTTTCTAATTTACAAGCAACCATAGTAATATAGCCTAAACGCTCGATGACTTTGTAATGTGTTACGGCTGGTTTTCCGTTTCCTTCTTCATCATCCAGATAGACCGTATTTTGTAATCTATTTTTTTGATGTCTACCAATATTACCTTCGATGGTTCCTTCGTCTTCATCCATATTTCCCCAAACTAATGCTACGTATTCGCGTTCGCTCGTTTTTTTGGCAAATTGGCTAGAAAGGTGCGCCATGGCTTCTTCGGTTTTGGCAACTACTAGAAGTCCGCTAGTATCTTTATCAATTCGATGTACTAATCCTGGACGTTCACTAGAGTTATTTGGCAGATTGTCAAATCTGTAAATAAGTGCATTTATAAGTGTTCCAGAATAATTACCATGACCGGGATGTACCACCATTCCAGCTGGTTTGTTTACTACAAGCAGTTCATCATCTTCATAAACTACATCTAATGGAATATCTTCACCAACCAATAAGTTTTCAAAAGGTGGATGCTCGAACATGACACGAATTTCATCGGAAGGTTTTACTTTATAGCTGGATTTTACAGCTTCGTCATTCACAAAAATGTTTCCGTTTTTGGCTGCTGTTTGAATTTTGTTACGAATGGCATTTTCTATGCGATTCATTAAATATTTATCGATTCGTAAAGGCGCTTGTCCTTTATCTACAGTAAATGCATGATGCTCATAAAGAGAATCTTTTTCGTTTTGGCTTTCTGGTGTGTAATCTTCTATCATTATTCGTTTTGTCTTTCGACGGTTCTTAAGATAAACGTAATCGATTATCTTGTAATCATTGGATTTATTTTAGACTATGGTCGTTTTCCGTTTCCTAAAACGACATCTATTTTAGAAGTTTTTGGCAGTAAGTCTCCTGCATTTATTTTTTTTCCTTCAAAACTTAGTCGTACCACTTCGTCTGTACCTAAATAATCAATATACGTTATTTTTCCGATAGTAAAACCTAAGGCTTCTAACATTGGTTTTGCTTGTCGGAAAGTACGTTCTCTTAAATCTGGAACTTGTATTTTTCTATAACCAGAAGGGTTTAATGTTAAGTAAATCTTTCGGTCTTCTTTTACTTTTTCACCAGATGGCGGGTCTTGATCTATTACCGAAAATTTAGGATATTTCGGATTGTAATTTGCCGAATCTTGAATTTGCATTACCAAATTATTCTCTTTTAGCTCTATTTCTGCTACTGCAATAGATTTTCCTTTTAATTCTGGAACGGTTTCAAAATTGCCATGATTAGTAGTATAGCTCAACCATCTTAACATAAGAAAAGTCAGTACTGCTATAGCTATAAATGCTAACACTAGTTGTTTTAAAAACGTTTTACTGGTAATAAATTTAACAATGCTCATGATCTTATTTTAGATAGGCAAATATATAAAAACAGAACTGTTTTTACTTTTGATTAATTAATGATATTTTAGCTTAACGATTATTTTCATCGTTTGTTATTAATATGAAGAAAAACATTGCCATTATAATGGGAGGATATTCTAGCGAATATGAGATCTCTTTAAAAAGCGGAAACGTTGTCTATGAACTACTTGACGCTAAAAAATACAACGTTTACAGGGTACACATTTTTAAAAATAAATGGGTTTATGTAGATGCCAACAATAGTGAATTTGCCATAGATAAAAATGATTTTTCGGTGACTATTGCCGACAAAAAAACAACTTTTGACTGTGTTTTTAATGCAATTCATGGTTCCCCAGGTGAAGATGGCTACATGCAAGCGTACTTTAAACTACTTAATTTACCACAAACTAGTTGTGATATGTACCAAGCTAGCGTAACATTTAATAAACGAGATTGCTTGAGTATTTTAAAGCCTTACGGAATTAAAACCGCGGAAAGCTTTTATATAAATCTTGGAGATACAATTGATGAAGATGCTATTGTAAAAAAAGTAGACTTGCCTTGTTTTGTAAAAGCGAATAAAGCAGGAAGTAGCTTTGGTATTACCAAAGTGTATAAAAAAGAAGATTTACAAAATGCCATTGATGTTGCTTTTAAAGAAGATGATGAGATTATTGTAGAATCTTTTTTAGATGGAACGGAAGTTTCTGTTGGTGTAATCACCTATAAAGGCGAAACCAAAGTACTACCTATTACAGAAATTGTATCTAACAATGATTTTTTTGATTATAAGGCGAAGTATTTAGGCGAATCGCAAGAGATTACTCCTGCCAGATTAACTGAAGAACAAGAGGAAAAAGTAAATACGATTGCAAAAAAGGTTTACGAAATCTTAAAAATGAAAGGTTTTAGCCGAAGCGAATTTATTTTTAAAGATGGTGAACCTCATCTTTTAGAAGTAAATACGGTTCCTGGGTTAACCAGACAAAGTATTTTACCACAACAAGCAGCTGTTGCAGGAATAACACTTCCTGAGTTATTCGACAACGCGATTGTGGAAGCATTAAAGTAGTACGCAATGTACAGCAACACTAAACAGATAATAAATTATTATATTTGATAATAGAGATTCCCACGAAAGTGGGAATTAAAAATAAATTTTCAATGAAAAGAGCACTTTTTCCAGGATCCTTCGACCCAATAACACTAGGACATTATGACATCATCAAACGTGGTGTAAAACTTTTTGATGAAGTTATTGTTGCTATCGGCGTAAACTCAGAAAAAAAATATATGTTTTCTTTAGAAGAGAGAAAGCGTTTTTTAGAAGAATCTTTTAAAGACGAACCTAAAGTAAAAGTGGTAACCTATAAAGGTTTAACCATCGATTTTTGCAAAGTGGTAAAAGCTCAATTTATATTACGTGGCTTAAGAAACCCTGCCGACTTTGAATTTGAAAAAGCAATTGCACATACCAATAGAAAACTATCTAAAATAGAAACTGTTTTCCTTTTAACTGCTGCAAGAACCTCTTACATAAGTTCTAGTATTGTTAGAGAAGTGATACGAAACGATGGCGATTATACTGTTTTAGTTCCAGATAGTGTTAGAGTAAAACTATAAGGATATACTTTTTTGATATATAGCATCATGTAGCGTTGCAACAAAGTCTGAGGTATTAAAAGGTTTTAATACATAACCATTCATATCTTGTTGCTTAATTTTTCCTTCTACATCCTCTATCGACGCTGCTGTTAAAGCAACAATAGGTATTTCTGTATTAAATTCTCTTATACGTTTTGTGGTTTCATAACCATCTAATTTTGGCATATGCAAATCCATTAAGATACAATCAAACTTTTCTTTTTCAATCAATGCGATAGCCTTTATCCCAGAATCTACAGTTATAGATTTAATTTTTAAATGATCCAGCACTTTCCTAGTTACTAGTTGATTGATTTTATTATCATCCACAATTAAAATCCGCTTTCCTTCAAGAGCTTCTAATTGCATTGGAAATAAATCATCTAAACGATTCGTTTCTTCACTTTTATTAAATATCAAATCAAAATAGAAAGTACTCCCTTTTCCTTCTTCGCTTTCTATTTTTATCTCGCTTCCCATTGCTTTTAATATCTCTTTCACGATAGACAATCCCAATCCGGTTCCTCTATATGACTTTTCTATTTTAGCATGTTCTTGGTAGAAGTTCTTAAACACTAAGCCTTGTTTTTCTTTTGCGATACCAAGACCTGTATCTATTACTTCAAAATGAATTTTTACATCCTGATCACTCTCTTTAACCTTTTTAACGCTTACCGTAATTTCCCCATTATTGGTGAATTTTATCGCATTAGAAATCAGATTAATAAAGATCTGGGTTAACTTTAAAGAATCGCTAAAAAGTTTTTCTGGGATGGTATCATCATAATCTAAAAAAATCACATTGTTACTTTCACGTAATGCAAACTCAATACTATCAATAGTACTAGATAAAATATCTTTTAGACAGAATTTGGATTGTTCAATTTTAATGGTTTGTGAATCCATTTTATTAAGTTCTAAAACATTGTTAATTAAGGATAACAATTGATTTCCAGAAAACTGAAGAGATTCCAAATATTCTTTATGTTCGACATTAAGATCTTCCTTTTGTAATAGACTAGACAACTCAATAACTGCGTATAAAGGTGTTCTTAGCTCATGGCTAATTTCTGAATAAAAATCACTTTTAACTTTAGATAAATTTTCTGCAACATCTCGAGCTATTTGTAATTCTCTATTCTTTTTTATAGTCCAATAAGTCGCTAAAACTAACAGTGCTATTAAGATACTAAGAAGCACCATAAATCGGTTAGATTTCACCAATTGCGCTTCTTTAATATTTTTTTCTTTTGTTAGATAGCTTAGTTTCTCCTCACTCTCCTTTATTTTATATCTTGCTTCTATGGTTTTAGCCAGAGACATATTATTCAACTTATTTATAGAATCCTTAATTTCCAGGTATTTATCCATCATATGAAGAGCTTGTTCGTAATTTTCATCCTCTTTATACAACTTTGTTTTTTTTCTATATATTTCTTCTTTACTATGTAAATACTTTTCGCTATTAGCTAAATCTATTGCTTTTTGAAAATAGATTTCAGAGGCATCAAAACGTTTTAATTTATGATATGCATACGCATAACTCAAATAAATTTCGCCAAAAATATGATCACTTTTTTCGTCTAAGCCTAGTTCTTTGGAAGCGTACATCGCTTGATCTAAATACGCTAAACCTTCTTTATAATTATTAGAATACTCTATTAAGTTTTTACCAACATTAACTTTTGGATAAATTAAATATCTATGAGGCTTAGCTAGTTTTGCAATATCAACCGCTTGTTTATATGCTTTATTGGCTTCTTCAACCATACCAAAATCTTCATAAGTCACGCCAATATCATTATATATCAAAACAATACTTAATGTATCTTTTGTTTTGATAAAGTAATCGCGTGCTTTAAAAGAATATTCAAAAGCTTTGTCTTTATCCTTTAATTCGGCATAAGAATATGCTAGGCCATTAAGGGCTTTTCCTATGAGCTCGTATCTTTTTGAACCTTCTATATATTCTAAAGTTTGCTTAGCTACATGTATCGCTTTACCGTATTCTCCCTTATTATTTAAGTCGTTTACATATAGGAGCACACTATTGATAGAATCAACTTCTTTATCGCGAATTTCTTGGGATTGCAGAAATGAAGGCGTAGTTATAAGAAGTATAACTACAAAAACCAAACGTGTCATAGGTTAAATTTAGGGAATATAATAATGCAAACGTAAAACATTTTAACGTGAAAAAACACACTTAATCGATAAAAATCAAATTAAACAACGTTTGAATACACTTAAAACTTATATTCAGAAAGAGGTTTTGGGAAATCTTCTGGGTTTGCTGCTAGGTGATATCTAGGATCCTCTATATCTTCCACAACTACATCTCTAAACTTAGGACTCGACTTGTATAATAATATTTTACAATCTTCACTTAAATGTTTCAGCTTGATGCTCTTTCCTTCCGCTTCATATTTCCCTACTAAATTAAAAATAGCTTCAATTGCAGAATGATCACTTATACGAGATTCTACAAAATCTATTTCTACTTTTTCAGGATCGCTTTTCACATCAAACTTATCATTAAAGGCTTGAATACTTCCGAAAAATAAAGGTCCCCAAATTTCGTAAACCTTAGTACCATCTTCTCTTATGCGTTTTCTCGCTCTAATTTTCTTAGCATTTTCCCAAGCAAAAACTAAAGCGGAAATGATTACACCTACAAATACTGCAACTGCTAAATCCACAAATACGGTTACTAAAGACACTGTAATTAACACAATAGCATCGGCCATTGGTATTTTCTTTAATATTCTAAAACTGGACCATGCAAAGGTTTCAATAACCATCATAAACATTACACCTACTAAAGCAGCAATTGGCACCATTTCTATTAACTTATCTGCAAATAGGATAAAAGATAATAAAGTAACGGCCATCATGATTCCGGATAATCTTCCGCGTCCGCCAGCATTTACATTAATTACGGTTTGACCAATCATACCACAACCTCCAGTCCCTCCAAATAAACCAGAAACAATATTTCCTGCTCCTTGTGCAACGCATTCTCTGTTTCCGTTTCCTCTAGTTTCTGTTAATTCATCTACTAGATTCATAGTCATTAAAGATTCTATTAACCCAACCGAAGCTGCTAAAAACGCAGGTAAAGCGATAAATTTCAAGGTATCTAAATTAAATGGCAACTTCTCCCAAAGCTCCATATTTGGTGTTGGAAACTCTCCTTTTAAACCGGTTCCTCCTCCTTCAATAATATAAGACCCTACTGTTGAAACATCCATATTGAAACCAATAACAATTAAACTAGTAACTAAAATGGCTGTTAATGCTGCAGGCAATTTTTTGGTAATTTTAGGTAAACCCCAAATGATTCCCATAGTTAATAACACTAATCCTATCATAACATATAGCTCCGATCCTTGCATATAAGTACCTACATATTCTTTTACACCGGCATCTGAAACCTCCATTGATTTATGCGAAAACATTTTTACTTGCGCCATAAAAATCACAATCGACAAACCATTTACAAAGCCCATCATTACTGGATGCGGAATTAAACGCACAAAGCGTCCAAGCTTAAAAACACCCGCTAGAATTTGTATTAAACCCATTAAAACAACACAAGCCATAAGGTAGAAAAAACCCATATTTTCAATTGGCGCATCAAACAACATCCCTTTTGTATGTCCGTCTGCTATCATACTAACAAAAATTACGGCAACTGCTCCTGCTGCTCCAGATATTAAACCTGGTCTTCCTCCAAAAATAGCGGTAATTAAACCAATAATAAATGCACCAGACAATGCCATTAAAGGATCTATTTGCGCAACAAATGCAAATGCAACCACTTCTGGAATCATAGCTAAAGACACCGTTATTCCGGCTAATACATCATCCTTTGCATTTGGCACTATTTTTCTTATAAACTCTGTCATTTCTTTATTTTTGAAGCAGCAAAAGTACTGTTAATTAACAGAAAGGCAAGTGCATATTACTATATTTGTGGTTCAACAATCTACTAAAACGTTTGAAGATGAAGAAAATATTTTTCTTATTCCTATTAATTACAGCTTGTAAAACGGAGAAAAGCAAGCCGGATTTTGATTTTACTACTGTTTTTGAAAAAAGTGAAGGCACAGAAACAGCAACGTACTTGGAAGTAATAAATTACTATTCGCAATTAGCAGAAACGTATCCTGAAATTTCAATGGAAGCGATAGGAGAAACAGATTCGGGAGAACCTTTACATATGGTTATATTAAACCCTGAAAATAATTTTAATTTTTCAGAAATCAGAAAAAACAAACGCATTCTTTTCATAAATAATGGGATTCATCCAGGAGAATCGGATGGTATTGATGCTACTATACTATTATTTAGAGATATTGTTCAAGGAAAAATAGACACTCCCAAAAACACGGTTTTAGTTACGATTCCTGTTTATAATGTTGGTGGAAGTTTAAATAGAAACGCCACTACTAGAACCAACCAAAACGGACCAAAAGAATATGGTTTTAGAGGAAACGCTAGAAACTACGACTTAAACAGAGACTTTATAAAGAGTGACACCAAAAATGCAAGAACCTTTGCACAAATATTTCATCGTGTGCAACCAGATGTTTTTATAGATAACCATGTAAGTAATGGGGCCGATTACCAATATACATTGACGCATTTATTCACACAACACAATAAACTAGGTGGTGCTTTAGGGAATTATCTGCATACCGAAATGATGCCAAAACTAGAAAAAAAGCTTTCCGAAAAAAAATGGGATATTACACCTTATGTAAATGTTTTCAATCAAGTTCCAGAAAAAGGCTTTAGTCAGTTTATGGATTCGCCAAGATATTCCACAGGCTATACCACCTTGTTTAATACTTTAGGAATGATGGTAGAAACGCATATGCTAAAACCATACAAACAAAGAGTAGAAGGAACATATGAGTTACTAAAAAGCATGTTAGAAATTACGGAAGCGGATGGTGACAAAATTAAAACGCTTCGTACCAACATTCACCAAAAATTCATAACAAATGAAACGTATCCGCTCAACTGGGAAGTAGACACTACAAAAACATCGACTTTAAAATTCAAAGGTTTTGAAGGCAATCGTATACCTAGTGATGTTACTGGAAAAGAACGCTTAAAATTTGACAGAAGCAAACCCTTTACAAAAGAAGTAACCTATCAAAATTACTTTAAACCAAAAGATAGTGTTACCATTCCAAGTGCTTATATCATTCCGAAAGGTTGGTGGCACGTAATGGATTTGTTAAAACTAAATCAAGTAGAAATAACGGAATTAAAAAACGACACCGTTATAGAAGTAGAATCTTATAAAATGGATACTTTTGAAACTAGAAAATCACCGTATGAAGGGCATTATCAACATTATAATACAACTGTGAAATCTTCGGTAAAAAATGTAACCTTCAGAAAAGGCGATTATATAATTAATACCAATCAGAATGCTTTACGTTATTTAATAGAAACTTTAGAACCACAAGCGCCAGATTCCTTTTTTAATTGGAATTTCTTCGATACGATTCTTCAGCAAAAAGAAGGTTTCTCACCTTATGTATGGGAAGACAAAGCGAAAGCGCTTTTAGCAAGCAACCCTAAACTTCAAATAGCATTCAACGTAAAAAAATCGTATAATAAAGACTTTGCAAATAATTGGTATGCGCAATTGGATTGGCTACATAAACAGAGTAAAAACTATGAAAAAGCACACTTACAATATCCAGTTTATAGACTAAAATAGAAGGAGTTAAAAGAATTAAAAATATTTTTATGCTTTTGTAAAACCAATTGAAAAATAATTTAATTTTGTTTAAAATCTATATCGCGATTATCGCTTTTAATGAACAAATACATTGTTGTCAATCAACCAGAAAAATGGAATTTTTCGATTGAGAATATTACAGTAATTTCCTCGCAAGAGTATCTTACTAACCCTAAATTCTCCCTTTTAAAAAAGGCTAGAATATTTAACCTTTGCAAAGACTATTCGTACCAATCTAAAGGATATTATGTATCTCTTTTAGCAGAAGCCAGAGGACATTTAGCAATTCCTACGGTTAAAAACATTGTAGATTTAAAGAATTTAAAGCTAGTCCGAATTGTTTCGGATGAGTTTGATGATGTTATTCAGCAAAGTTTAAAAAACATTAAATCTCGCGAGTTTACTTTAAGTATTTATTTCGGACAAAACGTTGCTCAAAAATACAAGGAGTTAAGCGGCTTATTTTACAAGCATTTTCAGGTTCCGTTTTTACGTGTGAATTTTAATCATAACACGAAATGGAATATTCAAAGTATCAAGGCTATTTCAGAATCTGAAATTCCCGAAGAACATTTAGAAAGTGTGCATGAATTTGCGAATCAGTATTTTGCAAAAAAACGCTATGACACGCCAAAGCTGACCAAATCGGATTTCGATTTAGCCATTCTAGTAAACCCTAATGATCCTGCGCCACCAAGTAATGCCAAAGCCATAAAAAAGTTTATTGATATTGCTGAAAAAATGAATATTTATGCAGAAGTCATTGAACCTAAAGATCTTTCGCGTTTATCCTCTTTTGATGCATTATTTATTCGTCAGAGTACAGAAGTAAACAATGAAGCTTATGCTTTTGCTCGAAAAGCGCAACAAGAAGGTATTGCTATTATTGATTATCCGGATGCCATATTAAAATGCTGCAATAAAGTATATATGGCAGAAGCTCTAAATAATGCGAATATTGACACACCAAAAACCATCATTGTTCATAAAGACAATAGAGATCAAGTAATACAAGAAGTTGGTTTGCCCTGTGTTTTAAAAGCACCGGATTCTACTTTTTCATTTGGAGTAAAAAAAGCAAAAACAGAAGCAGAATATCATACTTTGGTTAATGAAATGCTTAAAGAATCCGACCTTATTATTGCCCAAGAATTTTGCCCTTCCGATTACGATTGGCGCATTGGTATTATAGACGACAAACCGTTTTTTGCATGTAAATATTATATGGCAAAAGGACATTGGCAAATATATAATTGGAAAGCTACCCAAAAAAAGGATCAAGATGGTGATGCAGATTGCTTACCAATAGAAGAAGTACCAAAAAAGGTTTTAGATATGGCTTTAAAATCGGCAAGACTAATTGGTAAAGGATTATATGGCATTGATATTAAAGTAGTAAATAACAAACCAATGGTTATTGAAATTAACGATAACCCAAATATTGATTTTGGTGTCGAAGATCTGCATTATGGCGATTTGGTGTACACCGAAATTCTTTCCGCATTTAAAAGCAGACTCCTTTAATCATGAGTAAAAGATACCATTTGTTCGAAGTTTTTGGAATAGAATTAGAATACATGCTAATTAACAATAGTAGCTTTAAAGTGGCTCCTATTGTAGACACCTTATTAACCAAAAAAGCGGGGAAACTTGCTGCAGATATTGATAACGGAAAAATTGCTTGGAGCAATGAATTGGTTGCACACGTTATTGAATTAAAAACCAATGGACCAACTGCAGATTTAAATTCATTATCTAGTCTGTTTCATAACAATGTTATGGAAATCAACCAGCTTTTAAAAGCCGAAAACGCACAACTATTGCCAACCGCTTGTCATCCTTTAATGAATCCATTAACAGAC
This sequence comes from Lacinutrix sp. MEBiC02404, assembly GCF_053601575.1. NCBI lineage: Bacteria > Pseudomonadati > Bacteroidota > Flavobacteriia > Flavobacteriales > Flavobacteriaceae > Lacinutrix > Lacinutrix sp. MEBiC02404. The sequence continues at coordinate 162,545 of NZ_JBSHNV010000146.1, read as the reverse complement.
ACGCAACTTTGGAAACATAGTTACAGCGAAGTGTACGAGCTTTATAATCGCATTTTTAATTGTAAAGGTCATGGTTGGAGTAATGTGCAAAGTACACATATAAATCTTCCTTTTTACGATGATAAAGAGTTTGAAAAACTGCATGCTGCCATACGAATCCTTTTACCATTAATTCCTGGTTTAAGCGCAAGTTCACCTATTTTAGAAGGAAAAAATACAGGTTTTAAAGATACCCGTTTAGAATACTATAAAACCAACCAAAAGGAAATCCCCGAAATGACAGGTCTAGTAATTCCGGAACGTGTTTTTAGTAAAGTAGATTATTATGCTACTATTTTTGAACCGATAAAAAGAGCGATAAGACCACATGATACCAATAAAATTTTAGATTATCATTTTTTAAACTCTCGTGGTGCCATTGCTAGGTTTGATAGAAATGCAATTGAAATCCGCTTGGTAGACATTCAAGAAAGTCCGAAAGCAGACATTGCCATTTGCGTACTAATCATTGAAGTTTTAAAACTGTTCGTAAACAAAAAACTAGGTTCTTTACCGCATCAAAAAAAATGGTTAAAACAAGATCTATTTGCAATTTTAAATCCTATTATTAAAGATGGTGAAACCTATACCATTTCTAATCTTGAATATTTAGAATTGTTTCAATTAGAAGATAGCACAACCGTTCAAAATATTTGGAAGCACCTTTATGAAATTGCAAAACCTAATATAGATGCATCGCATTATGAAGCATTAGATATTATTTTAAAAGAAGGTACTTTAGCAACGAGAATATTAAAATCGGTAAACGAAGATTATTCCCAAGAGAACATCAAAAAAGTATATTATAATCTAGGATCCTGCTTACAGGAGAATGCCATGTTTGTTCCATGAAACTCTTACTAACTTGTGAGCATGGCGGAAATAAAATTCCGATGCAATATCAATCGCATTTTACTAATCACGAAGCGATTTTAAACTCCCATCGCGGTTATGATTTAGGAGCATTAGATGTCTTTAATCATTTGAAATCTCTAGCTGATTTTTCCGAATACAGCGAAACCAGTCGTCTATTAATTGAATTAAACCGAAGTCTACATCATAAAAATTTGTTTTCCGAATTTTCGAAGCAACTTTCAGAAAACGAAAAAGAGAAACTTATTTCTCGTTATTATTTAGAATATAGAGAAGGATTAGAAGCTGTGCTTGCAAAGCTGTTAAAACCAAATAAAAAAGTCGTGCATATTTCTGTGCATTCCTTCACTCCTATTTTAAATGACAAAAAAAGAGATTGTGATATTGGATTATTATATGATTCTAGAATTGCTTCAGAAAAAGCATTCAGCAAAAATTTAAAAAAAGAAATATTAAAATTAGATAATACACTAAACGTAAGATTTAACTATCCTTATTTAGGAAAGGCAGACGGATTTACAACACATTTGCGCAAGCAGTTTCACAAAAACTATATAGGTATTGAACTAGAAATAAATCAGAAATTTACTACAAGTAACAAAATGGATTCTAAATTAAAAGCGGTACTTTTTGCAGCAATCAAAAATAGCATTATTAAACCAATAGCTTAATATTAGCATAGCTATTCTCTAAGGCTTTTTTGCTTTGCTCAGTATCTAACCATTCCACTTTAGTGATACCTTCATTTTCTTGAGGGTATAAATGGCCTTTAAAACTAGTTTTCATTTCAAACCAATAAGTAATCTTAATTCTGTTCTTACCGTTACGCTTAAAAATATGATAGGTAGTTTGCAAAGGTTTCCCTATTTTCAATCCAGCAACACCAGTTTCTTCTGCAACTTCACGCACAGCTGTTTCTTCGATGGTTTCATGTTTCTCCGCTTTTCCTTTCGGTAAATCCCACTTATCATTTCTATAAATAAACAGAATTTCGCCCGCATCATTAAAAACTTTTCCGCCACCAGCAACCACATTTGGTAACAGTTTCAAAAACTTTTTAAGCAGTTTTTCAGGCTTTTTATGTATCAGTCTAACTTCTTTTAAGGAAGTAGTCTGGAGTTCTTTTATTACCTTACCAATATCCACAGAGTCAAGTAAATAGTTTTTAAAACCAGATTCTTTTTCTACAATATTAGTTAGTACTATAGGTTTATCGCTTACAAAAACTTGATACATTATATTCGTTTCATTTAGTTTTGTAAAAATATCATTTTTTTGCACAAAACAAATAGCATTAAAATTAAATTTATATGTAGTTTTGTAACTATGATTTTTAACAAAGACACAGCCAAAAAAACCGCAGAAGTTTTATTGCAAATTAATGCTATAAAACTTAGTCCGAAAGAACCATTCACTTGGGCTTCGGGATGGAAATCTCCTATTTACTGCGACAACAGAATCATTTTATCCTTTCCTCCAATACGAAATTACATTCGTGAAACGATGGCAAAACATATTGAATTGGAATATGGTAAACCAGATGTAATTGCTGGGGTTGCCACAGGTGCCATTGGTATTGGGATGTTAGTTGCTGAATATTTAGGACTCCCTTTTGTTTATGTAAGACCAGAAGCGAAATCTCATGGAAGACAAAACCAAATTGAAGGATTTCTAGAATCTGGTCAAAACGTGGTGGTGGTTGAAGATTTAATTAGCACAGGAAAAAGCAGTTTAAATGCAGTAAGAGCTCTAAAAGAAGCTCGTGTAAATGTGAAAGGAATGGTAGCTATTTTTTCTTATGGTTTTGCCGTTGCAGAACAAAACTTTAAAGAAGAAAACATTACTTTAAATACTTTAAGCAACTACGAAAACCTACTAGAGCAAGCATTAGACACAAAATATATTACAGAAAAAGAGTTACAAACTTTATTAGAATGGAATGCAAATCCTAGCGAATGGAACGCTTTTTGAAGTAACACAAATATTGTTATATTGTAAACACAATAAACAACTAAACTAATAACAACATACAATACAATGAATTTACAATCTCCAAAAGCAACCATTCAAAAATCTGCACAAGAAACCTTTGATTTTTTATGCGACGTAAAAAACTTTGAAAGTTTAATGCCAGAAAATATTAGCAAATTTGAAGTTTTAGGTGAAGACAAATTTCTTTTTGCTTTAAAAGGTATGCCAGAAATTATTCTAAAAAAGAAAGAAACGATAGCTCCTAACAAAATTGTTTTAGGTGCAGCAGGTGGAAAATTAGACTTTTCTTTAACTGCAAATATTATAGCAATTACAGAAAACTCAAGCGAAGTACAATTAGCTTTTGCTGGTGAGTTTAATGCCATGATGGGAATGATGATAAAAAAGCCCATTAGCAAATTTATTGAAACTTTGGCTGCAAATATGCCAGAAGCTGTTTAGTACAATAGTTTAATTTCTTTTAAATCGTATTCTTTTAAAATGTTATCTTCTAAAAGTACTTGAAGGTTTCCGTTTTGAGAAACAGATTGTATAATACCAGAAAACATTTCACCTTCTATGTCTTTAAACGTAGAAGGTTTCTTTTTTCTAAACAAGTATTTTTCATAAGTTGTTTTCAATTCTTCTAGACTTCCGTTTTCTAAAATGGAAAAGTAATACTTCAGATTTTCCATAAAGTCAAATAAGATTTCGTCTACATTAAAAACCCTTCCAGTTAGCAGTTGTAAAGACGAAGCTTGAGGTAAAGTTTGAAAATTAGTTTGGTTTACATTGATACCAATTCCTATAATAGAATCTTTAAATCTATTCTGTTTAATGCTGTTTTCAATTAAAACACCGCAAATCTTTTTGTTTTCTGACAAAATGTCGTTAGGCCATTTAATACTTAATTTAGGAATTTTATGTGCTTGTAAAGTCTTAATAATAGCAAGTGAAACCGTTATACTTATATAAAAATGCTGATCAAAATTTAAAAACGAAACATCCTTGAACACACTACACATAAGGTTTTCACCAGAATTAGCAGACCACAAAGTCCCCATTTGCCCACGTCCATTTGTTTGGTAATCTGTCTGTACAATAGTATAATCCACAACTGCCTCTTCGCTACTTAATTCTTTTAAAAAAGTATTCGTGGAGTTGATGGCATTAAGTTTGATTATACGCATTATATTAGTGCTTTTAAATCTTATATATTTTTAACACTATAAAGAACTAAAAAAATAATAACTTTGCACAAATTTAATTGATATTAATGACAAAAAAACAAACAAATCCAGACGAGCTAATCACTGGGATTTTAGCTGGAATTGAAGATGTAAAAGGACAAAACATAAACATTCTAGATTTACGAGAAATAGAAAATACGGTTTGTGACTATTTTATAATTTGTGAAGGTACTTCTAACACCCAAGTAAGTGCTATTGTTAATTCTGTACAGAAAAAAGTTAGCAAAGATTTAAAAGATAAGCCTTGGCATATTGAAGGTTTAGATAATGCGGAATGGGTTTTAATGGATTATGTAAACGTTGTTGTTCACGTATTTCAAAAACACATTAGAGAGTATTATGACATTGAAAGTCTTTGGGGAGACGCAAAAACTACAGTTATAGAATCTAACTATTAAACAAATTAATGGCAAACGAAAAAAACACAAATAGCAAAAAACCTAAATTTAATTATTATTGGATTTATGGTGGCGTAATAGCCATTTTTATTGCAATGCAATTTTTAAACGGAAGTGGTTTACAAGACGCTAAAACAATTACTCCATCACAATTTTTTGAATACGCAAAAGATAATGAGGTTGCAAAAGTTGAAATAATAAATAGACACGAAGCAAACGTTTATTTAACTAAAGAGGCGCAAGACAAAGAAACACACAAAAAATCTAAACCTTCTAGTTTTATACCTAGTTCTACAAAATTACCAAATTACAGTTTTGAAATTGGTGATTTACAAAACTTTGAAAATGACCTTAAGGCAATTGGTAAATACGATATTTTAAGTAATAAAACGGTTTCTAATGCTTGGGGAGATTTAATCATTGGCTTAATACCTTTTGTACTTTTAATTGGTGTTTGGGTATTTATTATGCGACGCATGTCTGGAGGTTCTGGTGGTGGCGCTGGTGGCCAAATATTCAATATTGGTAAATCTAAAGCCAAGCTTTTTGATGAAAATACAGAAGTAAAAACATCGTTTAAAGATGTTGCTGGTTTAGAAGGAGCAAAAGAAGAAGTTCAAGAAATTGTAGACTTCTTAAAAAGCCCAGAAAAATATACTTCACTTGGTGGTAAAATACCAAAAGGAGCCTTACTAGTAGGACCTCCAGGAACCGGAAAAACCTTATTAGCAAAAGCCGTAGCTGGAGAGGCTAAAGTACCTTTCTTTTCTCTATCTGGATCTGACTTTGTAGAAATGTTTGTAGGTGTTGGTGCTTCTCGTGTTAGAGATTTATTTAAACAAGCCAAAGAAAAATCACCAGCAATTATTTTTATTGATGAAATAGATGCTATTGGTCGTGCAAGAGGTAAAAATGCTATGTCTGGAAGTAATGACGAGCGTGAAAACACTTTAAACCAATTACTAACAGAAATGGATGGTTTTGGTACAAATACCAATGTAATCGTAATTGCTGCAACCAATAGAGCAGATATTCTAGATAAAGCTTTAATGCGTGCTGGACGTTTTGATAGACAAATTTTCGTAGACTTACCAAACTTAACGGAAAGACGTGCCATTTTTGATGTGCATTTAAGACCACTTAAAAAGGTTGAAGGATTAGATATAGACTTTTTAGCAAAACAAACACCAGGATTTTCTGGAGCAGACATTGCCAACCTATGTAATGAAGCGGCATTAATAGCTGCTAGAACAAACAAAAAAGCAGTAGAGAAACAAGATTTCTTAGATGCTGTAGATAGAATTGTTGGTGGTCTAGAAAGAAGAAGTAATCTTTTTTCTGTAGAAGAAAAGAAAACTATTGCATACCACGAAGCTGGTCACGCAGCGGTAAGTTGGTTTTTAGAACATGCAGATCCATTAGTAAAAGTAACTATTGTACCTAGAGGAAGATCTTTAGGAGCCGCTTGGTACTTACCGCAAGAAGCATATATTACTAGAACAGAAAAGTTTCTAGACGAAATATGTGTTACTATGGGAGGACGTGCTGCCGAAAAAATAATCTTTAATCAAATATCCACTGGTGCTTTAAGCGATTTAGAAAACGTAACTAAAAAAGCAAAAGCAATGGTTATGATATATGGATTAAACGAAAAAGTAGGAAACATTACCTATTACGATCCTGCAGGAGAAGGCGGATTTGTAAAACCATATAGCGAAAAAACAGCAGAGCTAATAGATAGTGAGATTAAAAACATTATTGAAACACAATTTCAACGTGCATTAGATTTATTAGAATCTAAAAGAGATGTACTTGATAAATTAGCAAATAGACTGATAGAAAGAGAAGTTATTTTTAAAGATGATTTAGAAGAACTTTTAGGAAAACGACCTTTTGACACGGAAAAAGAACCTATTTTAGATAAGTAATTTTTTCTAAATAAAATGTTAACATTAATTTAAAATCTTAAATTAGCCCATTGGTTAGTTTAAGATTTTTTATCTTTGAAAAACGCCATAGCTAAAGCATAATCAGCTATAATTTAAATGAGCCTTTTTAGAAAAATTTTTGGTTCCAAATCTGATACATCGGAGGAAGAATTACAATCGGACAAACGTGGCAAATACATGCCAGAAATAAAGCTACCAATAGATGAAAAGTTTACTATAAACTTTAAATCTAATGGCGGAAAGTTCTTGTATTGTGAAAATTTAAACGAAGTTTTTGATTGTATGCAGCATATTCTTAGTGAAAATAATTGGCAAGAAGCTAGCGCATTTATACTAGATGAAAATTTAAAAGATAAATTCTCTAATTCTAATTTAAAAGTTACCAAAAAAATTTCGGAAGCAGAATATATGCTTACCACTTGTGAAAATCTAATTGCAGATGATGGTTCTTTACTTATTTCCTCTAACCAAATTGCGGAAAAAAAGTTAAATGAATTACCCGATAACTTTATAATTTTCTCTACTACAAGTCAAATTGTAGAAAATATAGGAGAAGGTTTAAAAGGAATTAAAAAGAAAAACTTACAAAGAATTCCTACAAATATTACTACCATTAAGCACTTTAAATCTTGCGATGAAAAAGACTTCTTAACCTATGGAAGTAGTTCAAAAAACCTATATTTGCTGCTTTTAGAAGACCTTTAAGATGAAATGTAACAATATGCATGTACTACTTGTAGACAAAAACGGTAAAGACATTGCATCTGTCCTTTAAAAAAAACCAAAACCAACAGATGAAAGACATTGCTATTCGCGCATTTTCAGGATTAATTTATGTACTACTACTAGTCCTTTCTTTGTATAATAAACATGCATTAATCCTTCTATTTTTTGTTTTCGGCCTTATTTGTTTAGCAGAGTTTAAAAAGCTAATTCGGTTAAAAGGGTTTATTTCTTATATTATTTTTACCATCCTCTATTTTATTTTTGGCTATTGGCAACTAGTAATGCAATCTTCTGTAGGACTAGACGAAGCCACACAAATACTACAAGTAATCACTATTTTTGTTCTTTTATTTTTAATTAAAGATTTATTTTCAGAAAAAAAAATCCCTCTTTTTATCTCTAAAAGATTTACACTTACCACCTTTTATATTTCGAGTGCATTTGTATTTCTAATACTTATAGCCAATTACTTCACGGTATATAATCCTAATATTCTACTAGGTTGTTTCATATTAGTTTGGGTTAATGACACTTTTGCTTACTTAGTTGGATCGCGTTTTGGAAAACAAAAGCTTTTCCCTAGTATTTCACCTAAAAAGACGGTTGAAGGCTTTCTTGGAGGTTTATTATTTGCATGTATTTCTAGTTATTTTATTGCGGAATACACCCATACATTAACATTCACATACTGGTTAATTCTAAGTATAATAGTTAGCGTATTTGGTACTTTAGGAGATTTAATAGAGTCTAAATTTAAACGTCAAGCCAAAGTAAAAGATAGTGGTGTAATTATGCCAGGACATGGCGGATTGCTAGATAGGTTTGATAGTATTATATTTGCGGCTCCTTTTATTTATTTATTTTTAAGAATTATACATTATGTTTCATAAAGAAGGTTATAAAATCATAACAATTGCATTTATACTTGTAGTTGTTTCCTGTTTGTTAATAGATACGCTTGTTAGCATTAATTGGCTTCAAATAGTATTATTTACTATAGTTGGTGTATTCTTATATTTAATACTTCAGTTTTTTAGAAACCCAAAAAGAAACACTGTAAGTAATGACAATAACGTAGTTTCCCCTGTAGATGGTAAAGTGGTTGTTATTGAAGAAGTTTTTGAAAAAGAATATTTTAATGAAAAGAGATTACAAGTAAGCGTTTTTATGTCGCCATTAAATGTGCACGTAACGCGCTATCCTATTAATGGAAAAGTAGTTTTTAGTAAATATCATCCTGGTAAATTTCTAGTAGCCTGGCATCCAAAGTCTAGTGAAGAAAATGAACGAACTACGGTAGTTGTAGAAAACACTTCTTACGGTAAAGTATTATACAGACAAGTTGCTGGGGCATTAGCGAAACGTATTGTAAATTATGCGAAAGAAGGAGATGCTGCAATTCAAGGTAGCGACTCTGGTTTTATTAAATTTGGTTCGAGAGTAGATTTATATTTACCTTTAGATACTAAAATTAAAGTTTCACTGAACCAAAAAGTTCGTGGTGGTGAAAGTATTATAGCAGAAAAATAATGACTTCTGAAGAATTAGACATAACGTTTAGAGATGCTGTTGCAAGAATAAATGCGCATGAAGAGCCTTTTCCTGCCGATCTCTTGTTACGTCTATATGCATACTATAAAAAATCTACGAACGACTACAGTAGACCAAGTAGTAAGAAGGAAATAATAAATGCGTTTAAAACAAATGCTTTATTTCAAATTCAAAAGATTACCCAAGACGAAGCGAAACAAACATACATAGACTTGGTAAACAACTACTTTTTGTATAGAAAATGATAGCTACAGATTTCTTGCTAGAAATGCCTGCATTAGTTGGCATTATTTTTATTCTAACAGGAATCATCATGCAGCTATTTCCTCCAAAAAAAATCAATCCTCTTTATGGTTATAGAACTAGAAATTCTATGAAAAACCAGAATAATTGGGATTTTACCCAAAAATACGCTGCAAAACTATTAACTATAATTGGCGTTGTTCTTTTGCTACTTTCGACTTTAAATATTTTCTTTAATATTCAGGGAAATTTAGAAAAAATAATTAGTGCTATTTTAATACTTGGAGCTGTTATCTTTTTACTTATTAAAACAGAAGCCAAGCTTAAAGGTTTATAGGAGTCTCTTTTACTTCTGAAAAATCAAACTTTCACACGAATTCCTTTTAAAAAGAATAAGCGTTTTACGAAGTAGTTACCCACTTTATAAAACGCTTATTATATTTTTTGAAATTACTAAACTACGCTAGGAATAACAAATAGCGATACTTCTACTTATTCTTCAATCACAAACTCTAAAGGAATGCCTGTTGCTCCATTTGGAAAGCTAGTTCCTAGAAGTGCAGAAATAGTTGGCGCTATATCTGTAATTTTTGTTTTCTGAAAAGTACTTCCTTGGTTAATTCCTTTTCCGTAGAATAAAAGAGGAACATGTGTATCATAATTTAAACCAGAACCATGTGTAGAACCTGTTTTACTGTAAGAAATTACAGCGGGATCATTAACGACTAGAACATCACCAGAACGTTTTTGGTTAAATCCATTTTGTAATAATTCTTCTATTCCGCTAGTAAAATCTGTAGTTCGCATGGTAGTTGCAGAATATACTTTATCAATATTCTTGTAACTAATTATTTCGTTTACTAATGCTTCTTGCACTTCTGTTAAATCTAAACCTAATAAAGCAATACGTTCTCTATTTAAAAACAATTGGTTATTACTTCTGTTTTCTAACAAATCACTTGCTCCAAATTCTTTAGACATAAAAGCATTTAAATTACTTTTAAACTCTTTAGAATCAAAATATCCGGAAGGAATATGAACACTTTGTAAATAGGATGGCACATCTACTGCTCCGTGATCAGATGTTAAAAACAACGTGTATTCCCCTTTTCCAACTTTAGCATCTAAAGCTTCTAATAAACGCTCCAGATCTTTATCTAAACGCAAATACGTGTCTTGAACCTCTTTAGAATTTACGCCAAAATTATGTCCAACATAATCTGTACTAGAAAAACTAACCGTTAGAACATCTGTAATCGCATCCTGACCTAGTTGTTCTCCATCAATAGCTGCAATAGCAAAATCTGCAGTTAAAGCATTTCCGTAAGCTGTTGCTTTTAAGATATCAAATCCCCTATTTTCTTTGCTTAACGCTTTTAAGTCGTAAGGAAATGTTGCCGTTTCTTTTCCTTTAAAACCACCTTCAAAAGTATTTAAATCCGCTCCACTTTCTGTGTATGTATTAATATCATATAATGTGTTCCATGGTTTTAGGTAGGATTCTGCAGCTTCCGAAGCATTAAAATCGCTAACCCATTTTGGTAACTCACTTCTATAAAAAGTACTTGTAATCCAGTTACCCTCATCTCTTCCGTGAAACCAATATGCAGCATTAGCCGTATGTCCTGCGGGTAAAATAGCTCCTCTATCTTTCAAAGAAATTCCAATCGTTTTTCCTCGCATTTGCGTAAACAATCTGTTTTCATCTGCAAAGGTGGTTGTTTTCATTCTACGCGGAGACATTTGTCCGGAAGCAGCTTCCGTACCAACCGATTGCTCTGTATCATCGCTAGCACAATACACCATTTTTTTAATTTCTTTATCATACCAATTATTAGCAATTATGCCATGATATTTTGGGGTTGTTCCTGTATAAATAGAAGTATGTCCTGGTCCTGTATACGTTGGTATATAATTATAATGATTGTTTTTACAATTAAAACCTTGGCTCATTAATTTTTTAAAACCACCATCACCAAACTTACTGTAAAAACGCGTTAAATAATCGTAACGCATTTGATCAACTACAATACCAACTACTAGTTTTGGCCTAGCATTTGCATTGGTTGTAGTTGTTATTTTACTTGCTTGATCTGCTTGTGCAGTGTACTCTGTTTGTGCTTTGCAACTAAAAAATAAGGCAAAGACAAAAACGTATAATAAAGACTTCATAATAGTATGATTAGATTTATACTTCAAAAATACAGATTTATAGCTTTTAAATTTTCCTTTTTCAATTAATTTATCGTTAAATACGTCATAGTTTTATACTTTAGCACTAACAAATTTATATATGACATACCTTCATAATATAGGAGCTTATTTTATAATGATTAAATACATGTTTCGCAAGCCAACAAAATGGTCTGTAATGAAAACATTAATCTTTAAAGACATCGATGATTTAATCATAGGTTCTTTAGGTATTGTAGCCTTTATTTCATTTTTTGTTGGTGGTGTTGTAACCATACAAACTGCATTAAACATTGATAGTCCGCTAATACCAAAGTATTTAGTTGGCTTTGCCACTAGACAGTCTATTATTTTAGAATTTGCGCCAACTTTTATTTCTATTATTATGGCAGGAAAAGTAGGTTCTTTTATTACTTCTAGTATTGGCACCATGCGAGTTACAGAACAAATTGATGCTTTAGAAGTTATGGGGATTAACGCCATTAACTATCTTGTTTTTCCAAAATTTATTGCACTAATGCTATATCCTTTTGTGATTTCAATCGCTATGTTTTTAGGAATAGTTGGCGGAATGGCAGCTTGTTTTTTTGGTGGTTATAGTTCTATAGATGATTATATTATTGGTATTCAAACAGATTTTATACCTTTTCATATTACCTACGCATTTATTAAAACATTTGCCTTTGCTTTTCTTTTAGCAACGATTCCTTCTTTTCATGGTTATTTTATGAAAGGTGGTGCTTTAGAAGTTGGTAAAGCAAGTACCACGGCTTTTGTGTGGACAAGTGTTGTTATTATTCTTTTAAATTATATCCTAACCCAAATGCTGCTAAGCTAATGATAGAAGTTAAAAACATACATAAGTCATTTGGAGATGCACATATTTTAAAAGGAATTACTACCACTTTTGAAAATGGAAAAACCAGTTTAGTTATTGGCCAGAGTGGTTCTGGTAAAACGGTTTTTTTAAAGTGTTTATTAGGTCTTTTTGAAAAAGACGAAGGATCTATAAGCTATGACGGCAAAATATATTCCGATTTAACTAGTGACCAAAAACGTGATTTACGTAGTGAAATGGGAATGGTTTTTCAAGGTTCTGCTCTATTTGACTCTATGACGATAGCAGAAAATGTCATGTTTCCTTTACGTATGTTCACCAAGCAAAGTAAAAGCGAAATGCAAGATCGTGTAGATTTTGTTTTAAAACGTGTTAACCTTCCGGATGCACATAATAAAATGCCTAGTGAAGCTTCTGGTGGAATGCAAAAGCGTGTTGCTATTGCTAGAGCAATTGTAAACAAACCAAAATATCTGTTTTGTGATGAACCCAACTCTGGATTAGACCCCAAAACAGCCATTGTAATCGATAATTTAATTCAAGAAATTACAGACGAATATAATATAACGACTATTATAAACACACATGACATGAATTCTGTAATGGAAATTGGTGAAAAAATTGTGTTTTTAAAAGATGGATTAAAAGCTTGGGAAGGATCTAAAGAAAACATTTTCATTACAGACAATGAAGTTGTAACAGACTTTGTGTATTCTTCGGAGTTGTTTAAGAAGGTTAGACAAATGTATTTGGAAGAGAACAAGTAGGCGGTGTTGCTTGTTCCTTATGAAAACTTTTAATAAATCACATTCTCAATTCCAATAACTTTGCAACAATCTTAAAGTTACTATTGCACCACTAACGTATCTAGTTTCAATTTTAATTTCAACCAGCTTTCTAATTTCTTTTTATCTTTTATTCTACTTTCTGGAGTGGTTAACGAATCATTCCATTTTACGGTAAACACAGAAAGCGTATCTATTTTTGAAAAGTTAGAATTTATAACATTTGCATAAGAAAACTGTTCTACGTTTTCATAGTTGATTTTCACTTCTTGGCTTAATTCTTCAAAAGGAATAAAATCATGTTCAAATTTAGAAAGCTCTCTAACTTTATCTTCTAGATATGTGATTTTTTGCTGCTGCGTCATTAAGTCTAAAGAATCCCGAGTACGCAATTCTTCCATATATTCCAGGTTATTTACAATTCTATTTTTAACCTGATTCACCTGTAATTTCACGTCTTTTAACGCATTGTAATTATTAAAGCGTTGTTGCAAAACAGCAACAGTAGCTTCTGGTATTTCATCTGCACCAAAAGTAGTTAACTCAATGGTCGATATTTCTGTAGGATTGTAGATATAACTAGCATTCTTTTTAATATAACTAGCATTAGGCAAAGCTTCTAATTCATGCGAAATAAATCGTTTTGCATCATTAGTAAAATTACTTTCCCGTAATACATTTAAAAAAGTAAGTACTGCAGGAATCATTACTAAAATGGCTACAAAGGAAGCTAATCTAGAAATACGTTTACGTTTTGCCGAGTTTGCATATTTAAGCATTGGGAATCGTAAAACCTTCAACACTAAAAAGGTTGCTAGGGCAATAAAAATGGTATTTATAGTAAATAAATACATGGCTCCAGATGCATATTGCAATCCTTCGGAAAGATCATCATTTAACGCATAAGCTAATCCGTAACCAACCGTACATAAAGGTGGCATTAAGGCTGTAGCAATTGCAACTCCAAAAATAACCGAAGCAATTGTTCCTCTTTTAGTTCTTGCGATAATTAATGCTAAACCACCAAAAAAGGCTATAAGAACATCGCGAATATCTGGTTTTGTTCTTGCCAATAATTCGGAAGATTGTTCTTGTAGCGGAAAGAATTTAAAAAATAAAAATGCCGTTAATACACTTAACAGAATCATAACACCAAAATTAATTAGTGATTTTTTTAAGGTATCAATATCATTTATGGCAACCGAAAGTCCGATACCAAGAATTGGCCCCATTAATGGTGAAATTAACATGGCTCCAATAACCACAGCTGTAGAGTTTGCATTTAGACCAACCGATGCCACAAAGATGGAACAAATTAAAATCCATGCGGTTGCTCCTTTAAAAGGAATATCTAATTTTATGGCTTCAATAGTTGCGTCTCTATCGGTATCTTCTCTAAAATCTAAGAGTTCACTAAAGAACTGCTTAATACTTTGGAATAAACCTTTAGCATCATCTTTTACGGCCTTTTTAGATTGCTCTACTGCTTTCTCTTTAGCAATATTCTCTTTTGCTGCATTTTCTTTTGCTGCATTTTCTTCTTCAGAAAAATTAAATTTATTTTCGTCACTCATAATTAACCATAGTTCTCACCAAAATTATTTTTCACCTTTTGGAGTACTTTTTTAATATCTTGTTCCTTTGCTTTCGGAAATATAAGCAAAACTTCGTCTTTATCGACAATAATATAATCTTGTAAACCATCCACAACCACAATTTTATCTTTTTTGGTACGTATCATGTTTCCAGAAGCATCTTCTGTTAATGTTCTAGCATTTACAACAGCATTATTATTTTCGTCTTTATCTAGTTTATCATACAAGCTTCCCCAAGTTCCTAGATCATTCCAATCAAAAGTTGCTGGTAAAACATATACATTTTTAGACTTTTCTAGAATAGCATAATCTACCGAAATATTTTCCGCTTTAGCGTAATTTTCTAAAATAAAGTCATCTTCAAAATCGGTATTATACGCTTCATAACCTTGTTCAAACAAAGCAAATAATTCGGGTTGTTTATTTTTAAAGGCAGCAACTACGCTATTTGCACTCCACATAAAAATCCCTGCGTTCCATAAAAAATTACCTTTTGCAAGAAACTCTTTCGCTGTTTTATAATCTGGTTTTTCTCTAAACTGATTTACCATTTTAATGGCATCGCTAGATTCTTTATCAAACTCAATATAACCAAAGCCTGTATTGGGAAATGTTGGTTGTATACCCAGTGTCATTAAGGCGTCATTTTCGGCACAAAAATCAAAAGCTTGTTGTACGTTATCAATAAAGGCATTTTCATCTTCAATCCAATGGTCGCTTGGTGCCACAATCATAACTGCATCCTTATTTTCTTTCTGAATTTTTAAAGAAGCATACAAAATACAAGGTGCTGTATTACGCATTGCAGGCTCTAAAACCACTTGACGCTTGGTAACTTGAGGCAATTGAGCAAACACCAAATCGTTATAAATCTCATTAGTTAATATGAATATATTCTCTTGTGGAATTATTTTTGCTAAGCGATGGAATGTTTTTTGGATAAGTGTTTCTCCTGTCCCCAACATATCGTGAAACTGTTTTGGAAACTCTTTGGTACTTACTGGCCAAAATCTTGATCCTACTCCTCCAGCCATTAATATGGCATAATTATTTTTATTCATATTACTAATTTAATAATTCTACTTCTGCATTGGGATTAAAAAGATACATTTTTCCGGATGCAACTTCTATACATTCAATACGTTTAACTCGTTGTTGTCCTTTAACAAACACTCTACCATTGTAGAGTTTAAAAGATTTACCCAAAGGTACTTGAAAAACATAGTGATTATCATTTGGTTCGTCGAATTGCTTTAAAGCTAAGGCCAATTGCGTATCTGTGTCGCTTGACGCTTTTGGGTTTTTAAAGTGCTTCGCCAATAAAGGTAATAATTGCATAGGAAACACTTCTGGGTTTAAAACAGGAAGCATTAAATGCTGAAACGTTCGCTTCCACTCTTTGCCATGTGGTTTTATTAGTCTCCCATAATTAGTAAAAGCTTCTAAATGTGCGATTTCATGAATTAAGGTAATTAAAAATCGGTAACTATTTAGATTTGCATTAATCGTTATTTGGTGTTTATTGTTTGGTAATTTTCTATAATCACCATGTCTCGTTTTGCGTTCTTTTTTAACTTTAACCACCAAGTTATCATGTTTCAATAAGTTTAAAACATAAGGTATTGCTTGCTCTGGAATGTGATTTTGAAGCGTGTTTTGCATGAAGACAAAAATAGTTTATCTATTTGACTTGGTGAAAAAAAACAGCTAACTTAGTTTTTACAGAACAACTAACACTAAATCAGTCATATATAGTCGTAATTCAATAAACATTTAATGGAAATAGACTCTAAAATATTAATAGCTCTAATCGCTTTTGTTGCTGCAATAGCTTCTACCGTAGTCACACAGTTTATATTAATCAAAAAATTCAAGAAAACGATTCACGAAAATTACAGAAAGGTCTTCTTTGAAAAACAACTGAATGCGTATCAACAATTTTGGATAGAACTAAAGCCTCTTTCTAGGCTTTATAATAAGCACACTATTATTTCTAAACGGATAGAAGAAAATAAAACGACCTGGTTTTTAAATGAAAAACCCAGTCGTGATTTTTGTAATGATGTTACCACTTTTTTCTTTTCAGAACACGGTATTTTCTTAGGAAAAACTACGCGTTCCCATTTGTTTTCCTTAAGAAATAAAATACATGATTTAATAGACACTGCTAAAATCAAGGATGGAAAAATAGCACTTAGTAATGAACTTAAGAAAAATATAAACAAAGAAACCGCCACTTTAATCACTTCTATAAGAGCAGATATTGGTGTTCTTAATTTAAAATTTAATTTCGAAGAACTTGAATTGGGAGATGAAAATAACGTAGCATAAATCTATTTAAAAAAGATTAAAATCGATGTTGTATTACACACAAAATAGTTTAGTTATTTGAAGTAGCACAAAAAATAATTCACACATATTATTAGCGTAAAAAGAGTTTCTTTAAACGAAAACACACTAGACACCTCTGGCTAGCACACCTCTTTTATGAGTAAAAGAGCTTACGCACTCGTTACAAACGAGCGCGAGTAAACCAACCGATAAAAACCTAATAAAATGAATGCTTTTTCAAGAATTGGTTACATACGTTCTGGAACTGCAACTCCTAATAAACCAAATGCATTTTTAATAGTATTCGCAACTATTTGTGCTAATTGTACTCTAAAAACTTTTTCGTTTTCGGTATCTGCACCAAGAATAGATACATTTTGGTAAAACGAGTTAAACTCTTTCACCAAGTCATAGGTGTAATTTGCAACTAAAGCAGGACTATGGTTTGCTGCTGCGTTTTGTATTACTTCTGGAAAAAGCTGTAATTGTTTAATTAATTCTTTTTCTTTTTCGTGTAAAGACACTTCGACTGCGCTCAGTGTGACAGTGGCGTCTACATCGGCTTTACGCAAAATAGATTGTATTCTTGCGTAGGTATATTGTATAAAAGGCCCTGTATTCCCTTGAAAGTCTATAGAACTTTTAGGGTCAAACAAAATACGTTTTTTAGGATCTACTTTTAATATGTAATATTTTAATGCGCCAAGACCAATGGTTTGGTAAAGTTCTTGTTTTTCCGTTTCCGAATAGCTTTCTAGCTTCCCTAGTTCCTGAGATATTTCTTTTGCTGTAGTTGCCATTTCCTCAATTAAATCATCTGCATCTACAACGGTACCTTCTCTACTTTTCATTTTTCCAGAAGGTAAATCTACCATTCCGTAACTTAAATGAAATAGGTTTTTAGCCCAATCGAATCCAAGTTTTTTCAGAATTAAAAATAATACTTGAAAGTGATAGTCTTGCTCATTACCAACGGTATATACCATACCACCAACATCTGGATAATCTTTTACACGTTGTATTGCAGTACCAATGTCTTGCGTCATGTAAACAGCTGTTCCATCACTGCGCAATACAATTTTTTCGTCTAAGCCGTCTTCTGTTAGATCACACCAAACAGAACCATCTTCTTTTGCAAAGAAAACTCCGGTTTTTAAACCTTCGGCAACAAACTCTTTTCCTAACAAATAGGTTTTACTTTCGTGGTACAGTGTATCAAAATCTACTCCTAAATTTTTGTAGGTAATATCAAAACCACTATAAACCCAATTATTCATTTTAGTCCAAAGCGCAACAACAGCTTCATCTCCTGCTTCCCATTTAATTAGCATTTCTTGTGCTTCTAATAAAATAGGAGCGTTCTTTTTTGCTTCGTCTTCCGTTTGCCCTTTAGCTATTAAATCTTGAATTTCCTTTTTATATTCTTGGTCAAACTTTACATAATAGTTTCCAACTAATTTATCTCCTTTCTTTAAATCCGTATTCAATGTGGTTGCTGGAGTTTCCTTTTCTCCATCACTCCCATTGGGAGCAAAACGTTGCCAAGCCAACATACTTTTACAAATATGAATTCCTCTATCATTAATAATCTGCGTTTTGTATACTTTTTTACCAGAAGCTTTAATAATTTCGGCAACACTATATCCTAATAAATTATTACGTACATGACCTAAATGCAACGGCTTATTGGTATTAGGGGAAGAATACTCGACCATTACCGCTTTTTCATTTGCGGCAGGTTTTACAAAACCAAAAGTAGTATTGTTTTTAATGGCATTGAAAAAATCGACATAATAGCCATCATTAATTTCTACATTTAAAAAGCCTTTAACCACATTAAATGCTTTAACGTCCTCCACGTTTTCTACTAAATAATTACCAATAGCTTCCCCTATTTGTATTGGGTTCCCTTTTATTACCCGTAACATAGGAAAAACAACCACCGTAATATCTCCTGCAAACTCTTTTCTGGTTGCTTGAAATTCTACCGATGCTAAATCTACTTTATAAATAGATGTAATAGCTTGTTTTATATGATTTGATAAAGTGTTTTGAAGGCTCATTTTGCTTTTCATTTTAAGGTTGCAAATATAGCATTTTATTGCTGAAAATATTTGTTAAAAACAATAAACTAAAATACGAAAAACTATAAATTCTGACTTTATAAGAGTGAAAACCAAGCTCCTTTTGTCCTTATTTTTAGTGTTTTGTCTGTAAAATTATATCGCACCAAAATAAACTCTCACTTTATCTAATTTTTCTGCATTAAATCGCTTTAATTAGTTTATTCAATCTGTTTTATTGAGTTTTGTCTTTCAAGGATTTTATCCAATCCCTAAAAAACTGGATATTTTTTAATAACTATTAACTAATTATAATTTAACAAAGCGTTTTTGATTCCCTCAAAAAAGACTCTTAGTTGATACCTTACTCTTGTAAATGTATTAAATGAGGAAACTGATTACACTTATTTTTTGTCTTAGTGCACTTTTGGGCTTCTCGCAAACCGAGGATCTTGACAATCTCACTATTCAGCTAGCGTTTCAGAAACCGGACACGACAAAGATCAACACTTCCCTACAGATAATTAAGTTACTGTACCACACAAAAGATTATAACAAAGCATTACAATTTATTAGAGAAAGTGAAAAGCTATCTAATGACTTAAACTACACTGCAGGTATTGCTGAGATCACATATTATAAAGCACTTATTTTTGCTAAAAAAGAAGATTACCTTAATGCCATTGACAACTACACAAAATCTAAAGATCTTTACATTGCATTAACTGATACTTTAGGAATTGCTAAAATTAATAATAGTATTGGTCTAATTGAAATTGCAAGAGGTAACTATGACAAAGGTTTACAATTTTCTCTTTCTGCAATAGAGATACTTGAAAAACGAGATTTAAAAGAAGAGCTTTGTGATGCTTACCGGAATTTAGCTACGGCTTATGACAAAATGGAAGCTTACGATCTAGCGATTACGTTTTACAAAAAAACACTAGATTTAGAACAATCTCTTGGTAAGGAAGAAGAAGTTATACAAACCAATAAAAATTTAGGAGATTTATTTTATAACAAAAATGAATACCAAAAAGCAATTTATTATTTCAATAATGTACTTGCAAGTATAGATACAAGTGACACGATATTAAGAGGTGATGTTTTAACAAAAATAGGAAGCTCCTATCTTTCCCTTAATAATTTAGATCAAGCTAAAGAATATGTAACACAAGGTCTTCGATTAAATAGGAGACTTAATAATGATCTGGGTACTTTAATAGCACTTAATACTTCTGGAGAGCTATATTTAAGAGAAAGAAAACCAATTGTTGCCGAACGTTTGCTATATGAAGCGACCACTTTAGCTAGAACGGTGCAAGATGAAG
The DNA here is from genome assembly GCF_053601575.1 of Lacinutrix sp. MEBiC02404. Lineage (NCBI taxonomy): Bacteria > Pseudomonadati > Bacteroidota > Flavobacteriia > Flavobacteriales > Flavobacteriaceae > Lacinutrix > Lacinutrix sp. MEBiC02404. Next base: position 142,409 of record NZ_JBSHNV010000146.1, on the reverse strand, counting down.
AACAACTGATAAAAAATTATGGATTAAGAGCTAAATTAGATTCCGTAGAAAATAATTTTAAACTAGCTTATATTTGGCAAAGAAGGCATTATGAGCTTAAAAGTAAAGTGGAGAAGCGGCAACAACAAAATGCTTCGGCTAAAGAAATAGAGAAAAACACGGCAATAGTTCCTATTGAAAGTCAAGACTTAAATACAACTAGTAATGCTACAAATCAAGCATTAATTAGTCAACATGAAGAAGAAAAGAAAGCAAGTCAACAACAAATAGACCGGTTAAACCTTATTTTCTATTTGCTATTACTGGCATTGCTAGTAGTATCTACTTTTTTAATTTTAATCTACTTAAAAAGAAACAATAGTATTAAATATACGAAAGAATTAGAAGACAAAAACAAGCAAATTAATATCCAAAATGTAGCTATTTTAGATCAGACCAAAAACTTAGAAGATATTAATAAGGTAAAGGATAAACTTTTTTCTATAGTATCTCATGATTTAAAAGACTCACTTACCTCTATTAAAGGGTTTATAGATTTATTAAAAGATGGTTCCTTAAGTAAAGATGAGTTTAATCATTTATTACCAGAATTAAGTGAGAATGCGAATAATGCCTCTTTGCTTTTATTCAATCTATTAAATTGGTCCAAATCACAAATGCAATCCTTAGAGTCTAAACCAAGCTTGTTTGATGTGCAAGAAGTCTTTTTAGATAAATTAAAACTTATTGAACAAAAAACAGAAAAGAAAAACATAAGAATAGAGGATAATTCTTTACATGATTTTATTTACGCAGACAGAAGTATGGTAGAAATTATTGTACAAAATCTACTTACTAATGCTGTTAAATTTTGTAAATCTGGTGATACGATTACAATTCAAAACCACATTAGTAATGGACAATCTTTAATTAGTATTGGTGATACTGGTGTAGGTATCTCTAAAGAAAATCAAGACCAGTTATTTAAAAACAATACTTTTACTACTATTGGTACTAAAAACGAAAAAGGCACTGGATTAGGTTTAACTATTTGCAAAGAACTAGTAGAACTTAATCATGGCAAAATTTGGGTAGAAAGCACAGAAGCCATTGGCAGTACTTTTTATGTTGAGTTACCAAAAACAAATCCTACTGGAGGCGTTTAATTTTTAGGTAAAAACACCTCTGCCATCATACAGCGTGCACTTCCACCACCACAAGATTCAATAGTATCTAAACTACTACTTACAATTTCGCAATGTTTTGTAATGGTCTTAATTTGCGCAGGAGTTAAACAATTGTGAGCCGCTTGACTCATAATTAAAAAGCGTTTATCACCTGTACCTTTTACTTGTAACATATTACCAGCAAAATGACTTACTTGCTCTTCTGTTATTGAAATAACCTCTTTGCCACTTTGTTGTAAATGTTTAACAACGTTTTTACGTTCTTTTTTATCATCTATAGTGTCTAAACATATCACAGCAAAAGTTTCTGCTAGACACATCATTACATTGGTATGATAAATCGCTTCGCGTTTACCGTCTACCGTTTGGTTCGCTTTAAAGACTACTGGAGTATATTCAAAATCTTCACAAAATTCTATAAATAAACCTTCATCAGCACGAGCAGATAACGCACAATATGCAATACTATTTACGCGATCTAAAAGTAAACTTCCCGTTCCTTCCAGAAAAACACCTTCGTCTTCTGCACTTGTATAATCTACAACATTCTCAATTGTAAAACCTTCCTTTTCAAGAGATTCTAAAATATCTTCTCTTCTTTCATTTCTTCTATTTTCTGCAAACATTGGATACAAACCAACGGTTCCGTTTTCATGAAAAGAAATCCAATTGTTAGGAAATATAGAATCTGGAGTATCAAACTCTTCCGTATCATTTACAACAACTACATGAACACCAATATTACGTAACTTGTCTACATACGTATCAAACTCTTTTTGCGCTTTTACATTCTCCGTTTCCGGCAATACATTGTCGGCTTCTTTTTGATAGAAATTATTTACTGCGGTTTGTTCATTCCTCCTGAAATTAATAGGACGAATCATCAATATAGTATTTGTAGTTTGTTGCATATTTGTTCTTTTTAGCAGAGCAAAGCTAAACTAATTAATTCTAATTTTCGGCTATAAATCGAACCCAATTGAAAATTGCCATACTCTATTTCGGGGACTACCTTCCTCTTCATAAATATCACCTAATCCTAAATGGTATCTTACACCAAGACTAATACCGGAATTTGTTTTAAATCCGCCTCCAAAATTCATTCCCCAATCAAACTTATTAGGTTTAAACTCTTGCGAAGTATCAAAAAGGTTGAAGCTACTATCAAAAGTTTCTTTGTGTGAAATAGCTAAACCAGCTTGTGGACCAACTTCCAAATAAAAATTATTATTGGGGTACACCTTAAACATTAAAGGAGCGTTGATATAATCTAGTTTTTGTGTAAAGGTTCCGCTATCGTTTTTTATTTCGTAGCCTTGTTGTGCATACAGTAATTCTAATTGTATTGCAAAGTTGTTTGAAACAAAAGACTCTCCGTAAAAGCCAACATGAAAACCATGTCTTTGCCCAGTTTCTCCTTCTCCATCGAAGTGCACTGCTGCTAAATTGTATCCTCCTTTTAAACCAAAGTTAGATTCGTTTGAATTTTCTTCTTGTGCATTACTAGTAAAAACTAGGCATAGCAATGCTATAGTTATTAAATATACTTTTTTCATATTTCTTAAATGTTATAAATTATTTTCCGCCGTTAGCCTGCAAGTCTGCAATACATTGTGCGTCTAATTGCGGAGCAGATCCTCCTGAAACTAAATTAGCAATACCGTCTCCAGTTTCGGCAGACCAATACATTAAACAGGTTTCTACATCGCAATGTTTTGGGTGTTCTGCATCTTCATGATTAGATTGTAAGTCTGCTCCTAAGTTTGTTAATCCTAAAATATGTCCGAACTCATGCATTATTACAGTCGTTTCTAATAGACTTCTACTAGGTTCAAAAGCACTATCGCTAAAACCGTGTAGCGTTTCTTCGTAAATAACAAAAGATGTATTTCTATATGCTGTGCCTAAAACTACGCCGTTATTTGTGTTACTATCCGACTCTCCATCTGCAAAAAAAGCCCAAACTGCAATTTGATCTGCTGTATTATATGCTGTTCTATTTGCATCCTCAACGGCTCTTATTTCTGCGTTTGTATATGGTGAATTTCCAGGCGAAGCTATTGCTCTTTTTTCAACTAGTATACCATTAGGTTTAAACGTTCTTGCTTCTAAAAAAGCTACAAAATTGTTTATTGCTGTCTGCGAAGGCTCAAAACCGTCGACATAAACAAGTTCTATTTTCATACTTGTATATGTTGCATCGGATAATAAATCATTAGATGAGCTACCAGTTGATTGTTGGTTAGCACTGGTATTATTGTTGTTATTGTTCGATTCGATGTTTGAAGAATCGTCCGTTGTACAGGCTACAATAGTTAACAAAAAACTTAATACAAATACTATCTTTTTCATTTTAGTTTTTTTTTATAAACAGCTGCTAGAAAATTCTAACAGCTGTTTTAATCCTTTTAATTTCAAATATATTTAGATTACACTTGCGTAAGAACTAACGTTATTGCTGCATTTGTAGAGCTTTGCAATTCTATTGTAGTGTTGCTATAACTCGTTACTTGCCATTCCTGATTTAATAAACTAAAAGTAGCATTACCAGTAAAGTTTAAGTTTAAAAACACTTCTGTTTGCGAAGTAACTTCATAAGTTCCCTGCACATCATTGCTGGTTGTATTTACTATATTTTCTGCTACTAAACTTAAATCGTTTGCAAAATCAATAGTATATTCTACATAATCCGTTGCTGTATTTACTCCAGCAATCACAAAAGAATCCACTTGAAAAAGACCATCTACTAATAGTACTTCTAAAGTATTAGCTTCATCTTCTGCATCCTCCATAATTCCGGCTTCATTTACACAATCATTAATACTTGCTTGTAATTCTGAATCACTACTTACTGTTGTTGAAGTTCCGTTGGTAAAAGTTAAGTCTATTGGATAACTAATAGAGAATAATTCATCATCACTAAAACCATTCATATATGCATACAACTGTTGTTCAGACTCTAACACGACACTTCCCGTTTGTTCTAAAGACAAGCTATATGTTAATACTGTTATTGGAAACTCTATATCTAAACAAGATATTGCTGCTTCTCCTGCTGCTTCTGCCGCTTCACATGCATCTACCAAAGCATCATATTCTCCTTGACTTGTAACAACGACCTCTGTATAATTACTTAAGGAAACTGTTAACGGAAACTGAAGTACTACGGTATCTTCATCGGTATTAAATTGGCCTAAAATATTAAGCACCTGCGTGTAATCTACTTCATTTAGAATAGTTATGGATGTACCATTTATAGTTGCTGTAACTGGTAATAAAATAGAAGAGCAGGAAACGCCGTCTAGAAAATCATCAAAAGAACCATCAAACATAGATGTTCTTGTTAGGTTATCTGCTGTTTGAGAATCTGCCGAATTGGTATTTGGATTTTCACCATTTTCATTATCTATTTCATCTTGACAAGACAGCAATGAAAATAATGCGATGCATAGGATGGAGGTAATTAATTTTAAATTTTTCATAATATTTTAATGTTTACAAATTTAACTTTATTTATTTACTTAACGATTTTTTCATTTTCTATTAGTAAGACAACTCGTTTTAATTTTACCCTACTTTTCTTTTAATTTATTTGATTTAATAATAGGATGGATGCAATAATTAATGCCATTGCAAATACGATTAAAGTAATTTCTATAAATTCTAATGTTCTGTTTTCCATAATAAATTGTTTTAAGGGTTTTGTGCACTTAAGACATCTCTAAAGCAGTTTACCCTACCTTACCTTAAAAAATATTATCTTTCGAGAATTATAATGAACACTAAATGACCCAAACTACTAACAACCTCTGTGATGAATCTTATTTTAATTCTTTCTATTTAAAACAGGTTCAAGCAGTAAATAATTTTGCGTATTACAAATGTGGGGATCCAGATAATGCTTTGGATTTGGTTCAAGACGCTTTTTCTAAAATTTGGGAAAACTGTTCTAAAATTGACTACACCAAGGCCAAAACATATTTATTCACTACAGTAAATAATTTGTTTTTAAATACTATAAAACATAATAAAGTAGTTTTAGAATATGCAAAAGCATCTCCTTATATAGACACTAATAACCAAAACCCGGAATACTTATTAGAAGAAGATGAGTTTAAAATCAAACTACAAAATGCTATTTCTGGACTAACAGAAGGGCAACGTGAAGTTTTTTTAATGAATAGGATTGATGGTAAAAAATATAGAGAAATTGCTGAAATTTTAAATATTTCGCAAAAAGCAGTAGAGAAAAGAATGTCTGGAGCATTAAAAGCCTTAAGATCAAAAATAGAAAATATTTAATATTTGTGGTAGGGAAAAGACTAATGTAATTGTCTTATTATTAGAACGCTAAAAATGAAAGAAGAAAAAGACATATTAAAATGGTTTAACCACGACCTTTCTGAAAAAGAGATTGCAGATTTAAGTGCCTCTGAAAATTCAAAAACGCTTAGTAAAATAGCACATTATGCTTCACAACTAGAAGCGCCAACAATAGATGCACAAAAAACTTTAGAAGATTTTAAAAACAGAAAAAGCACCAAAAGCGACCCAAAAATTAGAACCTTAAACTTTAAACAGTTTTATAGAATAGCTGCTGTTTTTGCTATTCTATTAACTTCATCCTACTTTCTGTTTTTCAATAATATGCAATCCTTTGAAACTAAATATGCAGAAACAGAAACATTATTACTTCCGGATAACTCGGAGGTGATTTTAAATGCAGCATCCAAATTAAGCTTTAATAAAAAATCATGGAAGGATAATAGAAGTTTAGAATTAGATGGAGAAGCTTTTTTTAAAGTAGCAAAAGGTAAAAAGTTCACCGTACATACAGCTGCTGGAATAGTTCAAGTTTTAGGAACGCAGTTTAATGTAAAAGAGAGAGATAATTATTTTGAAGTTACCTGTTATGAAGGTTTAGTAAGTGTTACTTACAATAAGGAAACGATAAAATTAGCTAAAGGAAAATCTTTCAGAATATTAAATAACAAAACAGAATTTAAAGACTTACATGCTACAAACCCATCTTGGTTGCAACAAGAATCTAGCTTTACCAATGTACCTTTACGCCAAGTAATGGAAGAGCTAGAAAGACAGTATAATATTAAAATAACAGCAAATAATATAGATACGGATCAATTATTTACAGGAACTTTCACGCATAACAATAAAGATATAGCATTGCAATCTGTTAGTATTCCCTTAAAATTAAGCTATACCATTACTGGTAATACTATTACTTTAAGCAACTATGAGGCTCACTAAATGTTTTTTATACATACTCTGTTTTTATTCTACTTTAAGTTTCAGTCAAAATACTTCTGAAAAAAAAGCACTTACAAGTATCATTACCTCTATAGAAGAAAAATTTGATGTGAAATTCTCTTATTCCGTAGAAGATGTAAAAGCTATTTTTATTGAAACGCCTTCAGATACATTATCCTTAACCGAAACCATAAACTTTTTAAACACAAAAACGTTACTAAATTTTAATGTTTTAGATAATAGATACATAACAGTTTCTGTTGTTAATAAAACGATTGCTATTTGCGGTATCATAGTAGACCAAGAAAATAACGAACCGCTATTGGGTACTTCTATTATAATTACGAATACGCAAATAGGAACAGCTACCAATTACGCTGGGAAATTTAAACTTACAAATGTACCAAGTGATGCTATAATTAGTATTTCATATTTAGGATATAAAACGGTACACTTAAAAGCAAATCACTTTTTTAATGAAAGTAACCAATGTAAAATCGTTTATTTAAGTGAAACCAATCAAGAGTTAAACCAAATTACCATCACTAAATTTATAACCACTGGTTTACAAAAAAGGATGGATGGTAGCACTATTTTAAACACAGATAAATTTGGCATTTTACCCGGTTTGATAGAACCAGATATTTTAGAATCTATACAAGCGCTTCCAGGTGTAGAGAGTGCTAATGAAAGTATTGCAAACATCAATGTAAGAGGTGGAACTAATGACCAAAATTTAATTATTTGGGATGCTATTAAAATGTATCATTCTGGGCATTTCTTCGGATTAATTTCTGCGTACAACCCCAATCTAACAAACAAAGTTATTGTAACTAAAAACGGCACAAGTAGCGAATTTAGCGATGGTGTTTCTAGTACCATAAACATGTTTAGTAAAGACGAAATATCCAATGCATTTTCTGGAGGAGCTGGTTTTAATTTAATAAGTGCAGACGCTTTTTTACAAATACCAATTTCAAAAAAAATAGAGTTTCATATTTCTGGCCGACGTTCTTTTACAGATTATTTAAGCACACCAACCTATGCCAATTATTTTGAACGAAGTTTTCAAGATAGCGATATCAATACGCAAGAAATTAATGAAAATAACACATCTTCCGATTTTTTCTTTTACGATTATTCTGCAAAGTTATTATTTAATCTAAACGAAAAGCATAAACTCCGTGCCAACGTTATTGGCATTTATAATAATTTAGATTATGCGGAAACGATTACCAATACCGAAGAGGAAACCACTTCTAAAAATAGCACCTTATCGCAAGAAAACATAGGTTTCGGAGGAAATTGGCAGGCACAATGGAGTAAAAAGTTTAAAACAAAATTAATTGGTTACTCCTCTAAATATACAGTAAATGCAGATGATTATAGAGTACAAACAGACCAACGTTTACAACAAGGTAATGAAGTATTAGAAACTGGATTAAAACTAAACTCCTATTTTTCTGTTAATGATAATTTAGTACTCCTTAATGGTTATCAATTCAATGAAACTGGAATCTTAAATAAAACTACTGTTAGTGGTCCATCTTACCTTAAAGAAAAAAAGGATGTGCTATTAAATCATGCTTTTTTCTCGGAAGGAGAATACAAAAAGAACAATACCTACTTAAGAGTTGGTGTACGTTTTAATTACTTTCAAAAGTTTAGCAAATTACTTATGGAACCTAGAATAAATTTTAGACAAAAATTGTCTCCGCACTTTGCTATAAAAATAGAAGGCGAGTTTAAAAACCAATCGACTAACCAAATAGTAGATTTTCAAGATGATTTTTTAGGCGTTGAAAATAGGCGATGGGTTTTGGCTAACGAAGAAAACATACCAATATCTACAAGTAAACAAGGTTCTTTCGGTGTAGCGTTTAACAAAAAGAATTTTCATGTAGACCTAACTAGCTTTTATAAAAAAGTTGATGGTATCACAGCATCTAATCAAGGTTTTTATAACAACTTTCAATACGTAAATGCGACAGGAAGTTACGCTGCAAAAGGTATCGAGTTTTTAGCTAATATAACTTCGATAAAATATAGTACTTGGTTAAGTTATACATATAGTACTAACGACTATACCTTTCATAGTTTTACTCCTAAGAAATTCCCCAACAACACAGATATTAGACATTCTATATCCTTCGCTTTTAATTATAATCTTTTTGAAGATTTACAAATATCTTTAGGTAGCATGTACCGATCTGGTTTACCATATACCAAACCTTTGGAAGGGAATGAAACCACACAAAATGGTAGTTTCTATTTTGTGAATTACGATGTACCAAATAACGAAAACCTAGATGCTTTTATTCGTTTTGATGCTTCGTTAAGCTATACGTTTCATGTGTCTAAAAAACTAAAAACATCTCTACGATTTGGCATTAAAAACATTACCAATCAAGACAATGTTATTAATCGTTATTATATTGTAGACGAAACGGATACGGAAAAAACAATACAAGTAAATAACAAATCTTTAAAATTTACGCCAAACGCAAGCGTACGAGTTACCTTTTAATTAATCGCGAATTAAAGGCATCGTACTGCAACGTAACAAACCTTCTTGTTTCGATATTTCCGCATAAGGCACTTCTTCTACCGTAATACCATTTTTTCGTAACCAGCTGTTTAATCTAGTGAAGTTTTTTTCTGAAATAACAACATCTTCCGAAATAGAGAATACGTTACTATTCATATGAAACATTTCTTCTTTGGTAATTATGAAACAATTTTCTTTTCCGAAGAAATTTAACAACCAAGAATACTCTTCTTCTTCTAGAAAACCTTCTTTATGCAAAATCGCTTTATTTTTTCCAATAGGTTGAAAACAGCAATCTAAATGTAAGGCATTATCTCTTGGATCAGTTTGCGATTTTCTAAGATTAAAAGACTTCACTTTTTTATGCGGAAAGGTTTTTTCTAGAAATGCAACACCTTGTAAATTAGTTCTAGCAACAATATAATCGGCATAGTCTTCTTCTCTATAGGTACCAACAAAAATATAATCATTCCAAAGCATGACGTCTCCTCCTTCAATATGAACTTCTTCTGGAGGACGAATAACTTTATCAGGATTAATTTTGTCCACAACATATTGTATCGCGTCCAACTCTTCTTCTCTATCTGGTAAAATATTTGCCTTTACAAAAACATCATCTATTACAAATGCGATATCTCTTGCAAAAATTTGGTTACAGTTTTCTATTAATTCTGGTCTGTAAACGGTTACGTTATATTTCTTAAAAACGTTAGCAACTGCTTCCATTTCTTTAACCATATCTGCTTCAACAGGATAGGTTCCTGCTTTTATATGTAGTGCAGATTTAGGATCATAAGCTTCGTCCAAACTTGGTGTTGGCCCATTACTTATTGCAGTACCAAGAACCACTGCTCTTAGTCTAGATGTTTCGTTTTTTACGTTTAGTTTTAGCATACTGTAAATATATAAAAAGCCTCATAATTTCTTATGAAGCTTTTTAGTTTAAAGATTTTTAATCTTATCTGTTTTTTATGTCTTTAAAAGCTCTTTGCGTTTCTCCAATATAAATTTGTCTTGGTCTACCAATTGGCTCTTTACGCAAACGCATTTCACGCCATTGTGCAATCCAACCTGGTAATCTACCAAGTGCAAACATTACTGTAAACATATCTGTTGGTATTCCCATACCTCTATAAATAATTCCAGAATAGAAATCTACATTTGGATATAATTTTCTATCTACAAAGTATTTATCTTCTAAAGCTTCTTTTTCTAATCCTTTAGCGATATCTAAAATTGGATCTTCTACTCCAAGATCTCCTAAAACTTCATCTGCAGCAACTTTAATAATTTTTGCTCTTGGATCAAAGTTTTTATAGACTCTATGTCCAAAGCCCATTAAACGGAAAGAATCATTTTTATCCTTTGCTTTAGCCATGTATTTTTTAGTATCTCCACCATCTTCTTCAATACCACTTAACATTTCTAAAACCGCTTGGTTTGCTCCACCGTGAAGTGGTCCCCAAAGAGCAGAAATACCTGAAGAAATAGATGCAAATAAACCTGTGTGTGCAGAACCAACGATACGTACAGTAGATGTAGAACAGTTTTGTTCATGATCTGCATGTAATATTAATAACTTATCTAAAGCATTAACTAAAATTGGGTTTTGTACATATTCTTCGTTTGGTTTTTTAAACATCATTTTTAAGATGTTTTCTACATAACCTAAAGAGTTATCTCCATAATCTAATGGTAAGCCTTGTTTTTTACGCATTGTCCAAGCTACTAATACTGGAAATTTCCCTAATATTCTCACTACGCTTTTATACATCTCCTCTTCAGAATCTACATTCACAGAAGAAGGATTAAATGCGGTTAATGCACTTGTTAAAGAAGACAAAACTCCCATTGGGTGTGCCGACTTAGGAAAAGCATCTAAAATTTTCTTTATATCATCATCAACAACAGATTGTTCTTTAATGTCTTTTTGAAATTTCTCTAATTCTTCTTTATTTGGTAATTCACCAAAAATCAACAAAAATGCTACTTCTAGAAAATCAGCTTTTTCAGCTAATTCTTCAATAGAGTACCCTCTATATCTTAAAATACCTTCTTCACCATTTAAAAACGTAATAGCACTTTCGCAAGAACCTGTATTTTTAAATCCAGGATCAATGGTTGTTACACCACCTGTTACTCCTCTTAAGGTTTTGATATCTATAGCAACCTCGTTTTCTGTTCCTTTAATTAAAGGAAACTCGTATTTTTTTCCATCAATTTCTATTGTAGCTGTTTTTGACATATTTAATTTTGAATATTATTTGTTTTGCGGAATGCTAAATTACGAAAAACCACTCGATTTTTAAAGCGATTTAACAAAGCTTTTTACAATATTAATATCACTAAAATTGATGGCATAAAAAAAGTGCTTATTTTATACAAATAAGCACTTTTTACAATTACTCGAAATACTATTATTTTATTTTAAACGCTTTCTCTTGCGGATAATAAGCTACGGTATTCAATTCTTCTTCAATACGAAGTAATTGGTTGTATTTTGCCATTCTATCACTACGAGAAGCAGATCCTGTTTTAATTTGACCACAGTTTAACGCTACCGCTAAATCTGCAATGGTATTATCTTCAGTTTCTCCAGATCTGTGGGACATTACGGATGTATAACCCGCATTGTGCGCCATATTTACGGCAGCAATAGTTTCTGTTAATGTACCGATTTGGTTTACTTTAATTAAAATAGAATTTGCGATGTCATTTTCTATTCCGCGAGATAAACGTTCTACGTTTGTAACAAATAAATCATCACCAACTAACTGTACTTTATCTCCTATTTTTTCTGTTAAGTATTTCCAACCTTCCCAATCGTTTTCGTCCATTCCATCTTCAATAGAAATAATTGGATATTTAGCAGCTAATTCTGCCAAGTAATCTGCTTGCTCTTTGCTGGTTCTTATTTTCCCTTTATCTCCTTCAAACTTCGTGTAATCATATTTCCCGTCTACAAAAAATTCCGCAGCAGCGCAATCTAAAGCAATCATAACATCATCCCCTAAAGTATATCCAGCGTTACCTACCGCTTTAGCTATGGTTTCTAAAGCATCTTCTGTACCACCTTCTAAGTTAGGTGCAAATCCACCTTCGTCTCCTACAGCAGTGCTTAAACCTCTATCGTGTAATACTTTTTTTAGGTTATGGAAAATCTCTGTTCCCATTTGCATGGCATGTGTAAAGTTTTTAGCTTTTACAGGCATTACCATAAATTCTTGAAATGCAATTGGTGCATCACTATGTGAACCACCATTAATAATATTCATCATTGGAACTGGAAGTGTGTTTGCACTTACACCACCAACGTATCTGTATAAAGGTAAGGCTAACTCATTTGCAGCAGCTTTTGCAGCAGCTAGAGAAACTCCTAAAATTGCGTTTGCTCCCAATTTTGATTTGTTTGGAGTACCATCTAAATCAATCATAATTTGATCGATATCATTTTGGTCAAAAACGGAAACACCTAATAGTTCTTCTGCAATTATAGTATTCACATTTTTCACAGCTTTAGAAACTCCTTTTCCCATATATGCTTTTCCGCCATCACGTAACTCTACAGCCTCGTGTTCTCCTGTAGAAGCTCCAGATGGTACAGCAGCTCTTCCTAAGAAGCCATTTTCTGTTATAACATCAACTTCTACTGTTGGGTTTCCTCTTGAATCAAAAATTTGTCTTGCGTGAATATTTATTATAATGCTCATAAAATATGTTTTTGTTCCTCAAATTTACTTTTTAATTCTCTTTTAGTAAGTAAGTTATTTAAAGAATTGTTTAAAATTGTTCCTATATCGTTTTAGTAAAACAGAAAAGACAACGAATTACTATTTTCGTTGTCTTTTTTATATTATTTCGATTTCATGTTTTCAATAAACTCATCAAATAAATAAGAGGAATCATGTGGCCCAGGACTTGCTTCTGGATGATATTGTACAGAAAAACAGTTTTTGCTTTTCATTTTAATTCCTGCCACAGTATCATCATTTAGATGTATGTGTGTAATTTCTAAATCTGGATGTGCTTCTGTTTCTTCTCTGTTCACAGCAAATCCATGGTTTTGCGAAGTGATTTCTCCTTTCCCTGTAATTAAATTCTTTACGGGATGGTTAATACCTCTATGCCCATTATGCATTTTAAAAGTGGATATTCCATTTGCTAAAGCAATTACTTGATGCCCTAAACAGATACCAAATAATGGTAAATCTCTTTTAATAATTTCTTTAGCTACTTGTTGTGCTTCTACCAAAGGCTCCGGATCTCCAGGACCATTAGATAAGAAATATCCATTTGGATTCCATGCCGCTAATTCTTCAAACGTAGCATTGTATGGAAACACTTTGATGTAGGCATCTCTTTTCGCTAAATTACGTAGTATGTTTTTTTTAATTCCTATATCTAAAGCTGCAATTTTTAAGGTAGCATTTTCATCCCCATAATAATAAGCCTCTTTGGTTGAAACTTTGGACGCTAGCTCTAAACCTTGCATATCTGGTATTTCGGCTAATTGTTGTTTAAGTCCTTCTACATTTTCAACATCGGTAGATATTACAGCATTCATTGCGCCATTATCTCTAATATAACTTACCAGTGCTCTTGTATCTATATCTGAAATTGCAAGGAGATTATTCTTTTCTAAAAATTCTTCTAAAGAAGCATCTGCAGCATCACGAGAATAATCATAGCTAAAATTCTTACAGATAAGACCGGATATTTTTATAGCATCCGACTCTACTTCTTCTACCTTGGTACCATAGTTACCGATATGTGCATTGGTTGTAACCATAAGTTGCCCAAAGTAAGAAGGATCCGTAAAAATTTCTTGATAACCTGTCATTCCAGTATTAAAGCATACTTCGCCAAAGGCAGTACCTTCTTTATTAGCGACTGCTTTCCCATGAAAAATGGTTCCATCTGCTAATAGAATTATTGCTTTTCTAAGAGATTGGTATTTCATTGTGTAATTTTTGTAGTGTTGTTTGGTTTGCAAAATTGCATAAAAAAAAGGATAAACTAAAATAGTTTATCCTTTATATTATTATTGCTTATTAACAATTATTATAATGTGTTATAATATTGAAAAATTTTAAAAAGATCTGCTTCCTTAGATGTAGATATTTTATTCTCCTTTATAAAGCTATTAACTTCACGTTTTTTATTAGACATTAGTTTTAAAAGGTTAGACTTTTTCATCTTAACCTCTTGTATTTTTCCGTTTTTTTCTGCGTAGTAACTATTTTCTACTGTCATTTTATCTTTACCCATTTTTTGATTTGTCATAGGGTTAACTTCTGCAACAATAACAAGAGTACTATGCGATTTATATAAAGCAATTTTGTCTCCTTCTTGAATTACTTCTAGTAAATAATTTTGCCCTTTATCTATATTTTTATTTACAAAGGTTTTAAGGCCTATTCTTACCTTTTTTAAATCTCTAGTATTGAATACAAAAACTTTTTCTGCACTATCTTCATTTAGAAGCGCTTCAATTCTATTAGAACTTATATTAAAATTACAATTGGGTATGTTATATCCTTTACCTGTGGCATCATAAATTTCGCCTCTATTAATCCAGTTCTCGTAAAGATAAGATGAACCATTCATGTCACCAGAGGTTGTTGTCGTTATCCAAAAGCCACTGTTAGTGTTCATATTATCATTAGCAAAAAGATCACTAATTTTATTTCCACCACCACCACCTATAATAGTAGCTGAACTCGTTTGAGAGAATGACATGCCCGTGCATAATAAAAGCGCTAAACCTAAAATTTTTTTCATAATCTGTATATTTTATCTTAAATATAACTAAAATAACGGTACTTGCCCTAAAAAATTAAAGAAAAATCATACATGCATTTCAAAACGTATGTCATTACCATCCCAACCTTCTGTTTCTGCATATGGTAAGTCAGTACCAATAAAGCGTTAGAAAAATATATCTTAAATCTGTAAACCGAGTTATAAAATATCTAAAAAAAGCAACGTTGCCTATGTTAACTATTACTTTACTACTTAAGGAAGTTAAGCTTATAAGCTAAATACTTCTTGTCCTAAAACACTAGTACAATAAGCCCTTAAAAAAAGGCATAAAAAAAAAGGATAAACTATTATAGTTTATCCTTTTTATATACATAAGTATTACGACTATTTATAATGCATTATAATGATCGAATATCTTAAAAAGGTCTGCATCCTCTGAAACAGATAATTTATTCTCTTTAAGAAAGGTTTTCATTTCTCCTTTTTTATTAGCCATTAACTTTAATATAGAAGATTTTTTTATTTTAACAAGCTCAATATTACCGTCTTTTTCCACATAATAACTAGATACAATATCTACTTTATTATTACCCATAGCTTCTTGTGTCATAGGGTTAATTCTTGCTTCAATAATACTTGAATTATATGCTTTATATAAAGCAACTTTTTCTCCCTTTTGAATCACCTCTAATAAGTACGTTGCACCTTGATCAATTGCCTTTGTAACAAAGGTTTTAGGACCAATTTTCACTTTAGTCACATCTCTAGTATTAAATGCAAAAACTTTTCCTTTTGTATCATTATCTAAAAGTGCCTCAAAACGATTGAATTTCACATTGAAATTACAGTTAGGAATGTTATATCCTTTACCGCTTGAAACATACACTTGTGCTCTATTCACCCATTTATCATACAGGTAAAATGTACCATCTAAATTATTAGAAGTTGTAGATTTAATCCAAAACCCACTTCTACTATTAATATTTTGTAGATCACTACCATTGTTCCCTCCTCCATCAGGAAGAATTTCGGAACCAGTTTGTGCAAAAGAGAATGTAGCACTTACTAGAAATGCCATTAAAAATAATTTTTTCATGATTTGTTTTTTGTGTACGTAAATCTATAAAAAAAAAGGCAAACTTAAATAAGTTTGCCTTTTTTGCACTGTTAAAAAAATGTTATTTTATTCTTCTTCGTTTGTAGCTTTAGTCTCTACAGCCGGAGCAACATCTTTGTTTCCACCTCTTCTACTTCTACGCGTAGTTTTCTTAGCTTTTTTATCTGCATTGTAAATTTCATTGTAATCTACAAGTTCAATCATTGCCATATCTGCATTATCCCCAAGTCTGTTTCCAAGTTTGATGATACGTGTATAACCACCTGGACGATCTCCAACTTTAGTAGCAACTTCTCTAAACAATTCTGTTACTGCTTCTTTTTGTCTTAATCTAGACATAACAATACGTCTATTGTGCGTAGTGTCGTCTTTAGATTTTGTGATCATTGGTTCAACAAATCCTTTTAAAGCTTTAGCTTTTGCTACAGTTGTGTTAATACGTTTGTGCTCTATTAAAGAACAAGCCATATTAGCTAACATTGCTTTTCTGTGGGCTGTTTGTCTACCTAAGTGATTTACTTTTTTTCCGTGTCTCATGACATTTTTGTTTTAGCTTCATCTTGCTCTAACTCACTATTGAGGAGCAAAATATGAAGTAATTAATCTTTATCTAATTTATATTTTGAAAGGTCCATTCCAAAGTTTAAACCTTTAACATTTACAAGCTCTTCAAGCTCTGTTAACGATTTTTTACCAAAGTTACGAAACTTCATTAAGTCATTTTTATTAAAAGAAACTAAGTCACCTAAAGTATCTACTTCTGCAGCCTTTAAACAATTAAGAGCACGTACAGATAAATCCATATCCACTAATTTTGTTTTAAGCAATTGTCTCATGTGAAGTGATTCTTCATCATAAGTTTCTGTTTGTGCAATTTCATCCGCTTCTAATGTGATACGCTCATCAGAGAATAACATGAAGTGATGAATTAAAGTTTTAGCACCTTCGGTTAAAGCATCTTGAGGTGTAATAGAACCATCTGTAATGATTTCGAAAACTAATTTTTCGTAATCTGTTTTTTGTTCTACACGAAAATTCTCAATGCTATACTTAACATTTTTAATTGGAGTATAAATTGAATCTGTAAAGATGGTACCTATTGGTGCAGATGATTTTTTATTTTCTTCTGCAGGAACATAACCTCTTCCTTTTTCAATGGTGATTTCCATGTTAATATTTACTTTAGGATCTAAATTACAGATTACTAGTTCTGAATTTAATACTTGGAATCCTGAAATAAATTTTTGAAAATCTCCAGCTGTAATTTTATCTTGACCAGAAATAGAAATAGAAACAGACTCGTTATCCACATCTTCTATTTGACGCTTAAAACGCATTTGTTTTAAGTTCAATATCATTTCTGTTACGTCTTCCACTACACCTGCAATGGTAGAAAATTCATGATCTACACCTTCCATTCTCACGGATGTGATTGCGAATCCTTCTAAAGAAGAAAGTAAAACTCTTCTTAAAGCATTTCCAACTGTTAATCCATAACCTGGTTCTAGTGGTCTGAATTCGAATTTACCTTCGAAATCAGTAGAATCAATCATGATTACTTTATCAGGCTTTTGAAAATTAAATACTGCCATATTGTTCTTCGTTTTAATTGTTATTTAGTTGCGCGATTTATAAGTTTGAAGAACACAAATAAATCCTTTGGCTAAATACCAATATGATTAATTATTATTTAGAATACAATTCAACGATAAACTGCTCGTTTATGTTTTCTGGAATTTGAAGTCTAGCAGGTACAGAAACATAAGTTCCTTGCTTAGTATCGTTATTCCATGTAATCCATTCGTATACATTACTTGAATTTGATAAAGATCTATCAATAGATTCAAGTGATTTCGATTTTTCTCTTACTGCAACAACATCTCCAGCTTTTAAAGAATATGAAGGAATATTTACTAATCCACCATTTACAGTAATATGTCTATGAGATACTAATTGTCTTGCTCCACTTCTAGAAGGAGAGATTCCCATTCTATACACTACGTTGTCTAATCTAGACTCGCAAAGTTGTAATAAAACTTCACCTGTAATACCTTGAGCAGCTGTTGCTTTTTTGAATAAACCTCTAAATTGACGCTCTAAAATACCATACGTATATTTAGCTTTTTGTTTTTCCATTAACTGGATTGCGTATTCAGATTTTTTCCCACGACGTCTTGCGTTTCCGTGTTGTCCTGGAGGGTAATTTCTTTTTTCAAAAGATTTATCTTCTCCAAATATAGCTTCGCCAAATTTACGTGCTATTTTAGTTTTAGGACCAGTATATCTTGCCATTTCAAATTGTTTTTTTAAGAGTGTTTATGAATTAAGGTCTTAATCTTATCCTTCGACAAACGTTGATCTCTTGTTGATACTTGATTATTATTATTTTTCAGTTTGCAAATTTACGTATAAAAAATTTAATAGCAACTATATAATTACAGTTGCTATTAAATTTAAAAATATATAAATTATACTCTTCTACGTTTTGGAGGACGACATCCATTATGAGGTAATGGAGTAACATCAATAATTTCTGTTACTTCGATTCCTAAATTGTGGATAGAACGAATAGCAGATTCTCTACCATTTCCAGGTCCTTTAACGTAAGCTTTCACTTTCTTTAAACCTGCTTCTTTTGCTACACCTGCAGCATCTTCTGCAGCTAATTGTGCTGCATAAGGAGTATTCTTTTTAGAACCTCTAAACCCCATTTTACCAGCAGAAGACCATGAAATTACGTCTCCTTTTTTGTTGGTAAGTGAAATAATGATGTTATTAAAAGAAGCTGTAATGTGTACTTCTCCAACAGCATCTACTATAACTTTACGTTTTTTAGTACTTGACTTTGCCATATTATTTTAGCTTTTAGTAATAGTTAATAGTCGCTAGAATCCTAAACCTTAATTTCAAACAGATTCTTTCCAACGTCTAAAGACTAAAGACTATGTTATTATTTCGTTGCTTTCTTCTTGTTAGCAACAGTTTTTCTTCTACCTTTTCTAGTTCTAGAGTTGTTTTTCGTACGTTGTCCTCTTAATGGAAGACCAGATCTATGACGAATACCTCTGTAACATCCAATATCCATTAATCGCTTAATGTTTAATTGTGTTTCAGAACGTAATTCACCTTCAATTGTAAACGTACCAACAGCATCACGAATGGCTGCTATTTGGTCATCGTCCCAATCTTGAACTTTAATACTTTCATCAACTTTAGCTTCTGCTAAAATTTCTTTTGATCTGCTTCTACCTACTCCGTAGATATAAGTTAGAGAGATTACTCCTCTTTTCTGTTTTGGTATGTCTACACCTGCAATTCTTGCCATAATTACCCTTGTCTTTGTTTGAATCTAGGATTCTTTTTGTTAATCACGTAAAGTCTACCTTTTCTACGCACTATTTTGCAATCTACGCTTCTTTTTTTAACTGATGCTCTTACTTTCATCGTATTGGTATTAGTATCTATAAGTTATACGAGCCTTAGTTAAATCATAAGGGCTCATTTCTAATTTTACTTTATCTCCTGGTAATAATTTAATATAATGCATACGCATTTTACCTGAGATGTGTGCTGTCACAATGTGACCATTTTCTAATTCAACACGAAACATAGCATTTGATAATGCTTCTATAATGGTTCCGTCTTGTTCTATTGCTGCTTGTTTTGCCATAGTATATAAATTAAGCTACTGCTTTTCTATTTTTACCAGTTTTCATCAAGCCATCATAGTGTCTATTTAACAAGTATGAATTTACTTGTTGCATAGTGTCAATTGCAACTCCAACCATAATTAATAGTGATGTACCACCAAAAAATAAGGCCCAACCAGATTGTACGTTCATTAGCTTAACTATGAATGCTGGGAACACAGCAATAAGTGCTAAAAATATAGAACCAGGTAATGTTATTTGTGACATTATTTTATCCAAATATTCTGAGGTTTCAGATCCAGGACGTATACCAGGAATAAATCCTCCGCTACGTTTTAGATCATCCGCCATTTTATTTGTAGGTACTGTAATTGCCGTATAAAAATATGTAAATATAATAATTAATAAAGCAAATATTAAATTGTACCAGAAACCAAACATATCTGAAAAATTTGTCTGCATCCATTGTCCAGCTGCCGTATCTTTTAAGAAAGAAGAGCCACCTATTAAACCTGGTACAAACATAATTGCCTGTGCAAATATAATTGGCATTACTCCAGAAGCATTCAACTTTAATGGAATAAATTGTCTTGCACCACCAAATACGTTTTTCTCGTATCCTCCCGATGCTGTTCTTCTTGCGTATTGTACTGCAATTTTTCTAACCGCCATTACTAACATGATACATGCTGCAATAATTGCTAACCAAATTACTAGTTCGAAAAGAATTAACATCACGTTATTTCCTTCTAATCTAGAAGATGCATTTAATAAGAAGTTTTTAGGTAAAGTTGCTATAATACCAACCATAATTAATAAGGAAATACCATTACCAATACCTTTATCTGTAATCTTCTCACCTAACCACATTGCAAATACAGTTCCTGTTACTAAAATAATAACAGAAGAGAAATAGAATAAACCACCTTGACCTAATAAAAAGGCAGATTGCGGAATACCTAAAGCAGGTAAACTTGCTAAATAACCTGGAGCCTGCACTAAGCAGATTCCTATGGTTAACCATCTTGTTATTTGCGTGATTTTCTTTTGTCCACTTGCTCCTTCTTTCTGTAGTTTTTGCAAATAAGGAATTGCTATTCCCATTAGCTGTACTACAATAGAAGCAGAAATGTAGGGCATGATACCAAGAGCAAACACAGATGCATTAGCAAATGCTCCACCTGTAAATGCATTTAATAAACCTAATAAACCATCTTCTGTATTACCTTGTATACCTTCTAATTGTGAAGCGTCAATACCTGGAAGTACTACTTGTGCTCCGAAACGATATACTAATAATAAACCTAATGTTAAGATTATTCGGTTTCTTAGTTCTTCAATTTTCCAAACATTTTTTAATGTCTCTATAAATTTCATGCTTCTTAATTAATTATAAAGTTACTGCTTCTCCTCCAGCTGCTTCGATAGCTGCTTTTGCAGTTGCTGTAAATTTATGAGCTGTTACTGTTAATTTAGATTTTAATTCACCACGTCCTAATATTTTAACTAGCTCATTTTTGCCAGCTAAACGTAACGTTATCATTGTATCTAGATCAAGAGTATCTTTAATTACTTTGTCATCAATTAACTGTTGTAGTTTATCTAGATTTACACCTTGATATTCCTTACGGTTAATATTAGTAAAACCAAATTTAGGTACACGACGTTGGATAGGCATTTGACCTCCTTCAAAACCAACTTTCTTAGAGTAACCAGAACGAGATTTAGCTCCTTTGTGACCACGTGTTGCAGTACCACCTTTTCCAGAACCTTGTCCACGACCTATTCGTTTACCTTGATTTTTTACTGAACCTTCTGCAGGTTTTAAATTACTTAAATCCATTTGTAAGTGTTATATTATTTTGCTTCTTCAACAGAAACTAAATGTGAAACTTTAGCAACCATACCAAGGATATTTGGTGTGGCATCGTGCTCTACTACTTGACCAATCTTTTTAAGACCAAGAGCTAATAATGTTCTCTTTTGTCTTTGCGTACGATTGATTGCACTCTTTACTTTTTTTACTTTTATCTTTGCCATCGTTTTCCTTTATTATCCTTTAAAAACTTTATCAAGAGAAACTCCTCTATCACGAGCAATTGTTCTTGCATCTCTTAGTTGTAATAAAGCATCAAATGTTGCTTTTACTACGTTATGAGGGTTTGATGAACCTTGAGATTTTGATAATACATCGTGTACTCCCACTGCCTCAAGAACTGTTCTCACAGCTCCACCAGCAATTACTCCTGTACCAGGAGCTGCAGGAATGATGTTTACTCTTGCTCCACCAAATTTTCCTTTTTGTTCATGTGGTAACGTACTTTTTATTAAAGGAATACGTACTAGGTTTTTCTTTGCGTCTTCTACTGCTTTTGCAATTGCACTAGCAACATCTTTAGACTTTCCTAAACCGTGTCCTACTACACCTGCCTCATCACCAACCACTACGATTGCTGAAAAACCAAATGCTCTACCACCTTTAGTTACTTTAGTAACTCTTTGTACACCAACTAAACGATCTTTAAGATCTAATCCACTTGGTTTAACAAGCTCTGCGCTTTTGTATTTGTGATTCATAATTTCTTAGAATTTAAGTCCTGCTTCTCTAGCTCCATCAGCTAATGATTTTACTCTACCGTGATAAATATAACCACCTCTATCAAAAGAGATTGTATTAATACCAGCTTTTATTGCTTTTTCGGCAACAGCTTTCCCTACTAATGTAGCTATTTCTGTCTTATTCCCTTTTGCAGAACTAATGTCTTTATCTCTTGAAGATGCAGCACTGATAGTATTACCAGTTTCATCATCAACTATTTGAGCATAAATTTCTTTATTACTTCTAAAAACAGATAATCTCGGTCTAGATCCTGTACCTGATACAGTCTTACGAATTCTGTTTTTTATTCTTATTCTTCTCTCGAATTTTGATAGTGCCATAACTTACTTATTAAGCTGATTTACCTGCTTTTCTTCTTAGTACTTCTCCAACAAACTTCACACCTTTTCCTTTGTAAGGTTCTGGTCTACGGAAGCCACGTATTTTTGCAGCAACTTGACCAACTAATTGTTTGTCGAAAGAAGTTAATTTTATAATTGGATTTTTTCCTTTATCTGAAACTGTTTCAATTTTAACTTCAGGAGCTATATCCAATACTATGTTATGCGAAAAACCTAAAGCTAAATCTAATTTTTGCCCTTGGCTTGATGCTCTATATCCTACACCTACTAACTCTAAATTTTTAGTCCATCCTTTAGATACACCTTCAATCATGTTATTAATTAAGGATCTATATAAACCATGTTTGGCTTTTTGATCTTTAGAGTCTGAAGAACGAGTAACCATTACGTTACCTTCCTCTACTTTGATTTCTACTGAATCAAAGTTTTGTGTTAATTCTCCTAATTTACCTTTTACAGTAACAACATTATCTTTAATGTCTACTGTTACGCCTTCTGGAATGGCTACCGGATTATTTCCTATTCTTGACATTTCTTTTGGGCTTTAAATTAGTAAACGTAACAAAGTACTTCACCACCTACATTATCTCTTTGTGCTTGCTTACCAGTCATTACTCCATGAGAAGTAGAAATGATGGCAATACCAAGACCGTTTAAGATTCTAGGTAATTCTTTAGAACTTGCATACTTACGTAAACCTGGTTTACTTATTCTTTGAATTTGCTTGATTACTGGTTCTTTTGTTTCTTTATTGTACTTAAGAGCAATTTTAATTGTCCCTTGTACTGAAGAATCGTCGAACTTGTAACTTAAAATATATCCTTGATCGAATAATATTTTAGTAATTTCCTTTTTCAAGTTAGAAGCAGGAATTTCCACCACTCTGTGGTTTGCTCTTACCGCATTTCTAACTCTAGTTAAATAATCCGCTATTGGATCTGTGTACATAACTAATTGATTTTGTGATCTTGGTTTTCAACGTTGGTGTTGAACCTAAAATCTGTTTATATTTAATTTTACCAACTTGCTTTTCTAACTCCTGGGATTAACCCTTGATTTGCCATTTCTCTAAATGTAACACGAGAAACACCAAAGGTACGCATGTATCCTTTAGGTCTTCCTGTTAATTTACATCTATTATGCATACGCACAGGCGAAGCGTTTTTAGGTAACTTTTGTAATGCTTCATAATCTCCAGCTTCTTTTAAAGCTTTACGTTTCTCTGCATACTTTGCTACTGTCTTTGCTCTTTTAACCTCGCGGGCTTTCATTGATTCTTTAGCCATAACTTAGTTCTTTTGAAAAGGTAACCCTAGTTCTGTTAATAATGATTTTGCTTCTTTATCTGTATCCGCAGAAGTTACAAATGTAATATCCATTCCTGAGATTTTGTTTACCTTATCGATATTAATCTCTGGAAAGATAATTTGTTCTACAACTCCTAAGTTATAGTTACCTCTTCCGTCAAATCCTGTAGCTTTAATTCCGTTAAAATCTCTTACACGAGGTAAGGCAGATGTAATAAAACGGTCTAAAAACTCATACATTCTTTCCCCTCGTAAAGTTACTTTTACACCAATTGGCATACCTTTACGTAGTTTAAATGTAGCAACATCCTTTTTAGAAATTGTTGCTATAGCTTTTTGTCCAGTTATAGTTGTTATTTCTTCTAACGCGTAGTCGATTAACTTTTTATCTGCAACTGCCGCTCCAACTCCTTTAGATAAAACTATCTTTTTAAGTTTTGGAACTTCCATTACATTTTTATAACTAAATTCTTCTGTAAGAGCAGCAATTATTTTGCTTTTATACTCTTCTTTAAGTCTTGGTGAATATGCCATAACTATATTACTTCATTAGATTTTTTTGAAAATCTTACTTTCTTATCGCCTTCCATTCTATAACCAACTCTTGTTGTTTCTCCTTTCGAAGTTAACAATGATAAGTTAGAAATTTGAATTGCAGCTTCTTTTTCTACGATTCCACCTTGAGGACTTTGAGCACTTGGTTTAGTATGTTTCTTAACCATGTTTACTCCCTCAACGATCGCTTTGTTCTTATCGGTTAATACCTTAAGTACTTTCCCTTCTGATCCTTTATGATCTCCAGCAATTACTCTAATAGTATCTCCTGATTTTATTTTAAGCTTTGTCATCTTAATATATTGTCTTAAAGCACTTCTGGTGCTAATGATACAATTTTCATGAATTGTTTATCACGAAGTTCTCTAGCAACAGGTCCAAATACACGTGTTCCTCTCATTTCACCCGTTGGGTTTAAAAGCACACAAGCATTGTCATCAAATCTTATATAAGATCCGTCTGGACGTCTTACTTCTTTCTTAGTACGTACTACAACTGCGGTAGAAACAGCTCCTTTTTTAATGTTTCCATTAGGAGTTGCGTCTTTTACAGCAACAACAATTTTGTCACCTACAGATGCGTATCTTCTTTTTGTACCACCTAGAACACGAATGGTTAAAACCTCTTTTGCTCCAGTGTTATCAGCTACCTTTAATCTTGATTCTGTTTGTACCATAATTATTTAGCTCTTTCAATTATTTCAACTAATCTCCAACATTTCGATTTAGATAAAGGTCTTGTTTCCATGATCTTTACTGTATCTCCAATGTTACAGTCGTTTGTTTCGTCGTGTGCAACATATTTTTTTGTTTTTAACACGAACTTACCATACATAGGATGTTTTACTTTTTTTACTTCGGCAACAACGATTGATTTCATCATTTTGTTACTAGTAACTACTCCTACACGTTCTTTTCTTAAGTTTCTTTTTTCCATCTTTTCAGCTGAATTATTGTAATTCTCTTTTAGTTAATTCAGTCGCAATTCTAGCTACCGCTCTTCTTACAGAACGTAATTGAATTGGATTCTCTAAAGGAGATACTACATGAGCCATTTTAAGGTCTGAATAACTTTTTCTTGTCTCACTAAGTTTCTCTTGTAACTCAGCAATAGATAATTCTTTAACTTCTGATTGTTTCATCATCTTAAATTATTATGCTTGATAATCTCTAGCAATTACAAACTTAGTTTTAACTGGTAATTTTTGTGCTGCTAAACGTAATGCTTCTTGCGCTACTTCTAATGGCACACCACCAATTTCGAATAATATTCTTCCCGGTTTAACAACCGCTGCCCAATATTCTACGGCACCTTTACCTTTACCCATACGTACTTCTAGAGGTTTCTTTGTGATTGGCTTATCTGGAAAGATTTTTATCCACAAAGATCCTTCTCTTTTCATGTAACGAGTAGCAGCAATACGTGCAGCTTCAATTTGACGTGAAGTTAAAAAGTTTGAATCTAATGATTTTATTCCAAAAGTACCGTATGATAATTGGTGACCTCTACCAGAGTTCCCCTTCATACGTCCCTTTTGCATTTTTCTAAATTTTGTTTTTTTAGGCTGTAACATTTTGTCTTTTCTTTAAAAAATTACTTTCTACGACGAGATTGATTCTTGTTATCTCTTCCGCCTCTTCCACCTTTTCCTTGCTTCTTAGATAATCCAACAAGCGGAGAAAGTTCTCTTTTACCATATACTTCACCTTTCATGATCCATACTTTTACACCCAATCTACCATAAGTAGTGTGTGCCTCAACTAAAGCATAGTCAATATCGGCTCTAAAGGTTGATAAAGGAATACGTCCATCTTTGTAGTGTTCAGAACGTGCCATTTCAGCACCATTTAAACGACCACTAATTTGAATTTTAATTCCTTCAGCATTCATTCGCATTGTAGCAGCAATTGCCATCTTGATAGCACGTCTGTATGAAATTCTGTTTTCAATTTGACGAGCAATACTCGATCCTACTAAAAATGCGTCAAGTTCTGGTCTTTTGATTTCAAATATGTTTATTTGAACCTCTTTACCTGTAATCTTTTTAAGCTCTTCTTTTAACTTGTCTACCTCTTGTCCACCTTTTCCGATAATAATACCAGGTCTAGCAGTAGTGATAGTAACGGTTACAAGTTTTAAAGTTCTCTCAATGATTACTCTTGAAACACTAGCTTTAGATAAACGTGCATGAACATACTCTCTGATTTTATAATCTTCAGCAAGTTTGTCACCATAATCGTTTCCTCCATACCAGTTAGATTCCCATCCTCTGATAATTCCTAAGCGATTTCCGATTGGATTTGTTTTTTGTCCCATATCTACCTTAGCTTTGTGTGTTATTGTTAGCTCCTACCACTATTGTAACGTGGTTTGAACGTTTTCTAATTCTGTGTGCGCGACCTTGAGGTGCTGGACGTAATCTTTTTAACATAGATCCGCCATCTACTCTAATCTCTTTAACAAATAATTCAGCCTCTTCTATGCTTGCATCTTCGTTTTTAGCTTGCCAGTTTGCAATTGCAGACAACAATAATGTTTCTAAACGATTTGAAGCTTCTTTTTGGCTAAATTTTAATATGTTAAGTGCCTTTTCTACGCGTTCACCTCTTACTAAATCGGCTACTAAACGCATTTTTCTTGGTGATGTAGGACAGTTATTAAGTTTTGCAAAAGCGATTTCCTTTTTTGCTTCCTTAATAGCGTCTGCCATTTGTTTTTTACGACTTCCCATAGCTCTACTTTTTACCTTTATTTTTAGCACCAGCGTGACCTCTAAAAGATCTTGTTGGTGAAAATTCTCCTAACTTATGTCCTACCATGTTTTCTGTTACGTAAACTGGTACAAATTGACGACCGTTATGTACTGCTATTGTTTGTCCAACAAAATCTGGAGTAATCATACTTGCTCTTGACCAAGTTTTGATTACTGTCTTTTTGTTAGCGTCCACATTAGCTGCAACTTTCTTTTCTAGTTTATAATGAACGTAAGGTCCTTTTTTTAATGATCTTGACATATCTTATTTCTTTCTACGTTCTACAATATATTTATTACTCGCTTTTGTTTTAGAACGGGTTCTATAACCTTTAGCAGGTATACCATTTCTAGAACGAGGATGTCCTCCAGAAGATTTTCCTTCTCCACCACCCATTGGATGATCGACAGGATTCATTACTACTGGTCTAGTACGTGGACGTCTACCTAACCATCTTGTTCTACCAGCCTTACCTGATACTAACAATTGATGATCTGAGTTAGAAACAACTCCTATTGTAGCCATACAAGTTACTAACACTAAACGCGTTTCACCTGAAGGTAATTTTACAGTTGCAAACTTACCATCTCTCGCCATTAATTGAGCAAATGCTCCAGCACTACGAGCCATAACAGCTCCTTGACCTGGACGTAACTCTAAACAAGAAATAATAGTTCCTAAAGGTATTTTACCTAAAGGCATTGCGTTTCCAATTTCTGGACCTGCTGTATCACCTGACACTACTGTCTGACCTACTTGTAAGCCATTTTGAGCAATAATGTATCTTTTCTCGCCATCTTGATAATTCAATAATGCGATAAAAGCGGTTCTGTTTGGATCGTATTGAATAGACATAACTTCACCAGGAACTCCTGCTTTGTCACGTTTAAAATCGATAATACGATACTTACGTTTATGACCTCCACCTATATAGCGCATGGTCATTCTTCCTTGACTGTTTCTACCACCAGACCTTTTATTCGGAGCTAATAAACTTTTCTCCGGCTTATCAGTAGTAATGGCGTCAAATCCGTTTACTACTCTAAATCGCTGTCCTGGTGTGATTGGTTTTAATTTTCTTACTGACATTTGTCTTTAATTACATGTTAGTGTATAAATCAATGATCTCACCTTCCGCCAGTTGTACAATTGCTTTTTTAACAGCATTTGTTTTACCATGTTGAATACCAGTTTTTGTAAACTTAGTACTTCTATCTGGACGGACATTTATAGTACGAACTTTTTCAACAGAAACTCCATAAGCAGCTTCCACTGCTTTTTTAATTTCTACCTTGTTCGCCTTTGTCTTCACTTGAAAAGTATAGCAGTTGTTTAACTCGCTATTCGCTGTCG
Source organism: Lacinutrix sp. MEBiC02404 (assembly GCF_053601575.1). Lineage (NCBI taxonomy): Bacteria > Pseudomonadati > Bacteroidota > Flavobacteriia > Flavobacteriales > Flavobacteriaceae > Lacinutrix > Lacinutrix sp. MEBiC02404. The sequence goes on along the minus strand of NZ_JBSHNV010000146.1, from coordinate 113,968 downwards.
CTTTTTCTGTGATTATCGGTTTAATTAAGATATTCATTTGTTTCTTATTTACTTAAATTCGTTTCAATTCCTTCTAAAGAACTCTCTAAAAGAACTACTTGATTTGCATTTAAAATCTTGTAAGTGCTTAACTCTGAGTTTATTAACACTTCAGTGCCTTTTAAATTGCGTGACGACAAATATACATTATTATTTGACGCACCCAACACAAACAGTGATTTTTTGTTTTCTAGTCCTAAAGCTTTTAAAACTGCAGTGAAATTTTTAGTCTTTGGCGTATCGAAGTTTAAATCTTCTAATACTACAATTGACTTCTCACTTGCCTTAATACTTAAAGCTGATTTACGAGCTAAACGTTTAAGGTTTTTGTTTAATTTAAAGCTATAGTTTCTTGGTCTTGGACCGAACATACGACCTCCACCTCTAAAAACTCCTGACTTAATAGATCCAGCTCTTGCTGTACCTGTTCCTTTTTGCTTTTTAATCTTACGCGTACTTCCAGTAATCTCCGCTCTTTCTTTAGCTTTATGAGTACCTTGTCTTTGGTTTGCTAAGTATTGCTTAACATCCAAATATACCGCATGATTATTAGGTTCAATAGCAAACACATCTTTAGAAAGGTCTACCTTTCTTCCTGTGTCTTTTCCGTTAATATCTACAACTGCTACTTTCATTATTTTCTAATAATTACATAAGCGTTTTTATGACCAGGAACACATCCTTTAACCACAAGTAGATTCTTATCAGCAACTACTTTTAAAACTCTTAAATTTTGAACTTTTACTGTGTCTCCACCCATTCTACCTGCCATTTTCATTCCCTTGAATACTCTCGCAGGATATGAAGCAGCACCAATAGAACCTGGAGCTCTTAAACGGTTGTGTTGACCGTGCGTTGCTTGACCAACTCCGGCAAATCCATGACGTTTTACAACACCTTGAAATCCTTTACCTTTTGAAGTTCCAGCTACATCAACAAACTCACCTTCTGTAAAGTGTTCTACTGTTATAGCATCTCCTAATTTGTACTCCGCATCAAAACCTTGAAATTCAACGATTTTACGCTTAACAGAAGTACCCGCTTTTTTAGCATGACCTAAGTCAGCTTTAGTAGCGCTCTTTTCTGTCGCGTCATCGAAACCAAGTTGAATGGCTTCATAACCATCAACTTCTTCAGTTCTGACTTGGGTAACGATACATGGTCCAGCTTCGATTACTGTACAAGGAATATTTTTCCCGTTTTCATCAAAGATGCTGGTCATACCGATTTTCTTTCCAATTAACCCAGACATATTATTATTTATTTATTTGTTACTATTTATTAAAAAAACAAGGCTGAAAAATACGTTTCAGCCTTGAATTGTATTTTTACCGTTTTTCCTTAACCATCGTTAAGGACATGTAAGTTTAAACTTAAACTTTTATCTCTACTTCAACACCACTTGGCAACTCTAACTTCATTAGAGCGTCAATTGTTTTAGAAGATGAAGAGTAAATATCTAATAAACGCTTATAAGAGCTTAATTGAAATTGTTCTCTTGACTTCTTGTTTACGTGAGGTGAACGTAATACAGTGAAAATTTTCTTGTGTGTTGGTAATGGAATTGGTCCAGTTACAACAGCTCCTGTACTTTTTACTGTTTTTACAATCTTTTCAGCAGACTTGTCTACTAAGTTATGATCGTAAGACTTTAATTTGATTCTAATTTTTTGACTCATTTTCTTAACTTTTTAAGATTGTTCTCCTTTAGCTGCTTTGATCACTTCTTCAGATACATTTGAAGGTGTTTCGGCATAGTGTGAAAATTCCATAGTAGAAGTTGCTCTACCAGATGATAATGTTCTTAATGTAGTTACATAACCGAACATTTCCGATAATGGTACAGTAGCTTTTACAGTTTTTGCACCAGCTCTATCACCCATATCACTCATTTGACCTCTTCTTCTATTTAAATCACCAACAATATCACCCATGTTTTCTTCTGGTGTAATCACCTCCAATTTCATGATTGGTTCCATTATAACCGCTTTCGCTGCTTTCGCTGAATTTTTAAATCCAAGTTTAGCTGCTAATTCGAATGATAACTGATCTGAATCGACATCGTGATAAGATCCATCTCTCAATGTCACTTTCATTGCGTCTACTTCAAAACCTGCTAATGGTCCGTTAGCCATTGCCATTTTAAATCCTTTTTCAATAGAAGGGATAAATTCTTTAGGAACGTTACCACCTTTAATTACAGATTCAAATTGAAGACCTACAACACCTTCGTCTGCTGGTTCAATCGTAAATACGATATCCGCAAACTTACCACGACCACCAGATTGTTTCTTATAAACTTCTCTATGATCTGCAGCTTGTGTAATAGCCTCTTTATACTCTACTTGTGGTTGCCCTTGATTTACTTCTACTTTAAACTCACGTCTTAAACGGTCTACAATTACATCTAGGTGAAGTTCACCCATTCCTGAAATAATAGTCTGTCCTGAAGCTTCGTCTGAACGTACAGTAAACGTAGGATCTTCTTCCGCTAATTTAGCTAAGCCCATTCCTAATTTATCCACATCTGCCTTCGTCTTAGGCTCCACTGCGATACCAATTACTGGATCTGGGAAGTCCATAGATTCTAAAACTATAGGGAATTTTTCAGCTGAAAGTGTATCTCCTGTTTTGATAGATTTAAATCCAACAGCAGCTCCAATATCTCCAGCTTCTATATAATCAATTGCATTTTGTTTGTTTGCATGCATTTGGTAGATACGTGAAATACGCTCTTTCTTACCAGAACGATTATTTAACACATAAGAACCTGCATCTAAACGACCAGAATATGCTCTAAAGAATGCTAAACGACCTACAAAAGGATCTGTAGCAATTTTAAAAGCTAATGCAGCGAAAGGTTCGTCTACACTTGGCTTACGAATTTCTTCTTTATCTGTATCTGGGTTAATACCTACAATACCTTCCTTATCCATAGGAGAAGGTAAGTAACGACATACAGCATCTAATAAGAACTGTACCCCTTTATTTTTAAAAGCAGAACCACAAATCATTGGAATGATAGCCATATCCATTACAGCAGCTCTAAGTGCAGCATGCACTTCTTCTTCTGTAATAGAGTTTTCATCTTCCATGAATTTCTCTAATAAATTCTCGTCGTAACTAGCTACTTCTTCAATAAGTTTACCACGAAGAATTCTTGCTTCTTCTTTAAGCTCTTCCGGAATATCTACAACATCAAATGTTGCTCCCATTCCTTCTTCATGCCATACGATAGCTCTATTCTTAACTAAATCAACGATACCTTTAAAGTTCTCTTCGTCACCAATATTTAAAACAATAGGCACTGCATTAGAACCTAACATTTCTTTAACTTGGCCACAAACCATCATAAAATCAGATCCTTGACGGTCCATTTTATTAACGAAACCAATTCTTGGCACTTTATAGTTATCCGCTAGTCTCCAGTTCGTTTCAGATTGAGGCTCAACACCATCTACTGCACTAAACAAGAATACTAAACCATCTAATACACGTAAAGAACGATTTACTTCTACCGTAAAATCTACGTGACCTGGAGTATCAATAATATTAAAGTGATAATCCTTTGTTTCTGCAAGAACTTGAGCGTTCTCTTTTGGAAACTGCCATGTACATGTTGTAGCAGCAGACGTAATAGTAATACCACGTTCTTGCTCTTGCTCCATCCAGTCCATTGTTGCAGCACCATCATGTACCTCACCAATTTTATGTGAAACTCCTGTATAATATAGAATACGCTCTGTTGTTGTTGTTTTACCAGCATCAATATGAGCAGCAATCCCAATATTTCTTGTATATTTTAAATCTCTTGCCATTTCTTAAAATCTAAAGTGAGAGAATGCTTTATTTGCTTCTGCCATTTTATGCGTGTCAGTACGCTTTTTAACTGCTGCTCCTTCTTCTTTAGCTGCTGCTAAAACCTCTGAAGCTAAACGTTGTGCCATAGATTTCTCATTTCTTTTACGAGAATAACTAATTAACCACTTCATTGCTGTTGAAACTTTTCTGTCTGGACGGATTTGCATTGGTATTTGAAATGTTGCTCCTCCAACTCTACGACTACGCACTTCTACGTGAGGCATAACGTTAGATAACGCTTCTTTCCAAACCTCTAAGGCTGTTTTTTCGTCGTCTGTTTTCTTTTCTTCTACGATTGCAATTGCATCATAAAATACTTTAAAAGCTATAGACTTTTTACCATCCCACATCATCATATTAACGAAACGAGTTACTAACTGGTCGTTAAATTTTGGATCTGGCAAAAGCGGTCTTTTCTTCGCTGCTCTTTTTCTCATGTCTTCTTCTTAAAGTTTAAATTACTTCTTAGGGCGTTTTGCACCATACTTAGATCTACGTTGCGTTCTACCTGCAACACCTGCTGTGTCTAAGGCACCACGAACAATGTGATATCTAACTCCTGGTAAATCTTTTACCCTTCCACCTCTAACCAATACTATCGAGTGCTCTTGTAAATTGTGTCCTTCACCACCGATGTATGCATTAACCTCGTTACCGTTTGTTAAACGAACCCTTGCTACCTTACGCATTGCTGAGTTAGGTTTTTTAGGTGTCGTCGTGTAAACACGAGTACACACACCACGTCTTTGTGGACACGAATCTAAAGCAGCCGATTTACTCTTCTTGGTTATTTTGGCTCTTCCTTTTCGTACTAATTGTGAAATTGTTGGCATATATATTATATATAATTTTTTAAAGTCCTCTTCTTAGAGGGCTGCAAATGTAGGAATTAATTTGAAAATATCAAACAACTGGGCATTAATTTTTTACATAAATTAAAATTTAGGATTCAATCTATATTAATTTTGTTGTTTTTCCGTTAGATTTACACAATAAAAAGTTTTCATATACCTGTGTCTAAATCTTTCTTTTTACCGCTTATTCTATGTATTCTATTTTCTTCGGAAGCGATTAGTCAGCAATTATATTTAAAAGTTACTGGTGAAACCGAATTGGAAACAAAACGAATAGATTCTATTTCTTACCAAAAGAAGCACATAGATTTAAATACCGTTAAAAAGGAAATAGATTCGCTTCAAATAAAGTTATTCCAAATTGGCTATATTGAAAATGACTTCCAAGATTTAAACAAAGAGAATGATTCTACGTATTCGGTATTATTCCGTTTAAAACATCGATATCATAACATACATATATATTATGATGAAGCCATAATCGGAAAATCGGTACTAGAGCAAGTTTCCAATCTAGTTTATGACGATTTTTTTATTTTACCGTTTAATAGTATAGAACGCTCTCTATATTCCATAAACTCCAAAATTAGCGATCAAGGTTTTCCATTTAGCGAAATTACCCTTCAAGATATATCCGTAAAAAACAAAACTACCTTAAAGGCAACTTTAGTTTTAAAAGAAACACTAGATAAAAGAACTATAGATAAAATTATCTTAAAGGGTTACGAGAAATTCCCAAAATCCTATTTAAAGCATTATTTAAAATTAAAAAAGAGGAAAACATTTAACCTTTCTGAAATCAAAAAAAAGACCGAAGTCTTAAAAGAATTAAAATTTGCAAATCAAATTAAAGAACCCGAAGTTTTATTCACAAAAGACTCCACCATATTATATCTATATCTTAAAAAGGCAAAAAGCAATAATTTTGATGGCTTTTTAGGTTTTGGAACGAATGAAACTACCAACAAAATAGATTTTAATGGATACCTTAATCTCAACTTAAATAATAATCTAAATACTGGTGAATCTTTTCAACTAATTTATAAGAGTGATGAGAATGAGCAAAAAACATTTAATGCCAATCTAAGTTTGCCTTATTTATTTAATTCTCCTCTTGGAGCTGAAGTTGGTTTGCAGATTTTTAAAAAAGATTCCTCCTTTACAACCGTTAATCAAATTGCTAAATTATTTTATCAAATAAATCCGCAAACCAGAATTCACTTTGGTATTAATAGCACAAAATCCAATAGTTTATTAAGCGAGTCTAATACTTTACCAGAAATACAAGACTATAACTCAAATATCTATAATTTAAGATTTACTTACAATAAACTTCAAAACAACTTTCTCTTTGACAAGAATCTCTTTTTGGCCCTCGAAGTAGGTAATGGAAAAAGAAGTTTTGCTAATAACACCGAAAATCAAACGCTTCTATTTATAGATGCTTTTAAAATTTTTAATTTAAACAAAAAAAACAGCGCATATATAAGAATTAATGGTTCTGGTTTATTCTCAAAAAATTATTTAGAAAATGAATTATTTAGATTTGGTGGTATAAACTCTATTCGGGGTTTTGAAGAAAATAGTCTTACGGCCTCCTTATATGCGCTTACCAACACCGAATACAGATACCAGCTAAGCAACTCCCTATATATACATTCCATTATTGATTTCTCCTATTTGGAAAATACGCTTACCAGTCAAAAAGAAAAATTATATGGTTTTGGCTTTGGTTTTGGCTTATTAACTAAGGCAGGATTACTAAAATTTAATTATGCTAATGGTAAAAGCGAAAATCAAAAATTCAAATTCTCTAATTCCAAAATCCACCTAAGCTTAACAGCCATTTTTTAACGTAATATTGGCCTTAAAAGTGATGTTTTGAAAAAAAAATCAAAATTTTAACCAATTATTATTGTTTTATTAACTTTTTATTATGATTTTTGGCATAGACTAATTCAAATAAAATATAAAATGAAAACAAAGTTTAGTGGAATTTTAACGCTATTACTGGCGTTTGTTGTGCAATTTACGTTTGCACAAGAAAAAACAATTTCGGGAACAGTTTCTGATGAAAACGGTTTGCCTCTTCCAACGGCAACGGTAATCATTAAAGGAACTACTACTGGGGCATCAACTGATTTTGATGGTAACTATACCATTAATGCAAAACAAGGTGATGTTTTAATTTTTAGTTATGTTGGTTATTCAAACCAAACAAAAACTGTAGGTGCATCTAACAAAATAGATGCTTCTCTAGAACCAGACAACACTTTAGATGAAGTTGTTGTAACTGCTCTTGGTATTAAAAAATCAGAGAAAGCAATTGGTTATTCAGTACAAAAAGTATCTGGTGAAGGTCTTACTGAAGCTAGAGAAGGAAACTTAGTAAATGCGCTTTCTGGTAAAGCTGCAGGTATTCAAGTTACCAACAGTTCAGGTAGTGTAGGTGCTTCTTCAAGAATAGTATTAAGAGGGAACTCTACTATTACAGGAAACAACCAACCTTTATTTGTTGTTGATGGTGTGCCATTAGATAACTCTTCTTATAGTGGAGCATCTTCTACTGGTGGAGCTGATTTACCAAATGGTGCTTCGGATATCAATCCAGATGACATTGAGTCTATTTCTGTATTAAAGGGGCCTAATGCTGCTGCTTTATACGGTGTACGTGGGGCAAATGGAGTTATCGTAATTACTACCAAGTCTGGTGGTAACAAAGATGGTTCTTTCGCTGTGAGTATTAACTCTAACGCAAGTTTCTCTAATCCTTTAAGATTACCAGATTACCAAAATTCTTATGGTCAAGGTTCTAACCCTGATTATTTCGAGTTTGTAGATGGTGCTAATGGTGGTGTTAATGATGGTGTTGATGAAAGTTGGGGTCCTGCTTTAGATTCAGGTTTTGAATTTATTCAATGGGATTCTCAATTAAACGGAGGTCAAGCTTTACCATGGGTATCAAGTCCTGATAACGTAAAAGACTTTTTTGATACAGGAGTTGCTTTAAGTAACAGTATTACTGTAACTTCAGGTGGTGAAAAAGGATCCATGAGATTCTCTTTAGGTAAGTCTGAACAAGATGGTATGTTACCTTTTACTGAACTTAATAGATTGAACCTTGGTTTCAACGGTAAAATGGATTTAGGTAAAAAGTTTCATGCAGGAATGTCTGTAAGTTATATCAATACAGAAAGTGATAACTTACCAATTGGTGGTTATACAAATGAAAACCCAATGCAACAGTTCATCTGGTCTGCAAGACAGGTAAATTTCTCAGACTTTAAAGACTGGAGAAACTTACCATTAGCAGCAGCAGGAACGCCAGCAGAAGGTACTCCATTAAACTGGAATGCAAACTTCCAAAACAATCCTTACTGGGTATTAGAAAACAACAGAAATACATTTGATAAAAATCGTTTCGTTGGTAATATTTTCTTTACTTATGACTTCTCAGACAAATTTTCTATTACTACAAAATACAGTAGAGATCAATATACACAATCTGAAAAAAGAATTAAATCCCAAGGATCTAACGAAAATCTTTTTGGTTATTACGCAGAATTCAAAAGAGATTACTCTGAAACTAACTTAGAGTTATTATTATCTTACAACACCGATTTATCAGAAAGCTTTAGCTTATCTCTTAATGCTGGTACCAATGGAATGAAAAGAAATTATTCTTCTTTAATTGGTGAAGCTGCTCAATTAGAGTTACCTGGTTTATACAATTTATCTAATATCAAAACAGGTGCAACACCAACATACTTTAATACAACTAGTAATAGAAGAATTAATAGTGTGTACGGATTTGGATCTATTGGATATAACGATTACTTATTCTTAGAATTCTCTGGAAGAAATGACTGGGCTTCAGTATTGCCTGTACAAAACAATTCTTTCTTTTACCCTTCTGTTTCTTTATCTGCAATCGTTTCAGATATGGTGGACTTAGATGGTGCTAAAATTGATTACTTAAAATTAAGAGGTGGTTGGTCTAAAGTAGGTAGTACTGGTGCATTAGGACCATACAACTTAAATCAAACATATTCTTTAGCAAATAATGCTTTTGGTAACTTAGCATCTACTCCTAACACAAGGTTTAATGATGATTTAACTCCTGAGTCTGTAACTGGTTTTGAAGCTGGTATAGATGTAAGAATGTTTAAAAGTAGAATTAAATTTAGTGCAACTTACTACGATCAATTAAGTGAGGACTTAATTTTACCTATTCAATTATCTGCTTCTACAGGACAAACAAGTGCTTGGAAAAATGCAGGAGAAATGTCTAATAAAGGTATTGAATTATCTTTAGGAGTTTCTATAATTGATAACGATGACTTTAAATTAGGTGTAGATTTAAACTGGGCTAAAAATGAGAACGAAGTTGTTTCTTTAGGAGGTCTTGATTCATACATATTAGGTGGTCAATGGGGAGTTAGATTAGAAGCTAGAACTGGAGAGCCTTATGGAGTTCTTGTAGGTAGAGGTTTTGAAACCAATGATGCTGGACAAGTAATTTACGAAAATGGTTTACCTGTTGTAGATCAAGAATACAAAGTATTAGGAGATATTGCACCAGACTGGACAGGAGGTGTTAGCTTAAACTTAGAATACAAAGGGATTACATTAAGTACACTAATAGATGCTAAAATAGGTGGAGAGGTACATAGTATGTCTTATGCTTGGGGTAGATATGCAGGTGTCTTAGAAGAAACTCTTGTAGGAAGAGAAACTGGAATCGTTGGAAATGGAGTTATGTCTGATGGTGCTGGTGGATATGTTGCAAATAATGTAGCTGCTCCTGCTAGAGCTTTTAACCAAGCAGCATTTGGTAATGGTGTAGAAGAAAGTGCTATTTTTGATGCATCTTATGTTAAATTAAGATCTGTTTCTTTAGGTTACTCATTACCTAAGACTTTATTAAAAAACACTTTTATTACAAATGCTAGATTTGCGGTTGTAGGTAGAAACTTAGCCTTATTATATTCTAAAGTTCCTCACATTGATCCTGAAACTGGTTTCAGTAGTGATAATGGAGATCAAGGACAAGAATTTGGTCAAATACCATCTGCTCGTTCAGTTGGATTTAATGTAAACTTATCATTCTAAAAAAAAATAAAACATGAAAAATACAAAAATAATTTTTCTCCTACTTTTATCATTAGTTATTGCTAGCTGTGATAGTGATTTTGGAGAAGTAAATACAGATCCTGATAACGCCACAGAAGTTCCTGCGCATTTATTATTAGGTAATATCATTAGAATCAACCAAAACGTTGTATACAACGCTCAAGGTGGTGGAGATATGGGTGAATGTTGGGCACAACATTGGTCTAAAGTACAATATAACGACGAAGCTCGTTATGTTCCAAGACGTGCTGTAATTGATGGAATTTGGAATAATCTTTATGCAGATGTTTTAAGTGATGCAAAATCGATGTACCAATTAGCGGAAGCGGAAGGTAACACGAACTTACAAGCTGTATCTTTAATCATGCAAGCTAACGCTTTTCAAATCTTAACAGATCTATATGGTCCAATACCATTTGCAGAAGCTTTAAACCCTGCTATTGAGCAACCAGCTTACAGTACTTCTCAAGAAGTATATGCAGGTATATTAGAGATGTTAACTCAAGCAGACGCATTATTAGCTTCTGGTACTGGTGAAATAACTGCTAGTTCAGATTTATTATATGCAGGTGATGTATCTAAATGGGAGAAATTTGGTAACTCTTTAAAATTTAAAGTGTTAATGCGCTCTAATGGTTCTGCGTCAGAATTACAAGCATTAGTAACTGAAGGTAAAATGTTTGCATCTAATGCAGATAGTGCACAATTAGTTTATAATGAAATCGCACCAGATGCTAACCCTATTTATGAAACTATCGTAGATGGTAACAGATCTGAATATAAAATTTGTTCACCAGTTGTAGATATTCTTACTGGATTGTCAGATCCTAGATTACCTATTTATGCAGGTGAAAATGTAGATGGAAACATTATTGGAAAGCCTGCAGGATATACTGGTTTACCTAGTGATGCTTTAGGATATACTTATGGAAACATTAGTCCTTTAGGTGACTTTTATTTAAGTCCAACATTACCTGGTGTAATTATGTCTCACTCTCAATTAAAATTATTAATGGCAGAAGCTGCTAATGAAGGAAAAATTGGAGGTAGCTTAGCTGCTGCTAAAATGTACATGGACGAAGGTATTATTGCTAGTTTTGATTTCAACGAAGCTGATGGTGGTGCTGATTATGCTGCTACTATTGCACTTACGACTCAAGGCGATGCAAGAGAAAAAATCGCTACTCAAGTGTGGATTTCTTTATTTGGTCAAGGATTTGAATCATGGACAGAATGGAGAAGAACTGGTTTTCCAGCTTTAACACCAGCTGTTGAAGGTGATATCTCATCTATACCAACTCGTTTATATTACCCAACTACTGAAGTTTCATTAAACAACGCTAGTTATGAAGCAGCGAAAGCTTCTTTAAGCAGTGGTGATGAATTAACTTCAACATTATTCTGGCAATAATCAAAAAAAAGAAAAAAATGAAAAATTTAAAAAATATATTAAGAATATTAACTATTGCTCTTGTAGTGGTTAGTTGTGACTCAGATGATTCTGAAAGTATTGAAGCTTCAGCTGTTGCTGGATTTACAATAGATAATAACGATTCTTCAGGAGTTATTTTAGGAATTCCTGCATCAGGACTTCCCTTATCAGATGCTGATATTGATTTTACGTCAACGAATCTAGATTTTGATTTAAAATTAAGATTTGGAAGCCTTGCTGGTATAGAAAAAGTGCAAGTAGTAAAAACACATACTGCACATGAAACAGTAGATGGAGAACTTGTTGATATCGTGAGCGAAGAAGCAGTTGCTGCAGAAACTACTACTCTTCCTTTTAATGTGATTTACTCTAGTATTGATGATTACACTTCTGGTTTATCTTTAGCATCTAATGCTATCCGTATTGGAGATGTATTTACTTTTAGAGTTAAACTTTTTAAGAGTGATGGATCTGTTATCTATTTCAATGATGAGTTTGGTACTTTTAAAGTAATTGTAAATTGTGCTTCAAATTTAGCAGGAACTTATAGCGTTACTAGTACAAATACTACTACTGGTTTCATTAGAGTACAAGGTATTGAAACAATAACAGAAGTATCTCCAGGATACTATTACGCTCAAACTCCAGGAACTTGGACTTTAGGAGGTCTAGGTACTGCTCCCGCAGCTACACAAGGTTACAATTTTCAAGATACTTGTAACATAATAACTGTTCCTGCTCAAAAACTAGCGCAAGGCTTCTATAGTAATGATGTTTTTAGTCATGCTGATGGACAAGTTCAAGCTAACGGAGATATTGTAACAATATATACCATTACATTTGATGCTGGAAATAATGAGTACAGTTCTACATACGTAAAACAGTAAAATAAACTAAAATGAAAAAAATGAAAAAAACAATTAAAAACATAGCATTACTTTTGTTTACAGGTATTATTTTTACTGCTTGTGATAATGATGATGCGACCGGAGACTCTATAATAGACTACTCATCCGTTGAAGTAACATTATCTAGTACAATGAATAATACGGTAATTGATGAGTCTTTAATAGACCCAGATGATTTACCAGTGGTAACGCTTACTGCTACTATTGCAGAGCCAAACCCTCTTTCATTAAGAGTACCAATTGTAATAGCAAATTCAAGTACTGCAGATGCTGATGATTTTATCATGGCAGAATTAATTATTCCTGCTTTACAAACTTCTGCTACGATTGAAATTGAAATCGCTAAAAATGGATATGTTGAAGGTAATGAAACACTAGTATTAACTGGTGTAGATGCGGCTGGAATGACAGTAACTCCTTTTGAATTAACTATTGATATCGAAAATGATTACATTAACGATGTGTTAGATTTAACTTTATCTTGGGATGGAGAATTCGAAAACGGAGATTTAACATTAACTAGCATTTGTGCAATTGATTATGATATTGTATTAGCTAATAGTGCAGGTGCAATTGTTTCCTATATTGCTGGTACAGCTGATTGTCCTGAAGTGGGTTCAATTTCTGGTCTTGCAGATGGAACATACTATATTCTTGCAGATATGTATGAAAACCCGTATAGTGGTGATGGTTTTACAGATACAATACCATTAACATTAGAATATTCTCAAGAATATTTTACTACAAGTGGTGTAATTACAAATGCAAACCATACTTTAGGTACCGTGCAATCAACTCATGATGCTGTAGGGAACTCAGCTTTTGATGCTGCTGCTGGTATAGCAATAATTGAAGTATCCGGTTATAATTATACAGTTACATCTTTATAATATTTAACCATTTAAATACCAAAAACCACCTCAATAGAGGTGGTTTTTTTATATCCTTTATTTAACAAAAAACGCCTTTTAAATCCTATAAAAAGAATACAGTATCTCTACCATGGTATATTCCCATTATATAAAAAGGTATTGTCTTCCTAATCTCTTTCCTAAGAGCAAGCAATACTATATGTCCTATCCTAAAAATAGTTACCTATTATTCTTATGTTATAACATTTATCCTAGATTATACGCTCCATTAAACATTCTCCCAATCCAATCACCTATTAAGGTATCCTACCTTTCCCATATTTACGATTTCCCATTACAATAACACCACTATAAAAGATAAATTTATATCTTAAAAAAACCACCGAAACAGAGTTGGTTTTTTTATACCTTTGTATCGATGGAAAACAGTACACAAATATTTGGTATACGAGCAGTTATTGAAGCAATAAATGCAAAAAAAGCTATTGATAAAGTTTTTATTCAGAAAGGTCTTAAAGGAGAACTTTCTCATGAACTAGAATCTTTAATTCGAAAAGAGAAAATTAACACTTCCTATGTTCCTGTAGAAAAATTAAACCGATTTACTAAAAGTAACCATCAAGGTGTAGTTGCTCAAATCTCACCTATAGCGTTTCATAACTTAGAAGATCTTGTAACCCAAGTTACCGAATCTGGTAAAACACCATTGTTTTTACTACTAGACCAATTAAGCGATGTACGAAATTTTGGTGCTATTATTAGAACTGCAGAATGTACTGGAGTAGATGGTATAATTATTCAAAAAAGTGGTAGTGCTCCTGTAAATGGAGATACTATAAAAACGAGTGCTGGAGCAGTTTTTAAAATACCTATTTGTAAAGTAGATCATATAAAAGACGCTATGTTTCTTTTACAAGCTTCTGGTATAAAAGTCATTGCTGCTACAGAAAAAACAGATAATATGCTTTTTGATGTATCATTTAAAGAGCCTTGTGCCATTATCATGGGAAGCGAAGGTCGCGGTATAAATCCTTCGGTTTTAAAACTGGTAGACGCTAAAGCGAAACTACCTTTACTTGGCGAAATCGAATCATTAAATGTTTCTGTTGCTTGTGGTGCTTTTCTATACGAAGCAGTTAGACAACGTATGTAGAATTAGGAAAGCTACTCTTTATTTTCTTTAAAAATATAATGAAATGTAGGGCTCTCTTGCTTTTCGGAAAGATTTCCATCTTGAATTTCCTCTTCTGTTTCAGGTTCAGGTTCCTCTATTGGCGCAAAATTTCCTTCGGCGTCAAATTGTTTCAAAAAAAGATCTTCTTCTGGATTGAAATCGTTCTGTTCCCAAACATATTTTTTAGGTTTAGCAATTTCCTTTCTAAAAACTAAAGCAAACAGTAATCCTGTTATTAAACCAGACAAGTGTCCTTCCCAAGATATACCTTCTTCTATTGGCATTGTATACCAAACCATACTACCATATAGAAATATAATTAATAACGAAAGAGCAATCAACCGGTAATGTTTGGCCAAAATTCCTTTAAAAAAAGTAAAACTTACAAGAACATAAATAAGTCCGCTAGCTCCTATATGATAAGAAGGTCTACCAATACACCAAGTAAAGAAGCCGGAAAATAAAATACCATAAAGCAATACTTTCCAAGCAATTGGCCGATAGAAATAAAATAACGCTGTAGATAATACAAATAGCGGAATGGTGTTAGAATATAAATGTTTTATTCCGGAATGTATAAACGGACTAAACAAAACACCTTGCAGCCCAGAAAGTCTTTTAGGATATATACCATGGCTATTTAAATTTACATGAAAACGGATTTCAAACCAAAAGACAATCCATAGCATTAACACAAATGCTATTGGATACCCTAAGACTCCTGTTGTAAATTTAAACTGTTCTTGCATATTTTAAAGATAGCAAATTGTTATCCAATAGTATTTGGTGTGTTAAATTGTCATATTCTTTTCATTAAAAATACTCAAAAGAGATTCCTGCCTACAAAGGAATTTGTAATTTTACATTTATGAATGAACCATTAGCAGAACGTTTAAGACCTAAATCTTTAGAAGACTATATTAGTCAAGCTCACCTGATTGGTGAAAATGGGTCCTTAACCAAACAGATAAAGTTAGGTTTAATACCTTCTTTAATACTTTGGGGACCTCCAGGTATTGGAAAAACAACACTTGCCAACATTATTGCTAATGAATCTGGCAGACCTTTTTATACCTTAAGTGCTATAAATTCTGGAGTAAAAGATGTACGAGAAGTTATTGAAAAGGCCAAACAAAGTGGCGGACTATTCACCACCAAAAACCCGATTTTGTTTATTGATGAAATTCATAGGTTTAGCAAATCACAACAAGACTCCTTATTACAAGCAGTAGAAAAAGGTTGGGTTACTTTAATAGGTGCTACCACAGAAAACCCAAGTTTTGAGGTTATATCTGCGCTTTTGTCACGCTGTCAAGTATATATATTAAAAGCATTCGATAAAAACGATTTAGAAAGCCTTTTAAAGCGTGCTATAGAAAAAGACGAGTACATCTCTAAAAAGAACATAACCCTCAAAGAAACAGATGCTTTACTGAAGCTGTCCGGAGGTGACGCAAGAAAACTTTTAAATATTTTTGAGTTGCTTGTAAATGCAGAAGAAAGCGATGAAGTAATAATTACGAATGATAGTGTTTTAGAAAAAGTACAAAACAATACGGTTCGTTATGATAAAACCGGAGAACAGCATTATGATATTATTTCAGCATTTATAAAATCGATTAGAGGAAGCGATCCTAATGGCGCTGTTTATTGGTTGGCACGAATGATTGAAGGTGGAGAAGATGTGAAATTTATTGCAAGACGTTTATTAATTGCCGCTAGTGAAGATATTGGTAATGCAAACCCAACCGCTTTAGTCATTGCAAATAATACATTTCAGGCTGTTTCTACTATTGGCTATCCAGAATCAAGAATTATACTCAGCCAATGCGCTACGTATTTAGCCTGCTCACCAAAAAGTAATGCTGCGTATCAAGCTATTGGTAAAGCACAACAATTAGTTAGAGAAACTGGAGATTTATCTGTGCCTTTAGAAATTAGAAATGCACCAACCAAATTAATGCAAGAACTAGGTTATGGTGATAACTATAAATATGCCCATAACTACGAAAATAATTTTGCAAAACAAGAATTCTTACCCGAGGAAATTAAAAACACCAAACTATATGATCCCAGTAATAATGCTAGGGAAAATGCGCACAGAGAGTTTTTAAAACAACGTTGGAAAGCTAAATATGGCTATTAATTATTAGTTGTTACTAGAATTTAATAGGTACTGTTTTAGTTTGCAGCTTTCCATTATCATAATACTCCAAAAACCAATTGCTATTTAATTGGTAGATAATGGCATCTTTACCTTCCACTAAATAAACATTAGGCATTCCTGTTTTTTTTATTTTATAAACCACTTTAGGTGTACTATCTACTAACTGAAAACCATTGTCCGTTTTTTGCGCATATAAAAAATCTATATTTTTAGACTCTTGTTTATAAGGTTGAACTATTGTTTCTTTTTTTACTTCTTCTTTAATCTCTGGCTTTTTCACCGCAACGACCTCTTTTTCTGCAACCACTTCTTTAGTTACTTCTGCTACTACTACTTTTTCTTCTTTTAAGGTCTTAATTTCTTCCTTTAGTTTTTCAATTTCTGCACTACTTTCTTGCGAGTCCTTTTTACCATAACTTAGTATGGTTTCATTTTCTTTGTATTGGTATTTAAAAGTCTCAAAAGATTTAAAAGCTTCTCGTAAGGCCAAATTGTAAGCTACTTGATAATTTTTCTCTTTAGACTTTCCAATATTAGAAGTAAAAACGATATTATTCTTACAATCTTTTAGCTGTACTTTTAGCTTAGAATTAAAAACTCCAGATTCTTTAAGTACATCGGCATGTAAAGCCAAACAACCATTAGAAATAGCATCATCTGGAAAGGTATCCTCTTCCATGATCGTTGCAAAACCATGTTTTTCAAAAAGAAGTTTGGTCAATGTATTTAATCTATATTGATCTGGTTTATTTAAAAAATCAAACGTATTTGGCACAACTACATATTTGTAATCATTAATATTGGTTTGTGCTTTTGCCATATTGCACATACATATAGCGGTTATAAATAATAATACGATCTTATTCTTCATTGTTTTTAAATATATAGTTAAAACCTAGCTGTAAAGATACACTTTGTGCTTTTGCTACGTTTTGATATTTTAATAAATTATCTGCTGCAATATAAAAATTTATATTATTAATATTTGCTGAAAGTGCGAAACCAAGATTGGTATACGAATAAGAATCTAAAGTATAACTAGCTTTAATACCTAAACTAGAAAAGAGTCTTCGGTAATAAAATGCGGTTATTGCGGCTTGCGGTCTTTTTGGTCTTCGCATAAAAAAAAGATGTGCTCCTACTCTATTCTGGTATTCTTCTTGTGCTAGTAAACAGTGGCAATCTTCGCCGTTTTTTTTTCCAAAAGCATACTGCAACGCTGCATTAAACTTAATTGGCCGAGCTGTACTGTATTTAGAATAAGTGGTATCTATTACAAACAAATCTTCAAAATCTGTTGCTACGGCATCCCAATATTCCGCTGCTGTTTGTCCATCTTCCGTTTCTTGAAATAATGAGTTTATACCTTCATAAGACAAGTCCCCATCTAAATTGAAGTGTTCCAGATCCTTTGTATATCTTATAAAACCAATGTCTTGCACGCTGGCATCTAAAGTCCATTGCTCGGTGATATTATAACTAAAACCAATATCTACTCCTACTCCTAAATTACCTCCAAAAAAGGCGCTACTTAACAGCTTTTTCATGTCTTTCCGTACCTCTGAATTTTCGTCATCCAGAAAACTTTTCAATCCGGCCGTTTGTACTTCTAAATCCAATATGAAATCCTGCTTAAGAAAATTGTTTTCTCCTTCCGTTGTAACAAAAGTCCCTCTATTATTAATCGATTTTATATCCAAAACACTCGTATAAATTTTTCCTCTTACACCATAAGAAAATTTCTTATTTACCTTCTTATTATATCCCAAATGAAAAACAGTAAGCAACTCTGCACTTATATTTAAATCGCTTAAATCGAAAACTCTATCGATGTTACCGTGGTTTCCTTCATAAGCCAAAATAGCATAATCTTTAGGGAAATATATAAATGCATTGGTTTCTTGATACATACCAAAAGAAAGATATTTGTCTTTTATAAAATCTTTACCAAAAGCAAATCCACCAGAAAATAAATCAAATTGCTGGTTTAGCGCAAAATAATCGGTGTCTTTCATTGCGTAAATAGTACGCTGTAATTTGCTATTAAAATCTCTCCCATCGTCTGCAAAAATATCATATGCAGAAAATCCTGTCATCCCAAAGCTAGCATGTACATGAGACAGAAAAGGGATTCCAATATACCAGTCATTATTTACTTGCCCTCCAGGATTTAATAGAAGACTTTGCGGAATTTCATTAAAACCATACAGAAGCTGCTTGTTTTGCGCAAAACTGACACAAAAAGTAGCTAAAAGAAATAACAGCCTTATATTTTTCATGTCGAAGTATCCAAAAGTAAGTAAAACGTCGCTTTAGATTTAAACTTTAATATTCCTGGGGTGTTTTCATCTATAACAGAACCATCACTACTTGGCAATAATCTTAAGGTAATAACTATTTGTACCGATTGCTTTAAGGCGAGTAAAGATTCATTTTCAAACGTTTCCAGATGCATTATTACTATTGCTTCATTTGTTGGCGAAGCATCTACCGAAAAAGTAAAACTATGTTGTAGTACGCCGGTTTCATCTAAAAAGTCTATTTGCGCTTGGAAAGATCTATTGATGCTGTTGGATACTTGAAATAAAAATTCCGATTTTATTAAATTATCTACGGTAAATGGATCGGTAAATATCTCTATATTCACAGAGTCCCGAACCACGATTTGCTCTGCGCCATTTTCATCTATAAAAGAGCTTGCCGATTCTTCAAAATAAATTAGACTAGCATCTAAGGTTGGTGAAATAGCAAAATCTTCACCTTGTGAAAAATCTAAATCGTTTACACAAGCAGATAAAAGCACTCCAATTAGACAAAAAACAAAAAGGTATTTTAGTTTAAATTTAAGCATCCGTTTCGCCCTTTTTAAATAAGAGCGTTACTAAATTTAAGCTAATTTATTTAAAAATAGCACTTTAGCTCTAATAAGCTGTCTACTTTTTTGATTTTCGAGTCTAAAGAAAACTTATGATAATTAAAACAAATAGCGTCTATACCAAAGTCTAAAGCACCAAGAATATCTGCTTCATAATTGTCACCAATCATGATACTTTGCGCTTTTGTAGTTTGTGCCAAATCTAATGCATGATTAAAAATCTTAGGGTTTGGTTTTTTAACACCAACCATTTCGCTATTGGTTACTGTTTTAAAGTAGGTGTCAATATTAGAATTTTTTAATTTTTCATTTTGTACTTGATGAAAACCATTCGTAATAATGTGCAAGTTATATTTAGGTTCTAAATATTCTAAAAGATCTATTGTGCCTTCAAATAAATGATTAAAACTAGAAAGGTGTGTGATATAGTCCTCTGCTAATTGATGAATTAATTCTTTTTCTACGGAAACATGTACCGCTTGAAAAGTATCATTAAGTCTAGCAAAACGCAAAGATTCTTTATCAATTTTTTCTTCTCTATAGAGTTTCCAATAGTTTAGATTTATGGGTTCATAATGTTTTAAAAATTCGGAAACATCAATATTAACGGCGTTCATTTTGAAGATTTTCTCGAAAGTTAAACCCGAGTTCTTATCAAAATCCCAAAGGGTATGATCTAAATCGAAAAAAATATCTGTTATGGTTTTATGCATCGTTTGGCGATTCTATAATACTATTAAAAAGTTCTTTAAAGCCTTTCCAGCGTTCCATATCACTAAAAGTATAGTTATGAAAAACAGGAATAAAATAGCCATTCACTTTTTTTATTTCTCTAATAATTTCGTTTAAAACCTTCTTTTTATCTAAAAGTGAATTGGTTTTAAGTAACGAATAATCTAATAGATTATACGAGTATACTTTTAAAGGTGTTTGCACTTCATAATCTAAATCATAAAAGAAAAACGGTGTACAAGTTCCTGCTCTAAAACCGATATGATTTACAAATCCCATGGTGTAATCTTCAGGCACTTCCAGTTCCACCAAATTTCTATACGATTCTGGCAGGTTTAGTTTGGAAAACGAATTTCGGGAAGCTAATAACGACGTGTTTATTATAGCTTCCATTTTATCCTTTTCTTTTTTTAAAGTTTTAAAGCTAGATACGGCAAAAAAGGATGCTTTTAAACCAACAATACTATAATCTGCTACTTGTTTTATTAGCGAAACAAATTGTGCTTTGTTTACGTTTATATTTTTATCGTATGTAGAATAATCGCCAATTAAAAAGAAAAATATAAATTTAAATTCAGATTGCTTCTGCTTGTTTATAAGGTACTTAAAAGTATCAAATGGATCTCTTTGCAGTCCAGATAAAACCGAAAATCTAGTATACAGTCTTTTAAATTCAAAGCTCACTAAATCATTAAGTGTCCCACCAAAACTTCGCATGAGTCCTTTATGTTTAAAGGTAAACGCTTCAGGGACATCTATTACTGGTTTTACTTGATAGTATTTTGTTGCAAATTCAAAATCTGGATACTTTTCTTGTAGTATCCTTTTAAACTTGTACGCCCAAATATCCACAATAGGTTGCTTTAAAAAATCATTTTGAAATGCAAGACTTTCTTCCGCTGTAAAGCGCCCATAGGCATCTTTTACATGTGGTAAATACTCTTCATATCTAGAAAGCAGATAAAAAGATGCTGCAAAAATATCATAAGGTAAAACGCTTATTTCTCCTGTAGGAAAAAAACCTTTTGTGTTTTCCCAGTCTTGTACATGAATCTCTACATCGTTTAATCCTTGCTCAAATAACAACTCGTTACTACGAATAAATATCTCATGACTTAATGGTTGCTTGGTATACGATATTTTTAAACTATCGTGTGCAATAAACTCTTCAATTGTAGTTGTAAATGTAACCGGAAGCCCTAAAATTCTGGTACAAATATGCTTAAAAACATACTTTACTCTTGGTGTAATTTTATGTGTATATACTAATAACATCCGTTAATCAAATTCCAATTATTAAAATTACAAATTCCAAATGACAATTGCTTTCTTATGTGTTTTTGGAATTTAGGTTTTGTAATTTGAGATGTAACCTAAAGGAGATTTTCATCTGCAAAGCTAAAGTATGCATTTTCGGTTATAATAAGATGGTCTAATACTTTAATATCTAAACTTTCTGCTGCTATTTTTAGTTTTTTGGTGAGTTGTTTATCGGCTTCGCTAGGTTTTAAAGTTCCTGAAGGATGGTTGTGTGCCAAGATAATTCCTGTTGCTCCAACCTCTAAAGCTGTTTTTAATGCCAAGCGCACATCGACTAAAGTTCCTGTTATTCCGCCTTTACTTAATTGGTTTTTCTGAATCACTTTATTGGAATTATTTAAATATAGAATCCAGAATTCTTCATGCGGCAACTCGCCAATTATAGGTTGCATAAACTCGAAAACCGAAACGCTAGACGTAATTTTCTTTTTCTCTAAAGCTTCTCCTCCACGACGTCTTCTTCCTAACTCTAAAGCAGCTGTGATACTAATAGCTTTTGCTTCTCCAATACCTTTAAAAGTCATGAGTTGCTTTATAGACAATTTACCAAGTGCACTTAAATTATTATCTACACTTGCCAAAATCCGTTTACACAAAGCAACCGCACTTTCTTGCCTATTTCCAGAACCTATTAAAATGGCTACCAGTTCTGCATCACTTAAAACAGCTTTACCTTTATCGCGAAGTTTTTCACGTGGTTGATCGTCTTGACTCCAGTTTTTTATAGAAAAGGATTCTGGTTTACTAGACATATTGTTTGTTAATTACTATTTTTATAGAGAATAAATATAGAGAATATTTTCGATAAACAAAATGTGTAACTTTTAATCCTTAATTTATATACACTTGAAATATCCACCAAAACACCATCAAGATCAGGATACGCTTCATCTATTAGAAGTTATTAAAACCTATCCGCTTGCTACCGTAATTTCTGTAGAAGAAAACCAACCATACATTACACATTTACCATTAATTTACAGAGAATCCGATGGTAAATTGATTGGTCATATTGATATTTACAATCCGCAAACCAAATTAATGCAAGGTAATAAAGAACTTACCATTATATTTTCTGGACCGCAATGTTATATATCGCCTAGTATTTATACCACTACGCAATTACCAACTTGGAATTACATAAAAGTGCACCTAAAAGGAACCGTTAAAGCTATTGATAATAAAGACGCATTAATAGAGTCTTTGGTCAAAATGACCGAGTTCATGGAAGCTCCAGAGCATAAATATGTGCTGGAAGCAGATAACCCAAGAATGGAAGGCGCTATCGATTATATTAAAATGTTTGAAATAACGATAGACTCTTGGGAAGGCAAATTTAAACTTTCACAAGATAAAAAAACCATAGATACTGCTTACGCTAAAGCGGAATTGATTCGTGCTAGCCAAGAAAGTATTCAGGTATTTTTGGATCGTATTTTTAATTCAAAATAGTATAGGATTCTAAACGTTTTTCTAGAAAATGTTGTGCCCTAGAAAGAAAAGCAGTGGTGCTTACAACCATTCCGATACCATCTGCATAGTAGTAATGTGCAATACCAGGATACAGATTACCATCGCTATCTCTTGCATATAATTCCATTTCTAAGGTCTCAAATGTTCCTGCTATTGTGGAAATGTTATGTGTACCTTCCGTTAATCGTAAATACTGAACAATAGGATCACCCAAGTTTCCTATTAATCTTTCTTCATAATCTTCTCTAAGAAAAATAATGGTATTGTTGTCATCTATCAAATTATCCGAATCCTCTCTAAGATATTTAAAAGATTCTCCATTCGCTGGATAATAAAGGGAGTTAAGATCGTTACCTGTAACAAAATATCTAAACTTAAAATAGGTTTTGCCTTCTATTTCTTCTGTAGAAACAATAGAAACACTCTCCACAACAGTACTCGCTACAAAACTATCACTAGAAGTCTCTAAATCATAATATCTATACTCCCAAGAATTGCCAACAGTTAAGGCATAAAAACCCGCTTCTGGGGCAGTTGCATTACTACTATCATCATCCGAATTACAAGAAAAGAAAAAGGCAAAAAAGCATACGGTGAAAAGAATACGTTTCATATTAAATTGGTTTGGTTGGTTAAAATTAAAAATGTAGTATTGCTTTATAAGTGTTTGATTTGATTAACGTTATACTTTAACGTAGGTTTTACGACTTTATTATATAAGAAAAAACATGTGATTACACCTATTTTATTTTATCAGAAAAACATGTAAATTGCTTATATAAAATTTTAATTATCAGCAGGTAAAATTACGACTTTTCAACAATACACGGATACCAAGAAATTGGCAGATGCAGAATCTTAATTGTAAGCATGTAATTAGTCTTGTAGCTATTTAACCACAAACTAAAAATTATTTTTAAAGGAAAGCTACTTTCTTTTCCTTGGAGAAAAAGGAATTATGTTTCATTAGAACCGACCAATAACCATGATTAAAGTCTTTAGTACAATTAGACAAAAAATACTGACCTTATTATTAATTATGGGATTTCTTAGTAATCTATTTGGGGCAAACTGAAAAAAAGAATTCTGAAGCTTCAAATAACCAAGAACTTCAATTAGAATTCAATGTAATGCAGAATATCGCATTGAAAAAAAACAAGAAATATGAAAACGAAAAACAATATGAGCTTGTTGAAAACGGCATTTATAGAGACTTAAACAGTAAAGAAGATGCTATCTATTTAATGACCATCTCTTACCAGTTAGAATTGGATGAAACGAATAACCAATATCCATTAGAGGATATTTTAGATAAATACTTAATACATGTTTCCGACTCCATGGAATCAGAAAATAAGCCAAATACAAATACGTACACACTAGAATTAGGTGGCTATTTAGCCGAACTGAAAAAAGCTAAAGAGATTATTGGAAAAAAGGTTTTCAATCGAGAATACAAAGGCAGAGATGGAAAAATAAGAGTTATTTTAGTTATAGAATAAAACGCTCCATCCAATTACCCTATCAAACCCTTTACCTCTTCAAAATCCAAACCACCATAATTACCAGAACTCATCAACAACAAAGCCTTATCTTCAAAGTCTTGTTTAAAAAGAAAGTCTTTAAATTCCTCGGGATTAGTATAGATAATTAAATCATCTCGTTGAAAAGCGTTTGCTATTTGTACTTCTGTTACTTCTTCTAATTTTTTAATTTCAACAGCATGCGGCGAATAGAAAACTACAGCAACATCTGCCTTATCTAAAGCGCCTTTGTATTCTTTTAAAAATTCAGCATTTAAACTAGAATAGGTATGTAATTCTAAACAAGCAACCAAAGTTCTATTGGCATATTGCTCTTTTACAGCGTTTGTAGTTGCTTCTACTTTAGATGGCGAATGCGCAAAATCTTTATAAGCAACTGCGTTTTTGCTTTCTGCAATTTTTTCTAATCGTTTGCTTGCTCCTGAAAAAGTTGCAATCGCTTCGTAGAAATCATCTTCATCAATTCCCATGTGCTGGCAAATCCATTTTGCTCCTGCAAGATTGTTAAGGTTATGTTTTCCAAAGACTTCAATTGGCAATGGTCCTTCCGGAGTTTCTAAAAGTGTTTGTCCGTTTTCAACAGTATATTCCGCAGTTTGGTAAGGCAGTTTCCTAATCGTGTTTGTACTCGCCTCCACTACTCTTTTTACTTCCGCATCTTCTTCGTTATAGGTGATACTTCCGCCTTTAACAATACTATCTACAAAGATGTCGAATTGTTCGACATAGTTTTCATAGGTAGGAAACACATTAATATGATCCCAAGCTATTCCGCTTAATAAAGCAATATTGGGTTTGTATAAATGAAATTTTGGTCGTTTATCTATTGGAGAGCTTAGGTATTCGTCTCCTTCTAAAACAATAAAATCATTTTCTTCGGTAAGTTTTACCATCACATCAAAACCTTCTAATTGCGCACCAACCATATAATCTACATCGCGATCGTGATAATGCATCACATGTAAAATCATAGAAGTTATAGTTGTTTTACCATGACTTCCACCAATAACAACTCTGGTTTTATGTTTCGATTGCTCGTACAAAAACTCCGGATAGCTATAGATTTTCAAACCTAATTCTTGTGCTTTCAACAATTCTGGATTGTCTTCTTTTGCATGCATACCAAGAACTATTGCATCTAAATCTGCAGTGATCTTTTCTGGAAACCATCCAAAAGATTCTGGCAAAAGGTTTTTAGCTGCTAACCTAGATTTAGAAGGTTCGAAAATAGTATCATCACTTCCTGTTACTTGGTATCCTTTGTTGTGTAATGCTAATGCTAGATTGTGCATTGCCGATCCGCCAATAGCTATAAAATGTACGTTCATGTTTTAATTTTGTAGAAGTCTCAAAGATAGTTTTTTGCTACGAATTCTCGAATAGTTTTTTTGGTTATTACACAGAGACAGACGGAGAATTTCACAGAGATACCCATAGAAATAAAAACGAACATCAAAAAGAAACTGTCCTTGCGAAGGAGGCCCGACGGTGGCAATCTCTTGAAATGGATTCCTTATCCATAAAGAAACAGATTCACATTTTTTTTATTGAAAAATCTCGGAAGGACATATCATTTCATGCTCGAATAATATTCCAAACGATTATAAATTCTTTATCTCCGCTTTTTCTTCTTTAAAAACTTTAATTTTTGGAAGCTCCAAAATGGCTAAATCAATATACTTAATCGCTGCTTCTTTATTTTTGGAATGCTTATAAATTTGCGCTAATCTATAATTTGCCCAAGCAACAGGAACACCATCTTCTGCCGAATAATTTTCAATATACTTTTGCAAACACTGTTCGCCCTTTTGTAACTGCACATTATACTCCGCAGCCACTTTTCCTATTTGATAATGCAAAGCATTTCGTTTGTGCTTTGCTTCCGATGCCACAATAGTTTCTAAGGCTTTTTCAGGTTCATTTATGTTTTCGTAAAAACTAGAAAGCTTTTGATAACAGGTTAAAGATCCGCCTTCGGTAATGGCTTGTTTATAATATTTTTCGGCAAGTTCTGGTTGCGCATCATATTCATAAATATATCCTTTTGCCAAATAGCCATCTACTTTAGATAAAGCTTCTAGCTCATTTGCATATTGCATGGATTTGCTTTGGCTTCCGCCAATAATTCCGGGTAATTGCATATACAATTCCACCAAAGCCCAACGTGTTTCAATATGTTTTACATCTAATTTAGCAGCTGTCAAAAAAGCTTCTTTAACATCGCCAATTATAGATAAAGCCATTATTTTATTGACACTTAAAGCTTTCATACCTAGAGCGCCTCCGTATTTATAATGATAATTTGCTTCTAATGGTTTTGCGGAAACTAATTTTTCATATTGAATAATAGCATCATCCCATTTTTTCTGATACCCATACGCATCCCCAAAAAGTTCGATTGCTTTTTCGTTTTTCGGATTTTCAGAAACGTAATCCGCCAATAACTGTTCTGCTTTTACATATTTTTTCTGCTGAAGATATCCTTCTGCTTTATCCAGACTTGGTTGACTAAAGCTGAATAATGGAAATAATAAAAAAACATAAAAAAGTCGCATAAGATAAAAGTCTGTAAAGCAAAGATAACCTTTCATAAACTAAATGGAAAAAGCTACGTTTCCTTAAAAAAAAGTTAACTTCACTCATACAAACGCCAGAATCCCTAATTCTGTATTTTTTGGAACACATTTTGAAGTTAGTTTTACGTAAAACTATGAATATGAAAAAAATCACCACTATATTTATGATTATCCTTTTTGCTAATTTTTCACAAGCACAAACCAACAATTACGAAAGTCTTTGGAAGGAAATTGCCCAATTGGAAAAAGAAGGATTAACAAAATCAGCATTAAAAGCGGTTGAAGCCATTAGCAAAAAAGCAAGAGCAGATAAGAACTCTCCACAAATTATAAAAGCACTTCTGTATAAAAGTAAATATGCACTAACACTGGAAGAAGAGGCGCAACTAAACATTATAAACGATTTTAAAGAAGCAATTAATGAAAATGTTTCTCCTACCAAAAATGTATTAGAAAGCATGCTTGCCAACTTGTATTGGCAATATTTTCAGGATAACAGATATGCATTTTATAACCGAACAAAAACGGAAGAAAAAGTAGACGCTACAGATTTTAGAACTTGGGATTTACAAACGCTATTTGCAGAGATTAACACGTATTACGAAAGTTCTCTAAAAAACGGTTTATTGTTACAACAAACAAGTTTAAACAATTACACCACTCTTTTACAAGAACAAGAAAACTCCAAAATATTTAGACCTACGCTTTTCGATTTATTAAATCATAATGCATTACAGTTTTACAAAACAGACGAGAATAGCATCACTAAACCTGCTTACAAGTTTGAAATCAACAAAGAAGAATACCTTAGTGAAGCGGCCGCTTTTTCTAAACTAAAAATCACTTCCAAAGACAGCACTTCCTTGCAGCTTCATGCTTTAAAAATATATCAAGATCTAATTCAGTTTCATAGTAAGGATAAATCACCAGAAGCTTTAGCAGATGTAAATATTAAAAGGCTGAATTTTGTTAGAAACCATGCAACCTTCAAAAATAAAGATGCTATTTATTTAAATGCACTTCAAGCGGAAAGCAAACAGCTAAAAGGTAATGCTGCTTCTGGTTTATATGATTTTGAAATTGCAACTTTTTATGTTCAGCAAGGAAACGATTTTCAACCAGAAACAAAAGAAGAAAACCGTTGGAAAAACAAGGAAGCTCTTGCTCTTTGTGATGCTGTTATTGCACAATTCCCAAAAAGTATTGGGGCTCAAAAATGCCAAGTTTTAAAACAGCAAATCTTACAAGAAAGTTTACAAATTACTACAGAAACCAATTTACCAATTCAAAAAGAAGCTCGGCTTTTAATTCGTTATAAAAACATGAGTGATTTGTCTTTTACGGTATATAAAATAACCGAAAACGAATTAGAACAGTTAAACAAAACCTATAGAAAAGAAGAACAGTTTGCTTTTATAAAAGATCTAAAACTAGTAACCAATTGGAAAAGCAGCTTACGTAACGAAAACGATTACCAATCACATACTACCGAAGTTATTGTACCTAAATTAGGCAATGGTCGTTATATCTTTTTAGCGGAAACAACAGATAACACTAGCACTTTCGGGTTTACAAATGCACAAATCACCGACATGGCAGTTGTAGAAAACACGATAAATGACAAAACCGTTTTTCAAGTTATAGATAGAAATAACGGAAAACCAATTCCGGATGCCAAACTTAAAATCAGTTATTTAAAAAATAATAATCGTACGCGAGTTTCAGAAAACGTAATCACGAATACCAAAGGTGAAGCCTCCGTTTCTAAATCTGTAGAAAGATATAGTAATGTAAAAATTGAAGTCCGTCATAACGACGAGAAAGCGTACTTTGGCGATTATTACATTTATCAACGTAATTACAACCAGCCCGATAAAAATAAAGAAACCTATAAAGGGTTCCTTTTTACAGACCGAAGTATTTACAGACCAGGACAAACAGTTTTCTTTAAAGGTATTGCCATGAAAACTAAAGATGGCAAATCGGAAGTATTTACAAACACAAAACTAACCGTTACTCTAAAAGACGCGAATTATCAAGAACTAAAAACGTTAGAATTTGTTACCAATGCATTTGGTTCTTTTCAGGGAGAATTCATTTTACCAAACACAGGATTAACAGGAAATTTCAACTTAAATATTTCTTCCGAAAAAGTAAATTTAAATGGAAACGCAAATATTTCCGTAGAAGAATACAAACGACCAAAATTTGAAGCGACCTTTCTTCCTGTTACAGAAACCTATAAAGTAAACGATGAAATTACTATAAAAGGAAATGCACTTGCTTACGCGGGAAGTACTATTACAGATGCAAAAGTGGTATATCGAGTACATAGAAAAGTACAATATCCGAGATGGTATTATTGGTATCGTCCTTATTTTTCTAGCGAACCTCAAGAAATAAAACATGGAGAAAGTAAAACGAATGATAAAGGCGAGTTTGAAATTACTTTTAAAGCACAACCAGACCAAAGTGCAGACAACAATAGCTTACCAATTTTTCATTATGAAGTAACCGCAGATATTACAGATCTTAATGGCGAAACACGAAGTGCTACTACCACTGTAAATGTTGGTTATCATGCTTTATTAGCGAATCTTTCTATTGCTGATAAATTAGAAAAAAGCAATAAAAACCATACTTTAAAAATAGATACTAAAAACTTAAATGGCGAATTTGTTCCTGCAAAAGGAAGCATTAAAATCTATAAACTAGAAGCGCCCAAACAAGTTTTAAGACCAAGACCTTGGACTGCTCCAGATTATCAAGATATCACAGAAAGTGAATTTAAAAATACCTTTCCGCACGAAGCATATAAAGACGAACACAATAGCACTACCTGGAAAAAAGGCAAACTTGTTTTAGACGAAAAATTTGATACTTCAAAAGCGAAAGAGTTCGATTTAGGAAACCTTAAAAAATGGGAATCTGGCGGGTATGTTATTCTTCTAGAAAGCAAAGATAAATTCGGACAAGAAGTAAAAGACGAAATGAAAACAACTCTTTTTGGTGATAAGGACGAAACGCTAGCAGACAACCAGCTTTTTAGTATTACCACTAATAAAGACGCCTATCAAGCTGGCGAAACGGCAATAGTAACTTTTGCTTCGGCGGCAACAGATGTATATCTAACGGTTACTGTAGACAAGCAACATGAGATTATCAAGCAAGAGGTTATTCACTTAAACAATAACAAAAAAACGATTCGTATTCCTGTGACCAAAGAAGATGTTGGTGGCTTTGTAGTACAATATAGTTTGTCTGCTTTTAATAGTTATGATGCAGGAACTTTAAACATAACTGTTCCGTATCCAAAAACCGAATTAGAAATAGAAACGCTAACCTTTAGAGATAAACTGCAACCCGGAACAGAGGAAACTTGGAGCTTTAAAATTAAAGGACCGCAAGGAGAAAAAGTTAGTGCAGAGTTATTGGCAAGTATGTATGATGCTTCACTAGATCCGTTTAAACCTCACAGTTGGAATTTTAATCCGATTAGCCCACAAAACTATTACACATATAATCGAGCAAATGCAAGACAGAGTTTTGGTACTACTGGGTTTAGAGTGTATAATCAAAATAGAAATACAGTATCCTATTCGCAGCAAAATTATGATCAATGGAATTGGTTTGGTTTTTATTTTGGTCATGGAAGGCTTATGTATGAAGCAGAGTATATGGTTAAAAGTGCTTCTAGATCTAAAAGAGTTGCTGGAGCCCCAGTTGCTGAAATGAATATGGCAGGAGAAGAATTAGACGAAGAAGTTATCACTGTTGCTGATGCTTTAAGCGGAAAGACAGCAGGAATAAACACCACTGATAATACAGAAACAACCAAAGAAGAAACTGATTTCTCTGGTGTTACTATTAGGGAAAACTTACAAGAAACCGCATTTTTCTTTCCGCAATTACAAACAGACAAAAACGGAAACATAAGCTTTAGTTTTACTACTCCGGAAGCTTTAACCAAATGGAATCTACAATTATTAGCACATACTAAAAACCTAGAAAGCACGATTACTAGTTTAGAAACAGTTACTCAAAAAGAGTTAATGGTAATACCAAATGCGCCTCGTTTTTTACGTGAAGGAGATGAAATTGTTATTAGCTCTAAAATTGCAAATCTTACCGAAAAGCAAATTTCTGGTGAAGCTGTGCTTCAACTTTTTGATGCTACAACTGGCGAACGTATTGACAAAAAATTGTACACAGAAGCAGAAATTCCTAGTCCGAATTATTCTGGAACCTACGGAACTAGAGAATTTACAGTAGACGCCAATGGAAATACACAAGTGGCTTGGCTGTTATACATTCCGGAAGATATAGCAGCAGTACAATACAAAATTATTGCACAATCTGGTAAATATAGTGATGGCGAGCAAAACGTGCTTCCTGTATTAACCAATAGAATGTTGGTGACAGAAACGCTTCCTATGTGGATTAAAAGTAACGAAACAAAAACCTTTACTTTAGATAAGTTAAAGAATACAACTTCAACCACGCTTAAAAATCATAACCTAACGTTAGAAATGACTAGCAATCCTGCATGGTATGCTGTGCAAGCGCTTCCGTATTTAATGGAATATCCTTATGATTGCAATGAGCAAACCTTCAGCAGATATTATGCAAATGCTTTGGCAAGTCATATTGCAAATAGCAATCCGAGAATTCAAGATGTTTTTAACCAATGGAAAAACACAGATGCATTACTTTCTAACTTAGAAAAGAATGAAGAATTGAAGTCCCTTTTAATTCAAGAAACGCCTTGGTTACGCGATGCACAAAGTGAATCCGAACAGAAAAAACGAATTGCTTTGTTATTCGATTTAAACAAAATGAATAATGAATTACAATCGGCAAAACGCAAATTAGAACAAAATCAAATGCAAAATGGTGCTTGGTCTTGGTTTGCTGGCGGAAGAGAAAACCGTTACATCACACAACATATCATTACTGGTTTTGGACATTTAGATAAACTTGGTATCACGCCGAGTGGCGTCGAGACGTCTTCTATGATTGAAAAAGCAATTGATTATTTAGATGCAGAATTTATTCAGGAATACAAAAACATCAAAAAATATAACAAAGATATCGACTTAAGTAAAGATCATTTAAGCTACACACAATTGCATTATTTATACATGCGAAGCTTTTTCCCTGAAATTAAAAAGAGCCAAGAAGTACAAGAGATTACCAATTATTATCAAACGCAAATAGAGAAATATTGGTTGTCTAGAAGTTTATATGCAAAAGGAATGATGGCTTTAGTTGCTGAAAGATTCGATGATACAAAAACTGCAAAAGCCATTTTAAAATCGTTAAAAGAAAACAGTATTACTAGCGAAGAATTAGGAATGTATTGGAAAGCAAATACAAATTCTTGGTATTGGTATCAAGCGCCAATAGAAACGCAAGCTTTATTAATTGAAGCGTTTGCCGAAATTGAAAAGGATACAGAAACCATCGACAATCTAAAAATATGGCTCCTTAAAAATAAGCAAACCAACCGTTGGAAAACCACCAAGGCAACCACCGAAGCTGTCTATGCTTTATTATTACAAGGAAGCGATTGGTTATCGGTTACAGATATGGTTGATATTGTAATTGGGAACCAAGAAATAGATCCTAAAAAATTGGAAGATGTACAAGTGGAAGCTGGAACTGGTTATTTTAAAACGTCTTGGAAAGGCGAAGAGATAAAACCAGAAATGGCAGAAGTGAAGATTACTAAAAAAGGAAAAGGAATCGCTTGGGGAAGTTTGTACTGGCAATATTTTGAAGATTTAGATAAAATTACATCAGCAGAAACGCCGTTAAAATTGAAGAAAAAACTATTCCTAAAAAAGAATACCGATTTAGGGGAAGAACTTCAAGAAGTTACTATAGACACGAAGTTACAGGTTGGCGATTTAGTACGTGTTCGTATAGAATTAAAAAGCGATCGTGCTATGGAATTTGTACATATGAAAGATATGCGAGCTTCTGGTTTAGAGCCAATAAATGTACTTTCGCATTATAAATGGCAGGATGGATTGGGCTATTATGAAGCTACAAAAGACGCTTCGACTAATTTCTTTTTCGACTATTTACCTAAAGGTATTTTTGTATTTGAGTATGACTTACGTGTTAATAATTCGGGTTATATGAGTAATGGAATTACAACTATTCAAAGTATGTATGCGCCAGAATTTAGTAGTCATAGCGAAGGCGTTAAAATCACAGTAGAATAGAAAATTCCTGCGTAGGCAGGAATCTCTTGAATAAAGACTAAAATTATTAGTACACTCAGATTTGCAGCCTTTTCAAAGAGATGCGCTGAGAGATTTTCCTAACTAAAAAACCAAAGTATCTTTTTAAGTTCCCTTCCCTTATTTCAAGGGAAGGTGAATTTAGTCCAACACATCGGAATAAAAACGGAAGCGTTTTCTTATTCTAAAATTCTGGAAAAATATTATTACACTCAGATTTACAGCATTTACAAAGAGACGCACGCAGAGATTTTCCTAACTAAAAAACCAAAGTATCTTTTTAAGTTCCCTTCCCTTATTTCAAGGGAAGGTGTCCGAAGGATGGAAAGGTTTTAATCCCCTTTTCATCAAAAAAGGAGAACTACTTATAGTCCTTCTTTTTTACACCTATAATTCTAATACAATCTCATTAATGTGTAACTTTAACCATTCCTAATTAGCTACATTTAGATGACTCCTAGAATATTTAAATATTTCTCACTTATAATACTTCTATTTTCTATGCTTTCTTGTGCTTCAAAAAGGCAAGTTACTGCAGAAGACATAATAGTAATAGAGGAAACTAAAACTATTGAAACTTCCAAAATTCTTTTTTTAAATTATCTATTGGTTAAAAATACTGGAGGTAAAAAAAGCATCACTTTAATAAATCAAATTAATACCGAAGGAAAATTAAAAGGCAAACCAGAAAACATACCAAACGCGACTATTGGTGATCTAGAATATATGCTTCTAGATAAAGACTTTAAAGCGATTAAAAAATATGCTTTAAAAAATCCGTTAAAAAAAACAGTGGAGTTTGTTAATGATTATGGTAATTTTGAAAAAAAAGTTTTAGACTTAGATAGTGTACAATTCTCTATTAGAATGCAAGTATCTCCGGAAGCTAAACATATTGTAATTTCAGAAATAACCAACGCAGCCCCAATAAAACACATTACTACCAAAATAGATTAGATATGAAAAAAATATTACTTTTAATACTTCTTGTTTTTAATCTTCAGTTGGTTTTTTCCCAAATTTTTGATGTACAAAAAATAAAAGATTCTGGTGATGACAACAAACGAATCAACCTCGTTATTTTAAGTGAAGGTTATCAAACAAGTGAACTTGCACAATTTGAAATAGACGCAACTAGTTTTATGAATGATTTATTTGCGGATGAACCCTTTGCTAGTTATGAAAACTACTTTAATGTACATATAGTAAAAGTTATTTCTACAGAAAGTGGTGCAGCGCATTCAGGAACTGCTGCAGACGAAGCAAGCTACACGGTGCCGACACAAATTGTAAACAACTATTTTGATACAGCCTATGATAGTTATAACATTCACAGATTACTTTATACCGAAAACCAAGGAACCATTGCTACTGTTTTAGCTATGAATTTCCCTATGTATGATCAAGCGATGATATTAGTAAATTCTACTTATTATGGAGGTAGCGGAGGAATGTTTCCTATTGCTTCTACCGGACAAGATGGTGGCGAAATTGCTATTCATGAAATCGGACATTCGTTTGCAGATTTAAAAGACGAATATTACCCTGGTGATATGCTAGCTGCAGAAGCCATTAATATGACGCAACAAACAGATCCTACTTTAGTAAAATGGAAAAACTGGATAGGTATTAATAATATAGGTATTTATCCTTATGCTGCTTCTGGAACTGCTGCTACATGGAATAGACCTCACGAATTTTGCAAAATGCGCTATTTAGGCTATCCTTTTTGCTCGGTTTGTAAAGAAGGAATTATAGAGAAAATTCATAGTTTAGTTTCTACTATTGATTCGTATACACCAACAGAAGCTACTATAAGTAATCCTTCCTTTCCTTTAGGTTTTCAAATAAACACCATACCAACATTAACAACAAATACTTTAGAAAACACTTGGACACTTAACAGTACTAGTTTTGCAACCAATGTAGATGCTTTAAACCTATTAGAAAGCGATTTAAATGCTGGAACAAATAACTTAACTGCAGTGGTACATGATGCGACCACTTTAATTAATATAGATGGTCATGAATCTATTCACGTAGCAACAGTTTCTTGGACCATTGATAATACTTTAGGTATTCAAGATGTTGTTGCTAATGATTTTAGTTTAACGATGTATCCAAATCCTGCTAATAACGTAGTTCATTTTAAATTAGAAAACACCTTAGCCAATACTGTTATTGTAAAAATAGCAAGTATGGATGGTAAAGAAGTAAAAACTATAAACCTTACGAATAACCAAAACACACCAATCGATATTAGTGCTTTAAGTCAAGGATTATACATTACTAACTTTTATGCAAACAATGTTTTAATCGCTAGTAAAAAGCTAATTAAGAACTAGTTTTCTATTTTTGTTGCGGAGGATATTTTTTAAATACTTTTTCTACAAGTGCTTGCAGACTTGCCTCTCGTTTTTCTGGATTTGCATTTGGATTATATGTACTTTCACTCGTTGCTTGCCAAAAGAGGCCAATACCATTTTCGTCTATAAAATCGAATATAATTTGTCTTGTTGTTTTTGCTTGTCCAATAGGAATACCAATACCAACGCCACCTCCAACATTTCTTCCTGTTCCGCCAACGCCTACTCCAACAGTACTTCGCTGTTCTTTTGGATATTCTTTACTTTGAATATTAATAAAGAAATCTGGAGTCTCGGAAACAGAGAATCCCTGAAGCTGTAACTGATTATCTAAGACATAAAACAATCGCTTAGCATCTAATTCGCTTAAACCGGTTTCTATATCCGAATAATAATTATAGGTTTTATATTTAGAAAAATCGGTGCCTTTTTCAAAATCTGTAGTGAGATAAATTGGCGCGCAAGCGGTAACTAGAAATGATAATAGTAATATTTTAATAGATTTCATAGGAATTATTTTTTTGTAAAAATAATCAAAAACTATTCCAATAAAAAACTACCATGTAGATGGTAGTTTTAAAGTAATCCTAATATATGATGTATCGCGTTAAGGATTGTAGTGGCATCCTTTTATTTTATTTCAAAATAAAAGATACAACGAAAAGCCTGACACTATGCAGCCTAAGCGTAGTAGTGTAACGCCAAAAAATTAATCATTTAACATATTCCAGAGCTTATCTTTAAGTGCTGTTAAGCCTTGTTGTGCTACCGAAGAGATAAACATATAATCTATTGGTAAGGTATTATCTAATTCTTCTTTTAATTCTGCTTGTAGTTCTGCATCCAACATATCACTTTTAGAAATAGCTATCATACGATCTTTATCTAGCATTTCTGGATTGTAACGTCTTAATTCATCTAACAGAATATCGTATTGTTTTTTAATATCTTCCGCATCTGCAGGAATTAAAAATAACAAAATAGAGTTACGCTCAATATGACGTAAAAAGTAATAACCAAGACCTTTTCCTTCTGCTGCACCTTCAATAATACCAGGAATATCTGCCATTACAAAAGATTGAAATTCTCTATGTTTTACAATCCCTAAGTTAGGTTTTAGCGTGGTAAACTCATAATCTGCAATTTTTGGTTTTGCAGAAGTAACTACAGAAAGTAAGGTAGATTTTCCTGCATTAGGGAAACCTACTAAACCAACATCTGCTAGCAATTTTAATTCTAAGGTAACATCTTTTTCCTCTAACGGAATTCCTGGTTGCGCATAACGAGGTGTTTGGTTGGTAGAACTTTTAAAATGCCAGTTACCACGACCACCTTTTCCTCCTTCTGCAATGATTCTTTCTTCACCTTCTTCGGTAATTTCAAAAAGAACATCATTGGTTTCTGTATCTCTAACTACAGTTCCTAATGGCACTTCTACATATTGATCTTCACCATCTGCACCAGAACTTCTTCCGCTACTTCCATGTCCACCATGTGTAGCTCTTACGTGTCTCTTAAATTTTAAGTGTATCAGTGTCCAAAGATTGGAACTTCCTCTAAGAATGACGTGACCACCACGACCTCCATCTCCACCATCTGGGCCACCTTTTTCTAAATATTTTTCGCGATGTAAATGCGTTGATCCTTGTCCTCCATTTCCAGAAGAAACATGCATTTTTACGTAGTCTACGAAATTGCCTTCAGTCATAATTATCTTTTGTAAAAACTTTAATTTGAAAAATTCCTGACAACCACTAGTTGTCCTCCTTATTATTTCAAATTTTCCGTTGTAAATATCCCATCAAAACAGGGAATTGTATTTTATAAACGTTTGATACTGCTACTTTTCGATTGCGCTCCAAGTAGCATTCTTACATTTATAGTGTATCGATTACTATATTTAATCGCTTTGTAATATCTTCAATACCACCAACACCATCTACACCAAAATACTTATCTTGTGCAGAGTAGTAATCTTTTAAAATTGCGGTTTCATTATAATAAATCTTAATTCTGTTTCTTATAATTGCTTCATCAGAATCATCTTTTCTTCCGCTAGTTTTACCTCTTTCCAGTAAACGTTGTACTAGCACTTCATCTTCTACTTCTAGCGCAACCATTGCACTAACTTTAGAATCTTTAGCTTCAAGTATTTTATCCAAAGCTTCCGCTTGTGCTTCATTTCTAGGAAAACCATCAAATATAAATCCTTTGGCGTCCGAATTTCTATCTACTTCCGCTTCCAACATATCAATAGTCACTTGATCTGGAACCAATTCGCCTTTATCCATAAAAGATTTAGCGAGCATCCCTAAAGCAGTTTCGTTTTTTATATTATAACGAAACACATCACCTGTAGAGATATGTACTAAATTATATTTTTCCTTTAAAAAATTAGCTTGTGTTCCTTTTCCTGCTCCTGGAGGTCCAAATAGGACTAAATTTGTCATGTGTTGGGTTGTTTGTAATTGATATACTTCTGGTAAATCTCTTCCTAATCCATTATAATCTAAACCATAACCAACAATAAACCTGTCCGGAATTTCAATTCCGACATAATGCAGTTTAAAGTCTTTTTTATATGCTTCTGGTTTAAAAAACAAAGTAGCTATTAGTAACGATTTAGCATTTTCGTTTTTAAAAATTCGATGTACTTCTGCTAATGTTTTTCCAGAGTCTATAATATCTTCTAGAATCACAACGGTACGTCCTGTTAAATCCTGTGTTAAACCAATAAGTCTTTGTATGTCGTCTGTCGATTTTATCCCTTCATAAGAAGCAAGTTTTATAAAAGTAACTTCGCAAGGTTTCGGGTATTTTTTAACAAAATCACTGACTAGCATAAAAGAGCCATTTAAAATACCTATAAATACAGGTACTATATCTCCTAGGTCTGCAGCAACATCATCCGCCATTTTTTGAACAGCAGCATCAATTTTTTCTGCCGAAATAAATGGTTTAAAATATAAATCGTCTAGCTTAATCATGTAAGACTAACTTGTTTTTTATTAATTCTTTGCAAAGATAATTCTTTTAGTTAGAAGTCAGAAGCTAGAAACTGGAAGTTTTTAAAACTCATTCTAATTTTAAGTGTATTTTTGTAGTATTAGATCGATTTTTAAAACAAATGTTTCATTAAAAACAAATTTTCGCTGGAGTCTATCTTAAGCGAAGTCGAAAGACAGAAAACATATGAATTATTTTTCTTCAAATTTTAAACTTGGTATTCTTGGTGGCGGACAACTTGGCAAAATGCTACTCACCGAAACTAGAAAACTAGATATTTACACCTGTGTTTTAGACGGAAGCACAGAAGCACCTTGTAAAATAGGAAGCAATGAATTTCATTTAGGAAGCTTAATGGATTTTGAAACGGTGTACCAATTTGGAAAACAAGTAGATGTACTTACTATAGAAATTGAAAACGTAAATGTAGATGCGCTTGAAAAGTTAGAAAAAGAAGGAGTTACCGTATATCCTTCATCAAAGACGCTCCGCATTATTCAAAATAAAGCAAAACAGAAGTTATTTTATATCGATCATAATTTACCAACTGCACCATTTTCTCGTTTTGCATACCTTTCTGAAATTGAAGACGCTGTAGATAACGGCGGATTACAATTCCCTTTTGTATGGAAAGCCGCACAATTTGGCTATGATGGTAATGGCGTAAAAGTAGTTAGAAGTTTAGAAGATTTAAAAGGGTTACCAACTGGCGAATGTATTGCTGAAGCATTAATTCCTTTTAAAAATGAATTAGCGGTTATTGTTTCTAGAAATGCAAAAGGTGATGTAAAAACGTTTCCTGTTGTAGAAATGGAATTTCATCCAGAAGCAAATCAAGTAGAATATGTAATCTGTCCGGCACGAATTGATACTGAGATTGCTGAAAAAGCAGAAGAAGTAGCTTTAAAAGCATCCCAAGCATTTAAACATGTTGGTTTGTTGGCTGTTGAAATGTTTTTAACGCAAGACAATAAAATATTAATCAACGAAGTAGCACCAAGACCACACAATTCTGGACATCAAACTATTGAGGCGAATTATACTTCGCAGTTTGAGCAACACATAAGAGCCATTTTAAATTTACCTTTAGGAAGCACAGCAAATAAAGGTGGTGGAATCATGGTAAATCTTGTTGGTGCAGAAGGTTATACAGGAAGTGTTATTTATGAAAACATGGAAGTCATTATGAATATGGAAGGTGTAACACCTCATATTTATGGTAAAAAAGAAACACGCCCTTTTAGAAAAATGGGACATGTTACTATTGTAAATCAAGATATCAACGAAGCACGTAAAATTGCGGAACAGGTTAAGAATACGATAAAAGTGATTAGCGAATAAGTTTTGTATTTTTGGTAAAATATAAGCATTATGACAGTTATTGAAAAGAAAATAAAAATCAAGAATTTAATTGATACGCTTCCTGAAGAAAACTTAGATGAAGTCTTAAATGTTGTTCAAGAAATAAGTTCTAAAGAATTGAGAATAAAAAAATCAGTAATTGAATTACTAAAAAAAGAAGAAAATTTATTTAAAAGATTGGCGCAATGATTTCTAAAAATCTTGCAGTACAATTAAATAAAATCATTTCGGATGCTTCCGGAGGAGGTTATGGATTAAGAGATGAAAACTTATTGCTTTCGGCATTAAACAGACCTTTTCAAACCTTTGATGGAAAAGATTTATATCCAACAATAATTGATAAGTCTGCTGCTCTTTTTGAAAGTATCATTATTAACCATCCATTTATTGACGGAAATAAAAGAATGGCTTACGCTTTTATGATAGCTGTTTTAAAGGAGGATGGTTTTGAAGTTAACGCAACAGAGGATGAAAAGTACGAATTTGTAATCGAAGCTTCACGAGGTAATCTAGATTTTGAATTTATAAAAAAGTGGCTAGTAAAACATATTAAATTATAAAGCGCAAAAATTTATGAAAGTAGGAGTAATCATGGGAAGTAAAAGTGATCTTCCAATAATGCAAGAAGCTATCGATATTTTAAAAAGCTTCGATATAGAAGTAGAAGTAGATATTGTTTCGGCACACAGAACACCAGAAAAAATGTTCGATTATGGTAAAAACGCGCATAAAAAAGGCATTGTTGTTATCATTGCCGGAGCTGGAGGAGCTGCACATTTACCAGGAATGATTGCATCTTTATCGCCACTTCCTATTATTGGCGTTCCTGTAAAAAGCAGTAATTCTATAGATGGTTGGGATTCTGTTTTGTCTATTCTTCAAATGCCTGGAGGAGTGCCTGTAGCGACAGTAGCTTTAAATGGAGCAAAAAACGCAGGAATACTTGCAGCACAAATTATTGCAACTTCCGATAAATTAGTACTAGATAAAGTAATTGCGTATAAAGAAAGCTTAAAAGTTAAAGTAATAGAATCTGCAAAAGGTCTATAACCAAATAACCCCAAGATTGCTCTTGAGGTTATAACGCTATTAATCAATTTTCTTAAACATGAGATTGAACTCATATGAAAAAACTTATGCAAAGGTTCAACTATTTCATGTTATTCTTAATGAAAAGGAGAGTCAATTCAGATTTTTAGATGAAAAGCACATAAATCAGTTAAAATGCAAATCAAGTGTTTTTAAAAATAAAAAAAACCTTGATTTGCATCAAGGTTTTTCGCTATTAATCAATAATTTTATCAACGAGTAACCAGCTCTTATATGAAAAAATCAATACAAAGATAGAGATTACATGCTATGCATGCATAATAAAATCTACATTTAACATAAATTTAAAAGATGTACAAGAATATACTTACAGAAAAATTCACCACAGCCTTTCAAACCGCTCCTTTTTCTAAAATAGCAACTACCGATTACCTTCCTGCTTTTACACTAGGAATAAAAAATGCAAAAGCAGAAATAGATGCTATTGTTACTAATCCGGAAGCTCCCACTTTTGAAAATACCATAGAAGCTTTAGATTTTTCGGGCGAACAATTAGATAGAATATCCAGCATATTTTTTAATCTGAACTCTGCCGAAACCAATGATGAAATTCAAAAAATCGCACAAGAAGTTTCGCCTTTACTTTCCGATTTCGGGAACGACATAACATTAAATCAAGATTTATTTAAACGTGTAAAAGCCGTTTATACTAAAAAAGCGGAATTAAATTTAAGCACAGAACAAGAAACGCTTTTAGATAAAAAATATAAAAGTTTCTCTAGAAACGGAGCCAATTTAGCCGAAGACAAAAAACAAGAACTTCGTGCTATAGATAAAGAACTTAGCAAACTAAAATTAAAGTTTGGCGAAAATGTTTTAGCAGAAACCAACAAGTTTGAAATGCTAATTACCAAGGAAGCCGATTTAGCAGGATTGCCAGAAGGCGCTAAAGAGGCTGCAAAACAGCTCGCAGAATCTAAGGAAAAAGAAGGATGGCTTATTACTTTAGACTATCCTAGTTATATTCCATTTATGACGTATGCTGACAATCGTGAGCTGCGTGAAAAACTGTCATTAGCTGGTGGAAGTAAAGCGTTTCATAACGATGCTTTAGATAATCAAAATAACGTTTTACAAATAGCAACGCTTCGTTTTAAAAGAGCAAATCTTTTAGGTTATCAAACACATGCGCATTTTGTTTTAGAAGAACGTATGGCAAAAACGCCAGAAAAAGTAAAAAGTTTTTTAAACGACTTATTAGAAAAAGCAAAACCAGCTGCAAATCTAGAATATACGAATCTGGAGAATTTTGCTAAAGAGCTAGACGGCATTGATACCTTACAAAAATGGGATTCTGGTTATTATTCCGAAAAACTAAAACAAAAGTTATTCAACTTAGACGACGAACAATTAAAACCATACTTTAAATTAGAAAACGTCATTGAAGGTGCTTTTACTATTGCGAACAAATTATTTGGTTTACAATTTGAAGAAATTCATACTATCGATAAATATCACGAAGATGTTTTAACCTATAAAGTAAAAGATGAAAACGGCGAATTAGTTTCTATTTTCTATGCCGATTTCTTCCCAAGAAAAGGAAAACGAAATGGTGCATGGATGACTAGTTACAAACCGCAAAGCATCAAAAATGGTGTTAATGATAGACCGCATGTTTCTATAGTTTGTAATTTCACAAAACCTACAAAAAGTAAACCATCGCTTTTAACCTTTAATGAAGTAACCACTTTATTTCATGAATTCGGACATGCATTACATGGTATGCTTGCCAACACAACGTATCCAAGTTTATCTGGAACCAGTGTATTTTGGGACTTTGTAGAATTACCAAGTCAAGTTTTAGAAAACTGGTGTTATGAAAAAGAAGCATTAGAACTTTTTGCTAAACATTATGAAACAGGAGAAGTAATTCCTATGGAATTGGTGGAGAAAATAAAAGAATCTGCAACCTTTCATGAAGGTATGCAAACCATGCGACAAATAAGTTTTGGCTTATTAGATATGTCTTGGCATGCCGAAGACCCTTCAAAAATCACAAATGTAAAAGCGCACGAAAATGCTTCCTTTGGTGATACCCAATTATTTCCAGACGTTGCAGAAAATTGTATGAGTACAGCCTTTTCACATATATTTCAAGGCGGTTATTCTTCTGGGTATTATAGTTACAAATGGGCCGAAGTTTTAGATGCGGATGCTTTTGAGTATTTTAAAGAAGCAGGTATTTTCAACAAAACCGTAGCTACTAAATTTAAAGAAAATGTATTAAGTCAAGGTGGAACAGATAACCCAATGACACTTTACAAACGCTTTAGAGGTCAAGAACCAAAACCTGAAGCTTTATTAAAAAGAGCTGGTTTAATTAAATAAAAAAAAACATGAAGCTAAAACACATATTGACCATACTAATTTTAATGCTTTCTATAAGTATGATGCAAGCACAAAAAATTAAAATTAAAAAAGGAGTTATCTATGTGGATGGAACGGAATGTTTATCGACAGAAGGTTATCCTGTAAACACCTCTTTTTATGATTTGGATGGCGAAGAAATTATTTTCATGAAATATCTGGAGACTAAACGAGGTGAGAGCTATGCGAAAGTAACTTTTTTAGATGAGAAGCTTTCCTTGACCTCCAAATCGATTATCTTCACTAGAAAAATGCTTTTAAGGAGACTTTTAGCTAGTAAGGTTATAGAAAACTGTAAACTCAATCCAGATAAGATAGCGCGTTTTATTTTAAAGTTTGATGAGCAAGTGGAAAAAGAAGATATTC
Organism: Lacinutrix sp. MEBiC02404; assembly: GCF_053601575.1. Taxonomy (NCBI): domain Bacteria; kingdom Pseudomonadati; phylum Bacteroidota; class Flavobacteriia; order Flavobacteriales; family Flavobacteriaceae; genus Lacinutrix; species Lacinutrix sp. MEBiC02404. The sequence goes on along the minus strand of NZ_JBSHNV010000146.1, from coordinate 70,183 downwards.
ATGTAAATGTAACTATTGATAGAGATTAAGATATGAAATTAGACATTCCGAATTGGATTATTATTCTCGGTGGAATTGGTCAGATTTTCACAGCATTAATTTACCCGTACATAAGACATCACGTTTTTGATTGGTATACGGATGTAAAGCAGCTAAAGCCTTTAAACCAAGAAATCGCAAAAACCTATGGCAGATATATTCAAGGTTTAAATTTTTCATTTGGATTAATTGCTATTCTAATACCTTCGGATTTAAAAAACCATACGAATCTGGCAATTGCATTAACGGGTTTAATTGCTGCCTATTGGGTTGGAAAGGTATTAACGCAAATCGCATATTACCCTATGTATGATATTCCGCAGAAAAAAATATTCAAAATCGGAAGCTATTTCATGAATACTTTATTTGTATTTTTCGCAGTAGTTTATTCGCTTTTAGTTATTGTGAATATAACAAATCATTAAAACAATGAAAACAATACTTATCGCTGGAGGAACAGGTTTTATTGGTCAGACCTTAGAAAAGCATTTTACCAGTAAAGGCTATTCTGTAAACATATTAAGCAGAAGTCCGAAACGTGAAAATGAAATTTATTGGGATGCCAAAACGATGGAAGATTCTTGGGTTTCCCATCTTGAAAATTTAGATGTACTTATTAACCTTACCGGAAAAACAATTAATTGCAGATTTACAGATGCGAATAAAAAAGCAATAAAAGAATCTAGAGTTGTCTCTACACAACTTCTCGGACAAGCTATTGACTGCTGTGAAAATCCACCGAAAATATGGATGAACTCCTCCACTACTTCTATATATAAAGAAGCCTTTACAGAAGAAAGAACCGAAGACAGCACAGTATTTGGAAACGATTTTGAAAGCGAAGTCGCAAAAGTTTGGGAAAAAGCATTCTACAAAACAGAAAACCCACAAACAAGAAAAATTGTTTTACGTACTTCTATCGTATTAGGCAATGACGAAGGTGCTTTTGTGCCGCTAAAAAAACTAACACAATTTGGTTTAGGAGGAAAACAAGGCAGCGGAAAACAAAAAGTAAGTTGGATTCATCAAACCGATTTTGCACGAGCTGTAGATTTTCTAATTCATAAAGAAAATGCTAAAGGCGCTTATAATTTTTGTGTTCCAAAACCAACAGACAATGCTACGATGATGAAAGATTTTAGAAAAACATTAGGCGTTCCGATTGGCATTCCTAGTCCGAAATTCATCCTAGAAATTGGTGCTTTATTTATGCAAACAGAACCCGAACTCATTTTAAAAAGTAGAAATGTGGTGCCGAAAAAACTTTTAGAAAGTGGTTTTACATTTCAATTTCCAACAATTACTTCCGCTATAAAAAACTTAATCGGTTAGATATAAATCCTTTTGCTTACTTTTGTTCAAAATTAGCTAAAAAAAGAGTATGCCAAAACACGTAATAGATCCAAATAAGTGGATTGATTTATATTCAGATTATCTATTCAACTACACTATTTCTCGTGTTAACGATAGAGATTTGTCTAAAGACTTGGTTCAAGATACTTTTTTTGCTGGTTTAAAATCGATGAAAAATTTTAAAGGAGAAGCAAGTGAACGTACTTGGTTAATTTCTATTTTAAAGCGAAAAATTATAGATTATTACCGAAGAATAAACTCTAACAAAGGAAAAGCAGAAGTTAGAATGAGCTATAATAGCGATACAGAATCGGAAGGCGACTGGCTAGAAGAACGTGTTGCCGATCCCTTTGATAAAAATGCAGAAAGTGTTATCGAAAACGAAGAACTAGGCGAAGCTATCTATAGTTGTCTGTCTAAACTCCCCGAAAAACAAGCCACTGTTTTTAAAATGAAAACGATAGAAGGAATAGATACCGAAACTATTTGTAATGAACTAAACATTACAGCGTCTAACCTGTGGGTTATCATCCATAGAGCAAGAACGGCAATGGCATCTTGTATGGAGAAAAATTGGTTTTAATTATGAATACACAAATGAATATAAATAAAGCTTGCGAAAAAGCAAATCATGTTTGTGATAAATCGCAATATAAAGAAGCATCTCTTTTAGAAAAAATGAAGCTCACACTTCACCTAGCATTTTGCAAAGCTTGCAGAAAATACTCAAGCAACAATAAAAAGCTTACCAAAAAAATGCATAATGCGAATGTAGAATGTATGCATAAACAAGAAAAAGAGGCTTTAAAACAAAACCTATCTAAGGCCATAAAAGAGCAACAAAACTAGCCCTAAAATTGGCAGACCTTCCACAAAAAAAGAACTATAATACTTCGACTGATTTTTTCTAGCCAATACTACAAACAATAAAGTTATTAGTGTAAATAGGCCTAAAATAAATACATTTCCACTACTAGTTTGATTCTTGAAAAATTCTAACAAGAAGAAAACAACTAACAATAAAACGCCAATAATTTTGGTTTTTCGTATTCCAATACGTTGCGGAATGGTAGATAATTTCAAACTATCGTACTGTAAATCTCTTATTTCAAAAGGAATCATAAGTACTAAAACAAAAATAAAACGTTGTAAAGTAGTTAAAAGAACATCCGCAGTTATAGCAATCTCATTATCTATAACAGGAAGTAATACCGTTACAGCACACCAAACCATACCAATAACATAAATTTTCAATCCGCCTATCTGCCTTAGGTTTTGGTTACTATCCACAAATATATTTCTTGGTAAAAAAGGAATCGCATAAAAAAAAGTAATAGCACCAAGAAGCACAATATACAGCCATGTTTTTATTTCTAGCATAAAAGTATAATAGCACAATGCCACAAAACAGAGAAACGAAAACACCTGAATAACCTTCAATTTATTTGCTAAACTTCTATGATGAAACTTTGCCAAGCCAAAGTATTTTACAAAATTATAACCCGTTATGGTTGCAAAAAAATTAAACCATAACACCGTAGTATCATAAGAAGTCCCAAATTCTAAAAGTGTGATCCACGTTAAAGCACAGACACTTAAAGCCACATGAATACTCGCGTTTATATAAAAATCGAAAAGGTGTTTTAATATTCGCATATAGCAAAGTTACACAAACTGTTAATAAAGAAGTTATTTGGTTAAAAACTTTCATAATTCAAAACTAAAATGCCTTATAATTTCCGTATTTTTGCGCCTGAAAATAACACGCTTTATTTTTTACTAAATAAGGCCAACAATAAATTGTAATTTCCGCGAAAGCGGGAATCTAACACAACTTTTTAAGCATGAATACAAACGCTTTTGCACTACGTCATATTGGTCCTAGAGAAGAAGACCAAAAATCAATGCTAAAAACTATTGGTGTAGATAGTTTAGACCAACTTATCTACGAGACTATTCCAGATGATATTAGATTAAAAAAAGACCTGGAATTAGAGGCAGCCATGAGTGAGCAAGAATATTTAGGATACCTAAATGAGGTTGCTAAAAAAAACAAAGTTTACAAAACATATATTGGTTTAGGATACCATCCAACTATTTTACCGGCAGTTATTCAACGTAACATTTTAGAAAATCCGGGTTGGTATACTGCCTACACACCGTATCAAGCGGAAATTGCACAAGGTCGCTTAGAAGCACTTCTAAATTACCAAACCATGATTACGGACCTAACAGGAATGGAACTTGCAAACGCATCGCTTTTAGATGAAAGTACTGCTGCTGCTGAAGCCATGAGCTTATTATTTGCAGTTAGAGAACGTTCACAAAAAAAAGCAGGAATACATAAGTTTTTTGTTTCTGAAAATATTTTACCACAAACACTTTCCTTATTACAAACTAGATCGAATCCTATTGGTGTAGAACTTGTTGTTGGTGATGAAAATACTTTTGATTTTTCTTCGGAATTCTTTGGAGCAATCTTACAATATCCAGGAAAAAACGGACAAGTATCCGATATTAAATCTTTTATAGCTAAAGCGAATGAAGCACAAATAAAAGTTGCTGTTGCAGCCGATATTTTAAGCTTAGTAAAATTAGAAGCTCCTGGAAAATTTGGTGCAGATGTAGTACTTGGAACCACACAACGTTTTGGAATCCCAATGGGTTATGGTGGACCACACGCTGCATATTTTGCAACAAAGGAAACTTACAAACGTGATATTCCTGGGCGTATTATTGGTGTTACTAAAGATGTAAACGGAAACAGAGCTTTACGTATGGCTTTGCAGACTCGAGAACAACATATAAAAAGAGATAGAGCAACATCTAATATTTGTACTGCGCAAGTATTACTAGCCGTTATGGCTGGAATGTATGCTGTATATCACGGTCCAAAAGGCCTACAATTTATAGCGAACCAAGTGCATAATGCAGCTTCAGCTTTAGCTGAATCTCTAGAAAAGTTAGGTTTTAAACAAACTAATACTTCTTATTTTGATACGCTTCAAATTAAAACCAAAGCTAAAAAAGTAAAGAAAATAGCAAAAGACAAAAAAGTAAACTTTTACTATCCAGATAAAAAAACGGTAACTATTTCTATAAACGAAACAACTTCGGTTAAAGATATAAACACGATCATTTCTGTTTTTGCTAAAGTTGCGGATAAAAAAGCATTTACTATTTCTTCTTTTACGGAAGCAAATAATATTGACAAAGAACTGCAAAGAACTACCGATTTCTTAACACTAGATATTTTTAATTCGCACCATTCTGAAACGGAATTAATGCGTTACATTAAAAAATTAGAACGTAAAGATTTATCTTTAAATCATTCTATGATTTCACTTGGTTCTTGTACTATGAAATTAAATGCAGCAGCAGAAATGCTACCTTTAAGCCAATCAGAATGGGGAAGTATTCATCCTTTTGTGCCATTAAAACAAGCTAGAGGTTATGATACTATTTTAAAAGAATTAGAAGACCAACTTACAGAAATCACTGGCTTCGCAGCAACATCATTACAACCAAATTCTGGTGCTCAAGGAGAGTTTGCAGGTTTAATGGTCATAAAAGCATATCATGAATCTCGTAAAGACAATCATAGAAACATATGTTTAATCCCTAGTTCTGCACATGGTACAAACCCAGCAAGTGCAGTAATGGCAGGAATGAAAGTAGTGGTTACAAAATCTACAGATGAAGGAAATATAGATGTGGAAGATTTACGTGAAAAAGCAATTTTACACAAAGATAATTTATCTTGTTTAATGGTAACGTATCCATCGACTCACGGTGTTTATGAAGCTTCTATAAAAGAAATCACCAAAATTATCCATGATAATGGAGGTCAAGTTTATATGGATGGAGCAAATATGAATGCTCAAGTAGGATTAACCAATCCTGGAAATATTGGCGCAGATGTTTGTCACTTAAACTTACACAAAACCTTTGCTATTCCCCATGGAGGTGGAGGTCCTGGCGTTGGACCAATATGTGTTGCAAAACAATTGGCTCCTTTTTTACCAGGAAATCCAATCATTAAAACGGGAGGAAAAAAGGCTATTACTGCAATTTCCTCTGCTCCTTTTGGATCTGCTTTAGTCTGTTTGATTTCTTATGGTTACATAAAAATGTTAGGAGCAAAAGGATTAACAGCATCTACTAAAATAGCAATATTAAACGCCAACTATATTAAAACGAGATTAGAGGGTCATTTTGACACGTTATATTCTGGTGAACGTGGTCGCGCAGCACATGAAATGATTGTGGACTGTCGTGCTTTTAAAGCGAATGGTATTGAAGTTACAGATATTGCGAAACGTTTAATGGATTATGGTTTTCATGCACCAACAGTATCTTTCCCAGTGGCAGGAACTTTAATGATTGAGCCTACTGAAAGTGAAAGCAAACAAGAAATAGATCGTTTTTGTGATGCTATGATTTCTATTCGAAAAGAAATAAACCTAGCAACTAAAGAGGATGCAAATAATCCTTTAAAAAACGCACCACATACATTAGCCATGGTAACTGCTAATGATTGGGATTTCCCTTATACAAGAGATACTGCTGCATATCCTTTAGAATATGTACAGGATAATAAATTTTGGCCAAGCGTAAGACGTGTTGATGATGCTTACGGAGACCGTAATTTAATATGCACATGTGCTCCTATTGAGGCATATATGGACGCAAACTAACGGTTGAACATCGTAAATAATTAATTAATTAAAATTGCCTTTAATTTTTACTGCTTATCTTAGCGGATAAACAATTAAAGGCAATCCTTTTTTTATGAATATCAAAATTACCGGAACAGGAAGTTATATACCAAGCACTATAGAAAAAAATGAAGATTTTTATAATCATGAATTTTTAAATGCAGATGGTTCTAAAATAAACAGTTCAAATGAAATTATCGTTACTAAATTTAAAGCGATAACAGGAATTGAAGAAAGACGTTACGCAAAGCCTGAATTGGTAAATTCAGACATTGCTTTTTATGCGGCAGAAAAGGCTATTGCTGACGCCAAAATTGACAAAGAGACTTTAGATTATATTATTGTAGCTCACAATTATGGAGACGTAAAACATAATACCCAACAAAGTGATACGGTACCAAGTATAGCTTCTCGTGTAAAACACTTGTTACAAATTAAAAATCCAAAATGTGTTGGGTACGATTTACTTTTTGGATGTCCAGGTTGGATTGAAGGAGTAATACAAGCCAATGCATTTATTAAGGCAGGAATAGCAAAACGCTGTTTGGTTATCGGATCGGAAACGTTATCCAGAGTTATAGATAAACATGATCGAGATTCTATGATATATAGTGATGGCGCTGGAGCAGTTATTGTTGAAGAATCTGCGGAAGAAGGAGGAATTATTAGTCATGAATCTGCAACTTTTGCCTTAGACGAAGCGCATTTCATTTATTTTGGGGAAACCAATAAACTAGAAAATGCGAGCCAACGTAAATACATTAAAATGTATGGCAGAAAGATTTATGAATTTGCCTTAACTAACGTGCCATTAGCATTAAAATCTTGTTTAGACAAAAGTGGATATTCTATCCATGATGTCAAAAAAATATTGATTCACCAAGCAAATGAAAAAATGGATGAAGCGATTGTAAATCGTTTTTACAAGCTTCATAACATGGAAACACCAGAAGGTATTATGCCCATGTCTATAGGCATGCTCGGTAATTCTAGCGTAGCGACGGTTCCTACTTTATATGATATGATTTTAAAAGGTAAACTGGAAAATCAAGAAATCAAAAAAGGAGATATCATTATGTTTGCAAGTGTTGGCGCTGGAATGAATATTAACGCAATAGTTTACAAGCACTAAAAGGCAAGATTTCTTAAATTCACAAGATTTTCACTAACGTGGAAAATAAATATGTACGAACAAACATTTCCGCATAAACGATACAAGCTTACTTATCAGTTTTTAGAAAAACACATTTCTAAATCCGAATCTATTTTAGATTTAGGTGTAGCAAATCCGTTTACTAAAATATTAAAAGAGAATAGTTTTTCTGTTGAAAATACAAAAGGTGAAGATTTAGACATAGATACCTCTGCTATTAAAAACACAGAAGCTACAGTAGTTACTGCTTTTGAAATTTTTGAACATCTACTCTCTCCTTTTACCGTTTTACAAGCTATAAAAGCAGATAAACTAGTGATAAGTGTTCCACTTCGGTTATGGTTTTCTTCCGCTTATAGAAGTAAAACAGACAAATGGGACAGGCATTACCACGAGTTTGAAGATTGGCAATTAGATTGGCTATTAGAAAAAACAGGATGGAAAATTATAGATAGGCAAAAATGGACTAATCCTACCAAAAAAATAGGAATCCGACCAATTCTACGCTGGTTTACGCCTAGATATTATATTGTGTATGCTGAACGCATATAAAACTTCAAAAAACTAAATTCCAAAAAATAAGATAACTTTGCATTCTAAATCTTAAACTTTGAATATATCCATTGTCATTCCTGCACATAACGAGGAAAAGTTTATTGAAAAAACTTTAGTTTCTTTGGTCAATCAAACGTTGCGTCCAAAGCAACTTGTGATTGTAAATGATAATTCTACAGACAAAACACAAAAGATAGTTTCGTATTATTTATCCAAATACAGCTGGATATCTCTTGTAAATATTAATTCTTCAGACGCCCATTTACCTGGCACTAAAATTATCAATGCTTTTTATAAAGGCTTCGAAATTCTAGATACCAACTATGATGTGATTTGTAAATTTGATGCAGATTTAATCTTTCCGAATAATTATTTAGAGCAATTAGCGAATCATTTTAATGCAAATAAGAAATTAGGAATGGCTGCTGGTTTCTGTTACATTGAAAAAAACAACCAATGGATTTTAGAAAACCTAACCAGAAAAGATCATATTCGAGGTGCTTTAAAAGCCTATAGAAAGGATTGTTTTGAGCAAATAGGAAAACTAAAACCTTCGATGGGTTGGGACACTGTGGATGAGCTATTATCTAAATATTACGATTGGGAAATTTTAACCGATGAAACGCTACATGTTAAGCATTTAAAACCAACTGGAATAAGCTATAATAAAGCATCTAAACACATGCAAGGAGAAGCGATGTATAAAATGCGTTACGGATTTATAATCACACTAATCTCTGCGTTAAAATTGGCATATAAAAAAGGGAGTTTTACTTTATTTCAAGACTATATGTCTGGTTATTTCAAAGCGAAAAACAATAAAACAGAATATCTAGTTACCGAAGATCAAGGTACCTTTATTAGAAAATTGCGTTGGGAAGGAATTTTGAATAAATTTAGTTAAAGATTCTTCGACTGTGCTCAGCATGCCATCCGAATTATACTAAAAACTCCAATCTTTATAATCTGCTGAAGCTTCTAATTTATTTTCTACAGTATCCTCTAATTCGCTAAAGAAATCGATTCCGGTTAATGCTTCCACTTCATCTACAGAAACCACAAAGTTGTATAAAGGCTCCTTAGAATCTTTATGAGGCATTAAGAAAGCAAGTACTTTCGTTGTCCCCGAATTCGTATCAATCAATACTTTATAAAACTGATTTGGAACCGATACTTTTTCGGCACCAATTGTTTTCATACTTCCTTTTAAAACACCTCCAGAAACTACAAAAACACCATCATACTTACTTGCCCAATATCTAGTTTTTTGTTCTAATCTATTCCAAATACCTGCGTTAAAGTCATGTTTTTGAGGAGAAATATTAGAAGTTAAAAAAGTTTCGTCATGTGCAAATTTACTATACTTCCTGTCTCCTGCCGGACAAAGATGCCCACGATCATAACCAGATTTTTTATAGTTTCGCCAATGTGCTGCTTTGGTTTTCACTGCTTTGTCTACTTCAAAATAAGGACGTTTAAAATTGGTGCTTGACAAGTGTGATTTCTTTAGTTCATAGGCAACCCATTCTGCTTGTTCATGTGCTTCGCTATAACTTAAACTATATCCTTCGTGATGGACAATCTGACCTGTGGTACTCGTTGGTAAAAAGTATTCGTTGGTGTTGGTTTTTACCGTTCCACCTTGTTCTATGATACCAACTTTAACTTCATTATCAAAATAAGCATCATATCCATAAACCCCAACAAGAATTAGGATAGCAATTACAGAGTATACTTTTTTATTAGCCATTACCGTTTTATAAATTTAAGCTTTATTTTTCGACCAGAACTTTGCATAATTTCTGCAATATACATTCCTGAATTTAAAAAGGAAACATCTATATTTTCTGAATTCACATTACTTAAAGATTTTATATTTTGTCCTAGCAAATTATAAATATGCAAACTTTGAATCTCATTTAAATCTTCTATACCATTTAATACTAATATTTCTTTTTCCATATTATAAAAAACGGAAACTGGATTCGCATTAAAATCTTGTAAAGATAAAGTTTCATTATTTTGATAAACTATTGAAAAACGAGAGACATCTACACTACTGTTTATATTTAAAGTTATTGGGTTATCTATTATATTATAAAACATATTCGTCTCACTATCTTTCAAATAAATAGTTTCATTTTCCGGGAAATTTAAGGTTTCTGTAATCTCAAAAGTATAAGCACCAGAATCGGTAATATGTATTCCTAAAGGTATTTCCTCTAATACATCAAAACGATTAAGCCCTTGAATACATAGCGCATCCTCTGTAATCGCCCAATATATCTCATTAGAAAGTGCATTAAACGTTTTACTATCATAACCATTATTAAAATCCGCATTAGCATTCGTGTCATAACCCAAAGCAATGGTAGACTCGTTACTATCCGCGTCTTTAAACTTAAGCCAATATTTAATTCGAGTATCTGTAACGTCTTCTTCTGACGTTCTATAAAAAACAGCATCTCCCGAAGACTCTTTTTTAAAGGCACGTTGACTATTTTTAAATACAATGACACCATCTGTATGCGCTTTAACAAAAAAGCTCTGCCCTACAGGAATATAATCTTTCGGACTTCCTTTAGAGGATACTCCTCCATTTACTGGAGCAGGAGAACTTACAGATCCTAATAAATTGTAGGTTGCATAACCACCTTGATATTCGGATAATACATGTGTATCATTGGAAGCAAATTGCTCATAAAAATAAAGGGAACCATCTATTACAGAAAGATTATCATTAATAAATTGCGTAGCATCTAATGCAGAAGGAAATGGATTACCTATTAAAACTTCATCCCCTGCTAATACATTTATAAATATATCTCCGTCGTTTGCTGTACCTTTAAAAGTATATCTTTGTTCTAAAACAGATGTATTTCCAGAACCTTTCATGGTGTAACCAAATCCCGGAAGAATTGGTGTTGTTGGTGTGATATAATGCCAATCTGCATACGTATTGGCTAAGCCATTAAAAGTGTACAACCAACGACTACTCCATTCCATTGGACTAGCTAACGGATTAGCATCATAACTAGTTGTAAACCCAATAGGTGCCGTTTCCGTTTCTAAATAATTCACTTGCCAATTACCATTTCTATGTACTGGAGCACTCCAATAATTATAATTATATAAATTATTAGAACCTTCCTGCGTAATGGTTAAATCACCACTTCCCGAATTTAAAGATGTTCCTGTGTGGTTTTGAATTAATTGCGCTTCCTTTATAAAAGTAATCGTTCCATTATTTAATATCCCATTTTCAACTTCTAATAGTAAACCATCATTAACGTGTAATGTTGCTCCTAACTCAACCTCAACCTCTCTAACATACCCAGATTCACTTAACAATCCTATTGCTCCAGATTGTACTGTTAATTTTAAACAAGAGTCTGTTACTCCTGGTGCATTCCCAATACCAGAACCATTATAATACGATATGCCATCCCAAACAATTTGATCTAAATAGCGTAATGTAAAATAATCTCCATCAGAAAAAGAAACTCCCGATACTGTTGCTGTAGATCCTGAAACTGTTAAATCATAACTTGTTGCAGAAGAAAAACCACTATCACTACCTACTACTAATTGTAATGGTTGGCAACTTTGTTTTTTTGTTACATCTAAAGCGGAAATATTAAAACTAACATTTACAGTTCCTAGGTTTCCAATTTTACTAACGCGCCATTTTGAATCTAGTTGCTCTCTATAATTTACGGTTTCTGTAACAAAATTATAGGAAGAATCTTTGGTGTCTTCTCCCCAAAATAAATAATCTCCATTAGCTAAAGCGGAAGGTGTATGGATTCTAACAATACCAGATCCTTGTGAATCTAAATGCTTACTACCATCTAATGCTTGACCTATTCCTGCAACATGATGGTCAAAATTACCATTAGCACTATCGTCTTGTTTGTATAGATCGTTTAAAGTTAATGCGATATTATATTTTGCGGAAAGATAATTATTAACGATTATGGTTTCTGCTTGATTCAACTTATAATTATATTGAATTAGCTCAGACATTTCACCTTTTGAATAACGACTGTAATCCACATTCATGGTTCCAATTGTTAAGGGCTGATTTGAATTTATAATACTCGTACTGCTTTCTGTACTTGTTAACAAAACACTTCCATTTCTAGACATAGAACTTCTAGAGTTAGCAGGTTTACTTCCATCAAAATCAAAACTTAAAATATAATTTTGATCATTAGAAAAAGATGCAGAACTAGTATAACGATTGTTTGAAGTTACAATATCGGTTGTAAGCTTATTATTATATAGAAAAAAGGTATACGCGTAGTTTGAATTAACATTATAAGTTAATCTCTTTCCAACTATAGCGTGCACATTATTACTTGTATAAAGACCTTTTGGTCTAAAGATAGAAAAATAAGTAATTCCAGTAGTACCATCTAAAATATCGGCATCATCCACTTTTAAATAATCTCTAACACCATTAAAGTCCACACTTGGGTAACTATTAAAAGATGAGCTACTAATAAAAGATGGTTGCTCACCGGCAATGGTTTGATTTGCATCATTATTATTACCTGAAGCATCTTGCCAATTAGAAACGGCTTCTCCATCTAATAATTCTAAATCATCTACTTTTAGCCATAAGCCATTTGTAGATACATTACCAACGCCACCTGGACCGGTTTGCGAAAACATATAAATAGGAGCCAATAAAGCAAGAAGCATTATTGGTAATAAGGTTGTTTTAAACATGCTATTAATCTTAGGGAGCGCGAAGGTAAGTCACAAAAACCCTATTAAAAATCATTTAACATTACTCTTAGACCTTATTCGCTAAGAGGATACGTATAGCCGATGATTGGAACCTATACACCCTTTTTACATGTGCAATAGGCCTTAATTTTAAAAAAAAGCCTTTCTAAATTAGAAAGGCTTTTTTTAAAATAGTTCATTTAGTCTCGAAGTTTTTCTAATAATTCTTGTGCTTCCTCAAATTTATAGTTTCCAGAATCTTGAACAATAAGTTCTAGTTGTTTGATACTATTTGCTTTGTCTTCCATTTTTAAATACGTTAGCATTTTATACCAATACCCTTTAGATCTATCTAATGTTTCACTAGAAATTAATTGATTAAAAGCATCGAGAGCCTTTTCGTAATTACCGAGCTCTATATTAGAAATACCATAATATAATAATGCCGTTGCGTTCGTATTGGTAGTCGTTAAAAAGTCTTCAAAATAAACTACTGCTTCCTGATATTCTTTATTTAAAAATGCCTTTTCGCCATTAACCAATAATATGTTATCCGAATCTCCTCGAGAAGTTAATGATGGCAAATTGCTCCAGTCGTTATAATCGGAATAGACCTCTAGATTTGTAGGCGAATCACTAAACACAAAATAACCTACAAATACAATTATACTAGCTGCAATTGCTAAATAAGAGAAGTAGTTTTTTTTATTGAAAGGTCTTTCCTTTACAAAGCTATCATTTACTTTTTTAACAGAAGCTTGGAGTGCTTTTGCTTCGTTACTTTTTAAATAAGACTCCAATTCTACAGTTTCTTCATCCGGATCGACAAAAGACCAATCTTCTTCATTATAATGCGCCTGCATTTCTTTATTAATAGAAATATAGTCTGCTAATTCTTCATTTTCTTGTAAAAGCAGTTCAAAGGCTTTTTTAGCAGGAATAGATAAGGTATCCTTTAGATAATCATCTGCTTGGTTTTGTAGGTTTTCAGACAGGCTCATAGTTCTTTTAATTCTTTAAATCTAACGTCTTTTTTAATCGTTTCGGTTAATTTGTTTTTACACTTAAAAACGCGTTGTCTCACTACAGATTCACTATTATAGTCTAACTCTTCAGCAATTTGCTTATACGGCATTTTATTAAAAAATCGTTTTAAAATTTCTTTACAATTCCCAGAGATCTCTTCTAATTTTTCTTGAAAGAATTCCCAACGTTCTTGTTCTAAAATACTTCTTGCTAATTCACGTTCTTCACTTCCTTGTTCCTTAATAGCATCAATTGTTACCAACCTTTTTCGTTTATTTAATTCACGGCGCCATAAATTTTTACATGCAACAAAGAGATATGCTTCAAAAGAGGAGTTGATTTCAAAGAATTTAACTTGAACACGTGCCATAATTTGCAGCAATGCTTTTTGAAAAACATCCTCTGCATCCGCATGCTGCCCTTTATTCTCCAACACAAAATGTTTTACGTTTGGAAAAACTTCTTGGTAGATTTCTAATATTACCTTTTCATTCTTCTTTTTAAGTCCAGTGATAAAGTAATTAGGGTCTTTCATTTAATTATCTGAAAAAAAATTAATTATTGGGTAACAAATATATATATTTAGGAACGAGTAGTTATAATTTAAAAACGAACAAAATGAAAACAAGATTAATTTTAGTATTAACGTTGAGCTTTGTATTATTTATTGGATGCTCTACTGAAGAAACATTTGTGAATGAAAATGAAGCAGAAACTGTATTCCAAAAGGCTGAAGCTTCTTCTATAACAAAAACAAATACAAACACATCCACTACTATCAATAATAGACCACAAGGTTGGACTCCTCCTGGTAGAGAAATGGATCCTGTAGATCTCGGACAACCAGATGGAACCATGTTATATATAATAGAATTCACACCTGGCCTTACTATAACCAAAAAGCAAGATGCTAGAGCTAGATATAGACCCTATCTAGGTATTATGGATATAACGATTTGTAACACAAATCCAGATAAAGAAATTTGGACTTTAGACACAGCAACTTATAATGACGATACCATTCCGGCACCTCCTTATAATTGTTATGCATGCTCTCAAAGCAACACGGAACCAGAAAAAGATATTCATGTTGGAAACGATCCTGATATCGATAGAGTAGCAGTTAGTATAACTTCCAACCCTTGCATAGAATAATTTACTGAAACCGAATAATATTGAAAAAGTTAGTCTTTTTATTTTTCATACTCTCTTTTTGTGAATTATTTGCACAACAAACAGAAAATAAAGAGGATAGCTTACTAACGGCATACAAAAAACAAAATAAGTTAACAAAATATGCAGAGCTAGCGCATGATATTTCACTAACATATAACAAAAAAGGAGACTTTAATAAAGCCCTTAAATATGGGTTACTAGAAGTAAAATTCAAAAAACATCTCTCCTTAGAAAGACAAAAAAACAGCCTATTTAATTTAGGACTGTTTTTTTTTAAAACTAAAAATTATGGAAAATCTATTGAAGCATATAATAAAGTAATAGACAGCTTTAGTATTGACGAAAAAACATATCGAGCATACTGTGAAAATGCTAGAAATCATATTGAATTAGGTGATTATTTTCAAGCAGTAAATTATTTTAAAAAAGGCTTAGAAATTCCCGAAAAGCTTACTACCAAACGTTTACCAGGAATCTACTTAAACTACATAGAACTTAATCATAAAATAACTAATACTAAAAGTATAGCTGAAAACAAAAGACTTCTTAAAATAGTAGATTCGTTAAGTACCATAACCACTTTAAGTGCGACTAACCTGTATTCATTAAATAACGAATACGGTATATTTTACAAAAGTGATTTCAACTATAACTTTAACAAAAGCAGGTACTATTATTTAAAAAATTTAAAAAAAGATTTAGAAAACGAGAACCAAGAAACGATTGCATCATCCTATAATAATCTTGGCGTTTTATACAATAAAGAAAAAAAAGATAGTGCTTTATTCTACATCAATAAAGGAATCGAATACGCAAAAAAAGACACAGACATATCAAGGCTCTATATTAATAAAGCCGAGTATTATTTTAACATAGGAAAAACAAAGGATGCTTTAAAAATATTACAACAAGCATTACAGTTAACAGTACCAACCAAGATAGATAGCGCAATTATTTTTTCTCCAAACTTTAAAGCTCTTGCTTCTTCTAAAAACAAAACACTCTCCTTATTAATTCTAAAAGAAAAGTCTAAATATATCCTAGAAAACACAGCACTATCTAAAGATAAAAAAATGCTTCAGGTTGCTTATGAGACCATATCTCTAGCAGATAAACTTATAGATGTAATTAGAATGGAAAGTAATGAAAGTCAATCCAAATTACTTTGGCAAGAAGAAGCTTCAGAAACTTTTATGCTAGGTGTAAAAGCTTGCTTTAAACTCAACAAACCGGAAGAAGCATTTTATTTTATAGAAAAAAACAAAGCCTTATTATTACTTGAAAACATTAAACAAAACAGACTTCGATTGAGTTCTAAAATTCCTTCAGAAATCTTACAAAAAGAACAAGATTTTAAGAAAGATATTTTCGCCATAGAAAATGAATTAAATAAAAATTTCAACAAGGCATTAAAAGATGAATATCATAGTTTAAAAATTGAATACAATAGCTTTAAAGAATCTTTAGTTTCTACCTATCCAGAATATTATTCTTCTAAACAAACTATTGCAGTTACCACTATAGATGTTATTAAAAATAGTTTAGATGGAAATACTACCATACTAGAATATATAGTAAACAAAGAGGAAGGCTTCCTTTTAACCATCACTAAAAACAGTGTCAGACTTTTTAAATTAAACGATACAGAAAGCCTAGAAACAGAAATTAACAAATATCTAAAACTCTTACAAAAACCACTAAATACTTCAGAAGAACTTAAAAATTATAAAAAATTATCGCAGCAACTTTGTAGTTATTTATTCCCTTTTAAAGACAAGGACATCTTAAAAAACAAATTAATAATAGTCTCCGATTACACCCTGCAGAATCTACCTTTTGAAAGTCTAAAAAAAGACAATAGATACTTGATTGAAGACTTTGAAATATCCTATACCTATTCCTTATCGTTTTTAGAAAAAAATAAAAAACTGAATCGAGATGCAAAACAAGAGCTTATAGCTTTTGCTCCAAAATCTTTTACTTATGACAACCTTAAAACCTTACCAAGAAGTGAGGATGAAGCAAAAACCATAAGCCAACTATTAAACGGAAAAGTATTCGTAGACACTTCTGCGAATAAAACCAATTTCTTTAAAGAAATTAATAAATATAAAATCATTCATTTAGCAACACACGCTAACGCTAATGATTCCATTTCCCCATGGATTGCATTTAAAAATAACAAACTATATCTAAACGAATTATACACCACAAAAAACCAAGCCGAATTAGTCGTTCTAAATGCATGTAATAGCTCTTTAGGAGAAATAAAATCTGGCGAAGGCGTCTTTAGTCTAGCACGTGGTTTCTTTTATTCTGGTGCCAATAGCGTAATCTCTTCGCTTTGGAATGTAAACGATAAATCTAATGCAGCAATAACGACTAGCTTTTATAAATATGTTAAAGATGGCAAAACAAAAAGCGCTTCGTTAAGGCAAGCTAAATTAGATTATTTACATTCCCATTCTTTAAGTGAAACTTCCCCTTATTATTGGTCTACATTAATTTTAATTGGTGATAATTCCGCAATTTATTCCGGCAATAACACACTGTATTACATTATTTTAAGTGTTTTTCTATTCATATTCTTATTTTTTATTCTAAAAAAATTAAAAATCGTGGGTAACAAGTCCTAGAGTTCTGGAACAATTAAGAAAACAACTAATTCTTAATTATTTTGAAAGACACTTTATCCTTTTTAGTACAATCGCTTCTTCAAAAAAATAAAATTAAAATAGATGGAGACGAATTAGATTTCCAAATACAAAGCCATCCTTCGTATCCTAGTCTACATGCCATAACCGGTGTGTTAAGCCATTTTGATATTGAAAATATTGCTATTAGAGTTCCTACAGATAAAGAAACTCTAGAACAATTACCGAATAGTTTTATCGCACAAATAAAACGTAATGAGGTTACCGATTTTGCGTTAGTTGTAAAAAAAGGTAAGAAATACAAAACCATATCTAGTAATAAAGAAAACGAAACCATTTCTGAAATCCCTTTTTTAGAGCAGTTTACAGGCATTATAGTCGCTATAGAAAAAGACGAAACAAAAACTACAAGTCAAGAAAGTACTGCCAATATTCAAAAGCTATTATTTGCTATTTCCTTAGTATTATTTGGCATCCTATTTTTCATTTCAAATCCAAGCTTAAGTGCATCCCTATATTTTATTTTATCCTTAATAGGAATTGGAGTTAGCCTATTAATCGTTCAGCATGACTTGGGATTGAGCTCTAAAATAATAGAGAGCATTTGCTCCCAGGAAAGTAAAACAACAAATTGTAATGCGGTTTTAAACTCTAAAGGAGCAACACTTTATAAAGACATAAAATTAAGCGATATCAGCCTTATTTATTTTGTGGCTATTAGTATTTCTTCTCTTTTACTAAGCATAACAAACACCACTTTAAATGCATTATATATTATAAGTTTAGCTGCTACTCCAATAATTATATACTCCGTTTACTATCAAATAAAAACAGCTAAAAATTGGTGTGTACTTTGCCTAGCTATCGCTTCCGTTTTGGCCTTGCAAGCTTCCGTTTTCTTTTTTACACCATCTAATTTTAATGCATTCCGTATGGAAACCGCTTTATTAATAGGGTTCTCCTTTATTATAATTGCATCTGTCTGGTTGTTTATTAATTCCAAATTAAAGCAAGAACAAGCCTTTAAAAAATTAAGAATAACCGCTAATAAATTTAAAAGAAATTTTGATTTATTTAATACGCTGCTACAACAATCGGCAACTTTAAATCCAGTAATTGAGAATACTTCTGAAATAATTTTAGGAAACAAGAATGCTCCTTTAAACATTACGATAATCACAAACCCTTTTTGCGGACATTGTAAAAACGTGCATAATTTAGCAGAAACGATTTTAAGATCACATCACAATGAAGTGAACATTACGGTTCGATTCAACATAAACACAAGTAATTTAGAAAGTAATGGTGTATTAGTTTCTAGCAGGTTATTAGAATTATTTCATACCGAAGGAGAACTAAAATGTTTAGAGGCCATGCATGACATTTACAATAATGCAGATGCAACACCCTGGTTAACAACATGGAAGAAACCTGCCAATGCAGATATTTATAGAGACATCCTGGAAACAGAAAATAATTGGTGTTTAGAGAACAACATCAATTTTACACCAGAAATATTAATTAATGGCAAGTCATTTCCAAAAGCGTATGACAGAAGTGATTTAATATATTTTATAGAAGACCTAAACGAGTCTTGCACTATAAACACAAATCAATTACAAGAAACACTATAAAACAGCAAAACCCTTAATAAAAAGGGTTTCGCGTTTTGAACAATATTCTCTCGCGAAGAATAGACACAAACTGTGAGTGTCTTTAATGTTCACGGCAAATATAATTTATTAAATATTTTTATTATGAAAAATTTAAAAAACTTAGGAAAAGCTTTAACTAAAGCGGAACAAAAAACAATTAATGGAGGAATTCCAGGAGATTGGGGATTTGAATGCAGAAAAACTTCACAATGTCCAGCTATATTAAATCCAGATGGAACAATGACATTAGCTAGATGCGAAAAAGGATATTGCGTACCAGCTTAATACATAAATTCTAAATCAAAGGAGCAGATATAAAATCTGTTCCTTTTTATAGGAATTAGAAACGACCTATTAGTTAATGTCAAAATTCCCAACTTACAAACAAGTCGAATCGAAAGATTGTGGACTAATATGGTTGAAAATAATAGCTAAGCATTGGTAAAACACTTTCTGTAAATCCGTTTGGAAGGATCAGATAGAGGGAGTTTAAGAATTCCTTCGCTCTTTCATTTAAAAAATCAAATGCAAAACAGACACAAACTATGAGTGTCTTTAATGTTCACAGTATATATAATTTATTAAAAATTTTAATTATGAAAAATTTAAAAAACTTAGGAAAAGCTTTAACTAAAGCGGAACAAAAAACCATTACCGGTGGAAAATTACAACATTTTCTAGATCAATATAATGGTTGTGGTTTTGGAACATGTATGAATAATTTTGGAAGATGTTCTGCATTAGCTTGCTGTTGGAATAACCAAAATCCAGAAGATACTTATTACAATAATTGTAACTAAGTTAAAATTAACTAGAATCAAAAACTAGTTGCTATAATACTTTACAGACACAAACTGTGAGTGTCTTTAATGTTCACAGTAAATATAATTAGTCAAATATTTTTATTATGAAAAATTTAAAAAACTTAGGAAAGGCTTTATCTAAAGCAGAACAACAATTTATTACTGGAGGAAAAGGAGATTGGGCAGTAAGATGTGCAAGTGGTGCACTAATTGAAAATGCTCCAGATGGTAGTGCTGAAACAGCGGCTTGGGCTTGTCATAATCAAGGTGGAGCTACTGCTTCAATTTGTGCAGGTTCTAACTGTTAAAACCATAAAGGATAGGCTGTTTTAAGAGACAACCTATCCTTTATTAATACTATTTATTTCTTTCTGAATAGGATTATACTCTGAATATTACTCTTAATCATATAACTAATTGAAAAAATTCCCAACATACAAACAGGCAGAATCGAAAGATTGTGGACCAAC
Source organism: Lacinutrix sp. MEBiC02404 (assembly GCF_053601575.1). Lineage (NCBI taxonomy): Bacteria > Pseudomonadati > Bacteroidota > Flavobacteriia > Flavobacteriales > Flavobacteriaceae > Lacinutrix > Lacinutrix sp. MEBiC02404. Next base: position 49,847 of record NZ_JBSHNV010000146.1, on the reverse strand, counting down.
ATGCTTAAAAATAATAGCGAAGCATTATGGTAAAACACTATCTGTAAATCAGCTTAGAGATATTAGCGAAACCACCCGAGAAGGTAGCAGTTTACTTAATTTAAGTGATGCTGCAGAAACTGTTGGTTTTAGAAGTTTGGGAGTTAAATTAACTTTAGAAGAATTAAAAAAAGCACCTCTACCTTGTATTCTACATTGGAACAAGGATCATTATGTAGTGCTTTATAAAATAAAAAAAGACACCTTCTATATTTCAGATCCTGGTCATGGTTTAATAAGTTACACCAAAGAAGAATTTTTAAAATTTTGGATTGGTAACAATGCAACAGAAATTACACAAGATGGTATTGCTTTACTATTAGATCCTACTCCAAAGTTTTATACCAATGATTTTGATGAAGATGAAGAACAAAAATTCAACTTCACCTATCTATCCAAATACCTATACAAGTATAAAAGCTTCATTATCCAGCTATGTATTGGTTTACTAGCGGCAAGTTTATTGCAGTTAGTAGTACCGTTTTTAACCCAAAGCGTTGTAGATGTTGGTATAGAAAACGGAGACCTCAACTTTATCTATCTTATTTTATTTGCCCAAATTGCTTTATTTATTGGTAGAACAGGAATAGAGATTGTTAGAAGCTGGATTTTACTGCATGTAAGCACCAGAATAAACATCTCCTTAATCTCCGATTTCTTTATCAAATTAATGCTACTTCCTATCTCCTATTTCGATGTAAAAATGACAGGAGATTTATTACAACGCATTAACGACCATAAACGTATTGAACAAATACTAACTACCTCATCGTTAAATGTACTTTTTTCTATGGTAAACTTTATCGTATTCAGTTTTGTACTGTGCTATTATAGTTTACAAATATTTACCATTTTTGTTGTTGGTAGTTTTCTTTATTTTCTATGGATTAAAATCTTCCTAAAAAAACGTGCGACTCTAGACTACAAACGTTTTTCTGCAATGAGTCAGGAACAAAGTACGGTTATCGAGCTTATAAACGGTATGCAAGATATTAAACTGCATAATGCCGAAAAACAAAAACGCTGGGCTTGGGAACATACACAAGCAAGACTATTTAAAGTATCCATAAAAAGTTTAGCATTAGAGCAAACCCAAAGTGTTGGTTCTTCTTTTATCAACGAATTAAAAAATATTTTTATCACTATTTTATCTGCCAAACTAGTAATAGATGGCGAAATAACTTTAGGGATGATGCTTGCTATTTCATACATCGTCGGACAATTAAATTCTCCGGTGCAGCAACTTATCAATTTTGTAAGAGAACTACAAGATGCTAAGATTTCATTAGACCGTTTAAGTGAAATCCATAATATGGATAATGAAGAAATCGATCCGCAAAATAAAATTCATGATGTCCCAAAAAGTGGTTCTATTTCTATTAAAGAAGTAACCTTTTCTTACACAGGAACAGATATTGAAGTTTTAAAAGATTTAAACTTGAATATTCCTGCAAACAAAACTACCGCTATTGTGGGTACCAGCGGAAGCGGTAAAACGACCTTAATGAAATTACTTTTAGGCTATTACAAACCTAATGAAGGTGATATTTTAATCAACCAATTTTCACTGCAAAACATTTCTCAAAAATCATGGAGAGATCATTATGGCGTGGTGATGCAAGAAGGCTACATTTTTAATGATACCATTGCAAATAACATTGCCATTGGAGAGGATACTGTAGACAAAAAAAGATTAGCACACGCTATAGACGTTGCTAACATTAGAGAATATATAGAGTCCTTACCTCTTTCTTATAACACAAAAATTGGAGCAGAAGGAACAGGTTTAAGTACCGGACAAAAACAACGTTTATTTATTGCTAGAGCGGTTTATAAAAATCCGGATTACTTGTTTTTTGACGAAGCAACTTCTGCTTTAGACGCGAATAATGAAAAAGTAATTATGGAAAACTTGGATACTTTTTTTCAAGACAAAACCGTAGTCGTGATTGCGCACAGATTAAGTACAGTTAAAAATGCACACCAAATTGTAGTTTTAGATAATGGGAAAATAGTAGAAATAGGAAACCATAAAGAGCTCGTAGCAAAAAAAGGAAACTATTATAACCTAGTTAAAAACCAATTGGAATTAGGAAACTAAACAATACCGACCTTTAATAAGTCCTTTCTCTTTGGGAAGGATTTAGAAAGGAACAAAAACATTCTCTCGCGAGGAATAGACATAAACCTGGAGTGTCTTTAAATGATCGAGGCAAACTTAATTTATAAATATTTTTATTATGAAAAATTTAAAAAATTTAGGAAAAGCTTTAACTAAAGCAGAACAACAAACTATTAACGGAGGAAGAACCTACTGTGTAATTGGTAGTACACATTGCACATGTCCGCAAGGCCAGACATGCATCTCTGCAAATGGTCATAGTGGATATTGTTCTCCTACTCTTATTATGGACTAATAATCTATGATTGAAATTACTGCACTATTAATTAGTGCAGTAATTGATACTAACAAAGCAATGTTTTAAAATGTCAAAAAAACTAGAAGAAATAGAATTACGTAGCGAACAAGTACAAGACATATTATCTTATGTGCCACATTGGATGATACGTTATGGCAACCTCCTATTTTTAGGTTTAATCCTTTTATTCTTTAGTTTAAGTTGGCTTATAAAATATCCAGATGTAATTGCTACCGAAGCATTATTAACTACCAAAATACCACCAGAAAAGCTAATTGCACAAAGTACAGGCAAACTAGAAACCATTTTAATAGAAGACAACGACTTGGTTCTTACCAATAACCCTTTAGCTATTATAGAAAACACCTCAAACTTTGAAGATGTTTACAGGTTAAAAGCCATTATGGATACTATAAAAGTGAATACCAAATCCTTTACTTTTCCTGTAGATGAATTACCTGTTTTATTTTTAGGAGATATCGATACACAATATGCTTTATTTGAAAACAGCTACCTTCAATATACATTAAATAAAGATTTAAAACCTTTCTCTAATGAGGCATTGGCTAATAAAAATTCTATTTCCGAATTACACAGAAGACTTCAAAATGCGAACCAACAATTAGCTTTACATCGTTCGGAATTAAGTCTAAAAAAAATAGACTTAGAACGCAACAAAACATTATTTAATAAAGGCGTAATCTCCAAATTAGATTTAGATCAAAAACAAATAGAATATCATCAAGCAGTTGGTAACATAAAAAGCTTTGAATCTTCCATTTCTCAAATCCGAGAATCTATTAGTAATGGAAACAAATCTTCTAAAGGCACAGAAATAAATAGAACCAAAGAAGAGATGATGTTACTAAAAAGTGTCATTCAATCTTTCAAGCAACTTAAAAAAGCTGTTAAAGACTGGGAAACACAATATGTATTAAAATCGAATACTAATGGAAAAGTAGCATTTTCTAATTACTGGAGAACGAACCAAACCGTAAATCAAAATGATCTAATATTTACTATTATCCCAACAGAAAGCTCCACATTTATTGCTAAGCTAAAAACACCAGCGACCAACTCAGGAAAACTAAAAGTAGGACAAAGCGTCCATATTAAATTAGAGAACTATCCGGAAGCGGAGTTTGGAACCTTACAAGCCAAAGTAAATCGCATCTCACTAGTCCCTGATAAAGATGGTTTCTATTTAGTATTAGCCGAGTTGCCAGAAAATTTAATAACCTCGTATAAAAAACCAATAGACTTCAAACAAGAAATGTCAGGTACTGCAGAAATCATAACAGAAGACTTGCGTTTAATGGACCGGTTTTTCTACCAAATAAAAGACATATTTAAATAAAACATACTCTATCGCGAGGAATAGACACAAACCTTGAGTGTCTTTAAATGATCGACGCAAAATTAATTTATAATCTTTATATTATGAAAAATTTATTAAATTTAGGTAAGCCTTTAACAAAAGAGGCACAGAAATCTATTTTAGGAGGTACATACCCTGCAACTGTATGTAAAGCAACCTGTAATGATGGTAGTATTGTAACAGTAGCAAGTTGTTCTGTACAAGGGTGTGGTGAAGATTCTGGTGGTGCGAAAAGTTGTAGTTGTGGTCACGCTGGACCTTTAGGTTAAATTCTCTAGTAGTAGCTAATACTTATATTTTAAATTTAGCCATCTTATTTATTGAGGTGGCTTTATTTTAAATAACATTGGTTTATTTTAAATAAAAACACTATTAATTACTATGAAAAAAAACGAAAAATCAACATTTTTTTTATTACTGATTACAATTCTTGTTGGATTTTTAAATTGTAAGCAAAAAACAGAAATATCAAAAAAAGAAAGCATAGCAAAATCAGTTTTTTTATTTCCGGAACAAACTAGTGACACTATATTAAAATCGGTACTACTAGATGAAACTAATGTTGAGTATACCAATAAACCATTTTTACTAAAATCTAAAAAAGAAAATTTAAACTTAAGTTTCAATCTAAAAACCCCAAGGCTATTTAGGTTTTATAGTTTTGAACCTATGTCCAATCCATTCATAATTTATGTTACACCAGGAGACACACTTAGTTATAGATTAGAAAAACAAGTAATTGTTTTTAAAGGTACTAATGCAGCACACTATAATTTTTTTAAAGAACTTTATGATTTAAAGTTTGAGTATATTAAATATGATGAGAAATTAGGTGTTTTAGATTTTAAGAAAATCAAAAAAAAAGAATATCAAAAAAAATTAGATTTTTTAGAGCAATATGTAAATAATAAACAAACTTCTATTTCTTTTTATAAAAAAATAAAAGAAGTTTTAAGATTTCAATATCTAAGTGGGATAATGAATACAAACATATTCCCTAAAGGAACAATAACTAATTATACAGAATACCTTGAAGATATAACTATTGAACTGTTTAAAAGAAATGATCAAGATGATAATTTGTATTTTCAGTTAGCTTTAACCAACTATCTTAAAATTATAACAGAAAATAATAATAATAATAATAATTCAAAAGAAGCATTAGAATATCAATTAGACTTAATTAATCAAAATTTAAAAGGTAAAACTAAAGAATATGCTATTACAAAAATGATTTTTGAATTTAATAATCATTTAAATATTAAAGATATAAACTATCTAAAAGATAAAATAAAGTTCTATTTACCCCAAATAAATGTAGAAGATTATAGAGTTGTAATAAATAGAATTTTTAACCAAATAAATAAAATTAACAACTCCTTAAGTGATGAAATCTTTAATTCAATTGTATTGGACATAGATGGAAACAATATTACTTTTAAAGATGTTTTAAATAAACAAGGAGACAGAATTAAAATTATTGATTTTTGGGCAAGTTGGTGCGCACCATGTATAAAGGACATTAAAGAAAGTTACTTATACAGACAAAGGTTAATTAAAGAAAAAAATGTAGAATTTCTTTATTTTTCAATAGATGAAAAACAAGATAATTGGAGAAAAAAAGTAAGTGAATTAAAAAGGTTTGGAATGAACAAAGATCAATACCTAATTACGGACAAAAATAATGCAGCTATAAAAACTTTTTTTAATTTTAACACTATTCCACATTATGCAATTCTAGATAATAAAAACAATGTGTTTCTAATAAACTCTCCTTCTCCAAGTGATACTTTAGAACTTAATGCTATTATAAAAAAGATTGATTCATTGAATATTATACAATGAATTTATTTTATTGAAGAATTGCGTTAAAATAGTTAAACACAATAAAGTTAGCATCAACTGTTTAAAATATTCTCTCGCGAGAAATAGACGCAAACCTGGAGTGTCTTTAAATGATCTAGGCAAATCTAATTTATAAATATTTTTATTATGAAAAATTTAAAAAACTTAGGAAAGGCTTTAACTAAAGCAGAACAAAAAGAAGTTAATGGAGGAAGAGGTATTGAATGTATCGAATGGAATCTTAATCACACTGTTTGTTTAAGATGGGGTTTATACTGGGTATAGATCTTACCTAACAAGGTATCAAAATATACTAAAAAGAGTCAATTAACAATTGGCTCTTTTTTCTGAATAATAGACATCATTAGAAGTAGCGTTTGAGGTCTCTATCTTAACTCAAGCATCATTTTTTTAACTACCTATAAATCAATGGTTAGAATAACCAAAAAAAGCCTTTCCAAACGGAAAGGCTTTTTTATTATATAATTCTATAATCTTACTTCAAACTAGCTAAACTAGATTTTAAAGTTTCAATCTTAGCCAAAGCATCTGCTTCCTTTTTTCTCTCGGAAGCAATAACCTGTTCTGGCGCACCAGCAACAAAACGCTCATTAGATAATTTCTTCTGTGCTATTTTTAAAGAACCCTCGGTATACTCCAATTCTTTTGTTAACTTTATAATCTCAGCCTCCACATCAATGGCACCATCCATTGGTATAAAATACTCGTTAGATTTTACTCGAAACGTAAGCGCTCCTTCTACAGGTTCATTTACATATGCTATAGCTTCTAAGTTTCCTAGTTTTGCAATAACTTCATCAAATGTAGTATCTGAATTTTCATTATTAATTACCGAAAAACCAATGGCATCTTTAAATGCAATATTCTTTTCTTTTCTAACGGTTCGTATTCCCGAAATTACTTCCGAAGCAAATTCAAACTGCGTAATAATCTCCTTGTTTATTGGTTTCGCTTCTGGCCATTTTGCAATGATTAAGGCTTCTTCTGGAGTTCTTTCTGCAATATATTGCCAGATATCTTCCGTTAAGAAAGGCATAAATGGATGTAATATTTTTAAGTTATCCTCAAAAGCAGCCATTACTTGTTTATACGTTACTGCATCAATTGGTTGTTGGTATGCTGGTTTAACAATCTCTAATAACCATCCGCAGAAATCATCATAAATCAACTTATAAATAGACATTAAAGCATCGCTTAAACGGTATTTACTAAAGTGATCTTCAATTTCTACTAAGGCCGTTTGAAACTTTGCTTCGTACCAATCTAAAGCAATTTTACTCGAGTTTGGTTGCGCAATAGTTTCACTAACCTCCCAAATATTGGTAAGGTTAAATGCATTCCAGATTTTATTTCCAAATCCTTTTCCTTGTTGGCAAAGTGCTTCATCAAACATCAAATCGTTTCCTGCAGCACTACTAAATAGCATTCCAACACGAACGCCATCTGCGCTATATTCTTCAATTAGTTTTAAAGCGTCTGGTGAGTTCCCTAAAGATTTACTCATTTTACGACGTTGTTTATCACGAACCAATCCTGTTAAGTACACGTTTTGAAACGGTTTTTCATCTTTATACTCGTAACCCGCAATAATCATACGTGCTACCCAAAAGAATAAAATATCTGGTCCAGTTACTAAATCGTTAGTTGGATAGTAATATTTTATGTCTTCGTTTTCCGGATTTCTAATTCCGTCAAAAACAGACATTGGCCATAGCCATGAACTAAACCATGTATCTAGAGCATCGGTATCTTGACGTAAGTCACTAGTTATTAGTTGCTGGTTTTTGGTTACTAGTTTTGCTTTCTCTAACGCTAATTCGATAGTTTCTGCAACTACAAAATCTTCTTTTCCGTCACCATAAAAATACGCAGGAATTTGTTGTCCCCAAAGTAACTGACGAGAGATATTCCAATCGCGAATATTCTCCATCCAGTGACGATATGTATTTTCAAATTTCTTTGGAAATAATTTAATCTCGGCATCTTCTCCTAAAACAGCTTCAATAGCTGGCTTTGCCAACTCTTCCATTTTTAAGAACCATTGATCACTTAATCTTGGTTCAATAACTGCTTTTGTTCTTTCTGAAGTTCCTACTTTATTCATATGTGTTTCAGTCTTCACTAAAGCACCTATTTTTTCTAATTCTTTGGTTACTGATTTTCTAGCGACAAAACGATCTTGACCTTCAAATTGCAATCCGAAACTATTTAAAGTCGCATCTTCATGAAAGATATCGATAACTTCCAGTTTGTGCTTATCTCCAAGGTTTTTATCATTTTCATCATGTGCCGGAGTTACTTTTAAGCAACCTGTTCCAAATTCAATATCTACATAGGCATCTTCAATAATTGGGATGACACGATTACAAATTGGCACAATCGCTTTTTTCCCACGTAAGTGTGCAAAGCGTTCGTCTTCTGGATGGATACAAATTGCAGTATCTCCAAAAATAGTTTCCGGACGTGTAGTTGCGATAGTTAATGTATCGTCGCTTCCTTCAATTTTGTAGTTGATATAATAAAGATTCCCTTGACGTTCTTCATGAATTACTTCTTCGTCTGAAAGTGTTGTTTTTGCTTCTGGATCCCAGTTAACCATTCGGTAACCTCTATAAATCAATCCTTTTTCGTGTAAATCCACAAAAACTTTAATTACTGCTTCAGACATATCGTCGTCCATGGTAAACTTCGTTCTGTCCCAATCACAAGAACACCCTAATTTTTTAAGTTGTTCTAAGATTACACCTCCGTATTCTTCGGTCCATTCCCAAGCATGCGCTAAAAACTCTTCTCTTGTTAAATCGTTTTTATCTATTCCTTGTTCCTTTAATTTAGCAACCACCTTTGCTTCTGTAGCAATAGATGCATGATCTGTTCCAGGAACCCAACATGCATTTTTACCCAACAAACGTGCGCGACGTATAAGAACATCTTGAATAGTATTGTTAAGCATGTGTCCCATGTGTAAAACTCCAGTTACGTTTGGTGGCGGAATTACAATGGTATATGGTTCTCTGTCGTCTGGTGTGGAATGAAAGTATTTATGTTCTGTCCAGTAGCTGTACCACTTACTTTCTACACTATTTGCATCATATTTTGATGGAATGTTCATACTTTGGAATAGTTTTTGAATAATATTATGCAAAAGTACTTATAATTTATATTTTGAAAAATATTAATGCTGTTTAATGTACCTTTAACAATAAAGTTTATGTTAAGATTTGTGCATTACATCCATTATTTTTGTAGAATGACTGAAAAGTAAGTAGATTTACAATAGAATTAAAGACAAAAATAACACAAGTGATTAGCAATCAACTAAATGTGTTTTAAAATAAAAATAATTTAAATTAAAAAATGATGAAACAAATACTTACAATTTTATTTATCGGAATATTTAGTTTTTCAATGACTGCCCAAGAAAAAATGGCGAAAATTGAATTTAAAGCAACGACAGTAGATTATGGTACGATAGAAAAAGGTGCGGATGGCGTTAGAACTTTTGAGTTTACTAATACTGGAAACGCGCCACTTATTATCTCTAAAGTATCTTCTAGTTGTGGTTGTACAGTACCATCTAGCCCTAAAGACCCAATTATGCCTGGAGCTACTGGAGAAATACAAGTAAAGTATGACACAAAACGTGTTATGCCTATTAGAAAAACAATTACCGTTCTTTCTAATGCAGAAACACCAACTGTAGCGCTAAAAATTAAAGGAGAAGTTATTGATCCTAGCAAAACAAGTGTTCTTGAAAAAAGACAGAAAAGTGTAATAGAAAATTAATTTTCTTACAATAATTATAATTTCAAAAGGTTGTTTACGCATTAGTAAACAGCCTTTTTTGTTAAAACAAACTTTCTAATTTAAACTGAAAGTCTAATTCCGCGCCAAACCTATCCACCTTCAGTTTTATATGCTTACCATCTTTATCATAAAAATATTGCGTCATTTGTTGTAGTGTAAAATTATAGGTTTCCTTTCCATTTATTCTAAAAATGATATCACCAACTTGTAGTCCTGCTTTTTCTGCTGGCGAGTCTTTACGCAACTCTACGATTGTAAATGCAGGTTTAACGGAAAGTTTATAATTCGTATCAAAAACAATTCTAGTACCTTGACCATTATCTAAACTACTAGTGTTTTCTTGGTTTTTAATGATATTAGAAAAATCTTTTTCTCGTACTAATCGAATACCACTTTGCTCTAACTCAATGCCGCTTTTATTATAACTAAAAGCTTCTTTAAAATATTTATTTTTTTTTAGCTGCATAGAAGCTTTTTTATAATTAAAAATAATATGGAATCTTTTTAAAACATCACCAGCAATACTACCATTTCTATCTTTATGGTTTTTTGCAAACGAAATTGAAGTAGCTTCCGGAAAAGCAACATTTGCATTTTTTAGAATAAATCTATTAATAGCAAAAGCTTCTATTTTAGCACGTTTTCCATATACGCTTCCGCTTAATCCGTGTCCCAAAAAATCTATAAAACTATTATCATGTGCGTTTATACCTAAGGAAGCATCTTCAAATAACCAAAGAGAATCACTTCCGCCAGAATCTATTAATAATTTAACCGGGATTTTCACATCTTCGATAGTAACTTGTGCGTTTATATACGGTTTTTTATTATAAAAATACAAAGGCAGATACTCACACTTTTTACATTTTTTAGACCTATACGTTTCATTTTCATGAATCTTAATGATTTTTGACGCGTAGTTTATTTTCACAACTAGATCTTTAAAAAAATCATATCCTATAATACCATGAATAGGGATTCCTAATTTTGGCGCAAAATCTAATTTAGAATTATAAACCACATACAGGTCTTGGTCTATATTAATTGCCTCCCCAATTTCTATTAAATTATTTCTAGATCGTAATGCTTCTACCGATTCTCCTTCCCCTAAACCTCGAATTACTATTTTTTCGGCATTATTAATTTTTAAGGTTTCATTTATATTATAAATATTAAAAAGAATAGGCTTACTCACTCCTGTATCCAATATAAAAGAAAGCGTTACCCCATTAATTTTTACAGGAATTACAATTAAATTATTAATTAATTTAAACTTTATTTTATCTCTTTTCTTTTTATTTTGAATTACGAAAGTGCCTTGAGAAAAACCCAAAAAGGAGAAACTAAATAGAAATAGAAAAGTAAAGGCTATTTTTTTCATAAGATCAAAAAAATACTTCTCCATCAATTTACAAATCTTTCTTCTTAAATCTGTATTTAGTACTACTTTTTAAAAAAAATTCGATATAATTTTCGCAACTTTGTATCTCAAATATTTATAAAATGCCAGCAATTTCAAAAAAAGGGCAATTAATGCCACAATCACCTATTAGAAAACTAGTCCCATTTGCTGAAGAAGCTACAAAAAATGGAAAATCTATATATTATTTAAACATTGGCCAACCAGATATTAAGACTCCGAAAATAGCATTAGATGCTGTAAAATCGATTTCTTTAGAAGTATTAGCGTACTCCAGATCGGAAGGCTCTGAACAATACCGAAACAAAATAGCGAACTACTATGCTAAAAATGATATTCATGTAAAACATGATGATATTATTGTAACTACAGGAGGAAGTGAAGCGTTGCTTTTTGCCTTTGGAAGCATTATGGATGTGGATGATGAAATTATTATTCCAGAACCATTTTACGCAAATTATAATGGTTTCTCCACTTCTTCTGGAGTAAAAGTGGTTCCTGTTATATCTAAAATTGAAGATAACTTTGCTTTACCTCCAATTGAAGAGTTCGAAAAACTTATTACTCCAAGAACCAAAGCAATCTTAATTTGTAACCCAGGAAATCCTACAGGGTATTTATATTCTAAAGAAGAAATTAAAAAACTTGCTGCTATAGTAAAAAAGCACGATTTGTTTTTAATCGCGGATGAAGTATATAGAGAGTTTGCCTATGATGGTAATACCCATTACTCTATCATGCAAGAAGAAGGATTAGAAGAAAATGCAATCATGATTGATTCTGTATCTAAAAGATATAGTATGTGTGGTGCAAGAATTGGTTGTTTGGTTTCTAAAAACAAAGAAGTAATACAAACGGCACTAAAATTCGCACAAGCAAGACTAAGTCCGCCAACACTAGCGCAAATTGCAAGTGAGGCTGCTTTAGATACGCCTCAAAGTTATTTTGATGATGTTATTGAAGAATATGTAGAAAGACGTAACGTACTTATTACCGAATTACAAAAAATAGAAGGGGTTCAAGTAGCAAAACCGAAAGGTGCCTTTTATTGTATTGCACAATTACCTATTAAAAATAGTGATGCTTTTGCGCAATGGCTTTTAGAAGATTTTGACTTAAATGGAGAAACCGTTATGGTAGCTCCTGCTGGCGGATTTTATTCTACTCCTGGAGTTGGCTTAAACCAAATACGTATTGCTTATGTGCTTAATAAAGAAAGCCTTGTGAAAGCGGTACATATTCTTAAAGAAGCTCTTAAAGTTTATAAAGACTAGTGCAAATACAACATAACATATCTTTAAAAGAACACAACACTTTTGGCATAGATGCAAAAGCAAAACATTTTGTATCTATAAATTCTATAGAAAGTTTAAAAAGCGTGCTTCAACTGCCAGAATATCCTGAAAGGTTTATTCTTGGTGGTGGAAGCAATATGCTACTTACTCAAGACGTGCAGGCATTAGTAATGCATATTAACTTAAAAGGAATAGAAATTGTTTCGCAGGAGGACACCTCTGTCCTAGTAAAAGCACAAGCTGGTGAAAATTGGCATGCGTTTGTACTTTGGTGTTTGCAAAATAATTTTGGAGGTATAGAAAATCTTTCCTTAATTCCTGGTAATGTGGGTACTGCTCCAATTCAAAACATTGGTGCTTACGGTGTCGAGTTAAAAGATGCATTTATTTCTTGCGAAGCCTTGGAAATAGGAACACGAAAAACCAAAATTTTCACAAAATCCGAATGTCATTTTGACTATAGAAATTCCGTTTTTAAACAAGAATTAAAAGGAAAATATATCATTACAAGTGTTCTTTTTAAATTAACCAAAAACAGCCATACCCTTCGCACCAATTACGGAGCAATTTCTACGCAACTAGAAATAATGAACGTAGAGAAACCAACCATTCAAGATGTTTCTAAAGCGGTTATTGCAATTCGCGAAAGCAAGTTACCAAATCCCAAAGAAATTGGGAATAGCGGAAGTTTTTTTAAAAACCCCGTGATTTCATTAAAGGATTTTGAAAGTTTAAAACAAAATTTCCCTGAAATACCAAACTATCCTGTTACCAACACATCTGTTAAAATACCTGCAGGTTGGCTTATAGAAAAAGCGGGCTTTAAAGGAAAACGTTTTGGCAATTATGGTGTACATGAAAAGCAAGCATTAGTTTTGGTGAATTATAATAATGCTAAAGGAATTGAAATATTAAAACTATCTCAAGTAATACAAGAAACAATAAAGCGTATATTTAATATATCAATAGAAGCCGAAGTAAATATTATTTAAATCTAAAATAAATCTATAACTTTGATTTCCTATAAGTTAGTTCAACACTAAACAAAAATATCTTTTGAGTACACCAATAGAGCAACAAATAGTTAGTTTACTAGAACAAGGCGACAAAAAAGCCATTACTTTGTTGTACCAAAATTACTCAGACACGCTACTTGGTGTGATTTCTAAAGTCATCGCAGACCAAGATTTAGCGCAAGATGCATTGCAAGAAACCTTTATAAAAGTTTGGAAAAAAGCCCAAACTTACGATGCTAAAAAAGCAAAACTTTTTACTTGGCTATACCGAATTGCGTACAATACAGCAATTGATAAAATAAGATCGGTATCAAATAAACAAAGTAAAGAAGTCCAAATTGAAAATTCTAACGTATATAAACTAACAAGCAACAGCTTGAATCAAGACGTTATTGATATTAAAACACATCTAAAAACAATAGATGGAAAATATCAAATAGTAATTAATGCCCTGTTTTTTGAAGGCATGACACAACAAGAAGCAAGTGATGAATTGAATATTCCACTTGGTACCGTAAAATCAAGATTAAAAATTGGATTACGTGAATTAAAAAAGATTTACGATCCAGAACCAAAAAGTAATGAATGATAAAATAATTACATTTTTAAATTCAGATCTATTAGACAAATATTTAGTAGGCAACGCCAGTACAGAGGAATCTGAAATGGTAGAAGCTTATATTGCCAAATACCCTGAAGTTAAGAATGCCTACAACACTTTACAGCACAACCTTGAGATTGTTGCTAAAAGTAATGCCATGGAAGCGCCAGAACATATATTAGACAATATACTTTCTGCGCTTGACGAAAAACCAGTTATTGCACTACCAACTGCGCCAAAACAAAAAACCTGGTATAAGTTTAGTGTAGCCGCAAGTATAACTGCCTTAATTTTTGCAGGTTCTACCTTCATGTTTTACATGAATAATCAAGAACTATTACGCGAAAATCAAGTTATAGCAGATGAGATTTTTGATCTACGTAGCGACATAGACCAAAACAATCTAATGCTAAGTGATATTATGCTACAATTTAAACAGCTTAACAATCCGGAAACACAAAAGTATATTATAAAAGGAAACGCAAGAGCTAAAAACTTGAAAACGGTTGCATATATAAACCCTATAGATAAAACATCGATGATAGATGTGGTTTCTTTACCGCAATTGCCAGAAGAACAATGCTACCAAATTTGGGCCGAAGTACAAGACAAAATGGTTAGTTTAGGTATATTAAACGAAACAGATAGTCAACTTATACCTTTACCATACACAGAAAATGCTTTAGGTTTAAATATAACAATCGAACCAAAAGGAGGAAATGAAAATGCTTCGGTTGAAAAATCTGTTGCAGAAATTAGCTTAAAAAAGTAAATTACTTCCATATAATAATCACTAGCCTCGTTTTAAAAAGCGAGGCTTTTTTAGTATATCCATTTCCTAAAAAGTAGTATCTTTGTAGAAATTATTAACAACAATACACAAATGAAACTACTAGCAATTACATTAGTACTTTTAGGTTTAGCAATCGCTGGAATAGCAATAAAAATTTGGGCAAAAAAAGACGGGAAATTTGCCGGTACTTGTGCTAGCCAAAACCCTATGTTAAATAAAGACGGAGAATCTTGCGGCTTTTGCGGAAAAACTCCTGAGCAATACCAAGATTGTAGCGAACCTCAACATTCTTAAAAGTACATGGTTCTACTGAATATTACCTTCTACGCTTTTATAGCTGTAGTATTTATTCAAATTATATATTATCTTTTCTTATTTTCAAAATTTGCTTTTTTAAACCCGAAGAAAAAACCACAAAAAAAAAATGCGGTTTCTATTCTTATTTGTGCTAAAAATGAAGCCGATAATTTAAAGAAATTTCTTCCATATATATTAAATCAAGATTATCCAGATTTTGAAGTTGTTTTAATTAACGACAACTCTCACGATGATACGCTAGACATCATGGAAGCCTTTGCCGCAAAACACAACAATATCAAAATTGTAAATGTAATACCTACCGAAGCTTTTTATGGCAATAAAAAATACGCATTAACACTTGGTATAAAAGCATCAAAAAACGAACTTTTGCTTTTTACAGATGCAGATTGTAAACCAAATTCTAAATACTGGTTACAAGAAATAAGCGCACACTTTAACAACACAAAAAGTATTGTTTTAGGTTACGGAGCGTACGCTAAAATTAAAAGTTCTTTTTTAAATAAACTCATACGATTTGAAACTTTATTAACCGCTTTACAATATTTTTCTTATGCCCAATCTGGAATACCTTTTATGGGAGTTGGTAGAAATTTAGCGTATAAAAAGGAAGAATTTTTTAAAGCAAATGGTTTTATAAACCACATGCAAATTCGTTCTGGTGATGATGATTTATTTATAAATCAAGTGGCAACAAAGAAAAACACAAGCATCTGTTTTACAAAAGAGAGTTTTACTATTTCTAATCCGAAAACAACTTTTAAAGATTGGATTTTACAGAAAAGAAGACATGTTTCTACTGCCAAACATTATAAGCCAATACACAAAGTGCTACTTGCTATTTTTTATATTTCACAATTTTCATTTTATGCTTTGGCCATTATATTACTTATATCGACGTATTCTTGGCAAATAGTTTTGCCTTTATTCATCTTAAGATTCCTTATTTTTTATATAGTGTTTGGTAAAACCTCAAAAAAACTAGACGAAAAAGACCTTATTATTTTTCTTCCTTTTTTAGAGATTTTTTTAATTGGCATGCAATTAACTATATTTATAACCAATCTTATTGCAAAACCGAAATATTGGAAATAGAAGAAGCTATACTACAAGCAAAAAAAAACGAACAGAAGGCCTTTAATTTTTTATTAAATACTTTTTGGGATGACGTATATGGTTTTCAGTTAAAACGTATTCAAAATGAAAACGATGCAGAAGATGTTACCATTCAAACCTTTTCTAGAGCTTTCGATAAAATAGATACCTATAAGTCGGAATACAAGTTTAAAACCTGGCTGATTACCATTTCGAAAAACATTCATATCGATTTATTACGAAAAGAAAAACGTTCCATTTCTACTGAAATATCTAAAGATGATGAAGATTCTATTTTTCAAATTTTAGACGAAACCCCTTCCGTAGAAGACAAACTTATTACAGAGCAAAATTTAGCCAAACTACTTCGTGATATTAAAAAACTAAAACCACATTACCAAGAAGTTATTAACCTTCGCTATTTTCAAGAGTTAAGCTACAAAGAAATATCGACCAAGCTAGACGAACCTATAAACAACGTCAAGGTAAAACTCTTACGTGCCAAAAAACTATTAGCAGAGATTATTCAGAAAAAATAATGACACAGCTTTTAAAAAAATTTGGTCCTGGACTATTATTTGCTGGAGCTGCCATTGGCGTTTCACATTTAGTACAATCTACAAGAGCAGGAGCAGATTTTGGATTAGGTTTACTTTGGGCATTATTACTGGTAAATTTAATTAAATACCCTTTTTTTCAATTTGGCCCTCGTTACGCATCGGCTACAGGAGAAAGTCTTTTAGATGGCTATAAAAAACTCGGCAAAGGTGTTTTAATCTTTTATTTTATTCTCAATATAGCCACTATGTTTACCATACAAGCTGCCGTAACTATCGTTAGTGCGGGTTTAGCGACTACACTTTTTGGAGATTTTATTGATATTAAAACATGGACTATTCTAATCCTAGGTGTTTGCCTAATTATTCTATTTCTAGGAAAATACAAGTTACTAGATACGTTAATGAAAATCATCATTATTACACTTACCATAAGTACACTTATCGCAGTTTCCTTTGCTTTCTCTAAACATAATGACAGCTTAATACTCACCCAAATACTTCCAAAAAACAGTATAGAAATAGCTTTCCTCATTGCTTTTATGGGCTGGATGCCCGCACCGTTAGACATTGCTGTTTGGCAATCTTTATGGACTATTGAAAAACAAAAAGGCACTAAATATTATACACCAAAATCGGCATTATTAGATTTTAACGTTGGCTACATTGTTGCTATATTTTTAGGTATTGGTTTCTTATTACTAGGTTATTTAGTAATGCATAATAGCGGAGAAACCTTTAGTGCTTCTGCCGCAGTTTTTTCAAATCAGCTAATAGAAATGTACACAAAAAACCTTGGTCGCTGGTCTTATGTTTTAATTGGCATTGCTGCCTTTACCACCATGTTTAGTACTACACTAACCACATTAGATGCATCCCCAAGAGCAATGTCTAAAACGGTGGAGCTATTAACCAATAAAACCCATAGTAAAGGATATCTATTTTGGATCCTTTTTCTAGTTATTGGTAGTATTTTAATCTTTTTTTATTTTGCTTCAGAAATGGGTTTATTAATAAAAATAGCGACCATATTATCTTTTTTAACGGCTCCTTTTTACGCCATAATAAATTACATACTTATTAGCGGAAAACATACTCCAAAAGAATGGCGACCTACAAAAACACTACACGCATTAAGCATATTGGGCATTTTGTTTTTAATAGGTTTTAGTATTTGGTATCTCACCATTCTATAAAGGCTTTTTTAATAGAATACTTTGTATCTTTGTACTTAGAAATTACAAAGTAAATGAATACAGATACTGCTTCAAATATAATTCCAGAACGTATAGCAAAACCTAAATGGCTTCGTGTAAAGTTACCAACAGGTAAGAAATACACAGAACTTCGTGGTTTAGTAGATAAATATAAACTGAATACTATTTGCGCTTCCGGAAGCTGCCCAAATATGGGAGAGTGCTGGGGAGAAGGCACAGCAACCTTTATGATTCTTGGTAACGTTTGCACACGATCTTGTGGTTTTTGTGGTGTAAAAACAGGAAGACCGGAAACGGTAGACTGGGATGAACCAGAAAAAGTAGCTCGCTCTATTAAAATAATGAATATCAAGCATGCCGTTTTAACAAGTGTAGATCGTGATGACCTAAAAGATATGGGAAGCATTATGTGGAGTGAAACCGTGAAAGCTGTCCGCAGAATGAATCCGGAAACGACAATAGAAACACTTATTCCAGATTTTCAAGGTATAGAATTACATATAGACAGAATAATAGATGTTGCGCCAGAAGTAGTTTCCCATAATATTGAAACTGTTAGACGCTTAACTCGAGAAGTGCGTATTCAAGCAAAATATGACAGAAGTTTAGGCGTTTTAAAATACCTAAAGCAACAAGGACAAAGACGTACAAAATCTGGTATTATGTTAGGTCTTGGTGAAATGCGTGAAGAAGTTATAGAAACATTACATGATTTAAGAGCTAATGATGTAGATGTAGTTACTATTGGCCAATATTTGCAACCAAGCAAAAAACATTTACCAGTAAAACAATTTATTACTCCAGATCAGTTTGAAGAATATAAAGAAATTGGTTTAGGTCTTGGTTTTCGCCATGTAGAAAGTAGCGCATTGGTGCGTTCCTCTTACAAAGCACAAAAACATATTAACTAATGATTCATGTTGCAATAAACGGATTTGGAAGAATTGGCAGACGTGTTTTCAGATTACTTCAAAACAACCCAAACATTCAAGTCGTTGCTATAAATGATTTAGCAGACGCAAGAACACTTAGTCATCTACTAAAGTATGATAGCATTCATGGTGTTTTTCATGAAGATATTTCTTGTACCGAAGATCATATTATAGTGAACAATAAAAACATTCCTTTACTAAATAAGCAAAAACTAGAAGATATTAATTGGAAACCTTTTAATATCGATTTTGTTATTGAAGCCACAGGAAAATTTAAAACCGAAGCATCCCTAAACCTTCATATTAAAAATGGAGCAAAACGCGTTATATTAACTGTTCCTCCTATTGATGATGCCATCAAGCTAATCGTTTTAGGTGTAAATGAATCTATTCTAGATGGTACCGAAAAAATAATATCTAACGCATCTTGCACAACCAACAATGCCGCACCAATGCTTGCCATAATGCAAGAACTTTGCGGTATTAAGCAGGCATATATTACAACAGTACACTCGTACACTACAGACCAAAGTTTACACGATCAACCACATAGAGATTTACGTCGTGCAAGAGCTGCTGGTCAATCTATTGTACCAACAACTACTGGAGCGGCAAAGGCTCTCACCAAAATATTTCCAGATTTAGCCAATGTAATTGGTGGTTGTGGCATAAGAGTTCCTGTAGCTAATGGCTCACTTACAGACATCACTTTAAATGTAGAGAGAAATGTAACCATCGAGGAGATCAATAATGCCTTTAAAAAAGCTTCACAAAATAAATACAAAGGTATATTAGAGTATACCGAAGACCCTATAGTTTCTATTGATATAGTAGGTAATACACATTCTTGTATATTTGACGCACAAATGACTTCGACCATAGGAAATATGGTGAAAATTATAGGTTGGTATGATAATGAGACAGGTTATTCTAGCAGATTAATCGACTTAATTAGCGATTTATCGGTAAAAAGTTAACTTTTATCGAATAAATATCTATATTTGTTTATATCATAGTTAAAAAAAATGTTCCGAATCAACTACTATATATGTGCTATTATCATGTTGTTGAGTTGCAGTGTTTTCTCTCAAGAAATCACTACTCAAGAGAAAGACACTATACAACAAAATGTAAATAACCTCATAAGATTAGCACAAAAAGACATAGACAATTCTAATTATTTCAAGGCTCAGAATGCCCTTGAAAATGCGCTTGTGCATGCTACCACTATTAGAGACCACAAGAGTATAGGCTTAGTACATTCTAAACTTGGAAAAATTGAATACATCCTTGAAGAACCGGATGCAGCAATAAAGCATCTAACAAAAGCTGTTGCCACACAGCGTATTTCAAATGATAAAATTAACCTAGCAGAATCCTACAAAACTTTTGGTAATGTTTATGTTGCAAAAAAAGAATACAACACTGCTTTAGATTATTATAAATCCTCAAAAAATCTTTTTGAGCAAGAAGGACTAAATGATTTTGTGGCAGAGGTTGAACTAAATAAAGGACTAACCTATATAGCATTAAATGATTATAAAGAAGCCAAACTGCTTTTTGAAAGCACTATAGCTTTAGCTAGCAGATACAATTTAAAAAAAATACATAGTAGTGCACAAATAAATCTAGGTATCGCGTATGCTAAACTTAATAATATTGATAAAGCTATTGAGGTTACTAATAATGGTGTAAATGAAGCCATTAACAATGGTTTTGACAATGTTTTAAGTCATGGGTATTTTGTTTTAAGCGATTTAAATCAAGAAAGCAATAACTACAAACTTGCAAATGATTATTTAAAAAAACATATCAAATTATCGGATTCACTTTTAAGCGTTAAAAGACAAAACATGTCTCCAGAAAAACGATTGGAACATTTAATTAAAAGCCAGACAGAATACCAAGAAAAGCAAGCTGCAGATCTGGAAGAACTCCAAGACTCTAAAAACCTTAGTAAATTAACAGCTATTTTAAGTGTCGCACTAATTACCATTTTATCGCTATTAACTTTATCGCTATACAAAAACAACAGAATACGGTTAAAAACCAACAATATGTTGCATAAAAAGAATGGCGAACTTATTCTAGCAAAAGAAAAAGCAGAATTAGCTTCAAAAACAAAAGCTAACTTTTTATCTACGGTAACACATGAATTAAGAACTCCTTTATATGCAGTAACTGGTTTAAGTAATATGCTTTTGGACGAAAACCCGAAACCAGAACAAGTACAACATTTAAAGTCCTTAAAATTTTCAGGAGATTACCTATTAACTTTTATTAATGATATTCTTCAAATAAATAAAATTGAAGCGAATAAGGTGGAAGTAGAACCGGAAGTATTCAATTTAAAAAAGAAAGTCGCTAATGTTATTGCAGCACTAAACAATTCGGCATTAGACAATAGCATAAAACTTCATTTTGAATACGACAAAGACTTACCAGAAAACTATAATGCAGATCAACTTAAAATTTCTCAAATATTAATTAATCTTATTGGTAATTCTATTAAATTTACAAAAGATGGTGATATCTGGGTTAGAGTATATAAGCTTAGTAAAACAGGTAAAAGTTATTCTATAAGATTTGAAATTGAAGATAATGGAATTGGTATTAGCAAAGAAAAACAAGAACATATGTTTGAAAGCTTTTCGCAAGGCTCTATTCAAATCAATAGAAAATATGGAGGTACTGGTTTAGGTCTATCGATTGTAAAAGGATTAATAGATATTTTAAAAGGAAAGATTTACCTTAAAAGTGAACTGGGCAAAGGCTCCACTTTTATTTTTGAAATACCATTAAACTATACAGAACAGATCATTGAAGAAGAAGAAAATAAAAAGAATTATTTTAAAAACATAAGCGAAATAGAATTGAGCACAATAAAAATCTTAGTAGTCGAAGACAACAAAATCAACCAAATGATTACCAAAAAGATTCTTAATAAAATGAATCTTAATTGTGACATTGTGGAGAACGGAGAAGATGCTGTAGAGCAAGTTAGAAACACAAATTACGACGTGGTTTTAATGGATATACACATGCCTGGAATTAGCGGATTAGAAGCTACAAAAATAATTAGAGGATTTAAAAAAGACCTTACCATATTTGCTTTAACAGCGGTAACTCT
This sequence comes from Lacinutrix sp. MEBiC02404, assembly GCF_053601575.1. NCBI lineage: Bacteria > Pseudomonadati > Bacteroidota > Flavobacteriia > Flavobacteriales > Flavobacteriaceae > Lacinutrix > Lacinutrix sp. MEBiC02404. Next base: position 27,963 of record NZ_JBSHNV010000146.1, on the reverse strand, counting down.
TGAAGATAAAATGCATGAGTTTGAAGAAGCAGGATTTGATGACATTATATCAAAACCATTTAAGCAAGAAGACTTTGAAAAGAAACTTTACCAAGCGCTAATAGAAGAAGAAATTGCAATAGTTAAGTAGTTACAAACTCTAAAATTTGCGTATTAAAAACTTCGGGCTTATCTAGATGTACTTCTATAGGTAAATAAAACACTTTATTTTTTAAAGCTTCGAACTGTAATAATCTTACATAATCTTTTTCTGTAGTAACAATAAGCGACTTACTTTTAAAAAGGGCAATATCTTCTGCTGTAAAATCATGGTGATCCTTATATTCTAAATGATCAAAATGCAAACCTTCCTTTTCTAAATGATGTACTAAAGGCGCTGCATTTGCAATTCCAGTAACCAAAGTAAAATCTTTTACCGCATTCAGACTAAGTTTCTTTTCTTCGGAAAAAACAGCATCTGCATAAAAAATAGAACTAAAAAACACACTTTGATTTGCTTTAGGTCTAATTCTCTTTATAATATTTTCTTTATCAACATCCTTTAGTTTTTCTGGACATTTAGTAACTATAATACAATTTGCGCGCTTAGCTCCTGCCCTTGGTTCTCGTAAATTTCCTGTTGGCAAAACCCAATCGTTGGTATATAAATTAGCATACGTAGTTAATAAAATATAAAATCCTGCTTGTACTTTTCGGTGTTGGTAAGCATCGTCTAATAAAATAACTTCTGGAGCAGTTTTTTGCTGCATTAAATTAGCTATTCCGTTTTGCCTATCCGCATCCACTGCAACTTGAATAGATTCATTAAATTTTCTATAAAACTGAAAAGGCTCGTCACCTAAAGTCTTTGCATTAGCGTATTTATCAGCCAAATAAAATCCTTCACTACTTCTTTTATACCCTCTACTTAACGTGGCAACTTGTTTTTTATCTTTCAGTAAAGCAATTAAATATTCTATCATCGGTGTTTTACCAGTGCCGCCAACACTTAAATTACCAACAGCAATTATAGGAAAACTATAGGACTTAGATTTAAAAACACCAATATCATAAAACACATTGCGTAACCACGTTACTAAATAGTATATAGGTACAATAGGGAATAAAATGTATCTTAATAATTTCATATAAAACAAATAGGAAATAGTTGATTAATTTTTAAAAATCGAAGATAATAATTATTACGCCAATAGGGATTACATGAACATTTTAAAAAGAATAAATACCAACACATGAATGTAAATATTTTATATTTGTTACAAACCTAATACTAAAAAATATGATTGTTCAAGATGTTATAAATTACCTTGAAGAATTTTCGCCTCTCGCTTATGCTGAAGATTTTGATAATGTTGGTCTACTAGTAGGAAACAAAAACACAAACTTAACAGGAGTTCTAGTAACACTAGACACTTTAGAAGAAGTTGTAGACGAAGCAATTCGTGAAAACTGTAATCTGATTGTGAGCTTTCATCCTATCATTTTTAAAGGCTTAAAAAAAATCACAGGAAAAACCTATGTAGAGCGTGTAGTTATTAAGGCTATAAAACACGATATTGCTATTTTTTCTATGCACACAGCCTTAGACAATGCATGGCAAGGTGTAAATAATATGATTTGCAACCAATTACAATTAAAGAATAGAAGTGTCTTAATTCCGCAATCGCAAACCATAAAAAAGCTAACCACTTTTGTTCCTAAAGAACAGGCCGAAAAAGTACGTAAAGCACTGTTTAGTGGAGGAGCAGGAAATATTGGTAACTATAGTAATTGTAGTTTTAACACCCAAGGATTTGGCACCTATAAAGGCAATGAGAATTCCAACCCAACTATTGGTAAAAAAGGGGAAACACATCAAGAAGAAGAAACACAAGTTTCGGTAACTTTTGCTAAACACTTACAAGCAGAAGTTTTAAAGGCACTTTTTAAAGCGCATCCATACGAAGAGGTAGCATATGAAATAGTTACGCTAGAAAATAACAACCAACATATAGGAATAGGAATGGTTGGCGAATTAGAAAATGCGATGACAGAAGCAGATTTTCTAAAGTATTTAAAAACTAAAATGCAAGCTACCTGTATAAGACACTCTAATTTACTTAACAAACCTATAAAAAAAGTAGCCGTTCTAGGTGGTTCGGGAAGTTTTGCTATTCCTGCTGCAAAAGCCTCAGGAGCTGATGTTTTAGTGACTTCGGATCTAAAATATCATGACTTCTTTTCTGCAGAAAGTAGCATTGTTTTAGCCGATATTGGACATTATGAGAGCGAACAGTACACAAAAAACGGTTTAGTAGCGCATCTTACAAAAAAAATTACTAATTTTGCAGTCGTTTTATCGAAGACAAACACCAATCCTGTTCAATATTTTTAAAGTATGGCAAAAAAGAAAGAAGTAACTGTAGAAGATCGCTTAAGAGCGTTGTATGATTTACAACTCATAGACTCTCGTATAGACGAAATAAGAAATGTACGTGGAGAACTTCCATTAGAAGTTCGCGATTTAGAAGATGAAGTTACTGGTTTAAAGACAAGGTTAGAAAAGCTTGAATTAAGTTTAGAAACTATCAACAATGACATTACCTCTAAAAAGAATTTAATTGAAGAAGCAAAATCTTTAATTAAAAAATATGCAGAGCAACAAAAAAATGTTAGAAATAATAGAGAGTTTAACTCCCTAACTAAAGAAGTTGAATTTCAAGAATTAGAAATTCAATTAGCAGATAAGCACATTAAAGAATTTAAAGTGCAAATTGAGCAAAAGAAAGAAGTAATTTCTGAAAACAAGGATCGTTTAAAAGCGCGTCAAACACATTTAAAGCACAAACAAGGTGAATTAAATGCCATTTTAGCAGAAACGGAAAAAGAAGAAAAAGCACTTATTAAAAAGTCAGATGATTATAAAGAATCTATCGAAGCTCGTTTAGTTGCTGCTTACACTAGAATTAGAGTAAACGTAAAGAACGGTTTAGCTGTTGTACCAATCGAAAGAGGTGCTGCTGGAGGTTCTTACTTTACCATTCCACCACAAGTACAAGTGGAAATTGCTGGTCGTAAAAAAATTATTACAGATGAGCATAGTGGACGTATTTTGGTTGATGCTGCTTTAGCGGAAGAACAAAAAGAAAAAATGGAGAAAATGTTTAAAAAACTATAATCCGTTTTCAAATTATATTTAAAAGCCTTTACTTTTTGTAAAGGTTTTTTTTATGCTTTTTTTTAAGGAATAGAACTTATATACGACTTAAGCATAAAACAAATACATTATGAAATTGCACAAAACCTTTTTATTATCCTTTCTTCTTATCGCTTTTTATAGCTGTAATAACACAGCACAAATAAATAAAGACCAACAAGCAATAATAAACGCAGCACCTATGGAAGTTGCATTAGAAAACGGAAAAGCAAAAGCATACTTCGCTAGTGGTTGTTTTTGGTGTGTTGAAGCTGTTTTCGAGAGCGTAAAAGGTGTAGACGAATCTATTTCTGGATATGCTGGCGGACATACTAAAAACCCAACCTACGAGGCAAGCAACACAGGAAGAACAGGTCATGCAGAAGCTGTAGAAATCATTTACGACCCAGAATTAGTATCTTTTAGCACTTTAGTAGATGTGTATTTTGCATCACAAGACCCAACTCAAGTAAATGGTCAAGGTCCAGATAAAGGAAGTCAATATCGTTCTATAATTTTTTATCAAAATGAGGTGCAAAAAGAAATCATCTTAAATAAAAAAGAAGCATTAGCCAAAGCCTTAGGCAAAACCATTGCTGCAGAAGTTTATCCTTTTCAAAAGTTTTGGATAGCCGAAGATTACCATCAAAATTACGAAAGATTACATCCTGAAAACAGATATATCCAAGGTGTTTCTATACCAAGACTAAGAAAATTTCAAGCTAAGATGCCAGAGGTTTTAAAAAGCAAGCATTAATATTTTTCAAACCTTTCCCGTTTTTAGAACTGGAAAGGTTTCTCTTCTTATAATTTAGTCGCTTTAATTTCAAAAATCAAAGGATATAATTTATCTTTTGTAACATACATTCCAGATTTTGTTTTTTCTAAACCTGGCAAAACATCATAAGGAGCTTCATCGTGTTCTTTTAAATATTCTATTTGCAATCCAGCTTCGGTTAAAGCATTTATCACTTCGCTTAAACCATGATTCCATCCATACTCTTTAGTCACCATTTTAGACTCTTGATTCGCATACGTGCCTTCGTATTCTTCATAAATAACTTCGTCTTGCATATAGCCATATTTCATAATAGGCTTCTCTTCTAAGTAATCAAACATCCAAACAATGGGATGAAATTCTACCATATAAAACGTTCCTCCTTTATTTAGTTTTTCAGCAATCATTTTCCCCCAAGGTTTTAAATCAGGCAACCAACCAATAACGCCGTAACTTGTAAAAACAATATCAAAAGTTTCCTTTACATATTCAGAAGTATCTAAAACATTACAGCAAACAAACTTAGCATCTAGCTGTAGTTCTTTATTTAACTCTTGTGCTAGAGCAATTCCGCCATCGCTTAAATCCACACCAACACAAGTTGCACCAAGTCTAGACCAACTTAATGTATCTTGTCCGAAATGGCACTGCAAATGCAAAAGAGACTTACTAGAAACATCTCCAAGCGCTTTCGTTTCATAGGACATCAAAGAAGATTTACCATCTTTAAAAGCTTGCATATTATACATATCGCTTTTAGAATGTACTTTTACTTTATCATTCCATGTCACTTTATTTGCCTTAAAATAATCTTGATTCTTATCCATAATACTAAATTGAATGCCTAAGATAAAACTTCTTATGCAATCTTCTATATCTTTGTAAAAAACTAGAAAAAATGAAAAACACATTCCTTATACTCTGCGCACTTATAATTTTCATTTCTTGTAAAAAGGAAGAAAATAAAGAAGTAATAAAAGAATTATCTGTAGCAGAAAAAATTGCAAATGCACACGGATTTGAAAACTGGGATACCGTTTCAGAAATAGCTTTCACTTTTAATGTAGATAAAGACAGTACGCATTTTGAAAGATCTTGGACCTGGAAGCCAAAAACAAATGATGTTCGTTTGATTAGCAATCTTGACACTATTCATTACAACAGAAAAGACGTGGATAGCATTTCTATTAAAGCAGATCAAGGTTTTATAAATGATAAATTCTGGCTGCTTGCACCTTTTCAATTAGTTTGGGATAGCGGCACAAGCATTTCGAAACCTACGCAAGAAAAAGCACCAATTAGCGAAACACTTTTAAATAAAATCACACTAGTATATTCTAATGAAGGTGGCTATACTCCTGGTGATGCTTATGATTTTTATTATGATGACAATTATATTATTAAAGAATGGATTTATAGAAAAGGGAATACTAAAGAGCCTTCCATGATTACTTCTTTTGAAAATCACAAAGATTTTAATGGTATTAAGATTGCCTTAAATCATATTAAAAAAGGAGAAAATTGGAACCTTAATTTCACTAATATTCAAGTAGATATAAATTAATTTTAAAATAAAACATCTAAAACAAATCTTCCACACGTATATATCATACCCTCCGCAATATTAGTATTGCGTCTATATATATAAATTGAAAAACGCCTTGTAAAAATTTTTACAAGGCGTTTTTTGTGTTTTATTTCGAGCTTCATTTCTAAATGAACAACTATTTTTTTTAGTGCATACTCGCTTCAATAGCTTCCGCCCCTTTTTTAATTATAGATATGTAATTCTCTATATTCTCAAGCTTAAACCTACTAGATGGACCAGAAACGCTAATACTAGCAATAACCTGGCGCTTTTTATTAAAAACAGGTATGGCGACACAAATAAGTCCTAATTCTAATTCCTCCATATCTAAGGCATATCCTTCCGCTCTTACTTTCTTTAACTCCTTAAGTAAAGTTTCCCGATCTGTGATAGTATTTGAAGTACATGCATCTAAAGAAACGGTTTGTAAGTAGTCTACTATTTTTTGTTCCGGTAAAAAAGCCAAAAGAACTTTTCCAATTGCGGTACAATATGCCTTTTGATAAGAACCTATTTGCGTGCTCACTTTAAGTCCTTGTGGACTTTCGGTTTTATTCAAATAAAGCACCTTATTTTTATCCAAAACCCCAAAATGCACAGTTTCCTTAATCTCTCTAGCAATGTTTTCTAATGGTGCTCTAGAATATTTTCGTAACGTTTTATGTATCGCTACTAAATTCCCCAATTCAAACAACTTTAGTCCTAAAAGATATTTATCGTTATCATTCTTTTGTAATACACCTAAGGATTCTAATGTGTTTAATAATCTATACGTGGTGCTTTTGTTATAGCCTTTTTTTATTGCTAGTTCCCGAACACCCCATTCTTGCTTATCCATAGTAAAAGCGTCCAACAACGTAAAAGCTTTTACCACAGACAAATTGAGATCCTTAACATCTTCATTCATAAACTCCTAACCATTTAAGTTCTATTAAAAAAAGTAACCGAATTCCTTTATTATCTTTTAGGAAATTCATTTCATTATTCAAAAATAATGTTTATTTTTGAAACAGTGTTTCATATAATGAAACGTTTTGATTATTTTTCAAATCCGAAAAGACTTTTTTTACTTTAAAAAATGAATAAAACCACTTTAAGTTACGCACAGCAACAAGACCAAAACGATCCTATTTCAAAATATAGAGATGCATTTCACATTCCTAAAGATAAGGATGGCAACGATTGGTTATATTTTACAGGGAATTCTTTAGGACTACAACCAAAAGCCACAAAAGAATACATCCAGCAAGAACTAGATGATTGGGCTAATTTTGGAGTAGAAGGACATTTTGAAGCAAAAAATCCTTGGATGCCATATCATGAGTTCTTAACCGAATCCATGGCAAAAGTGGTTGGCGCAAAACCAATTGAAGTAGTTATCATGAATACCCTAACTACCAACTTGCATTTGTTAATGGTAAGTTTTTACCAACCCACAAAAACAAAATATAAAATTGTAATCGAAAGTGATGCTTTCCCTAGTGATCGCTATGCGGTGCAAACACAGTTAGATTTTCATGGTTTTGATCCTAATGAAGGGATTATAGAATGGAAACCTAGAAAAGGGGAAGAACTTCTTAACATAAAAGATTTAGAAACGATTCTAGAAGAACAAGGAGACGAAATCGCATTATTACTTATTGGAGGCGTAAATTATTACACCGGGCAATATTTAGACCTTAAAAAAATAGCAGCATTGGGTCATGCAAAAAACTGTATGGTTGGTATTGATTTAGCACATGGCGCAGGAAACATACAACCAGAGTTACATGATTCTGGTGTAGACTTTGCCGCTTGGTGTACATACAAATATTTAAATTCTGGACCAGGAAGTTTAGGCGGATTGTTTGTCCACGAAAAACACGCACATAACAAAGATTTAAAACGATTTGCTGGTTGGTGGAGTCATAATAAAAAAACACGTTTTAATATGCGACAACCATTAGACGTGATTCCTGGTGCCGAAGGTTGGCAACTTAGCAATCCTCCAATTTTATCTATGGCAGCCATTAAAGCGTCTCTAGATATGTTTAATGAAGTAGGAATGGATGCCCTTCGGCTGAAGTCTGAAAAGCTAACCGGCTATTTCGAATACTTAATTAATGAATTAAATAACGACAAGATTAAAATAATCACACCAACCAACCCTAAAGAGCGTGGTTGTCAATTATCTATTCAAGTAAAAGATGCAGATAAAACTTTACATAAAAAATTAACCGAAGCACATATTATCACCGATTGGCGTGAGCCAGATGTAATACGTTGTGCTCCAATCCCATTATATAATACTTTTGAAGATGTGTATAGAATGGTGGACAAGTTAAAAGACTTCCTATAATAAATTTAAATGTCTTCTCGAGCGCAGTCGAGAGGTCTCAAATAGGTTTCGACTGCGCGCAACCAGACAAAGAAACTATGAATAGCAAAAAAGAAAACATACTAATTATTGGAGCTGGACTTTGTGGTTCCCTCCTAGCTTTACGTTTAGCACAACGCGGCTACACTGTAAACGTTTACGAAAGCAGACCCGACTTACGTACTACAGATATTTCTGCAGGACGTTCTATAAATTTAGCACTTTCCGATCGTGGTTTAAAAGCCATGCGATTAGCAGGAGTGGAAGATAAAGTAAAACCACTTTGCATTCCAATGTACGGAAGATTAGTGCATGACATAGAAGGAAACACCTTTCCATCAAACTACTCCGGAAGAGATAACGAATACATCAACTCCATTTCTAGAGGCGAATTAAACGGATTGCTTTTAACCGAAGCCGATTTATACGATAACCTTACCATTCATTTCAACAAAAAATGCAATGCAATTGATATCGAAAACAACGCTGCCAGTTTATACGATTATGAAACTAAAACAGAATTAGAAGTAAAAGGAGATGTTATTTTTGGTACCGACGGCGCAGGATCCTCATTAAGAAAAAGCTATTATTTAGAACGCAAATTCTTGTTTAGCTACTCACAAAACTACTTAACGCATGGTTATAAAGAGTTAGAGATTCCAGCTTCCGCGGAAGGAAAACATCTTATCAGTAAAGATTATTTACACATTTGGCCAAGAGGTGATTATATGTTAATTGCACTTCCTAATTTAGACGGAAGCTTTACCGTAACACTCTTTTTAAGTTACGAAGAAGGAACATACAATTTCAATAATCTGACTACCGAAGAAAACATAAAAGAATTCTTTACTACACAATTTCCGGATGCATTAGCATTAATCCCGAATATAGCAGAAGAATTTTCTAACAATCCAACAGGCGCTTTAGGAACCGTAAAATGTTCGCCGTGGCATTACCAAAATAAAAACGTTTTATTAGGAGATGCAGCACATGCTATTGTTCCTTTTTACGGACAAGGAATGAACGCGTCCTTTGAAGATGTAACCGTTTTTGATGCTATTTTAGAACAACATGAAGGCGATTGGGAAACCATTTTTAAAGTGTACGAAAAAACTAGAAAAGCAGATACGGATGCCATTGCAGATTTAGCTATCGATAATTATTACGAAATGCGCGACCACGTTGCCAATCCTATTTTTAAGGAAAAACGAGCGATTGAAATGGCTTTAGAAAAAGAATTTCCAAACGATTATTTTTCAAAATATTCTATGGTAACTTTTAAAGAAGATATTGCGTATCACACCGCTATGACCAAAGGAAGAGCACAAGACAAAGCAATTCTAAACTTATTGGTCAATAAAGAAATAAATACCAACGAAGATTTAAAGACTATCTTTAAAAAAGTACAACAAGAAACTGATGCTATTCTGAAAGATGATAGAATTGCTGGATTGAAATAGTTAGCAGTTAGCAGTTAGCAGTTAGCAAGAATGAAAAAACTTGGGCCGAACAAGAACATAAGAAAAGTAAAAGTCCCAAAACCATTCACAGAATTGAGCGTCAAGGCGAAGAATAGATGTAGAAAAGCTCCGAAAACAGGAGTGCAGCCTTTTTAGGCTGGACGACGCGGAGTTTTCAAATCGGTTTCAGTTTGAAAAACTGAAAATTCCTTGGCTTGACTGTGATTTTTTGGTTCGTTTTGCATCCAGGCAAAATGAACGTAAGAAAAATAAAACTAACTTTAAAAAGATTCCTGCCTTAACAGGAATGACAAAAATATTATGAGTAAAAAAGATGAGATTCCTGCTTCCGCAGGAACGAAGGTAACACCAAGAGGCGCATATCCGCACGTTAAACAAGTAGGCGATTTCATTTTCGTTTCCGGAACCAGTTCGCGTAGAGCAGACAATAGCATTGCAGGAGTAGATATTATTGACGAAATGGGAACCAAACGATTAAACGCTGAAGTACAAACACGCGAAGTTTTAAAAAACATAGATACTAACTTAAAAAAAGTTGGAGCAAGTTTAAAAGACGTAGTTGACGTGACTTCTTTTTTAGTAAATATGAATGATTTTGCTGGTTATAATAAAGCCTACGCAGAGTTTTTCGAAAAAGAAACAGGACCAACCAGAACAACCGTTGCTGTGCATCAATTACCGCATCCAGATTTGGTGGTAGAGATTAAGGTGATGGCGTATGTTGGAAATTAATTTATAAATCTATTGTCTCCTCGAGCGCAGTCGAGAGGTTACTTAAATAGGTCTCGACTGCGCTCGACCAGACAAAAACATGAACATCAAAAACTACATAAACGGAAACTTCCACAATCCAATACAAGATCATTGGATAGACAACTATAATCCTAGTAATGGAGAAGTGTACGGACAAATACCAAACTCTTCCAAAGAAGATGTAGAGAACGCATATATCGCAGCAAAATCAGCTTTTCCTAGTTGGTCACAAACTTCTATAGAAGCACGTAGCAGAATATTAATAAAGATTTCAGAATTACTAGAAGCGAACTTACAGCGTTTTGCAGAAGCAGAAAGTAAAGACAACGGAAAACCTATCACCTTAGCAAAAGCCGTAGATATACCAAGAGCAGCAAGTAATTTTAGATTCTTCGGAAATGCAATTACACAATTCGCAAGTGAAAGTCATGAAAGCATCGGACAAGCAATAAATTACACACTTCGTCAACCAATTGGGGTTGTCGGTTGTATTTCCCCATGGAACCTACCTCTCTATTTATTTACATGGAAAATAGCTCCAGCAATTGCAGCAGGAAATTGCGTAGTTGCCAAACCAAGTGAAGTCACGCCAATGACCGCGTATTTACTAGGCGAAATTTGCAACGAAGCTGGTCTCCCAAAAGGCGTTTTAAATATTGTTCACGGACTTGGCGGTTCTACAGGACAAGCCATTATAGAACACGAAGACATAAAAGCAATTAGCTTTACAGGAGGAACCGCAACAGGAGCACATATTGCAAAAATAGCAGCTCCAATGTTTAAAAAATTATCATTAGAGCTTGGCGGAAAAAACCCAAATATCATTTTTGCAGATTGTAATTATGAAGATATGCTAGATACAACCGTGCGTTCGTCTTTTGCAAATCAAGGTCAAATTTGTTTATGCGGAAGTAGAATCTTTGTAGAAGCTTCTATTTATGAGAAATTCAAAAAAGATTTTGTCAAAAAAATAAAGGCTTTAAAAGTCGGTCATCCATCGGAAGCAGAAACAAATATCGGAGCTTTAGTTTCGAAAGCCCATTTAGAAAAAGTAAAAGAATACATAGAAATTGCAAAAACAGAAAATGGAAAAGTGCTTTGTGGCGGAAAAGAAGTGACTGTAAAAGGTTATGAAAACGGCTACTACTTAGAACCAACCGTTATTGAAGTCCCAACCGATGAATGCCGCGTGAATCAAGAAGAAATTTTTGGACCTGTAGTTACCATTATGCCATTTCATACCGAAGATGAAGTATTAATCATGGCAAATAAAGTGAAGTATGGACTATCTGCTACACTTTGGACGAACAACTTAAAACGCACCATGAAAATGAGTAACCAATTACAAGCCGGAATAGTTTGGGTTAACACATGGATGATGCGTGATTTACGAACCCCTTTTGGTGGTGTAAAAGCATCTGGCGTTGGTCGTGAAGGCGGTTTTGAAGCTTTACGCTTTTTCACTGAAGCTAAGAATGTTTGTATAAAATATTAAATTCCTGCGCATGCAGGAATCTCATAAATTGAAACGAAATTATTAATAATACGTAATTCTGAGTTTATTTCAGAATCACATTAAACAGATTCCTGCCTTCGCAGGAAGTTATTATGAATCTAGACTTAAACAACAAATACGCATTAGTTTGCGGAAGCACAGCAGGAATAGGAAAAGCAACAGCAATGGCTTTAGCAGAAGAAGGCGTACAAGTAACCCTTATTGCTAGAAACGAAGAGAAGTTAAAAGCAACGCTAGCCGAATTACCGCAACATAGAAATCACGATTACATTGTAGCCGATTTTTCTAACCCGAAGGAACTAAAAGAAAAAGTAACAGCCTATATAAATGAAAATCATGGTTTTCATGTATTGGTAAATAATACAGGCGGTCCAAAAGGCGGACCTGTATTTTCAGCAGACTTAGAAGAATTTGAAAGTGCTTTTACACAGCATTTAAAATGCAATCATGTGTTGGCGCAAGCGGTGGTTCCGTTTATGAAAAGTGAAGGTTATGGCAGAATTATAAATGTCATTTCTACTTCGGTAAAACAACCTTTAGACGGACTTGGTGTAAGTAATACCATTCGTGGAGCAGTTGCTAATTGGAGTAAAACCTTAGCGAATGAGCTTGGACAGTTTGGAATTACGGTAAACAATGTATTACCAGGCGCAACAGGAACCGATCGTTTGGCAGAAATTATTAAAAACAAATCTGCTAAATCTGGCAACACAGAAGAAGAATCTGCAAATGCGATGAAAAGTGCTGTACCCGCAAAACGTTTTGCAAAGCCTGAAGAATTAGCCGATGCGATTACTTTTTTAGCAAGTGCACGTGCTGCATATATTAACGGAATTAATCTTCCAGTAGATGGCGGAAGAACGAAGTCGTTATAATTCTTTATTTCGTTTTTTATCACTAATTTTATTGCATGGCTGAATCTGCGTTAAGGATAGAAAGGTTTGTTTGAGCTCCTCGCAGAGAGCGAGCCTTGAAAGCCTGACTTTTGTGATCCTGCAAGGCGAAGTACCAATCTTATTTTGGTATCTAAAACCTGATAGGTATGCGCAAAAGTAACGCCCAAATAAAAAAACAAGACAATATAGATTTCTGCCTTCGTAGGAATAGCAAAAATATAATACTATGAGTAAATTAGTTTCGCCTTTAAATTTTAAAGCTTGGATAGAAGAAAACAGACATCTTTTAAAACCACCAGTTGGCAATAAATGTGTGTGGAAAGATGGCGATTTTATCGTGATGGTTGTTGGTGGACCAAATAATAGAAAGGATTATCATTATAACGAAACCCCTGAGTTTTTCTACCAATTGGAAGGCGATATGGTTTTAAAAATAATGGATGGAGACACGCCAAAAGACGTACATATTAATGAAGGTGACATCTACTTGTTACCCCCAAAAGTACCGCATTCTCCGCAAAGAGGTGCCAATACTGTTGGTTTGGTAATTGAATATCCACGTTCTAAAAAAATGAAGGATGCACTAATATGGTATTGCGAAAATTGTAATGAAAAACTATATAAGAAAAAATTTAAACTGGACAATATTGAAACAGATATGCCAATAATTTTTGATAAATTTTACAGTAATGAAGAAAAACGTACCTGTAAAAAATGTAGTACAGTAATGCAACCACCGAGTAAAATAAAATAGATTAAACAAAAACCAACCAGTCATTGCAAGCCTTTTGGCTTGGCAATCTGTTTAATAAGACAGAAGACATTAATAAGATTCCTGCCTTCGCAGGAAAGACAAAATGGAAAAACGTAAACTTAGAATTAACGGTCACTCACACTTACTTCCATATCCTGAAGAAATCCCTCAGTTTATGCAAGACAAAGAGATTTTTTGGGTAGATAAAGATCGAAAATTCATGCTTCAAAAAGATTGGAATCGTCCAATTACGGATTCTAGTTTCTTTTTAGATGAAAAGCTAGCTTGGATGGAGCGTTTTAAAATTGACCATGCGGTTGTTTTAAACTTATCGCAATTATATGGAAATGGATTGCGTGTGGAAGAAATGAAGCAAGCGTTAAAATTTCAGAATGATTTTAATGCCAAAGTACAGCGTGAAAACCCTAGTAAATTTACTTGTGGTTTTGTGGTACACCCTGGTTTTGTTCGTGGTGCCTGTTGGGAAATTGAACGTTGTGTAGAAGAATTAGGTTTACGTTTATTATGTTTACCAACGCATTATATGGATACTATTGGTACTTGGCGTTGTATTTTTGATGAAGAAAACGAGCCTATTTTTGAATTGGCAAACAAGTATAATTTAGCGGTAGAAATTCACCCTTATGATGGAGAAAAATTTATAAAACTAGAAAACACTTCTTGGCGTTTTCACTTGATATGGATGCTTGCACAATGTGCAGATGCATATCATTTTTTAACCTTAAATGGCTATCAAGATAAGTATCCAAATATGCGTACTTGTTTTGCACATGGCGGACAATTAGCGCAAATAAATTTAGGACGACGTATTCAAGGTTTTGATGGAAGACCTGATTTATTTGAAGGTAAAAGTCACCCAAGAAAAGCGGTTGGACATAAAAATATCTTTTTTGACACTTTGGTTCATGATACTGGAGGATTAGATTTATTATTAAAAAACCAAGGATCTAAACAGGTAATCATGGGATTAGATGATCCGTATCCTTTAGGAGAAATGGAAAGTGAAAAACAAAGTTCTTATCCGGGTAAAATTTTAGATTTAGCTATCGAGAGAAACATTATTACAGAAACCGAGCGTGACGATATTTGGGAAAATAATGTGATACAATGGCTATGTGGTGATGATCAAGATGCTAAAGATAAATTAGTAAAACGTATTTTAGGGTAATTTGAAATATTAACTAGAAAAGCTAAATCATTACATGAAATATAAAATTTTGATTCATTTAATTTATGGATTAATCTATATAATTTTAATAAGTTGTGGCAATAAATCTGAAGCAAAAACGAATAATTCGACAGCAACAGAAATAGAATCAAAAGGTGAAGATAAAAACCAACTGTTGCTAGTTGAATCCAGTGAAAATCGTGAAATTGAAGTATTTCTTGAAAATAATGCAGAATTTATAATCGTTGGAAAACCCACAGTTATATATTTTAAAAGAAAGATGTTATATAAAGCTTTAAATAAAGTGGTTGTTAAGCATGTTAAAATAGATTTAATGGAGGATTTCAAGGTACATATGCATGATGCAAATTTATCACTAACAGCAACAGAAGAAAATTTAGAATCTGGATTTATAGAAATTGAAATAACGGAAAAAATTAAAAACGAGGAGGATTTGATTCATAAATTCAATTTTCCAGTTAAAAAACAGGACTCGACTACGCAGGACTAGGCAGCAAACAACGCTACAACACACAACGAAACATCAATGCACTTTTTACCAGAAAAATTAGACGATTACGTAGTTGCACATTCACAAGAAGAGCCCGAATTACTGCAACAACTTACACGCGAAACGTATCAAAAAATATTACAACCTATTATGCTTAGTGGTCCGTATCAAGGGCGCGTATTGAGTATGCTCTCTAAACTAATTCGTCCGAAATCTATTTTAGAACTCGGTACTTTTACCGGTTACGCTACTTTATGTTTAGCGGAAGGTTTACAACAAGAAGGAGAGATTGACACGATTGATGTCAATGAAGAGTTGTTAGATTTTCAACGAAAATACTTTGATAAGTCTGGTTATGGTTCACAAATACAGCAACATTTAGGAAGTGCTATAGACATACTTCCAACCTTAGACAAAACCTATGATTTAGTTTTTATTGATGCCGACAAACCAAATTACAGCAACTACTTTCACTTAATCATTGACAAGTTAAATCCGGGAGGAATCATACTCTCTGATAACGTATTATGGCACGGAAAAGTGATTGAACCTCTAAATGAAAAAGATGTTTCCACCAAAGCTGTTTTAGACTTTAATACACTTCTTAGAAACGATGATAGAATTGAAACGGTATTGCTACCAATACGTGATGGATTAACGATTAGCAGAAAAAAATAAGCATTATTGTAAATCGTTTACAGGAACTCTTTGGCTAATGTTTTTTATAATAGTTTGAAAGAATTCATAGTCATCATACGGTTTTATAATAATATCATTAAACCCATTGGAGAATACTTGTTCTTTAACTTCTTCAATATTAGATGCTGTAAGCGCAACTATTGGTATTTCTTTATCAAACTGCCTAATAGCCTTGGTAGCTTGAAATCCATCCATTACAGGCATATTTAAATCCATAAGAATTAAGTCATAATCTTTTTCTTTAACGGCTTCTAATGCTAAAAGTCCGTTTTCTACCACATCACTAATAAAGTTCTCTTTTTTAAGAATGTTTTGCGTTACTATTTGATTAATCTTATTGTCTTCAACAATTAAAATTCTTCTTCCTTTATTTTCTAATAATCTTTCTTTAAACGATTTTTTATCTTCTTTTGCTTTGGCTTCTTTATCTATTTTAAACGTAATATTAAAAGCAAATTTAGAACCTAGTCCTTCATCACTTATTAACTCTATTTCACTTCCAAATAAATCTACTAAGTTTTTCGCAATAGATAGCCCTAAACCTGTTCCTTGATAATTTTCATTATGATTTCTTTCTAATTGAGAAAAATTATCAAAAATTATTTTTTGTTGCTCCTTTGGAATCCCTGGACCATCATCAATAATTTCAAATCGTATGTTAACTAAGTCTTTATTTTTCTTCAATAGGACTAGTTTAAGCCATACATTTCCTTTGTTTGTAAACTTTAGACTGTTTCCTAATAGATTAAGAATAACTTGGCTTAGACGTATATTATCTGCAAAAATATATTGTGGTATTTTATTATCGTATTCTAGATATAACTTGTTCGCTGTTTCTTCTAATTGATATTCGAAAGAATCGGTTATATTAATAACCATTTTCTTTAGGTTTAAAGAATTGTTTTGTAGTTCTATTTTCTTAGATTCAATTTTACCTACCTGAAGTACATCGTTAATTAGATTTAAAAGATAATCACCAGAGTATTTTAACGATTTTAAATATTTTTGATCTTGGTTATTTAAGTTGTTATCTTTTAATAATAAAGAGGTTAAACCAACAACACCATATAAAGGTGTTCGTAATTCATGGCTTACATTAGAAATAAAACCAGACTTTAATATCGATATTTTTTCTGCGGCGTTTTTCGCGATTTCTAATTCCTTATTTCTTATTTGAAGCGTAGTACTTAATTTTCTTTTGGATAAGTAATTTATAAACAATGCTACTAAACTAATTACTAAAAACGCTAGGGCGACAACAAAAATGGTATTTGCTTTTTGGGTTTTCTCCGTTTCTTTAACTAGTACATCTTTTTCTTTATTAGCTTCATTTGCATTACGTTTATAATCTTCTACATTAAACTTTGTTTTTGCTAGTTTAGATTGCTTAATTTTTTCTTCATTGATAACTTTCTCTCTATACGTATTGTGTTTTAATAGTGCTGCATAGGCTCTT
Organism: Lacinutrix sp. MEBiC02404; assembly: GCF_053601575.1. Taxonomy (NCBI): domain Bacteria; kingdom Pseudomonadati; phylum Bacteroidota; class Flavobacteriia; order Flavobacteriales; family Flavobacteriaceae; genus Lacinutrix; species Lacinutrix sp. MEBiC02404. The sequence goes on along the minus strand of NZ_JBSHNV010000146.1, from coordinate 10,811 downwards.
TCGTTTTTATTTAAGCTTGCTAAAGAGGTAGCATATTCTTTATAAATATTTGAAATTAATAAATTTCTTTCGTTATTGGTTTCGTCTAATTTTTTTAAAATAATTAAAGCATTATCAAAATTCACAATCGCGTTATATAGCGCTTCTTTTTGTGTATAATACTTACCAAACATGAATGCCATTTGACTTCTCTTTATTGGCGAAATATCTATGGAGTCTTGAATTTTTTTAGCCCTTAACATTAGAGTAAAAGCTTTATCAGGTTGTTTATAATCTAAATGTATAGCACTAATACTTAATAGCGTATTTGAAATTATATGTAATTTTTCTTTTCTATTTTCTTTGACAATAACATCTATTTCTTCAGCAGCATTTAGTGCTTTTCGAAAGTAAAGCATGGCTTCATCCTTTTTAAGATAGCCTAGGGAATAAACCTCTCCAATATTTAAATATGCACTTGCTAATAAGTATTTTTCATTAATATTTGATGCTGCATCTAATGCTTTTAAATACGATTTCTCTGCATCTATATTTTCATTCAAATCTTTATAAATATTACCTAAAGTAATATTTGCAACTGCTTTTCCATAATTATCATCAATAGAATTTGATAGTTTTATTGCGGCATTAAAATAGTCAATGGATTGCATGATTTTGTGATTATCGTACAAGTCAACACCAATAGTATTTAAGCTATCTATTTTAGTAATAATTGCTCTTTCATTCTGGCTGAACAAATTGCTTAGCACTAAAAAGAAGAAAAATAGATGTAGGTGACTTTTCAATTATAGTTAATTTCGGTTATCAAATATATATAAACGAATAGCAAACGCCAAAGAAAATATCGGTAAAATAACACTAAAATCAGATTATCTGCACAAAATAACGACTTACACTATATGTTGCCATATAATTTCATTTTATTTTTGATACGCTTAACTGCTTTACAAACACTATTACTGAACTACATATATAGTTAAATGTGTTTGAAAAATAATAGTATAAAAAATGGTCCTGCTATAATAGGAGGACCATTTTTTATGCACCATGCGACCGTCTACATTTTACTGCACCGCTTGTAACGCATCAATATTACCATAACCGAAACTACTGTTTTTGTTAGGATAAAACTCAGCCGATTGTTTTAATTTATTTAGCACTTGGGTTTTAGACCAAGTTGGGTGTTTTGCCCAAACTAAAGCTGCAATACCTGCAGTAGTTGCTGTTGCCACAGATGATCCGCCTGTATACCGTCTATCTCCATTATAAAAGCCTAAAACTGGAGGCGCTTTACTGGTATTATTATCGCCTTCCATAATGATCGTAAAATCAATCTTACTTCCACTATGGCACACTTCGCATCTATCATAATTGGATCCATCATCTACTCCTGTTACCGCAACTGTTTCACTCATAGTTGCTGGAAAAATAACGCCATAACCATTTGTAAAACTGGTTGAAGTCCCTCCTGCTGCAAAGATTAATTTCCCTTTGCTATTTGCATACCTTACCGCATCTTTAATATTACCAATAGACCATAAATAACCAATAGACATCGAGATTATTTTTACATCACTTCTATTTCCTAATGCTGTTAATGCTGCAGAAACCCCTTTACGTTCGTGATAATCATTTAATAGCACATCTTCTGTCGCTCTATACGCTACTAAATTAGCATTGTAAGCGACACCAACAGGCATGCCGTTATCATTACGAGGTGCTGCCATGGTAGACGCCATCGCTGTACCATGTCCACATTTATCATGAGGCCCATCATAGTTACTGGACCACCACCAATTAGAGTCGATAAAGGTTCCATATTTTTGCACAAAACGTCCGTTAGAATATCCATCATTAATTCCTGACGAGTTTAATAGTGGTTGTGATGCAGAAACACCGGTATCTATTAAACCTATAGTAACACCTGATCCTGTACTATAATTCCAAGCTTGTGGAATATTATGTTTTTGAAAATGCCATGAAACTTGCGCATTATTTGGGCTTATTGTTGTGTAATGTGCTGGATTAATATAATCGCCATTTTTATCACAGCCAGAACTGGAACGTGCGTTATTTACAATCTCGTAGTGATTATAGCCATTTGGCTCTAGATACCGAACACCTTCACTTTTAAAAAGTTGTTGGATGGTTTCTAAGCTTTCTACTTTTACATCTACCACATTGATGATATCATGTTCTATAACCGTTTCTCTGCTTTTAGAATACCCTTCGTAATCTTCTACTGTTTGTAAAACATTAGCTAAAGCGGACTTTAAACCCTCTGTTTTCACTTCTGCAAAACTTTCGCCTTCTTCTCCATACCCAATAGTTAAAATATTATCTCCTCGAACTACTGCACTCCAAAGCGTGTGCGCATCTACATCTTTCCAATCAAAAGTTCCTGTAGCGGTTAAGCTTTCATTAATTATTGCATTTAATTCTGAAATAGTTAATGGTTCTTTTTGTTCTTCAACACTTATACTTTCTTCTGGATTCTCTAAATAATCTTCGTTTTGACAAGTATTAAAAAGAGTAAAGGCTACCAAAAGTATGGATAGCTTAAGTAATGGTTTTTTCATTTTTATATGGTTTAAGGTTAGTTCTTAAATATATGAATTATTCTTAAAAAAACCCGAACACGAATAATGAATTAACAAATAAACCGCATTATTTATATTAAATTTACATATTTAAACTTGTAATACGGAAGTTTAATAATCGTTCTGAATTGCGTTAGCGGTAGAAATGGCATCCTTTTTTTGCTGCTATATATGGCAAAAAAAGATACAATGAATGACGCGACCCTTGTGGTAACGCCCAAATAATGAATCTATAATTTACGACGCACAGAACCCGTAAAATCCTCAAGATCGTCTTTTACTTTTTTAAGTTCGTCATCTACATCTTTAGTGATAGAAGTGTCTATACCGTGTTTATCTGCACTTTTGGTAATCTCATGTTTAATGTCATTGGTTGCGTCTTTAAGTGTGCGCATTCCTTTACCTAAACCTCTAGCTATCTCGGGTATTTTGTCTGCACCAAATACCATAACCACCACAAATAGTATTAAGACTATTTCTGGGCTGCTTATAAATAAAAATGTTGTTTTTAAAATCACAGTACAAATATAGTGAGTTGTTTAATACAAATAAAAAAAGCCGACTAATAAAAGTCGGCTTTGTTAATAATATTTTTTTAAATTAGTTTTTAACTTCTTTTTTAAAGCTATCAAACTTGCTTTCTGACACCTCTCTTGGCCAAGAATTATTAGAAGTATCTACATCTGCAGTTTCTAAATTTGGATCTACTTTAATAGATACAATTTCTTTTTCTGAAGCTATAGCTTTGCTAACTTCTTTATCATTTAATCTCCAAATTTGCGCTGGATATGTAATGGTTTCTGATGTCCCATCTGCATACGTGTACTCAGCAATAATAGGCATTACTAGTCCGCCTGGCTTATCGAAAGTTACTTTATAAAAGAATTTTGGTTCTTTTATTTTAGCTCTTTCTTCCGGCGTAAAATTATCCATTACATATTCACTTAATGTTGTGGAGTTCTCTAAAGCTGACTTTCCTTTTAAAGTCTCATTAAAATCTTCACTTCCTTCTTCTACAAAGAATACTAAAGGTGGTAAATCACTTAATTTCATACCACGTTGTTCTGCAATTTTCTTAATTTCTGCATTTGGCTCATTAGACACATAGTATTTCTTCACTTCTTTCACTCCGATATCTACATAATCTGTTGTGTAAAACCATCCTCTCCAGTACCAATCTAAATCGAATGCAGAAGCATCTTCCATGGTTCTAAAGAAATCTTCTGGTGTTGGGTGTTTAAACATCCAACGGTTTGCATATTCTCTAAATGCATAATCAAATAACTCAGGCCCCATTACTGTTTCTCTTAATATATTAAGAGCAGTTCCTGGTTTACCATAAGCGTTATTACCAAATTGGTACGTGTTTAATCCTTTGGTCATGATTGGAGCAATAAAATCTTGATCTCCTCCCATATAGTTTACAATTTTAGCTGCTGGACCACGACGCGAAGGATATGCTGTTTGTCCTTCTGACAATGCTGCAGGATACCATTTACCAAAATCTTGTTCTGCTACGTATTGTACAAAAGTGTTTAAACCTTCGTCCATCCATGTCCATTGTCTTTCATCACTATTTACAATCATTGGAAAGAAGTTATGACCAACTTCATGAATGATTACGCTCATCATTCCAAATTTTGTTCTATCGCTATAGTTACCTTCTGCATCTGGACGACCATAGTTCCAGCAAATCATTGGGTATTCCATACCTTGTTGTTTTGCATGAACAGATATTGCTTTGTGGTACGGGTAATCGAAAGTCATACGAGAATACGACTTTAATGTACTTGCAACAGCTTTGGTAGACCAATCTTCCCATAAAGGGTTTCCTTCTTTTCCATACATAGAAACAGCCATAACATCTCTGTTTCCAATCTTAACACTCATCATGTCCCAGATATATCTTCTAGACGTTGCAAAACCAAAGTCACGTACATTTTCTGCGTACAGTTTCCAGGTATTTGTTTTGGATGATTTTGTTTTTAATTTTTCAATTACTTCGTCTTGCGTAACGATTACAACAGGTTCGTCATACGACTTCTTTGCTTGGTCATAACGCTTCATCATTTCTTTAGAATATACTTCTTTTCTATTGGTAAGTTTTCCTGTACCATCTAAAATATGATCTGCAGGAACGGTAATGTTTACTTCGAAGTTTCCGAAAGGTAAAGCAAATTCATCTCTTCCCCAGAACTGTGAGTTTTGCCATCCTTCTACATCATTGTAAACTGCCATTCTTGGATAGAATTGCGCCATTACATATGCTCTATTATCATCTTCTGAAAAATACTCATAACCAGATCTTCCTCTTCCGTTTACGTGATCATTAATATTATACCACCATTTTATAGCGAATGAGAATTTTTGTCCCGTTGCTAATGGCGTTGGTAATTCAACACGCATCATGGTACGATTTATCATGTGTTGTAAAGCACGACCATTTGTATCTTTTACTTCTTGAATATTAAAACCTCCATCAAAACCTTCGGATAAATACTTGCTAGCAAAGGCTCCTGGTGTTTCAGCTGGCTGTGAAGCATCATCACTAATTAAAGGTGTTTTAGAGTCTTTAGCTCTCATATTTTGGTCTAACTGTACCCAAAGATATTTTAAAGTATCTGGCGAATTGTTAGTATACGTTATAGTTTCGAAACCAGAAAGCTTAGCATTAGTATCATCTAATACCAAATCCATTTTATAATCTGCTTGTTGTTGGTAATACGCTGCACCTGGAGCTCCAGAGGCTGTTCGATACATATTTGGAGTAGCAAATTCATCATAGAGTTGCTTAAACTTATTGCTATTGGTGTGTCCTTGTTCTCTTTCTGTTGTTTCTCCTTCTTGTGCAAACGCACCAGCTGTTAGAAATATAACGGAAAGGAATACATACTTTAATTTATTCATTGGATAAAATTTGGTTAGAAAATGATGCGTAAATTAGTGAAACTTTAAAAATATTAACCTTTTTTTAATTAAAGTTTAACACGTCTGTATCTTTTCCTTTTCTTAATAGTAAGCTTTTATTTTTACCATTAATATTTGTTCGAATTATATTCTCTTGTTCTTCAAATAAATCCATTAAAACTTTATTGGTTATTTCAAAACTCTTAATCTCTTTAACACCTTCTATTTCAAGGTAAACAAAAATAATTTCATCTTCATATTCCTTACCTAAATAATGAAAAGGTATAAGTTCTCCATTAATTTCTATTTGTATTTTTTCCTTTAGATATCGCTCGATATACATATCTATGGTAGACAATTCATTTTCTATATCTAATGTGATTTCTGAATCGTAACGTTCCCGAAGTAGTCTTTCAAAATCGTCAATAAAAATTCTAGAAATTATTTGTACCGATTCTTTTTCTTTTACGTATTCTACTTTTGTAACACTTACATAGTACTTATGTACCGTTGTAAATGCAAGTGCTGGTATAATTAAAAGTAGTAAGGCAAATTTTAAGTGCTTCATATTTATTTTCCGTTAACCGGAATTGTTTTTTTTTATTAAACGTAAAAGTAATTATTTTTTAGATGAATTGCATTTCAAAAAGCATTCCAAAGCAACTTAATCTTCTTTGTTATTTAAAATTGCTTTATATGCTATTAATTTATCTTTCAAAAAAACCAATATTTCTAAATCGCTTTTGTTTTTGCATATTTTAGTAAAATCGGGGTCATCGGAAACAAAATAAAAGTAATCCATGATTTTATCTTCGTGTAATGGGTTTTCTTCAAATAAATCTTTAGAAAATTTAGTTTTCACGCGATACATAAAGACTTCAATTTCATCTAATCTTACTCTATTTTTCAGTTTTTTTGTTCTACCACTTATGGCATTTAAAATGGGATTTAACGCAATAAAACCACCTCCTGAGGTTGCTTCATTCAGTAATCTTTCGTTATGGGTTTTTAGTGGCCCTTGATAACTTGGAATACCAATACTTAAGGAAGTAATTGGTTTTCCTTCCACAGCATTTAGATCTGTCATTAAATCTCCTGTTAACATTTTACCTATTACCACTTCGTCTAGTTCGTTGACCTGCTCTTCTAATGTTATGGTTATTTTTTTAGACAAAATATGTTCTATACTAACAATCAAAGTTTCTAATTTATTTTGAATAGAAGAAACCACCAAAGTATCGTTTAGTTTTGCCGGAATAACAAATTTTCCTTTGGCATTTGTAATGGTGAACTTTTGCGAAGTTTTATTAATGACATGAATGTTTTCCACATCATCCCCACTTTTTACTTCTCCTAGAATATCTACGGTTTGTGTCCAAGATATTTGAAAACAAGCCAAGCAAATCAGCAAGAAAATTATACCCTTAATCTTCCCCATTTATTTTTTTTAGAAACAACTTACTTTGTGTAAGTAAAAATTCAAGTAATACTACTTCATTTTCTTTTTTAAGTAAGGTATAATCTAACGGACTTGCTTCCACAAAAGCGTGAAAAGCTTCGGTTTGATTTATAGGTATATTGAAATTCTCACTAATAAAGGCTGCGGAATAGATATCGGCCAAATCCAAAACTTCCTTCGTATCTTTATCTCTTTCTTTAAGTTCCTGATAGGTAAGTTTCTTTTTCTTTTTAAATGTCACGCCAAATAACTTCAGCATTTCTACCGGATCAAAACCATTATAAAGCTGTCCTTTTTTCACTAAGACATTATCTACTTTATTCATTCTAATATCCTCAAATTCTAATTTATCCATGTTTCCAATATCTATAGGAATTGGTTTAAAATATTCGGCATTTTCAACATCTACTAATAATTCGCCAGTTAAATTATGCGTAAGAATTACGACCTCATCTAACGTATTTACTTCTTCATTTACCAAAATGGTAAGCGCTCTACTTTTAATTATTTCGTCATTAATAATTACGGTTACTTTTTTAAAAGTCAGTGCCGAAATTTTTAGAACATCTTTTAGCTTTACTTCCATAGTAAAGGTTCCATTTATATCTGTAATGGTTCCTTTTTTTGAAGTACTATTATAAATAGTAATGTTTTCTAAATCAGATGCTTCCGAAACTATTTTACCCTGGATTTCTATACTTTGTGACCAAGAGAATTGCACACAAAAAAGACTTATCACTAGCAATAAAAAATATGTAGTTTTCAAGTTGTTAGTTTTTAATAGCTTAAAGAACGTATTTCAAATCTTAAAGAAAATGAAAAGACTATATAAACTTTTGTTAAAAGCAATCGGGAAGAAGAAGGTTTTATCTCTTTAATACTATGCCGTTCAAAATTACTACTAGGAAAATTAGCAGGTTTTAAAAAACAAATTAAGAGGAATATGCTTAGTTTTTGATTTCTTCGGACGCTAAAAACAACTTACTTTGTTGCACTAAATATTCTATAAGTTCCACGTCTTTACCTGCATCTAAAAGCGTTATGTCTGAATTATTATTTTCAGCAAAAACAATAAAAGATTCTACTCTATCTTTTGGAATACCAAAATTTGCATTTATAAAATCTTGTCTATGCTTCATCCTTAAATCATCAAAATTTGAAAACGTTGCTGGATCTTTTTTAAGATTACGTTGCGTTTTTAATCTTGGTTTAATTAACCAATTTGTGATTTTAACAAAATCGACACCATTATAAAACTGATCTTTTTTAAGTATCATATTTTCCACTTCGAGATATTGAGGCTCTGTATATTTAAATTGCTCTTCATTTTCTACATTGGTATAAATGGCATCTAAATCTAAATCAAAAGTTCTTAGTTTGGTTAAATCTGAAGTTAAGTTCCCTGAAAGTCCGAATGGCAAAATAACAACTTCGTCCAAATCATTTACACGCTCCACTAAAAAAGCGGTAAGCTCTTTAGAAGCCATAATATCTGGAGTAATCGTTACTAGAAAGGTTTTAAATCGTAAACCAGAAATTTCTAAATGATCCTCTAAAGCAACATCTATTATAAATCCTCCATTAACATCCGTTAATGTACGATCATTTGCTGTTTTATTATAAATCACTAAATTTTCTACCTCATTCGTTTCAAAAATAACTTTCCCTTGGATGGACACTCTTTCTGAGGTTTGGCCAAATGCGTAAGAAATAGAAAATAAAAAAGTGAAGCATAGTAATAGGTGTTTCATAATATTGGGTTTTTTAGATTAAGAAAACGACTACAACCTTATAGAGGAAGCAAAAGTCGATTTAATTTTTGTTCAAAGTCTTTATTACTTAAATTTACAACAAATTAATTACATTAAAAAGAGATTTTCAACTATATAAAGTAAACATGAAAAACATAATTATAGCCAGTACTTCTACCATACATGAAAGTGATTATTTAGAATATCTTTTAGAAGAACTAGCAGTCTTTTTTAGAAACGCATCTACTATCTTATTTATTCCTTATGCAAGACCAAGTGGGATTTCGCATGACGAGTATACTAAAAAAGTAAGCGAAGCCTTTTCTAAAATCAACAAACAGGTCATTGGAATTCACACTTTTGAAAACCCAACCGAAGCTATAGAAAATGCGGAAGCTATTTTTGTTGGTGGTGGAAACACTTTTGTATTAGTTAGTCAACTATACAGAAATAAGCTACTTACAGTTATTAAAGAAGCTGTAGAAAAAGGTACACCATATTTAGGAACAAGTGCAGGAAGTAATATTTGTGGTTTAACGATGCATACCACCAACGATATGCCAATAATGCAACCTCCAAGTTTTAAAACTATTGGTTTAGTACCTTTTAATATCAATCCGCATTATTTAGATCCAGACCCAAACTCTACACATAAAGGAGAAACCCGAGAAACTAGAATTAAAGAGTTTCATGCGTATAACTCACAACCAGTTGTTGGCTTAAGAGAAGGAAGTTGGTTAGAAGTAATAGGAAATACGATTACATTAAAAGGAAAATTATCTGCAAGAATTTTTGAACACAACCAAACCCCTTATGAGGTGGAAACAAATACAGATCTTAGTCTTTTAAAATAAAAAAAATATCCAATAAAATAAGGCTTTGTGAGCGAGAGACCAAGCTTACTTCGGCTACGCGCTACATAAACTTCTCACCTTAAATCTTCCATACCACCAATTTTATAAAACAAAAAAGCCTTATAAGTTAAGATAAGGCTTTGTGAGCGAGAGACCAGGTTTACTTCGGCTACGCACTGCATAAACTTCTCACCTTAAATCTTCCATACTTTCAACTCTATAAAACAAAAAAGCTCCATCGTTAGATGAAGCTTTGTGAGCGAGAGACCAGGTTCGAACTGGCGACATTCAGCTTGGAAGGCTGACGCTCTACCAACTGAGCTACTCTCGCATTCGGATGGCAAAATTAACTATTTTTATCATATAACAAAGCTTTTTCAAAAAAAATATTATGTTTTTTATCGGGAATAAATAACCTTTCGTCGGTGTAATATTGTTTTAAGCCTGTGAATCATGTAAATAGGCATTTATAAAGTACTTTTGTTATCTGAATAAAAAAGTCCATAAAATGAAAAATGTCCTATTACTATTTGCTTTCCTACTTTCTTCTAGTATGTTTTCCCAAGTTAAAATTGGAGACAATCCTAGCGCGATAGACAATAATTCTATTTTAGAATTAGAAAGCACAGAAAAAGTCTTCGTGGTTACCAGAATAACGAGTGCGCAAATGAATGCAATTACTCCTATAAATGGAGCAATCATTTATAATACAGAAGAAGATTGCTTATACCAATACAATAATTCTTCTTGGACAAGCTTGTGCGTTGATGTAATGGCAAATGAGACAATAACTGCATTGATAGACAATAATGATGGCTCTATAAGTTATACAAACGAAGAAGGAACCATTACAACAATTATTAAATCGGCATTTATAGACAATGGAGATGGAACTTTTACATTTGATAATGGAAATGGTGCACCACTAACATTAGACGTCTCTACATTGGAAACGATTACTTCCCTTTTAGATAATGCAGATGGGACTTTCACTTATACTTCTGAAAACGGGACAGTAACAACCATTGATACAAATAGCGCCGAAACATTAACTACAATATTATTAAACGCCGACAACACCAATATCAATTATACAGACGAAGATGGCGTTACTACACAATTAGATTTATCTGCAATCATAGCAAACCTGGAAGCTTTAACAACATTGGTGGATAATAATGACGGAACATTAACTTACACCGATGAAGATGGAAACCCAACTATTTTAGATGTTGCTAAC